>CAWHAZ010000001.1:0-66482 GCA_963827475.1 uncultured Chloroflexia bacterium
CCGTGAGCCGGACGGCGACGGCGGTCAGCAACTTCGGCTCGGCGACCTCCAGCTCTGGCTCGATCCCGTTCAGCCTGCCGCCCGGCAGCAACGCGGTCGTGGTCATGGTCAGCGTCTCGTCGAGCTCGTTCACGACGACCTCGGTGACCTGGAAGCCGGACCCGGCCAACCCTGGCGCCGACCAGGCGCTGACCTTCGTCGGCCGCCAGACGGCGCCCGGCGGCGGCGCGGTCGAGATCTGGGCGCTTCTCAACCCAAGCCCTGGCGTGTCCGGGTTCCGCGCTGACCCACACCCTGAGCGGCAGCGTGAAGCGGGTCATGGGCGTCCACGCCCTGTCCGGAGTGGCGACGATCGGGACCCCGGTCGGGGCCGGGGCCAACGCGACCACGCTCGGGGTCACCGTGCCCTCGGTCACCGGCGGCCTCGTCCTCGACGTCCTCTACGGCCAGAACAGCACGACCGGCTACACCGCCGGCAGCCGGCCAGACCGAGCGCTGGGACACGAACACCACCGGCGGCCTGAACAACCTCCGCGGCGCCGGATCGGAGGAGGCCGGCGCCGCCATCGGTGTCGATGACCTGGACGGCGAACGCGAAGACCAAGATGGCGCTGCTCGGGGTGAGCTTCAACCCGGTCGCGCCCTAGGAGCTCCCCGGGCTCAGCCCGCGCTCGTAGACGGCGGCGCCCCCGACGAACGTGAGCTGCACCGTCGCGTCGGCCGTCTGGCCGTCGGGAACGGCCCGGAGATCGCGATCGAGGACGACCAGGTCGGCGAGCTTGCCGACCTCGATCGTGCCGGTATCGGTCTCCATCCGGCTGACCCACGCCGAACCGACGGTAGCCGCCGCCAGGGCGGTGTCCAGGTCGAGCCGCTGGTCGGGCCGCCACGGCGGGTCGTCGCGCTGGGTGGGGAAGATTCGGCGGATCGCCACCTCCAGGATCTGGAGCGGATCGGCGGTGGTGACCGTCCAGTCGCTGCCGATGGCGAGGCGGGCACCAGTCCGCCGCAGGTCGCCGAACGCGTATCGAGCGTCATACCGATCCGGACCGATGTGCGGAAGCTGGATGTCGCGGGTCTCCTCGTCGAGGTGGGCCCAGAACGGCTGCATGTTGGCCGCCACCCCAAGCTGGCCGAAGCGGGGAATGTCGGCCGCATCGATGAGCTCGATATGGGCGATCGAGTGCCGCGCGTCCCGCGGTCCGTTGGCCGCCCGCGCCGCGGCCACCGCGTCCAGCGCCTGCCGCACGGCCGCGTCCCCGATGGCATGGAAGTGGCAGTCGAACCCGAGCCGTTCCAGCTCGGTGACCGCGGCGTCGAGCTCCCCCTGCTCGTACTCCGGCCGTGATCGATTCGTGCCCGGAGCACCGTCGGGTTCGAGGTACGGCTCGAGCAGGTACGCGGTCTGGCTCTCGAACACGCCGTCGAGGAAGAACTTCACGACGTCCGACCGCAGGCCGATCTTCTCCGAGCTCTCGCGGCCGGCGAGCAGCCGGGGGAGGGGATCGGGCTCGCGGTCCTTGCCCCACGGCTGCCACTGCTGGGCCGCGACCACCCGAGCGGTCAGCCGGCCATCGGCCGTGACCTCCTGGTAGACCGGAAGCCACTCCGGGTTCACGCCCGGGTCGTGCCAGCCGGTGATCCCCCAGGCATGGAGCTGCCGCTGGCTGTCGAGCAGGGCCTGCACCAACGTTTCGTGCGAGGGCTCGGGGATCAGGCGGTCAACGGCGGCAACCGCGTCCTCGACCAGCGCCCCGGTCGGCATGCCGTCCGGGTCCCGTTCGAAGCGGCCGTGCTCCGGATCGGGCGTGTCCGGACCGATGCCCGCCAGCTCCAGGGCCCGGCTGTTGACCCACGCCGTGTGGCCGTCGTACGCGCTCAGGAACACGGGTCGGTCCGGCACCACCCGGTCCAGGGCCGACCGATGGGGCATCGGGCTGCCGAACGTGCCGTAGTGCCACCCGTCGCCAGTGACCCATTCGAGGTCCGGATGGGCGTCCGCCCACGCCTTCACGGCCGCGAGGTATGCATCCTCGTCGGGGAGGTCGTGGAGGTTGGCCTCCGTGTGCATCAGTCCGCCGTACACCGCGTGGCAGTGCGCGTCCTGGAACCCGGGGAGCACCGTCTCCCCGTTGAGCCGGACGACGCGGGTCGTTGGACCGATGACGCCCTCGACTTCCGCCGTGTTGCCGACCGCGCTGATCCGGCCGTCGGTCACCGCGACCGCATCGGCCGGCGCATTCCGGGGCGCAATGGGCTCGACCCGCCCGCCGGTCAGGACGAGGTCGGCCGGCCGACCCACCTATTCTTCGCCGACGGTCGTGATCCGTCGGCGAGTGGAGACCTCGACCTGCGACTCGCGCCCCTCGTGGGCGGGAAACTCGACCAGGGCGATGAGCCGGCTGGCCATGAACCGGCCGGTCCGGACCGGGGTGCCCGAGCGGGTCACCTCGCTGACCTCGACCACGCCCCGACTGGTGGCCACCTCCAGCCGCCGACCGGCGCGGGTGGCCTCGATCACGAACGTCTGGGTGCCCTGGCCGGTATCGACCACGGCCTCGACCCGATCGCCCTTCACCGAGCCAGAGTAGCAGCCCCGCTCAGCCATCGGCCCACGGTGTCCGAGACACCGTCCTGACCCGCCGCTAGCATGTTCGGCGTGCCCGAGACCGAGCCCGAACCACCACGACTTCCCGCCTCGCTCGCCGATCGCTACCAGCTCGACGAGCGACTTGCGATGGGGGGCAGTGCGGAGGTCTGGCGGGGCACCGACCAGGTCCTGCAGCGATCAGTGGCGGTCAAGGTCCTGCACCGCCACCTGCTGGACGATGACACGACCCGCGCTCGACTGACGCAGGAGGCCCAGGCGGCAGCCGCGCTGTCGCATCCGGGGATCGTCGCGATCTATGACGTCGCGGTCGATGCGGATGCGGCGGCCATCGTGTTCGAGCTGGTGGAGGGCGAGTCCCTCGGGGAGCGGCTGCGGCGCGAGCGGATCCTGCCGCCGCGTGCGGCTGCCCGAATTGGCGCCGAGGTGGCGGAGGCGCTCGAGCACGCGCACGAGCGCGGCGTGATCCACCGGGACGTGAAGGCGGGGAACGTCCTGCTCGGCCCGGACGGCGAGGCGCGGCTCGTTGACTTCGGCATCGCCCGCTTGCTGGCCGATGAGAACACCCACCTCACCGCGCCCGGCACGATCACCGGCACGCTCCGCTCGATGGCGCCCGAGCAGCTCCGCGGCGAGGACGTCGGGCCGGCGACCGACGTCTATGCCACCGGGGTCCTGCTGACCGAGATGCTCACCGGCGATCCGCCGTACCAGGTCAATACCCCCGTGGAGCTGCTCGAGGCCCAGCAGGCGCCGCCCCTGGTCATCGGCGACGCCCCGCCGGCGCTGGGCGAGATCGTCCGCCGCGCGCTCGCCCCGGATCCCCCTGATCGACAGGCATCGGCAGGTCAACTCGCCACCGAGTTGCGCAGCTGGCTGGAATCCGATGCCAGTCCGGCCGAGGCGAGCACCCCCGACGACCGAACCGAGCCGGCGGTGGCCATTCCCGCCTTCCTCGCCGCCAAAGCCATCGCCCCGGAACCACCCACCCCGGCGGCGGAGCAGTCCGAACCCATCCAAGCAGCCGCGGCTCCGGTCCCGCCCGCGACCTCGGCAGCGTCCTCCCGGCGGAGACGTCCGGGCGTCGCAGCGGCCCTGGGCCTGGCCGTATTGATTGCGGCTGCGCTCTTTGCCGTGGCGCAATCTCCGCCGGGAACGGCCGGGCTCGAATCCGAGCCACCAGCATCGGTCTCCCCATCAGTGGCACCAACCCCGATTCCGATCGCCCACACCGGCTCCGACCCCGTTGCCCGCACCGGTCAGCCTGGACGCCGCGCTCGAGCAGTTCGGTCAGATGGTTGCAGCGGGTCAGCAGAACGGGTCGATCGACGGGGACGCGGCCGAGGAGCTCCTCGAGCAGGCCGACAAGTTCCGCGACGAGGACCTGAGCGGCGGCGACATCAACAAGGCCTCCCGCGACCTCAACCGCGCGATCAACGAGCTCGAGGCCGAGGGCCAGATCGCCTCGGCCGAGACGGCTGACGCGCTGCGCCAGCAGGCCGCCGAGATCGAGGCCGCCGCGAGGCGCGAGTAGCGCTCTGACTCCCGAAACGTCGCGGGTTCGCAATGCAACCCGGAGTCTTCACCCGCGCCCGCGTAACCCGCGGCCCGACCACCATCGGGTCATGGCAGAGCTCACGACGACCAAACGAGAAAAGCTCAGATCGAACCAGTTCGCGTACGTCGATCGTGACGGAGGCGAGCACCTTCCGATCCACGACGAATCGCACGTTCGCAACGCGATCGCGCGCTTCAACCAGACCGATTTCGAGAGCAAGACGGCGAAGGACGAGGCCCGGCGCAAGATCCTCCGGGCGGCGAAGCGATTCGGGATCGAAGTCGACGAGGACGCGAACGTCCGCAAGGCGAGCTGAGCCCACCTCTCGGCTGGTCCGAGAGCGTGTGGTATGGTGGGTGCTCCCCCGGGTTTCCCAGGACGCTTCGGTCTGCGTCCCGGCCCTTTGCCGCTGAACCCCGATTCATCCATGCCCTGACCGGGCCCCGCATCGCTGCGGGAGGGCCTCGTCAGGAGAATTCCCACCGTGTCGTTCACTCAACTCGGGCTGTCGCCCGAACTGCTCCGCGCTGTCGCGGACTCGGGTTACACCGAGCCGACCCCTGTCCAGCGCGAGGCGATACCTCTCGTTCTCGCCGGCCGCGATCTGCTGGCCGGCGCCCAGACTGGAACCGGCAAGACGGCCGCGTTCGTGCTGCCCATCCTGCAGCGCCTCAGCGCTTCACCCCGCCCCGACGGCCGCCGTCGGGTCCGGGTCCTCGTCCTCGTTCCCACCCGGGAGCTGGCCATGCAGGTGGAAGAGAGCGTCCGCACCTACGGCCGGCATCGGTCCATCCGGTCGACCACCGTCTTCGGCGGTGTCGGATTCCATCCCCAGGTGCGGGCCTTGAGCTCGGGCGCCGAGATCGTGGTCGCGACCCCGGGTCGGCTGCTCGACCATGTCGGCCAGGGTACGGTCGACCTGGGCGGAGTCGAGGTCCTCGTCCTGGACGAGGCCGATCGCATGCTCGACATGGGATTCATTCGCGACATCCGTCGAATCCTCGCCCGATTGCCCGCCGAGCGGCAGAACCTGCTCTTCTCGGCCACGTTCTCGAACGAGATCCGCCGACTGGCCGATGGCCTGCTCGATCGCCCGGCCCAGGTTCAGATCGCCGCTCGCAATACGCCCTCCGAGCTGGTCGAGCAGGTCATCCACCCGGTTGACCGCGAGCGCAAGCGCGAGCTGCTGAGCCAGCTGGTTCGGTCGCGGAAGATCGACCAGGCACTGGTCTTCACCCGCACCAAGCACGGCGCCAACCGGCTGGCGGAGCAGCTCGAGCGGGACGGCATCGCGGTCGCCACCATCCACGGCAACAAGAGCCAGCCGCAGCGGACACGGGCCCTGGCCGACTTCAAGTCGGGGCGCGTCACCCTCCTCATCGCGACCGAGGTTGCCGCGCGCGGCCTGGACATCGACGCGCTGCCGCACGTCGTGAACTTCGAATTGCCGATGGTGGCCTCCGACTACGTCCATCGCATCGGGCGCACGGGTCGGGCGGGCGTGGACGGCATCGCCATCTCGCTGGTCTGCGTCGACGAGGGGCCGCTCCTCCGCGATATCGAACGGCTCCTCGGTCATGCCATTCCGGTCGAGGTCATCCCCGGCTTCGAGCCAGACCGGTCCATACGTCCCCAGTCCATCCGCCTGCGCACCGGCCACGGAAACGGTCGGCCACCACGAGGAGGCGGGCACGGCCGGCCACGTCCCGCGCCAGAGGGCCATGGGCGCCATGCCCCCAAGGCCCACGAAGCATCGATCGGTCGGTGGCCGGGCGGTTCTGAGGGACCCGCGCCGCGGTCCTCGCGGCGGCCCTCGCGGCGAACCGGCCGTCGGAACTTCGGTCGCGTCCGGCCCTAGCAGCCGCGCAGGCCTGACCTGCCAGACCCGCTCCAATCCCTCCGAGGGGAGGGCGTTCGATGCCGCGGGGCATGCCGTAGCATCCGAGCGGTGGAGACGCAAGCTCGGCGCCTGCCGTTCGGGGTGTGGGTCGCAGGGGTTCTCGAGGCGGTCCTGTTCATCGTCCTCTTCCTCGACGCTGTCGGGATTCGACCCGCGAACAGCTCCAGCATCGTCGCAACCCTTGGCGGCCAGGGCGGCGTCATCTCCGTCCTGATCGCTGGCCTGGCGATCGTCGGGGTGGCATCAGCTTTTGCGCTCATCAGGCTGCTGCCCATCGGCCTCGTCGCGACGACCCTGCTTGCCGGGTTCGCGCTGGTCAACGAGCTCGGCTCCCGCCTGGCGGGCCACTCCGACGACCTGCGCCTGGCGTTCCTGGTGATCATCATCCTGTACTTGAACCAGCCCGCCGTTCGGGAAGCCTTTGGGCGCAACCGCCCGCCGTCGCCGGCACCGATCCCGCGGGCGAGTGAAGGGGAATGAGCACCGACCTCGAGCTCCTTCGCGCCTACGAGCCGATCATTCGATACACCCACGGCGAGCTCTTCTTCCCGGCAGCTGTCGAGCCATACCTGGCCGCGTGCGACCTCCTGGTCGGATCGACCGAGGGCCAGACCCAGCTCCTTGTCCCGAACGGGGACCTGGATCCCGCGACCCTGGCACGGCAGACGGCTCCGCCCGGGAACACGCTCTTCCTGCGACTGGTCCAGGAGCCGCTGGGTGGGCTCGCCCTCGCCCGATGGTCCCGTCGGCCGGAACGACCCGTGTTCCGGGCACCGGGCCGGCTTGCCCGGGTTGGGCTCTTCGCCCGAATCATTGACGCCGGATTCAACGGGTCGCTCCTCCTCCGAGGAAAGGTGCCCGGCGGAACGGCGGCCGCGGCCGCGATCAAGTACGACGCGGCCCGCGCCGACGACCCTCGATACGTCTACCACGGGCGCGTCGTGCGCCGAGGTGGCTGGATCGTCCTCCACTACCTCTACTTCTACTTCATGAATGATTGGCGCTCCACCTTCGCCGGAGCGAATGACCACGAGGCGGACCTCGAGCAGGCATTCGTCGTCCTCGAGGACGCGCCGGACGGCCCGCGCCCGGTGTGGTTCGGATGCGCTGCGCACGACTACTCGGGCGACGAGCTCCGCCGGCGCTGGGACGACCCCTTCATCACGCGCGTTGGCGATCACCCGGTGATCTACGCTGGCGCCGGGTCCCACGCGGCGTATTTCGAGGCCGGTGAGTACATCACCACCGTGCCCCTGCCGGCGTTCCGCGGCCTGCGGGGGCTCTTCGACTTCGTGCGCCATATCTGGCGCGACACGCTCCGCCAGGGCGATCCGGGCGATCTCGGCGCTCGGGTCGAAGCCGCCTTGAGCATCCCGTTCGTTGACTACGCCCGGGGAGACGGAAAGGCGATCGGCCCCGACCAGGGCGAGGAATGGTCGATCGAGCCGGTTGACGACAGCGTGCCCTGGGTCGACGGCTACCGGGGGCTGTGGGGCCTCGACACGCGCGACCGGTTCGCCGGGGAGCGAGCGCCCGCGGGGCTGAAATACACCCGGACGGGATCGGTCAGACCCTCGTGGTATGACCCGATCGGATTTCTCGGGCTCGACAAGGTTGCGCCACCCCACCGCGTCGTCGGCGCCATCGACGAGCGCCTGGCCGAGCTCGAAATCGAGGGGCGCCGGCTCGATGACGAGATCGCCCAGACCGCGGACGGCCTGTCGGCCCGCGACCAGGCCGTGAGCGCCATGGCGTCGGACGGCTCGATGGTGAAGCTCCACGAGGTCCGATCCCGCGAGCTTGCCGCGCGCGAGGCCCAGCTGGCCTTGCTCCGCGCGCAGCGAGCCGAGTTCGACGACGAGCGAAAGGCGCTCGTCCAGCGGCGCCTCCAGGCGGTGGCCGGAGAGCAGGGAGACCCGCGGTCGCACCTGCACAACGACCATCACCCCCAGTCCACGGCCGACCTGAACTACGGGCGGATTGTCGAGATCTGGTCGGCCGTGAGCGTCAGCCTTGGCCTCATCGCGCTCATGGCGCTCATCGTGTTCACCGACCTCCCGGTCTGGGCGGTGGTCCTCATGGCCGTTGGCGGATACCTCATCCTGGAGGCAGCCTTCCGCCGTCAGCTGATCACCCTGCTCCTCCGCATCGCGTTGGCACTGGCCCTGGTCGGGGCAGTGATTCTGGTCGTGTCCTACGCCGCCGAATTGGTCGTCCTGGCCGTCGTCGGGCTGGCGGTCCTGACCCTGGTCGACAACATCCGGGAGATTCGCGCGAGCTAGGCTGCCTAGGCCGCCCGGATCTCTCCTAGACCTGCTCCATCTGCACCACCGGCAGGACCACGCCGGTGGAGTGCACGGGGCAGTAGCCGTTCGGATTCTTGGCCAGGTATTGCTGGTGGTAGTCCTCGGCGAAGTAGAACGGTCCGGCGTCGGCGATCTCGGTCGTGATCGGTCCGTAGCCGGCCTTGGTCAGCTCGGACTGGTACATCGCCCGCGAGGCGTCCGCCGCCTCCCGCTGGGCATCGGTGTGGGTGTAGATGGCTGACCGATACGAGGTGCCCAGGTCATTGCCCTGGCGCATGCCCTGGGTCGGGTCGTGCTCCTCCCAGAACGCCTTGAGCAGCTGCTCGTACGACACGCGCGCGGGGTCGAACACGACGCGCACGGCCTCCGCGTGGCCGGTCCCGCCGGAGCAGACCTCCTCGTAGGTCGGGTTGGGCGTGTAGCCGCCCTGGTAGCCAACCGCGGTGACGATCACCCCGGGGATGTTCCAGAACGTCTTCTCCACGCCCCAGAAGCAGCCGGCCGCGAAGTCGGCGATCTCCGCGCCTTCCGGGTAGGGACCCTGCAGCGGCTGGCCGTTGACGCGGTGCCGCTCGGCGGTCGGGATCGGGGCGGGCCGGCCGGGGAGTGCCTTGGCCGGGTCGGGCATGGTCGACTTGCGACCGGTCAGGAACGAGAACATGGGGCCAGTCTACGCCCGGTCAGTCGAAATCCCAGATTCCGCGTCCGGCCGAGAAGTGCAGGACGAAGCCGCACCGCTTGCAGACCTGCAGGACGAGCTTGTGGCTGGTGATGCCCCATCGCGAATCCATCCGGCCCTGCTCGCGGTCGAACTCCGTCCCGCCGCAGAGCGGGCATTTCAGCACGGGCTTGGCCGCTTCCTCGGCGCGTTCCCAGGTCATGGCATCTCCTTCAGGGCACGGTGCTGCCGGTGGTCACCGGTCGGACAACGTCATCTGGATTCTCCGTCGAGGCGTCCGTATCCAGCCGGCGCATGTTCCGGATGCCCGGGACGAGGAGCGCCCCGATATTGACGCCCAGTGCGATCGCGGAGGCCAGGAGCAGGGTCGGGACCTCACCGATGGTGTCGGCCAGCGGCCCGATGATCACGAACGCGACCGGCTGGAACGCGAGCGACACCATCCAGTCGTACGACGAGACGCGCGACAGCGACGCCTGGGGAATCCGCTGCTGGAGGACGGTCTCCCACAGGGTGTTCGAGATCGAGATGGCCACCAGCGTGAGCATGGCCGTGAGCGCGATGACGAGCGACGGGCAGCGGGGGGATCAGCGAGAGGGTGCGCGTTGCCCCGATCAGCATCAGCGCAAATCCCACGGCCAGCGGCCGCGCCGGTTTCCAGCGGAGGGCCACCGCCCCGCCGATCAGGGCGCCGAGCGCTCCCACGGTCATGATCAGCCCCCACTCCGCGGCGCCACCCAGCTCGCGGTCGACGATCACCGGCCCCAGGACCATGAACGAGCCCATGGCCATGTTCGACAGCCCGAACACGATCAGCGAGCCGAGGAGCCAGTCGCGGGAGCGGACCTCGTGCCACCCCTGCGCGAGCTCTGACGCGAACGACTCCCGCACCTCGGTGGCCACCGCCCGGTCGATTCGCAGCAGCGCGAGGGTGATCATCGAGAAGACGTAGGTCACCGCATCGATGGCAAAGACGATTCCCGGACCGCTGGCGGCGACCAGGATGCCCGAGACCGCCGGACCGATGAGGAACGCCGCGCTCTGCGACAGGGTCATCAGCGCGTTCGCCTGTTGGAGCCGGCCGGGACTCGACGACCTGGGGCATGAGCCCGGTGGCTGCCGGAACGAAGAAGGCGGATGCCGCCCCATGCAGGGCTGCGGCGACCACGATGTGCCAGACCTCAGCCCTCCCCGAGAACAACAGGACCGCCAGGCCAACCTGCACCGCGGCGCGCACGCCGTCGCTGGTCATCATCACCAGGTTTCGCGGCAGCCGGTCGGCCCACACCCCGCCGGCAAGGAGGAAGACCACGTTCGGCAGGAAGAATGCCGCGAACACGATCCCGATCTCCGTCGCCGAGCCACCGATCGCAAGCACGGCGAAGGCGATGGCAACGAACGACAGCCCGTCGCCGATGGCGGAACCGGTCTGGCCCAGCCACAGGTACCGGAAGTTGCGCTCCTCGAGGGCGCCGAAGTTCTTGCGAAGGCCCTGCGCCATCCGTGTCATCGCCTCCGGATGATAGGCGCGATCCGCGGCCCGGGGGCTTGACACCCCAGCCTCGTAAGCCTAGACTAACGGTTAGTGATGGCTAACCAATACTCTGGCACTGGAAGCCCTCGGCGCGCTGGCCGACCCGACCCGCCGTCGGATCTATGAGCGGCTGCTGCCCGGTCCACTGGCCGTGCACCAGATCGCGGACGGCATGCCGGTGACCCGCCCCGCGGTCTCCCAGCACCTGCGGGTGCTGACCGAGGCCGGGCTGGTCACCGTTCGCGCCGAGGGGACGCGCCGCGTGTACGCGGTCAGCCCGGAGGGGATCGGTGCCATGCGCGCTTCATGGACGAGTTCTGGGGTCGTGCCCTGGAGGGATTCCGGGCGGCCGCAGAGGAAGCAGTGGAGGACTGACATGGCGACCCGATTCACGGCCTCGGATGCCCCCGAGTCCATCGACCTGGTGATCCGCAAGACGGTCACCGTGCCGCTCGTCCAGAAGGCGGCGTTCAAGCTGTTCACCGAGGGGATGGGAACCTGGTGGCCGACGCTCACCCACTCCGTTGCCGGGGAGGTGGCGATCGCCGGCATGGAGGACCGCGTCGGCGGCGAGATCTACGAGCAGACCCAGGACGGGAAGGTGACGTGGGGCACGATCACCGCCTGGGAGGAGCCGGACGGGTTCTCGTCCACCTGGCATCCCGGCTACGGCGCGGAGCTGGCCACCCAGCTCACCGTCCGCTTCATCGCCGAGGGCCCGAGCACGACACGCGTCGAGCTCGAGCACCGCGGCTGGGAGGTGCACGGGGAGGAGACCGAGGAGCGATTCCAGGGCTACACTCGTGGGCTGGGATCCCGTGCTGTCCCGATACGTGGAGCGCGCCGGCGGCTGAAGCGGCATCCCGATCCGGCTCCGCCGCCGGCGCTCGTCGACTGGCGTCAGGGCGACGCGGCGGCCCATTCGGCGGCGTCGGCCTCGTTCCACACTCGGCTCCAGCCGCAGCTCCAGGCGAAGGTCTCGTCGCCGGTGATCAGGTACCGCTCGCCCACCACCAGCACCGGGCCGCCTTCGAGAGCGACGACCTGCGGGTCACCGACCATGAGATCGGCCTGGAGCGTGGTGCTGGCTCCGTCCTCGATGCCCCAGAAGCCGTCATTCACCGTGAACGTGGCCTGGGTGCCGTTGATGGCGGTCACGGTCCCGTCGAATGCGAAGTCGCGGGCCTGAAGCTCCTCGATGCTGAACGCGAGGCAGATCCCGATCGCCCCGCCGCCGCTGCCTTCGTTGCCGGCGGGTGGCGTTGGCGCGGCCGTGCCGCCGAGGGTGACCGCCAGGGCCAGGACGGCCACCAGGGTCGCCCCCGCGGCGGCGATGGTCCATCGGGCCAGGCGGGTCTGGCCGGGATCGGCCTGTGGAAGGTTGTCGGACATGCGTGCCTCCTGGATCCGGGACCAGACACGGTCCCGGCTGCTGGGGGGCAGCTGGTCGTCGCGGAGCGGGTTCGCCCGCCCGAGCTCGTCGATCGGATCGCGTGTGGGGTCGTCGCTCATGGTTTCTCCCGCGATGGTCGTCGGCTCGGACTGCCCTTCACCGATAGCCATGTCCGCCATCGGCTCGGACCTTTCACCAACGCCCCTTCGAATCTCGCGCGGGCCCGATGCAGCCGGATCGCCACGGCGTTGACCGATATCCCCAGAACCGCCGCGATCTCGGCGTGGCTGAGCTCCTCCCACGCCACCAGGCGAAGGAGCTCCTGGTCGTCGGCCGAGAGGCGGGCGAGCGCCTCGAGTGCCGGCTCGGTCTCGGGAGGAGGTGCGTCGATCGGTCGATCGGCCGTCTGCTCGAGTCTCTGCTGGAGGCGACCCCGGCGAAGGAAGCCGCGTCGCTGGTTGCCGAGCGTCTTCCGCGCGACCGCGTACAGCCACGGGAGGGCCTCGTCGCCGGCGGGCACGTCGTCGAGTCGGCGCCAGGCGACGAGAAAGACCTCGGCCACCACGTCCTCCGCGTCGGCCATGGTCGGGGAGCGCCGGGCGGCATAGGCCAGCAGCGCCCGGTGATGGGCCTCGAAGAGCTCTTCGAGGCGGTCGCCGGGCACGGGGAGTCGACGGCCCGCGGGGACTGGCATGTGCCGGTCAGACGCCGCCCGGCGGCTCCAGGTTCCGTCCGTGGCGGGTCATCACCTCGACCAGGCGGTCGTGGGGCAGGGCGTGCGCCGTGATCCCGTCCCGCCCGGTCATCGTCTCGGCCGCGACCAGGCAGTTGACGATGGCCTCCTCGACCGCCTCGACCGTGGCCAGCAGCAGGGGGGTGAGAGCCGCGCCGGCGACCATCTCGGACGGGACGGTGGTCCCGGGCCGGACCGGGCTCTCCTCGCTCGCCAGCCCGCGGTTGCCGGTGGCGAAGGCCAGGAAGATGTCGCCCGATCCCAGCGACGCGTAGCAGCCGACCCGCGCCGCGCCGAGCGCGGCCCGCTTGGCCAGGGCCACGCACTGGTGGGGGAGCAGCGGGGCATCGGTGGCCACGATGCCGATGATCGATCCCGCACCTGCCTCCGGGCCAGGCCGTCGGGCTGCGCTCGAATCCGTACGGGCTGCTGAGCTCGTCGAGGCCGATCTCCGCGCCGACCGGCACGCCGTCGATCCGCAGCTGATCACGGTCACCGTAGTTGGACTTGCACCAGGGCGCCGACCGTCCAGCCGCCGCTGTCCGGCGGGAGCACGCGCGACGCGGTGCCGATCCCGCCCTTGAACTCGTGGCAGACCATCCCGGTCCCGCCGCCCACGTTGCCCTCGCCCACCGGACCGCTGCTCGCGGCCGAGATGGCCGACAGTGACGTGCTCGGTCCGGACGTGCATCCCGTCGATGTCGTTCAACATCCCGTCCCACGTCTCGCTGGCCACCGGCAACGTCCACGGCAGGTGCTCCCCCGTGGTGGCGACCGCGGTCCGGACCAGCGCGTCGTGGACGACGCCGATGGCATGCGTGTTGCTCAGGCCGATGATGCTGCTCAGGAGCCCGCTCTCCTCGATCCACAGCAGGCCGGTCATCTCGCCGTTGCCGTTCAGCGAGAAGCTCCCGGCGAAGACCGGCTCGCGCCAGACGTCCCCATCGTGGGGGACGATGGCGGTCACGCCGGTGCGGATCGGTCCCTTGCCGACCACCAGCGGGCCGTGGCCGGAGATGAGGGTGGCGTGGCCCACCCGGACGCCCGCGACGTCGGTGATGGCGTTGAATGGGCCCGGACGGCCGTGGCCGAGGCGGATACCGAGGTCACGCGCCCGGGTCATCGGTCTCGGCGGCGAGGTGGTCGGCGTATCGGTCGAGGAGGTCGGCCGGGATCCGGGTCGGGCGCTGGTCGGACCGGCGGACGCAGACCCAGGTGGTCTCCACCTCGGCGAGCAGCTCCCCGTCCGGCTCGCGGCGGATCTCGGTGTGCCGCATGGCGCGGACCCCGCCCATGGCGCCAACCCGGGTGGTGACCCGGATGACGTCGCGGTACTCGGCCGGGCGGTGGTAGACGACCCGGTGCTCGCGGACGGCCCATCCGATCTGGTGCTTCTCGGTCCAGGCCCGACCGTAGCCCAGGACCTCCGCGTGCTCGGTGGCGACGACCTCGGCGTAGTTCAGGTACACCGCGTTGTTGACGTGGCCGTTCGAGTCCAGCTCGAAGGTCCGGACCCGCCACTGCTCGCTGTACTCGAGCCGATCCACGCTCGCATCGGTGCTCACGCCGATGAGGATACCGATGCGCCCTCCCGGTGGACGCGAAACGGGGGACCGTGGCCGGGGACGACGATGTCGGCGACCTCGAGGACGCGCGCCCGACTGGCCTCGAGGGCGGTCTGGTCATCGGCCAGGGGGTCGATCTCGGGAGTGCGATCGGCCCGCCACCACAGGTGGGTGCAGGCGACCGTCCCATCATCGGTCTCGACCAGGAGGGTGGCGTCCTCGTGGGTGTGGCCGGGGGTCAGGATCAGCGACACGTGCGGGGAGATGCGGTGGCCGTCACCCTGGTGATCGGTCCAGTCGGTGCCGTGGTACGCCGCCCAGAAGTCGACGACCGTGGCATTCGCGAACAGGGCGGCATTGACCGTGTGGTCGGGGTGGTGGTGGGTCAGGAAGACGTGGGTCACGTCCTCCGGGGAGAGGCCGAGGCTGACGAGCGGCGCCAGGATCTCCTCGCGGTCGGCGACCATCCCGGGGTCCACCACGATCCGGACGTCGCCGTCCTCGACCAGGCTGACGGTGCCGCACACGCCCCGGTCGTCGACGTAGCCCTCGTGCAGGACGTGGAAGGTGGCCGCCACGCGGCAAGCCTAGCGGTCAGGCGGACTCTTCGGTCGGCTCCTTCATGAAGTACTCGAGGTAGTCCGAGCAGCGGCCGTCATCGGTGAGGGTCATGCACCCAGATGTTGTGGTAGACCCGGGCCGGCCCACGGGCGGTGGCGCGGTAGCGGGTCTCGCAGCGGGCCACGGCGACGTCGCCCTCGACGGCGATCGGCTCGCATTCCAGGGTCCAGTCGCCCGGATCGTCGGGCTGCTCGAGCCAGGCTTCGACGATCTCGTCGAGTCCATCGGCCCCGTCGGCGGGCTCCTCCCACGGATGCCAGCGGTAGACCGCGTCCTCCGTGAACAGGCCCCTGATCAGGTCCGGTTCGTTCGTCCGCCACGCTTGCTCGTACCGATCGAGCCAGTCTGTGACCGCGGCTCGGGTGGTCATGGGAACAGTATGAACCCGACTGTCCACATGTGGACAACGTGTGGATTGCCTCGCAATCAACCGAGAAAGTGGTGGATAACCCCTATTGTGGGGATGTTAGGGGCAGCCTATGATTCGTCTCGTCCCGAAGGGGCAGCACGATCCGGGTCTGAGATTGCATCAAGGTCCCGGTGACGACTCCGGAGATTGCATCAAAGGGTCGGGTGCCGTTCCTTCGGGACGTTTCTTTGTGTCCGGATTTCCAGAGCCTCCACCTGGCCCGGATCCGAGAGCACCGCCACCGTCGCGTAGCCCTCCCCGTCCAGCTGCCGCAGCGACGCCCGCAGGTTCCGATCCTGGCGTCGAACGGCGCCCGCTGGCACGCGCCGGTGCTCCCTCCCGGCGTTCCGCGCCAGGCTGACCTCGAGCGGCAGGGCCAGGACGATGGCCACCACCGGACGACCATGGCGAGCGGCGACCGCCAGCAGCGACCGGCGGGCCCAGGCCTGGACGTTCGTCGCGTCCACCACCGTCAGCCGGCCGGCGGCGAGACGGCGGTCGAGTTCCGCGTGGAGCCGGGCGAAGGCCTCATCGGTGGCGGACTGGTCGGTCGGGTCGCCGGAGACCGCCTCACGGTAGGCATCCGACGAGAGGATCTCCGCAGGCTCGAAGTGCCGGGCGGCGAGCGTCGACTTGCCACTGCCGGCGACACCGATGAGCAGGACGAGGGCGTCGCCGGGGACGTCGAGGGCGGTCACCCGGCCCGTTCCAGCAGCTCCGCTCCCTCGTTGCGGACGTTGTTCACGGCCGACGAGACGGGGTAGGCATCGAGCTCCTCGGCGGGGAACGGGAACAAGAGGGTGCGCAGGTCGGCGAGGGCGGTCTGGCCCGACAGCCACGTGTCCCAGCTGTCCGGATCCAGGATGACCGGCATCCGGTTGTGGATCGGGGAGACCAGCGCGTTGGGGATCGTGGTCAGGATCGAACAGGTGTAGACCCGCTCCCCGGTCTCCGAGTCCCGCCACACGGCCCACACCCCGGCCAGGGCCAGCGGGTCACCATCCAGCCGCCGAATGGCAAACGGCTCACGCCGGCCGTCGACCCGATGCCACTCGTAGAACGCGGCCGCCGGGATGATGAGCCGCCGCTTGGCGAAGGACGTCCGGAAGGCCGGCGTCGTCTCGACCGTCTCCGCTCGGGCGTTGATCAGCCGGGCCGCGCCCTTGCGGTCGTCGGCGTACCACGGTACGAGGCCCCAGCGGAACGGCTCGATGAGCCGCTCCCCGTGGTGCTCGACCACGCCCGCCACCTCGTCGGTGGGCGCCACGTTGAAACGCTGTCCGGGGAGGTCCACCGTCGGCCGGGCTCGGAAGATGCGGGCCAGCTCCTCGCTGGAGTGCGGCTGGGCGAAGCGGCCGCACACCGATCAGTCGCGCTCCAGGCGGTAGCCCCGTGGAAGGGCGTCCCGCGCTGCCTGCAGGGCGGCGGCCAGCTCGTCGGGGCCGGCGCCGTCGGGACCGTGGAGCGTCAGTGGCACCCCGGGCGGGAGAACGGCGCCGCCCTCGGATTCCCACTCGGCTTCCGGTTCGGGAGTCGGCCGGGCTCGGGCTCGGGCTCGGGCTCGGGCGTGGCATCCGGCTCTGGCATCGGTCCAGCCTACGCCTAGACGACGTTCAGCTCGCGGAGCGGCCGGTTCTCGGCGATCCGCTCGTACCCGAGCGGGGAGAGGTCGATGGCCCGGTACGCGCCATGGATGATGAGCTCGGCCAGGCCGCGTCCGACCGCTGGCGCCTGCTGCAGGCCGTGGCCCGAGAACCCGTTCGCGAACACCAGGTTCGTCATCTCCGGATGGGGGCCGATGATCGCGTTGTGGTCGACGGTGTTGACCTCGTAGTGGCCGGCCCACGCACGGCGCATCTTCACCGCCTCGAAGGCCGGCACACGGTGCGCCATGGCCGGCCACACCCGCTCCTCCCACGCCGGGAGGTCGACGGTCAGGTCCAGGGTGTCCGGATCTTCCTCCCCGTCACGCGGGGAGAAGCCACCGAGGTAGTGCGGCTCATCGGGGCGGAAGTAGACCCCGCTGGGATCGATGACCAGCGGGGCGTCGGGGATCTCCGTCTTGCACGAGAAGGCGTAGACGTTCCGCTTGCGCGGCACCACCGGCAGGTCGACACCGGCGAACCTGGCCAGCGCCCCGGCTCGCGGGCCGGCAGCGTTGACCAGCGTCCCGCACTCGATGAGCCGCCCGTCCGAGAGCATCACCGCGTCCACGCGCCCCCCGAACGAGAGGATGCCGGTCACCTCGCCGGTGACGTAGGTCACGCCCGAGGCGCGCGCCGACTGCTGGAAGGCCTGCATCAGGGCGGTCGCGTCGAACCACCCCTCTCCGGCGGTCCCCAGCGAGCCGCCGGCCAGGTCCTCGGTCGTCAGCCACGCGAACCGATGCGACAGCTCGTCCGGGGACAGGATCTCGACCGGGACCTGCAGATCGCGCTGGATCGCATGGTTGGCCCACAGCGTCGGCACCCCGGCCTCGGTGGCGAGGAACAGGTAGCCCCCCTCCACGAACCCGAAGTCGGGCACGGTCTCGAGCAGCGGGAACCACCACTCCGGGTGCTTGAGGACCTGCACCGCGAACTGGCTCATCTGGATGTTGACCGGGGTCGAGAACTGCTGACGCACCGATGCGGCGGAGAGCGTGGTCGAGGCGGTGGCATAGGTCGGATCGCGCTCGACGACCATGACCGAGCCCCAGAAATCGGGGTCACGGGCCAGGAAGTAGGCGACCGCCGAGCCCACGACGGCGCCACCGACGATGACCACGTCGGCCCGTTGCGATGCGGCACTCATCGGTCGAATCCTAGCCTGCGCCTCCAAGGCTAGACTCACCCGGTGGCCAGCCGACCGACCATCGTCACCGTCGACGACGACGTCCCGGTCCTGCGCGCCATCGAGCGCGACCTGCGCACCTGGTACGCGAAGGACTACCGCATCCTCGCCGCGCCCAGTGGGGCGGAGGCGCTCGACGCGGTCCGCGAGCTGACTGTCCGCGGCGACCCGGTCGCCCTGTTCGTCGTCGACCAGCGGATGGCGAACATGACCGGCATCGAGTTCCTGACCGAGGCCATCGACCTCCAGCCGGATGCCCGACGGGTACTCCTCACCGCTTACGCCGATACCGATGTCGCCATCCGGGCGATCAACGAGATCCGGCTCGACCAGTACCTGCTCAAGCCCTGGGATCCGCCCGAGGAGCGGCTGTACCCGATGCTCGACGACCTCCTCGCCGACTGGGCGGCCGGCTACCGGCCACCATTCGCCGGGCTGCGCCTGATCGCCGGCCGCTGGGCGGCCAAGGGCCACGAGATCCGCGACTACCTGACCCGCAACCAGGTCCCGTACCACTGGCTCGATCCGATCACCGATGAGGAAGGCCGGCGCGTCGCGGTGAGCGCGGGAGTGGCAGAGGACGAGATCGACCCCGCCGTCCCGATCGTCGTCCTCGAGGACGGCGCCGTGCTCCGCGACCCGACCGTCCGCCAGATCGCGGAGCGGGTGGGGATCCAGACCACGGCCGGGCTGCCGTTCTACGACCTGGTGATCATCGGTGGCGGACCGTCCGGCCTGGCGGCGGCGGTCTACGGGGCGTCGGAGGGGCTGAAGACGGTCCTGGTGGAGCGCGAGGCGCCCGGCGGGCAGGCGGGCACCACCAGCCGGATCGAGAACTACCTCGGGTTCCCGGCCGGCCTGTCGGGCGGCGACCTCGCCCGCCGGGCGCTGGCCCAGGCACGCCGGCTCGGGGCGGAGATCCTGTCACCGCGCGAGGTGACCGCCATTCGGAGCGAGGATCCGTATCGGTACGTGACCCTCGACGACGGGTCGGAGATCAGCTGCCATGCCGTGATCGTGGCCAGCGGGGTCAGCTACCGCCAGCTCGAGATTCCCGGCGCCGCGGAGCTGGCCGGGGCCGGCGTCTACTACGGGGCGGCGGTGACCGAGGCCGTGCTGTATCGGGACCTGGAGGTCGGGGTGGTGGGCGGCGGCAACTCCGCCGGACAGGCCGCGGTGTACCTCGCCCGGTTCGCGAAGCGCGTCCTGCTCATGGTCCGCACTTCGGAGCTCTCGTCGATGAGCCAATACCTCATCGACCAGATCGCCGCCATTCCGAACATCGAGGTCCGCTACCGCACCCAGATCACCGCCTGCAGCGGCGAGGGCCACCTCGCCAGCGCAACCCTGAGGTGCGAGGGCGACGGAGAGCCGACCTCCGAGACGTTGCCCCTCTCCGCCCTGTTCGTGTTCATCGGCCAGCAGCCCCGCACCGAGTGGCTGCCGGAGGACGTGGTCCGCGACGAGTCGGGGTTCATCCCCACCGGGCCTGCCGTCGTGCTCGACGGCAAACGCCCGCCCGGCTGGCCGGACCGCGATCCGTTCCTGCTCGAGTCGAGCCTGCCCGGAATCTTCGCCGCTGGGGACGTGCGGGCCCGGTCAGTGAAGCGCATCGCCAGCGCGGTAGGGGAGGGCTCGATGGCCATCCAGTTCGTCCACCAGTACCTGGCCACGCTGTGACCTCCGCGGCGAACGACGAGCGGCTCAACCAGCTCCGCGCATCGCCATTCTTCGCCGAGGTGGGGGACGATCCGCTCCGCCGACTCGCGGCCGATGCCGAGCCGCTTCGCCTCCGGCCGGGCGAGGCGCTCCTCCGCGAGGGCGACCCGGCCGAGGAGCTGTTCGTCGTCGTCAGCGGCGACCTGGAGATCCGCAAGCTCTCGGGGAATGCGGAGGTGGCCCTGACCCGGGTCGGCCCCGGGTCGATCCAGGGCGAGATGGCGGCCTTCGAGCGGGGCCGGCGGATGGCATCGGTGTACGCGGTGACCGATGCCGAGGTGCTTCGGCTGCCGCTGGAGTCGGTGCTGGCCACGATCGCGGCCGACCCGGACGTTGCCACCGCTCTGCTGCGGACGGTCACCTCGCGACTCCGTGGCATCGAGGAGGCGCTCCGCCAGCGCGAGAAGCTCGCGGCCCTCGGCACGCTGGCCGCCGGGCTCGCCCACGAGCTGAACAACCCCGCCGCGGCCATCCGCCGCTCGGCCGACGAGCTGGCGGAGGTCACCCGCGAGCGGAACGCGGCGGCGCTTGGCATCACCGTCGGCCATCCCCAGCTCGAGGCCCTGGTCGGGGCCACGCCCTCGGCCGCCGGGGAGGCGCTTGACCCGCTCGCCCGAGCGGACCGGACCGACGAGGTCGCCGCCGCCCTGCGCGCCGTCGGCTTTCCCGAGTCGGAGGGCCCCGATGACGCCGCCGGTCGGCTGACCTCGACCGGGTGGACGGCCGACGACCTGCGCCGCGCGCTGGCCGGCCTCGATCCGGCGGCCGTCCCCGCCGCCGTGCGCTGGCTGGCGAGCGTCGCTTCCGGAGAGGAGCTCCTGTCGGAGATCCAGATGGCGGCGGCGCGGATCAGCGCCATCGTCGGCGCGACGAAGGGATACGCCTACCTCGACCAGGCGCCGGTCCAGCGCTTCGCGGTCACCAAGGGCATCGACGACACGCTGGTCATCCTCGAGCACAAGCTGGAGGACATCGCCGTCCGCCGCGACTATGCCCCGGACCTGCCCGAGATCGAGGGCTGGGGCAGCGAGCTGAACCAGGTCTGGACGAACATCCTCGACAACGCGATCGACGCCATGCACGGCCACGGCGAGATCACCATCAGCGCGGTCGCGACCGATGCCGGCGGGGTCCAGGTCGACCTCTGCGACGACGGCCCCGGGATCCCGCCGGACGTCGTGGCCAAGCTCTTCGAGCCGTTCTTCACGACCAAGCCCCCTGGTGTCGGATCCGGGCTGGGGCTGCATCTCAGCCACAACATCGTGGTCCAGCACGGCGGCACGATCGAGGTTGACTCGCGACCGGGGCGCACCTGCTTCGCCGTCACGCTGCCGCCGACGCTTCCCAGCCCGATCGACGGGCACGGGAACGCCGCCGGCTGATTCAGCCGGCGGCGTTCGGGGACGCTCAGGTCAAAGGTCAAACGGGCTCGCGGCGGAACACGTTGACGCCCCACAGGATGATCAGCTCGAGGATGCTCCAGCCGACCAGGGCGACCACGGCCGCCAGGTCGAGGATCGACCCGCTCGCGGCAAGCGCATCGGTGCCCAGGACGCCTTCGAACGGCGCCACGAACAGCTGGCTGAACGCGTAGATCCCCGATACCAGCGCGTTGCTCTCCTGCGCGTCGATCAGCAGCAGGACGATCCGGCTCAGGATCAGGATCTGGACGACGCCGAACACCAGCACGACGACGCGTCGCGCCATCTCGCCGCCGCTGGGTCGGACCTCCACCGTATGGTGGCTTTCCGAGGCCGTCGGCGCGCTGGGGATCGGGTCCTGGGTCACGACAGTTCGGTGTTCTTCACGGGTCATTACCTACCTCCCGGCTCGCCTTACGAGCCCTGGTTCGCCGCGAAGTCTCGGTCCCATAGGCGTCCGGGGGCGTTGCAATGCGCTCACGCCGGCGTTGCATCGGCATCGCAGTCTCCGAAGCGGCCGCCTTGACACGCTTGCTGCTCGGGCGTACGGTCCCGCGCACAACTCAAGACGGCGACGATCGGGACGAGTACCCGTTCTGGCGAGCCTCCAGGGAGCCGGGAGCAGTGAGACCTCGGCGGCGGCGCGATCGGTGAATGGGCCCGTGAGCTCCGGGAGCGAACCCTAGCGGCAGTAGCGCCCGGCGGAGAGGCACCGATAGCGAAGCCGAGGCCATCGCCAGGACGCGGAAGCGTCCGAGCCGTGGTCGAATGAGCCCGGTCGAGAACACCGGGGAACAAAGGTGGCACCACGAGAGACCCCCTCGTCCTTTGGGACGGAGGGGTCGCGTTGTTCTCTGGAGGTCCACCTCATGTCCATCGCAGCACCGGAAGCCACGCGCCGGTTCACGCTCCCCGAGAGCGAGCTCCCGACGCACTACTACAACATCGCCGCCGACTTGCCGGAGCCGCTGCCCCCGCCGCTTCATCCGGGCACGAAGGAGCCCATCGGTCCAGAGGCCTTCGCGCCCCTGTTCCCGATGGAGCTCATCAGGCAGGAGGTCAGCGCCGAGCGGTTCATCGAGATCCCGGAGCCGGTCCGGGAGGTGTACCGCATCTACCGCCCCTCCCCGCTGATCCGGGCACTCGGCCTGGAGCGGGCGCTCGATACCCCGGCCCGCATCTACTACAAGAACGAGAGCGTCTCGCCGGCGGGGTCCCACAAACCCAACACGGCGGTGGCGCAGGCGTACTACAACCAGGCCGAAGGGATCCGACGCCTGACGACCGAGACCGGCGCCGGCCAGTGGGGCAGCGCCCTCGCCTTCGCCGGGGCGCTGTTCGGGATCGAGACCAAGGTCTACATGGTCAAGGTCTCCTACGACCAGAAGCCGTTCCGACGGAGCTTCATCGAGACCTTCGGGGCACAGATCATCGCCTCGCCCTCGACCGAGACGAACGCGGGTCGCCAGATCCTGGCGGCGGATCCGGATTCGACCGGGAGCCTGGGAATCGCGATCAGCGAGGCGATCGAGGAGGCGGCCACCCGCGAGGACACGCACTACTCGATCGGAAGCGCGCTCAACCACGTCCTGCTGCACCAGACGGTCATCGGTCAGGAGGCGATCAAGCAGATGGAGATGGCGGGCGACGTGCCCGACGTCGTCATCGGCTGCGCGGGTGGCGGCTCGAACTTCTCGGGCATCGCCTTCCCGTTCCTCCGCGATCGACTGACCGGGAATGCGACGACCCGCTTCCTGGCGGTGGAGCCGGCATCGTGTCCGTCCCTGACCCGGGGCGAGTATCGGTATGACTTCGGCGACACCGTGGGCATGACCCCGCTGCTGAAGATGCACACCCTGGGCAGCGGGTTCCGGCCGGCGCCAATCCATGCCGGCGGGCTGCGCTACCACGGCATGGCGCCGCTGGTCTCGCACCTGTACGAGCTGGGCTTCCTCGAGGCCAGGGCCTATGGGCAGAACACGTGCTTCGAGGCGGCGGTCCAGTTCGCCCGGACCGAGGGGATCATTCCGGCGCCCGAGTCGAGCCACGCCATCCGGGCGGCCATCGACGAGGCGCTCGAGGCCCGCGAGGCCGGGGAGTCGCGGGTGATCCTGTTCAACCTCTCCGGCCATGGCTACTTCGACATGGCGGCCTACGACCAGTACCTGGCCGGCCAGCTGACCGACGTCGAGTACGAGCCCCTGGCCGCCGCCGAAAACGGGGTCGAGCCCGCCGCCGTGGCGTAGGACCTTCGGATGTCTCCGCGTCGGGGTGCCAGGCCCTCATGGTGCCCCGACGCACCTCTTTAGGACCCATCGACCGCTCCAGACCGCCCCGGTCCACCCCCGCCGACTGATGTTGGGGGCTAGCCAGGCCTGGTACCGATGGGTACAGTCGTCGGGCGAGCTGGACAGAACCCAGCCGCCCGGCTGTCGCCTCGGCTGGTCAGTGCCCAACCATCCTGGAGGCGTCACCTGTGCGCAGCATCCGTCTGTCCATCCTCTCCGCACTCCTCCTTGCCCTGGCCACCGCCGGCACCGCCCTCGGTTGGGTGGCCCCGCAGCTGGCGGCCGAGTGTGCCGAGGACGAGAACCACTATTCGTGGACGATCAATCTGCATGCCGAGAGCAACCAGAACATCCAGTTGTCCTGGGTGTCGGATTTCTCGGTCGTCTTCGACACGCTTGACTTCGGGACCTCCGGGCCCCACTCGTTCGAGACAGTCCGCGGCGGAGCCACCCTGTACGTGCGCTACGCGTCCGACCACAACGCCAAGGCCAGCGCTGCCGCCAACGCGGAGCTGTGCGAGCCCCCGGTCGTCGTCAGCGCCCAGCTGGTCACGTGCGAGGGGTCTGAGGACACTCCGCGGATCCGGGTTCAGGCAACCATCCTGCTGACCCTGCTCCACCTGTTCCTCGACGGCGCGCCGGTTGAGTTCGACACGAATACCGGAGATGCCTTCGTCGAACCGGGCACTTATGCCTGGTCGATCGAGGACCTCGATGGGCGCGTCCTGGGCTCGGGCAGCCTCACGGTCGAACCCTGCGCCACCGAGGCGTCGGAGCCTGAGGGCAGCCAAGCCGGCGCCACCGGGACACCGGCCGGATCGATCCCCGACACCGCGGCCTCGGTGGTTGGCTTCAGTGGCCCGCTGACGACCGTTGGCTTCGGCCTCATCCTGCTCGGCTCTCTCGGCGCGTTGGCCTACGCCAACATGCGCGGGGCCCGCGAGCGCAGCTAAGCAGTCCAGTCGGTCAGGCCCCATCGCCCTTGGGGCCTGACCATCAATCCGGCGCCAAGGCCATCGTGGCCTGAGGCGCCGCTGACGCAGCCCCCCTGGCAGAGACGGGGTACGGACCGGTCCGTACCCCGTTTCCTGTTGTGGCGCTACCCTTAGGCATGGCTCGCGCAACGTGGAACGGCGCCGTCCTCGCCGAGAGCGACGAGGTCGAGCTCGTCGAGGGCAACGTCTACTTTCCGCCGGGCTCGGTGAGGACCGAGTACCTGAAGCCCAGCGACACCCACACGGTCTGCTGGTGGAAGGGGACCGCCAGCTACTACACCCTCGTCGTGGATGGATCCGAGAACCCCGACGCGGCGTGGTACTACCCCGACGCGTCGGAGAAGGCGAAGAACGTCGAGGGCTACGTGGCCTTCTGGAAGGGCGTCACCGTCGACCGCTAGTCCAAGGCGCTTCCGGCCAGCTGCAGCCCGTAGCCGGCGATGCTCAGCTCGAGGAGGCTGGCGTCCACCTCGTAGCGCACGACATCGGCACTGAGGACGGTCAGCATCGCCTCCTCCATGTCCGCGGCTCCGCCCTCGCATGCCATCCGGGTCAGGGCGATCTCCCCGAATCGGATCGTGTCGGCCCGGACCTCCGCCCCGCCACTCCCCGAATTGCAGCCGGTATTGACCATGACCAGCTGGTCATCGGTGAAGACGAGGGTCGCGACCACGCCCTCCGGCACGGTGGACGCCGCGTCACCGGAGATGATCGCCCTCACGGTCCAGACCGGACCAACGAGCGGCAGATCGGGATCGGCCACCTCGCGGTCGAGGAGCGTGATCAGGGTCTCGCCGTCTTCGAGCATCAACTCGTCGCCGCTGAGCTGGATCAATGGCTGCGACCCGAGGAACGCGAACAGCCACTCGTCCTGCTCGCTGAGCGCGGGCTCGCACCCGATCTCGGTCATCGCGCCCTCGGTGATCGCCAGCACCCCGCCGTCGATCCGGTACGCCGCCCCGAAGTGGTTGCACCCGGCATGGGCGGCGAGCATGTCGGCATCATCGAACGCGAGCCGAATCCTGGTCCCCTCGACGAGCGGCTGCGCCTGCCCGCCGACCGTGACCGACGTCGACAGGAACTCGCGTCCGGCCAGGTCCGGGCTGCCACCGCCCGGCAGGAAGGCGCAGCCCGCCGCCAGCATGGCCAGCAACGCGGCGAGACCTATTCGTGAGATGGTCATCCCGTGCATGTGACGCTCCCCTCGCCAGTGCGGTTCCGATCATGCGCCGCTGAGGGGCTGCTGTGAAGTTCGGACTTCAGATCAGCTCGTTCACCTGGCCCGGCGGCGCGGCCGCCATCGGTCCCACGTTCGGCCGCGTGGTCCGCGCCGCGGACGATGCCGGCTTCGACTCGATCTGGGTCATGGACCATTTCTTCCAGATCCGCGGGCTCGGGCCGCCGGAGGCGCCAATGCTCGACGGCTCGACCGCGCTCGGCTTCATGGCCGCCCACTCGGAACGGGCGCGGCTGGGGCTCATGGTCGGAGGCATCCACTACCGCCCGCCCGGCATCTGGATCAAGGCCACCACCACCCTCGACGTCCTGTCCGGCGGGCGGGCCTGGTTCGGGATCGGCGCCGCGTGGAACGAGGAGGAGTCGATGGGCCTGGGCTGGCCCTTCCCCCCGCTCCGCGAGCGGTTCGAGATGCTCGAGGAGACTCTCCAGATGGCGCACGCGATGTGGACCGATGGCAGCGGGACCCAGGGCCGCCACGACGGGAAGCACTACACCGCCACCCGGCTCCTGAACTCGCCCCAGTCGATCAGCCGGCCACGGGTGCCGATCATGATCGGCGGAGGTGGCGAGCGGAAGACCCTGCGACTGGTGGCCCAGTACGCGGACGCCTCGAACGTCTTCGGCGACCCGGACACTCTCCGCCGCAAGTACGCCGTCCTGCGCGAGCACTGCGAGCGGCTCGGCCGCCCGTACGAGGAGATCGAGCGGAGCGTGCTGAAGTCGGTCGACCCGGAGCGCGACTCGGCGGAGGCCATCGTGGACCGATGGGGCGCGCTGGCCGAGGCGGGCGCCCAGCACGTCATCTTCAGCGTCCGCGGGGTGCACGACACCAGCCGCCTGGACTGGGTCGGCGCCGAGGTGTTTCCGCAGCTGCGGTCCCTGTAGGCTGCGCGAACGATGAGCTTTCCGAACACCGCGCCGATCAGCGGGTCCGAGAAGGGATGGGGCCTCGTCGTGGCGGTCATCGCCTTCCCGGTCGGGCTGATCGCGCTCGTGGGCCTGCTCGCCGGCCAGCGCTGGGCGCGGTGGCTGGGGCTCATCCTGGGGGCGGTGGTCGCGGTCCTCGGCGTGGTCGCGGCCGTCTGGCTGGTCGCGTACTTCCTTCCCGAGCAGGGATCGAGCTACCCGTACGGCCCGTGGTTCGTGTTCCTGGCCGGCCTGGCTGCGGTCCTCGGCGTGCTGGCGGCCCGGAAATTCCGGGCGGGGCTCCGGTCGATGGAGACCGAGTAGCTCCCAGACCGAGTCGTTCTCAGACCGATTCGTCTCAGGCGTCGGCGATGACGGCGCGGGCCGTTCGCTCGGCGAGGGTCATGATCGTCAACATGGGGTTCACCCCGGCGGCGGTCGGGAACAGCGAGCCGTCCGCCACGTAGAGGCCCGCGATCGGACCCCACGTCTCCCCGGTGCGCACGCGGCCGTGGGGGTCGCACGGATGGCTCCGCGGATCGGCGCCCGCCCGCGCCGTGCCCATCTGGTGGGCCGAGAAGAGGAACGCCCGATTCGGGGCGAAGTCGGCTCGCGCGCGCCGGCCGAGGAAGGCGGCCCACTCCGTCTCCGTGCCCGGCGCCGCGTTGAATCGGTCGGGTGGGGTGCCGCCGACGATGAGCTCGACCGCACCGGCGGCCCGCCCAAGCCGGCTGAGCTCCACGGTGGCGCGCGCCGCGGTTCGGCGGTCGGCATCCGCCAGCCGGTAGTCGATCCGCGGCCGGCCGCTCCGGCTCCATCGCACGCGGCCGGCGGACACGTCCCGCAGCGCGGCGCCCAGCGGGACCATGAAACGGGCCTCGCGCATCATGCGGCGGCCGGCGTCGCCGCCTTCCCACGGAAACGCGCTGGCAATGAGTCCCGGATGGGCAGGGCCGGTCTCGATGAAGAAGCCGCCGTGCGCAGGCCCCACCCCATCCACCGCTGCCGGCCCGGGTCGCACGAATTCGAGCGAGCGCGCCGCCTGCAGCGGGCCCAGCCACATCTGCACCGGGTCGGGCATGCGGGCGATGACCACGGTGGCCGGATGCAGCCGGAGGTTGGCACCCAGCTCGGGGTGCTCCACCCCGCTCGAGGCGAGGACCAGGGATGTGCGAAGCGCCCCCGCCGCGACCACCACCTGCCGGGCGTGGATGCTGAACGTGCGGCCCGGTTCGCCAGCCGCCGATCCAAGCCGGCCCCGGACCCCGGCCGCGGCGCCTCCTTCGAACGTCACCTGCTCAACGGTCGCGTCCGCCAGCACCCGCGCCCCACCCGCGTGGGCGGCGGCGAGGTGCGCGCGGAGGCCCGAGCGCTTCGCCCCGGCCCGGCACCCGAACCCGCAGGCCCCGCAGTCTGTGCAGGGACCGGCGTTCCGTTCGGTGAGCGCGTGCTCCCACCCCAGGGCCTCCGCCCCATCGAGGATCGCCTTGTCCTTCGGCGGCACCGTGGACGGCGGCTGGATTTCGAGCTCGGCGCGGAGGCGGACGAGGTCCGCATCGGTCTGTTCGCCGGCGAAGCCCTCCAGTCCGTGGTCGGCGGCCCACTCGTCGCGCAGCCAGTGGGGCGGCGCAAAGCAGGTCGTCCAGTTGGTCGTCGTCCCGCCGCCGACGCCGGTCCCGGCCACGATCGTGATGCCGAGGTCAGCGGTCGAGGTCGTGCCGCGGTCGAGATAGAGACGTCGGAACGCCTCGCCCTCGTTCACGGGCATCTCCGCCTCGGACAGGTACGGACCCGCCTCGACGACCAGCACGTCACGCCCCGCCTCCACCAGACGCGCGGCGACCACGCCGCCACCGGCTCCCGATCCCACGATCACGACGTCCGTCTCGAGGGCGAGCGGCTCCGACGAGGAACGGTCCACGGCCATCGGCACGATGGAGGCGGGTGGAGCGGCAACCGGTGCGGCCGGGGCGTAGCCGATCTCGGGCCATGCCGAGTTTCCGGCGCCATCGGCGCCGGCATCGGTCCAGGCCAGGAACAGGGACAGCCGCTTGAACGCCTGGAACGCCGTCCGGCGCTGAGCGAGCCGGCTGCCGGCCCATCCCAGCAGCAACCGATCCCGGCCTGGCCCGTCGAGGTCCGTCAGCCGGTGCCACCCGCCGCCGGTCAGCAGGTTCGCGACCGGCGTGTCGAGGGCGGTGACCACCAGTCGCAGCTGGCGGAGGTCATCCGGGTCGGCGACCGCGTTCAGGGTCTCGGCGGCCAGGACGGCGCGGCGGTCGTAATCGGCGGCGGCGAAACCGGGCGCGAAGGACTCGGCCAGGGTGGCCAGGGTGGCGAGCTGGCGCGGCGACCAGCCCTCGGGCGGGTTCACGCCAGAGCCCGGAGATCGGCCTCCACGTCGGCCAGCGGGCGAATGGCGCGCTCGCCGGTCGCCCGATCGGTCACCTCCGCTCCGCCGCCGGCCAGCGAGCGAGTCGAGATGGTGACGATGGTCGGCATGCCGAGCAGCTCGGCATCGGTCAGCTTCACGCCGGGCGACTCGTCACGGTCGTCGTACAGCACCTCGACCCCGGCATCAGTCAGGCGCTGGTAGAGGCCCTCGGCCGCGTCGGCCACCGCGGGGTCCTTCATCGCGCCGAGCGCCACCAGGTGCGCCGGGTACGGGGCGACTGCCCGAGGCCAGGCGATTCCCTTCTCGTCGTGGTGCTCCTCCACGATGCAAGCCACCGCTCGGCCCAGGCCGATCCCGTAGCTGCCCATCACCACCAGGCGCCGGCTGCCGTCCTCCGCGAGGTAGGTCGCGCCCAGGGCCTCGGTGAAGTCGGTTCCGAGCTTGAAGATGTTGCCGACCTCGATCCCGTGGCGCAGGACGACCGGCGTCCCGCATCGGGGGCAGGGGTCGCCGTCGCGGGCGTTGCGGATGTCCACGACCAGGTCCGCGCTGAAGTCCCGCGGGTGGTTGACGTTCCGCAGGTGGTACCCGTGTCGATTCGCGCCCGCCACCAGGTTCGGGGATCGGGCAGCGAGGTCGTCGAGCACGACCACCGTGTCGTGCGCGCCGATCGGGGACC
Source organism: uncultured Chloroflexia bacterium (assembly GCA_963827475.1). Lineage (GTDB taxonomy): Bacteria > Chloroflexota > Limnocylindria > QHBO01 > QHBO01 > DASTEQ01. The sequence continues at coordinate 29,781 of CAWHAZ010000001.1, forward strand.
CGTAGCCGGGCTCCATCCCGGCCGCCTTGATCTCGTCGGCGTGCGCGGTCCGCAGCCCGCCGACGGCCTGCACCGCGTTCGCCAGCTTGGTCTCGTTGACCTCGAAGTCGCCCCGCACGATGGCCGTGACCAGGCGCCCATCGGTGGTCGTGAAGAACGTGGCCTTCGCCGTCCGCTCGGTGCCGATCCCCAGCTGGGCGGCCAGCGACGCGATCGTGTCCGTGCCCGGCGTAGCGACCTCCTCGTTCGGCAACGGCTCCTCGGGGGCTGGATCCGGCTGCGCCACCACCGCGATCTGCAGGTTGGCCGCGTACCCGCAGCTGCCGCACAGGACGAGGGTGTCCTCGCCGTGGTCGTTGAGGACCATGAACTCGTCCGCTCCGGTGCCGCCCATGATCCCGACGTCGGCCCCCACCACGACCGTCTCCAGCCCGAGCCGGTCGAAGATCCGCGTGTAGGCGCCGCGATGGAGCTCGTAGCCATGGTCGAGCCCCTCGTCGTCCGCGTCGAGGGTGTAGCTGTCCTTCATGACGAACTCGCGGACGCGGATCAGGCCGCCCCGCGAGCGCGGCTCGTCGCGGAACTTGGTCTGGAAGTGGTAGACGATGGCGGGCAGCTGCCGGTAGGACTTCACGAAGTCGCGGACGAGGTCGGTGACGACCTCCTCGTGGGTCATGGCCAGCACCATGTCGCGCCCACCGCGGTCCTTGAACCGGAGCAGCTCCGGGCCGATCTTCGCGTAGCGCCCGCTCTCCTTCCACAGGTCGGCGGGCTGGACGACGGGCATCTCCATCTCCTGCCCGCCGATCGCGTTCATCTCCTCCCGGATGACCTGCTCGACCTTCTTGCTGACCGCGAACCCAAGCGGCAGGAGGCTGTAGATCCCCGATCCGAGCTGTCGGACGTAGCCGGCGCGGACCAGCAGCCGGTGCGAGACCATCTCGGCATCGGCGGGGTCCTCGCGCAGGGTCGTGAAGAAGAGGCGGGACAGGCGCATTGGCCGCCTAGGATACCGATGCGCCCTACGCCGCCGGCGCCGTCTCGTGGCCGGGCATGTGATGTTCGGTGGCGCGCAGCTGGCCGAGCGGGATGAGCGCCACGATCAGCAAGCCGGCGCTGGCGATCAGCAGGCCGTCGATCCCGCGCCATTCGGCGGCCACCCCGGCGACCACCGCGCCGATGATCTGGCCGAGAGCGAGGAACACCGAGTAGAGGCCCATGATCACGCCTCGCCGACCGGGGAAGCCCTCGCTGACGTCGGAAAGGAACCCGACCGCGGCGGGCGTGGCCCCGGCCAGGACGAACAGGCCGGCGGCGGCGAGGAGCAGGGTGAAGGCCACGAACGGGGGGGCGCGGCCGATCGAGTGGTTCAGGCCGAAGAGGGCGACGACGAAGACAACGCCGCCGGCCAGCCCGATACCAATGATCGTCGTCCGCCGCAGACGGGTGAAGCGGTTCCCCCAGTACAGCAGGCCCGAGAACAGGACCAGCAAGCCGACGCCCAGGACGAGGCTCGCCTGCCACGCCTCGATGCCCTGCATCAGGCGCTGGTCCGTGAACTCGGTCGACGGTTCCTGGACGAGCTGGAAGATGGCCTGGGTGCCCCACGAGCCGAGCAGGGCGTTGAGCGCGATCCAGGTCGGGGCCAGCAGCCACACCGCCCGGTTGCGCAGCACGTCGCGGTACCGCCCGAGGTGGAGCAGGGAGGCGGGCACCGTCTCCTCGCCCGGGGCGGTGGGGATGTGCTCCGGCAGGTCCTCGACCCCGTAGCGGAGGATCAGGAAGGTGATTCCGTACACGACCGCGTTGACGTAGAACGCTCTCGTGTCCAGGACCGACCACAGGAACCCGGCCACCACCGATCCAACTCCGACCCCACCCAGGGTCGCCACTTCGAAGCGGGCGACCACCTTGCCGCGCAACGCCTGGCTGCGGGAGGTGACGATAGCGATGTAGCCGAGGGCAGCCGGGACGCTGGCCGCCGCGGCCGCTCCCTCCAGGAACCGCGTGCCGGCCAGGAGCGGGACGCTGGTGGTCAGTGCGGTGAGGATGACCGCGATCGCGCCCATGATCGGTCCCGGTTGCATGAGCCGGTGCGTTCCGAATCGGTCGGCCAGCATGCCGAAGAACGGGGAGAGGATCAGCTCGGCGGCGAAGTACAGCGCTCCCAGCACCCCGGCTGTGAAGGCGGACACCTCGGGTCCGCCGAACTCGGGCAGATCGGCCAGGTAGTACAGGAGCAGGGCGCCGGTCAGTCCGGTCGAAAAGCGCAGCGTGAAGTTGCCCAGCAGGACGGCGTTGATCGACCCGGTCACGAAGGGGATGGAGTCTACGGGAGCGGGCGTAGGAGAATGACCCGGCCATTCACCGCAGTCGGAGGTTGCCATGCCCGCGCGCGTCGTCCACTTCGAGCTCCCCGCCGACGATCCGGATCGCGGCGGCGAAGTTCTACGCCGATGCCTTCGGCTGGAAAGTCGAGAAGTGGGGTGGCCCGACCGACTACTGGCTGGTGACCACCGGCGAGGCGCCCGAGCCGGGGATCGACGGCGGCATCGGCCGCCGGCAGGATGCCGACGACCAGATCACGAACACGATTGACGTGCCTGACCTCGATGCCGCGGTGGCCGCCGTCGAGGCGGCGGGTGGACGGATCACCCGGGCCAGGGCGCCGGTGCCCGGCGCCGGCTGGCTCGCGTACGCGGTTGACACCGAGGGGAACCCGTTCGGGATGATGCAGGCCGACGAGTCGGCCGCTTAGCGGCAACGCCGCCTAGGGTCGAGCCTGCCTGGCGGCTACGCCGCCTCCTCGAGTCGGTCATCGGTCGGGGGCAGGGGCTCCGGGTCGTGGGGCGCGCGACGGCGCTGGACGACCAGGAACACGCCACCGGCGCCGAGCAGGAGCAGGCCCGCGCCGATCCCCAGCCGCTCGCGCCCACGATCATCGGCGGCGGCGAGCGTAGCGAGCACCGCATCGGCATGGTCGGAAGCCGTGGCGTGGTCTCCGGCTTCCCAGGCGACGCGCGCGGCGTCGAGGTCCAGGTCCGGCTCCGAGCCCAGCAGTCCAATCGCCTCCAACGGCTCCGGCTCAGTCGCCAGCCCGCTGGTCGCGTCAGCGATCGTCTCGAGCGCGAGCAGCTCCCGGTTGGCCTCGGTCAGGGCCTGCTCGAGCCCGTCGGTCCCCTCGAACGCATCGCGCAGCTGGCCCGGCGGATCGAGGTCCAGCTCCGCGGCCAGCGCCGTCAGGTCGGCCGCGAAGGCGAGGATCCGGTCGGCGGTGTCCAGGTCGGCCATCACGTCGTCGAACTGCCAGCTGCCCAGGTCGTAGCGGATCCCCTCGGGCAGCTCCCACTCACCGGCGGCGGCCACGACCTCCAGGTAGCGGGCGCGCGCGTCCGCGCGCTCGGTGAGCAGCTCGTTCTGCTCCGTATCGACGACCCACGTCGTCCACAGGTCGGCGAACTCGGTCCCGGCTCGCTCTTCGAGCAGATCCAGCAGCCGCTGCCAGCCGTCGAGGCTGAACGCGACGCCGGTCCGTGGCTCCTCCGAGCTGTGGGACGGCTGGTACGCCATCTCCCCGTTCGCCACCCCGCGCCACACGGCGCGGAGGTTCTCGAGATCGGTTCGATCGAAGATCAGGGTGGCCAGGTGGTACGACGCGGCGTAGGCAAAGACCTCGACCGCGTCGTTCTCGGCGCCCACCGGCGCCCAGTCGTTCAGCGGGATGCGGGCCGCGAGCAGGTCATCGGTCAGCTGGAACGACTCGCCGCTGACCCCGATGGCCTCCGCCGACTGCACGGCGTAGAACTCCGCCCACGCCTCGCCGATCCATCGCTCGCGGAACAGGTCGTCGTTGAACCAGATGTGCGCGGCTTCGTGGAGGGTCACGGTCGCATCCGCGTCGTAGCGGACGTTGATCTTCTCGGTGACCTGGTTGTAGATGCCCGCGTAGTCGCCCAGCCGGTTGGCCGACTCCTCCACCCGCAGGACACCGACGACGGGCCACGGGAGACCGATGAGCTCGTACAGCGCCGGAATGCCGTCGACCAGGAGGTCCTGGGTCCGCTGCCCCCAGTCGGGGTCGTCGTCCCATGCCCGGATGACGACCGCGGCCGCTTCGCCGCCGATGTCCAGGCTGAACGGGGACTCGGTGTAAATCCCCGGTCGCTCGGCGGTGACATAGGCGAACCAGCTCTGGGCGTCCGCGACCTCCGCCGCCAGCGTGACCGATCCGTCGGCGTCGGTGGTCGCGGTCAGCGGGCCGCCGAACACCGACGGGGTGAAGTTCGGGGGCAGGAGCGCCGCCACGCTGTTGCCTTGCGCATCCGAGGAGCCGAAGGCCCAGACGGGGAAGGCGACCACCGAGTGACCGATGCGGAAGTCACGGTCGGCCGCACCCCCGCGGTCGATCATGTCGAACGTGACCTGGTACGCATAGGAGTCGCCGAGGAAGACCTGCTCGGAGAACCCGATGTCGACCTGGACCGAATCGGCGCCCGGGGTGACCGTGAGCTCGAGCGATGTGCCGTCGGAAGACGACGCGGCCACGTTGCTCGACCCGGGCGGGACGTGGATGCTGAGCCCCGCGTAGTACACCGGCCCCTCGGGGGCGTCGCGTTCGAACGAGGTCGAGGTCGCGTCGATAGTGACGTGGACCCGGGCCTGGTCCGGCCGGACGTCGTAGGTGGCGTCCATGACCGTGATCAGGCCGCCGCCGGCTCGTGCCGTCGAGGGACCGATAGGCGCCAGGGTCGCCGCTGCGACCAGCGCGAGCACGGCGCCGGCCACCAGCCGGGATCGGGACATCGGGTACACCGTAGCCTGCACCGTGCGCGGGCGCGAATGGCCGCCTGGCGCCACCCCTAGGTGCGGATGCGCGGGATTCGGTTGGGCGGTATCGCGATCAGGCGGATGCCGCCAGGGTGTCGAGCCCGAAGGCCGATTCGAGGGCCGCCATCGGACGGAAGCCGACCGCGGCGCGCGGCGGCTGGCCCTTCTGGAAGTAGGCCACGGTCGGGATGCTCATGATCCCGAAGTGCGCGGCCGTATGCGGGTTCGCGTCGACGTCGAGCTTGTACACCTCGACCTGGCCCGCGTACTTCTCGGCGATCTTGTCGATCTCCGGGGCGACGAGGCGACAGGGACCACACCAGGCGGCCCAGAAGTCGACGATGACCGGCTTCTCGGCGTTGGTCACCAGCTGCTCGAAGGTGGCATCGGTGACCTCGGGGACGTTGGAGGACATTGGTGGTCGGGTTCCTTTCGTGGTCTCGGGGGACGAGCGCTTCAGCCCGCGACCCGGTCGCCCGCGACGCGCTGGAGCGCGCCAACGAGGTCCAGGACGCTGCGGTCGGCAATGCGGTACAGGACGGTGCTGCCCTGGCGTCGGCTGGCCACGATGCCGGCGGCGCGCAGGACCGCGAGGTGCTGGCTCATGTTCGGGACCTGGCACCCGACGTTGCGGGACAGGTCGCCGACCGATCGCTCGCCACCGTCGGCGAGGTTCTCGAGGACGCAGAGCCGCTTCGGGTCGGCCAGGGCGCGGGCGACGGCCGCGGAACGGTCGCGCTGGGCCTCGGTTGGGGATGCGGCAAGTGCCATCACGAACGTGATCGTATCAGTAGTTGCGCAAGTGCGCAAGTACTGTGCGCGTGAAATTGCGACGGGCTAGATGTCGCGAACCACGCTCAGGCTGCGGGCATGACTGTTCACCTGATCTGCCCCTGGTGCGCCGACGAGGTTGCGTTCGAGGTCGAGGCGAACTCCGACGAGCTGCTGTGCAGCGCGTGCGGGACGAGCTTCGACTTCGCGCCCGACCCGGCGGTGACCTACGCCCTGCTGTACGAGGCGGCCTGAGCCCTTCGGCGTGCGCCTAGGCGCGTGGCGCCTCGGTGATCTCGATCCGCTCGATGCGGTCGCCCGGGTTCGGGTCGCGCGACGGGTCGCGTTCGCGGATGGCGCGGACGACGTCCATGCCGTCGGTCACGCGGCCGAAGACCGTGTGCTTGCCGTCGAGATGGGGCGTCGGGCCAAACGTGATGAAGAACTGGCTCCCGTTCGTGTTCGCCCCGGCGTTGGCCATCGACAGGACACCGGCCCCGTCGTGGCGGCGCGACGAGCTGAATTCGTCGCGGAACTGGTAGCCGGGGCCGCCGCTCCCGCTCCCGGTCGGATCCCCGCCCTGCGCCATGAATCCGGGGATGACCCGGTGGAACGTCGTGCCGTCATAGAAGCCAGCTCGTGCCAGGTTGACGAAATTCTCGACCGTCAGCGGGGCATCGGCCGCGAACAGCTCCACGTCGAACGCCCCTCGCTCGGTGGTGATCCGCGCGGCATAGGTCTTGGACAGGTCGAGATCGCCGGACGGCGGTTGGTTGGCCATGTGGGAGGTCCTCGTCGCGGGCTGGTGGCCCGCGGATGCTACTCGACCCCCAGCAGCTCCGCGATCGTGGCGCGGGAAAGGTTGCGTGGCTGCATCACGGGCTCAGTGCTGGACATCGACCACGATTCGGCTGGGATCGGTCAGGACGGTGGCCCGCATGCAGTCGCCGCCATTCAGGCCCACGTACCACGAGTTCACGGCCTCGAAGTCGCCGCGCTCGATGAGATGGACGAGCTGCGGGAAGCCGGGCTCGAATTCGGTGGGGCCGGTGTAGGTCACGCTGCCGTCATCGGCCAGCTTGGTCGCTCCCTGCAGGGTGATCTGCATGACCGGCGACCCGTTCACGGTCATCGGATTGCCGCTCCCGTCCTCGGTGAACGGCGGCGACGCCGTCCGCATGTCGAATTCCGGGGTCCCGTCCTCGAGGTACTCGAACGTGATCCGGTCATAGCCGTCGTGCGTGCCGACCCTGACGTCGGCGGTATGGACCACCACCCCGCCCGTTGCGGCCAGGGTGACCGGTTCGCCGCAGATCCATGCGTCCGGCGCCGGGGGGCTGCCCGTCGCCTCGCTGGACTCCCCCGGCTGCGAGGGTGACGCCGACTCGGACGGGGAGGGCTCGACCGAGGGACTGGCCGACGCGGATGGGCTCGGGGCCTGGCTGGCGAATGGACCGATGCCGGTCTCGATCCCAAAGAGGGGCAGGAGGATCAGCACTGCCACGATCAGCGCGGCCACTGCAAGGATCGCCACGGCCACTCGGGTCCAGGTCACGGTCTGGGATGGTACGCCGACTTCCCGGCACAATGCGCTGATGGCCTTGCCGCGCGCCGCCGCCCCGCCGACCTGGAAGGTCGCCGGCGCATTGGGCATCGTCTACATCGTCTGGGGCTCGACCTACCTCGGTATCGCGGTCATGGTCCAGACCCTGCCGCCGCTGGTGGCGGCCGGCGTCCGGTACTCCGTGGCCGGCCTCATCCTGCTGGCGATCCTGATCGGATGGCACCGCCTGCGCGGCCAGCGGCTCGAGCGACCCAGCCTGCTCCACTGGCGATCGGTGGTCATCATCGGCGCCCTGCTCCTGGTGGGTGGCAACGGTGGGGTCGTGCTCGGCGAGGTGCTCATTCCGTCGGGGATCGCCGCGCTCATCATTGCCACCTCCCCGATCTGGATGATGATCTTCGAGGCCCTGGTCGTGCGCGAGCGGCCGAGCCGGCTGTCGGTGCTGGGGCTGGTGGCCGGCACGATCGGGGTGGCGATCCTGGTCGTTCCGCTCGAGGGGAGCGAGCCCATCAACCCCGTGGGCATCGCCCTCGTGGCCGGAGCGGCCATCACCTGGTCGATCGGTTCGGTCTACGCACGGCGCGCCCCGCTGCCGAAGTCGCCGTTCCAGGAAGCGGGCCTCCAGATGCTCGCCGGCGGCGCGATCATGCTGGCCGTGGGCGTCCTCCGGGGCGAGCTGGCATCCGTCGACCCGAGCTCGTTCTCGACCGCATCGGTCCTTGCCGTGCTGTACCTGATCATCTTTGGGTCACTGGTTGCCTTCACCGCCTACATCTGGCTCCTCAACAACATCGCCATCGGGGTGGTGTCGACGTCGGCCTACGTGAATCCCATCGTGGCGGTGGCGCTCGGGGTCGTGATCCTTGGCGAGGCGCTGACTCCGCGGACCCTGCTGGCCGCGGTGATCATCATCGGGGCGGTCATCGCCCTGGTCAGCGGTCGTCCGCGCACCGCCCCTGAGCCTGAGCCGATCGTCGAGCCGGAGACCCGACCGGCCTGACCCGGTTTGAGCGTCATTCGAGACAGGCGTAGGGTTGGGGCGACCCGTCCGACACCGGAGGTACGCAAACGCCCATGAAAGCTCGTAAATCCACTGTCGTTTCTCTGCTGGTGACGGTAGCCCTGGCGCTGAGCATGCTCTTCGCCGCCCCTGCCCAGGCAGCAGGGCCACAGCAGTTCTTCTTCGTTCCCCTGAGCGGCGCGAGCGAGGTCCCGGCCCGCGTAACGCCCGCGCGCGGCTTCGCGCTCTTCTGGCTGAGTAACGACCAGGAGAGTCTCAGCTACGCGCTCTTCGCCTTCAAGATCGACAATGTCGTGTTCTCGCATATCCATGGGCCGAACGGCCCGGCGGGAGTAAACCAGCCAGTCGTGGCATTCCTGCTCCATGACGCTGATGCGCCCGGTCCTGGCAGCGGTCGACATGACGGCCTGCTGGCGAAGGGCACCATCACAGAGGCTGACCTGATCGGTCCATTGCTCGGAGCGTCAATGGAGACGTTCGTCGACGCACTGCTGGCCGGCACCACCTACGTCAACGTCCACACGAATGACGGAGACACAACTCCGAACGAGGGTCCGGGTGACTTCCCGGGTGGGGAGTTGCGCGGGCAGATCGACTGACCTGACCTCGCAGCCCGTCCCGATGAGCCCCGGCCGCGGCCGGGGCTCATCCCTGCCCGAGGGAATCGCCGCGCGACTATCATCGGTCCCCCCATGAGCACCGATCGGGTGGCCAACGCCCTCCAGTTCGGGGCCGGCACCTCCACCGGCCACCAGGACGGCGTGCGCTGGATCGATTACCAGAACATCAGCTGGAACCCGGTCTTCTGCAAGCGGTGCGACATCTGCGTCGACATCTGCCCCAAGGGCACGCTCGTCCTGCGCGACGACGCCATCCTCGAGGAGGACAACTGCATCCTCTGCGGGCTGTGCGAGCGGTACTGCCCGGATCTCGCCATCGAGATGATCCCGGCCGCGATTGCCGCCTACGCGGCGAAGGGGGAGGGCGACGGGGAGGTCGAGGGCGGCGTGGACGCCGTGACCGGACCAGGGGACGAGGGCTAACCCGATGCGCCGCCTGGTCCAGGGAAACGAGGCGGTGTTCCGGGGCGCGATTGCCGCCGGGGCGTCGTACTACGCCGGCTACCCGATCAGCCCCTCGACCGAGATCCTGAACATCGCGTCGGGCTGGGCGGCGGAGCACCCCGAGTTCGGGTTCCTCCAGGCGGAGGACGAGATCGCGAGCGCGAACGCGGTCATCGGCGCCGCCCTCGCCGGGGCGAAAGCCTTCACCGCGACCAGCGGCCCCGGCTTCAGCCTCATGCAGGAGGGAATCGGCTACGCGCAGAAGGTCGGCGTGCCGTGCGTGTTCGTCGACGTCCAGCGGGTCGGGCCGTCGACCGGGATGCCGACCATGCCCGGCCAGGGAGATATCGCCCAGGTCCGGTACGGGAGCAGCGGCGACTACACCCCGATCGCGTTCTACCCGAACTCGGTGCCGGAGGCGTTCACCCTGGCCGTGGCCGCCTTCAACGCCGCCGAGGAGTCGCGCTCGCCGGTGGTCCTGCTGTCGGACACCTTCGTCGCCCACCTGAACGAAGTCGTGGACCTCGACGAGCTGGAGGCCGGGGTGAGCGCCGCCCCACGGGAGGTCCCGCCATTGGCCAGCGAGGTCGCGGAACCACGCTTCTTCGCCGGGGTGCTGATGTACGAGCACGGCCCGAACGCCGGCGAGCCGGCCACCGCCGACGCGGACGAGTACCTGCGCCAGTTCTACGCGGCGAAGCACCGCCACCAGGAGGTCGCGGACCGATATGCCCTGTACCAGCACGGCTGGAACACTGACGCGAAGACGCTGATCATCGGCTACGGGATCGTGTCCCGGGTCGCCGCCCCGCTGGCCCCGGACTACGCGCTGTTCCGGCCCATCCGGATCCACCCCATGCTGACCGATGAGCTGCGCGCCATCGCCGACCGCTACGACACGATCGTGGCGGTCGAGGCCAACGACGGCCAGTACGCCGACATGGCCGAGCTGGCCCTTCGCCGCGAGGTCAAGCGCGTGCCGCTGCTCGGGGGGCGGATCAGCCTCGAGGCGGTGAACGCCGGTCTGGAGCGCGTCCTCGGCGACGGCCCGGACGAGCCGCCCGTTCCTCCGGCGCCCACCGAGCGGGCCGACCGCGCTCCGCTGGGCATCGGTTAGTCAGCGGGAGCTCAGGAAACATGCCCGAGGCCGCCTTCGCCGAGCTCGACTTCAAGTCGAAGCTGAAGATGGACCTGTTCCCGACCATCTGGTGCCCCGGCTGCGGGATCGGGACGATCATGATCGAGCTGGCGATGGTCCTCGACGAGCTGGGCCTGGACCAGTCGAACACGGTGATCGTGACCGGCATCGGCTGCACCGGCCGGATGGGCTCGTACATGAAGTACGACGCGGTCTACACCCTCCACGGGCGAACCCTGCCCGTGGCGGAGGCGATCAAGACCGTGCGGCCGGAGCTGAACGTGATCGTGGTCGCGGGCGACGGCGACACCGCGTCGATCGGCGGCAACCACCTCATTCACGCCATCCGGCGCAACGCGCGGGTCACGGTCCTGTGCAACAACAACGAGATCTACGGCCTGACCGGCGGCCAGACGGGACCGACGACGCCCAGCGGGACGAAGACCCTGTCCTCGCCCGGCGGCAACCCGAACACGCCGATCAACCTGCAGGGCATCGTCCGCAGCTCCCCGCACGCGCTGTACGCGCGGACGACGGTCTACCACCAGCCCCAGATGCGGACCGCGATCCGGGAGGCGATCCAGCACGACGGCTTCGCGTTCGTCGACATCACCTCGCAGTGCATCGAGAACAACGGGCGGCGGATCGGCTTCGCCAACGCCAACGAGATGCTCACCTTCTACCGCAAGACCTACAAGCGGGCGCCCAAGGGCGCGGACCGATTGGGCCCGTTCGAGCTGGGGATCCTCTACCCGGAGGGCCACGCCGAGTTGACGAACGGCCAGACCGATGGCGCGGCACCCGCGGCCGAGCCGGCGGCGACCGATGCCGGCCGCTGCGGCGACCGCGGCCACGGATCCGGCCGAAGGCGCCCGGTGGCGACGCCGACCACCACGCGGCCGGGCGCCCATCGGTCAGCGACGACGAGAAGGCGCGCAAGCGCGCCGAGGCCCAGAAGCGGCTGGCGCTGATGCAGCGCCTCGACCCGGCGGTGAAGCTCCAGGTCGCCAAGGGCGAGCTGACCCTCGCCGACGCCCTGCGCGCGGCCGGGATCGACCCGGCCGAGCTCGAGTCGTAGGACGGGGAGCGGCGACATGGCGACCCGCATCGCGCTCGACGGCGTCGGCGGCCAGGGCGTGCGGCTCATCGCCGGCATCCTCGGCAGCCTCCTCGCCCGGATGGGCAAGCAGGTCACCGTCCTGCTCGACTACGACTCCTCGGTCCGTGGCTCGATGTCCGACGCGTTCGTGATCTTCGACGACGCCCCGATCGACAACCCGGTCGTCGAGGAGGCCGACATCCTCCTTCGCCTGGCGGACCGGGGGCATCTGCGGATCAGCGGCCGCAAAGTCGTCACCGACCTCGGCCTGGGCCTGCCCGGCGACGAGCAGATCCCGTTCGCCTCGCTCGGCTCGGAGCACTTCGGCAAGGAGCTGTTCGGCAACATGATCGCCCTGGGCCGGCTGCTGAAGCTGGCCGGCATCGAGTACGACGAGGCGGCCATCCGGGACTCCTTACCACGGCGTTACCAGGACGAGAACGTGGCGGCCATCCGGTTCGGCTATGACCTGACCGATGCCGAGATCGCCCGACTGGCCGCCGCCGCGCCGCCGTCGCGGTTCGAGATGAACGAAGCGGCCACGGCGGAGGTGCTTCCATGACGAACCGCGACCCGGCGGTCGACTCCTGGATGGCGGCCTACGCCAACCCGAAGAAGGAGGTCGTCGCCCGCGTTCGCGAAATCGTCCTGGACGCGGATCCGCGGATCACCGAGACGATCAAGTGGAGCACGCCCACGTTCGTGTACCGCGGCAACCTCATGAGCTTCCAGCCCCGGGCGAAGCAGTTCGCCAGCCTCCTCTTCCACGAGGGGGCGTCGATCCCGGGCGACTTCCCCCGGCTTCAGGGCGGCGGCGACCACGCGCGCTACATGCAGATCACCGACGCGGCCGACGCGGACGCCGTCGCGGACGAGCTGCGGTCCATCGTGCGCGCCTGGTGCGACGCCCGCGACGCGGCCGCCACCGGGACATGAGCCTGGACGTCGCGACCATCCGGGCCGCGCCCAAGGTCCTGCTCCACGACCATCTCGACGGGGGGCTGCGCCCGCGGACGGTCATCGAGCTCGCCGCCGAAACCGGGTACGCGGCGCTGCCCACGACCGACCCTGACGCGCTGAGCGACTGGTTCTTCCAGGGCAAGCCGGACTCCTCGCTCGAGCTGTACCTCGAGGCGTTCGCCCACACGGTCGGGGTCATGCAGACGCCCGAGGCCCTCGAGCGGGTCGCCGCCGAATGCGTCGAGGACCTGGCGGCGGACGGGGTGGTGTACGCCGAGGTGCGCTTCGCTCCCGAGCTCCACGTCCAGCAGGGAATGACCCTTGACGAGGTCGTGCAGGCGGTCCTCGCGGGGTTCCGCCATGGCGCCGAGGGCCGCGGGATCACGATGGGCCTGCTGCTGAGCGCCATGCGCCAGGCCGCGCGCTCGGTCGAGATCGCGGAGCTGGCGATCCGCCACCGCGACAACGGGGTGCTGGGCTTCGACATGGCCGGTCCGGAGGCCGGCTACCCACCGACCCGCTACCTCGACGCCTTCCAGCTCATCACCCACGAAAACTTCCATTTCACCCTCCACGCCGGAGAGGCGTTCGGCCTGCCCTCGATCTGGGAGGCGCTCCAGTGGTGCGGCGCCGAACGCCTGGGCCACGGGGTGCGGATCGTGGACGACATCGCCGTCCAGCCCGACGGCCACGTGAAGCTCGGTCGCCTGGCGTCCTACGTCCGCGACACGCGCGTCCCGCTCGAGATGTGCCCGACCTCGAACGTCCACACCGGCGCAGTCCGCTCGTTCGCGGAGCATCCCATCGACCTCCTCCGCCGCCTGCGGTTCCGGGTCACGGTCAACACCGACAACCGGCTCATGAGCGGCATCAGCCTGACCGATGAGTTCGCCGCCATGGCGCGGTCGTTCGGGATCGGTCTCGATGACATGGAGTGGCTGACCCTGAACGCCATCAAGAGCGCGTTCCTGCCCTTCGACGGGCGGATCCGGATCATCAACGAGCAGATCAAGCCCGGATTCGCGCGGCTCCGGGCCGCGGCCTCGGCCGCGGAGCTGGTCGTCGGCTGAGCGAGCCGGCGGCCTCAGCCGACGGCAGAGAGCGCGAGGGCGTCGAGGGCGGCGTCGAGACTCGCGGCCTGGGCCGCGGTCAGCGGCCGGAGCGGAGCTCGAACGTCCGGACGGACCGGAACGCCACGTCGGCCGAGGACGTGCTTGACGGCCGGCACGAAGGGCTGGGCTTCCATCGCCCGCCGCAGGGCGTCGAGGCGCGCCTCGCCGTTGGGGTCGGGAGCGTCGAGCACGGCTCGCACCTCATCGGGGAACGCCGCCGCGAGGCCGCTGACCGTGCCCACCGCACCGGCGGCGAGGGCGGGGACGATGAGCGGCTCCGAACCGACGAGCACGGGCAGGCCGAGCTCGAGATACGGCGCCACGTCCGCCATCGGTGATTCGGAGACCTTCAGCCCGACCAGGTTCGGCGCGCGGTCGCGGACCGCGGTGATGACCTCCACCGGCAGGGGATAGCCGCTGCGACGGGTGAAGACGTAGACGAAGAACGGCAGCGGGGCGCAGGCCGCCGCCGCGGCCGCGAGGTGATCGGTCAGCGCCGCCGCATCCAGCGGGAAGTAGGGCGGGGGGATGACCGCCACCCCATCGGCGCCGGCCTCGGCGGCGTCGGCGGCCAGAGCCACCGTCTCCGCGGTCGTCTGCGCCCCGGCGTGGATGAGCAGCCGGCCCCGGGCAGCGGCGCGGAACGCGCGAGCCGCCGCGCGCCGCTCCTCGGTCGTGAGCAGGATCCCCTCCCCGGTGGTTCCGCAGCAGAACACGCCGTCCGCCCCGTGCGATTCGAGGAAGGCGACCATCGGCCCGATGGCCTCCAGGTCCAGCGCGGCGCCACCGTCCCGCAGGGGCGTGGCGGCGGCCACGATCAGCGGCGCATGCCCGAACGACCACGGCAGCGGCATGGCGCCGACTGTACCCGAACCTCGGGCGGGGCTCGGCAAAGGGCCGCGGCCATCGGTGTACCATCGGTCAGCCGTGACGTACGTGATCGTAGAACCGTGCATCGGCGTCAAGGACGCCTCGTGCGTGGACGTGTGCCCGGTCGACTGCATTCACGCCACCGACGACGACACGATGTTCTTCATCGATCCCGACGAGTGCATCGACTGCGGGGCGTGCGAGCCGGAGTGCCCGGTGACCGCCATCTTCGCGGAGGACGCGGTGCCGGAGCAGTGGACCAACTACATCCAGATCAACGCCGACTACTTCAAGGCCAAGTAGCCGAATCTCGCGCGTGGCCGTTCGCCTGATCGCCCTCTACGCGACCCCCGAGGACCCCGCCGCTTTCGACGCCCACTACCACGCAGGTCCATGCGCCCCTCGTGCGCCAGTACCCGGGCCTCATCGACCTGCGCCTGACCCGGGCCGATGGCGTGGCCGAACGCTCGCCGGACTACTACCTCGTCGCCGAGATGACGTTCGACTCGCGGTCCGCTCTCGACGCGGCGCTGGCCTCCGAGGCAGGAGTCGAGAGCGGGCGCGACCTGCGCAACTTCGCCGGGGCGGGGGTGACCCTCCTGGTCGTGGACGACGCATCCGGCTTCTGACCGATGAGGAGACACCGATGAGCGAGCCGGAAGCCCCGGTCGCGGTCGATCCCGCGACCCTCGACTTCGCCCGGATCCGCTACGCCCGTGACGCCGCGACCGCGACCGCGACGGTGACCCTCGACCGGCCCGAGGTCATGAACGCGTTCGACTTTCGAACCCTCCGCGAGCTGGGCGCCGCCTTCGAGCAGGCGGCCTGGGACGACACGGTGGCGAGCGTCATCGTCACCGGGGCGGGGGACAAGGCGTTCTGCACCGGGGCCGATCTCGACGAGCAGGCGGCGATGGGCTCGACCAGCGGGCAGTACTGGCGCTGGATGGGGGCTTTCATCGAGATGCACGACCGGCTGCGGAACATCGGCAAGCCGGTCATCGCCCGCATCAACGGGGCATGCGTCGGCGGTGGCAACGAGCTCCAGATGGCGTGCGACCTGGCGGTCATGGCCGACGACACGTACATCCGTCACGTCGGCCCGGAGCATGGGTCGGTGCCCGCCGGCGGGCGCGACCCAGTGGCTGCCGCTCATCGTGGGCGACCGGCGGGCACGCGAGATCGTCATGCTCTGCGAGCCGATCCCGGCGGCCACGGCGCTCGAGTGGGGCCTCGTCTCACGGGTCGTGCCCCGGGGCGAGCTGGACGCCACGGTCGCCGAGCTCGCCGCGAACCTGCGCCGCAAGCTGCCCGAGGCGCTGCGCTACACGAAGACCCAGCTGAACTGGTGGCGGGACCTGGTCTGGGCCCAGACCGTCACCCATGCCCGCGACTGGCTGGCGGTCCACTCCACCGCGGACGAGACCCGCGAGGCGGTGGCCGCCTTCCACGACAAGCGCCCGCCACGCTTCGAGGCCCTCCGCGCCCTGCAGGCGGGTGGCGGACGGACGTGCCCCGACTGCGGGCAGGGCGGGCTCTCCGCGTACGCCGAGTACTGCGCCGTCTGCGCCGCCCCGCTGCCATCGGTGTTCGAGAGCATTCCGTGACTACGGAGACGCCAACCGAGCCGCTGGTCATCGTCGAGCGCGACGGGGCGCGGAGGATCGCCCTCGTCCGCTTCAACCGCCCCAAGCAGCTGAACGCGCTCAACGGGGAGGTGATGGACGCCCTGTGCGAGGCGCTCGAGCTCCTCGACCGCGACGAGGGGGTTCGGGCCATCGTGGTGACCGGGAGCGAGCGGGCGTTCGCCGCGGGCGCGGACATCGGGGAGATGGCCGAGGCCAGCCCGATCGACATGCTGCGCACGAACCGCATCGCCCAGTGGGACCGGGTGCGGCGGATCAGCAAGCCGATCATCGCCGCCGTCGCCGGCTGGTGCCTGGGCGGCGGCTGCGAGCTGGCGATGGCGCTCGACATGATCATCGCCGGGGAGAGCGCTCGATTCGGCCAGCCGGAGATCAAGATCGGGGTCATGCCCGGCGCCGGCGGGACGCAGCGGCTGCCGCGCGCCATCGGCAAGTCGAAGGCGATGGAGCTGATCCTGCTCGGCGAACCGATCGGTGCCGCCGACGCGGAGCGCATCGGTCTGGTCTCCCGGGTCGTGCCCGACGAGGTGCTGGTGGAGGACGCCATGGCCCTGGCGGCAGAGATCGCCAAGCGCGCGCCGCTGGCGGTTCGGCTGGCAAAGGAATCGGTCAATGCCGCCTACGAGATGAGCCTGACCGATGGCCTGGCCCACGAGCGGCGCCTCTTCTACCTGCTCTTCGCGTCCGAGGACCAGAAGGAGGGGATGGCGGCGTTCCTCGAGAAGCGGGAGCCCGACTTCGCCGGTCGCTGAACCGATGGCCGAGCGACAGGAGATCGATGACCTCGACTCGGCCGCCCACCGATCCAGCCACTGAGGCGTTCTGGCACGAATTCCTGACGCGCGGCGACCCCCGCGAGCGAACGGCGCGGCGAATCTTCAAGCACCTCCCCCACGAACCGCGGTGCCGGATGTGTGCAGCACCCTTCGCCGGCAGTTTTGCGCCGGTGATGCGTCTCATCGGCAAGCAGCAGGCGGCCGGCAACCCGAACTGGTGCAACTCGTGCGTCACCTTCATCAGTCGCAACCACGGCGGCGCCGAGGTGGAGATGTCGATGCTGTTTGCCGACATCCGGGGCTCAACGACCCTGGCCGAGGGCATGACCTCGGCGGCGTTTCACGCGCTGCTGGACAGGTTCTACGCGACCGCCGCCAGGATCGTGTTCGCGCACGACGGCTTCGTCGACAAGTTCGTGGGCGACGAGGTGGTGGCGATCTTCTTCCCGCTACTGAGCGGCGAGCGCCACGCGGCGCGGGCGGTGGAGGCGGCCCAAGCGCTGCTGAAGGCCACCGGGCACGCCGATCGCAACGGGCCGTGGGTGCCAGTGGGGGCTGGTGTGCACACTGGGACCGTCTGGTTCGGCGCGATCGGCGAGGGCACTCATGTCGAGCTCACCGCCGTCGGGGATGCGGTGAACGCCACGGCCCGGCTTGCCTCCATGGCCGGCGCGGGAGAGGTGCTCGTCACCGTTGACGCGGCGACTGCGGCCGAGCTCGATCCCGCATTCCCTCGCGAGACGCTCGAGCTGCGCGGAAAGGCGCAGTCGACCGAGGTGGTGCGCCTGACCGTGCGCTAGACGCGGAGGGTCAGGCCGATTCGGGGGAAACCATCTGCTGGCAGGCCCAGACGTTGCCGTCAGGGTCGGTGAAGGTCGTGAACCATCCCCACGGTTGCTTGTCGACCTCGGTCGTCTCCACGCCTCGGCTCCCCAGCTCTCGGCGGACCTCCTCCACCGAGTCCACGACGACCTGCAGGCCGGTCTGGGATCCGGGCGCCATGTCGGTGATGCCCGTCCCGATCACGATCGAGCAGGCCGATCCGGGCGGCGTGAGCTGCACGAACCGGAGGTCGTCGGTGATCCGGTGATCGTGGTCGGCGTTGAAGCCGACCTGGTCGACGTAGAACGCCTTGGCGCGGTCGACGTCCGTGACCGGCACGGCGACGAGTTCAAGCTTCATGTCCATGGATGGCAGGTTACCCGGTCGGGCGCTCCCCACCACTCGCGGAAGGGCTGCGGTGCATCGCTGCCTGTCCTCCTCTAGCGTCCCGGCTCGGTCCGCGTGCGCAGCTGCTCGCGCATCACGCCGCGGAGCTGCTTCTCGGTGGCCGAGTCGAATGGGGGAGTCGAGCCGCGCAGGGCCCGCATGAGCCGCTCGCGGCGCTCGGCCCTCTCGCGTTCGTCGTCGATGCGGTTGAGGTAGTCGTCAGGGTGTTCGACCCAGAACATCGCCGGTGCCTCGATTCATGTTCGCGTGCTTGCTAACCGGCGTATACTGTATGGCAGTTAGCCCTAACCTGTCAACCGATGTTGGTGGTGATTGGGCGACACGTGGAGAGGCACTTTGACGACAACCCCAAACGTTCCGGCGGAGGACGCCAGCAGCCGTCCCCCGGCGCCTGGCGACCTGGAGCTGGTCCGCCAGTTCGTGAACACCTACGACGTCGATCTGGCGGAGCGGGAAGGGCTCACCGATCCGACGGTGCTCTCGACCTGGCTCGCGGATCGTGGACTCCTGCCCGCCGACCAGCGGCTGACCGATCGCGACCTGGCTTCGCGCACGGGCCTTCCGCGATGCGCTCCGGGACGTCCTCGCTGCCAACGCTGGTCATGGGGATGGTCCAGCAGCGCGACGGCGCCTCGACCACCTCGCATCGCACTACCCGTTGCGGGTCCGGATCAACGGAACCGCGCGCCTGGAGCCGGGTCGCGGACAGGGGCGTGGCGCCGGCCATGGGTCGGCTGCTGGCCACCGTGTACGACGCCATGTCGAGCGGCACCTGGGCCCGGCTGAAGCTCTGCACCAACGACGAGTGCCAGTGGGCGTTCTACGACCACTCCCGCAACCGGTCGGGGGCGTGGTGCACGATGGCGGTCTGCGGCAACCGGATGAAGGGCCGCGCCTTCCGCCGGCGGCACGCGGAGAGCGACGAGGTGGCTGGCTAGAATCGGTCCGTGGCCGACACCGACTACGAGACCATCCGCTGGACCGTCGCTGACGGGGTCGGCACCCTCACCCTCAGTCGCCCCGATACGCTCAACGCCCTGAACGCGACCATGCGCCGCGAGCTGCTGGCCGCGGTGAAGGGCGCGGGCCGTGACGAGGCGGTGCGCTGCGTGGTCCTCACCGGCGAAGGCCGCGGCTTCTGCTCCGGCGCGGACCTGCGCGGCGGGGATGGCGAGCGCCAGTTCCGGCGGGTCCTCGGCGCGCGAGTACAACCCGCTCATCACCGCCCTGCGCGAGCTGCCGAAGCCGGTGGTCGCGGCCGTGAACGGCGTCGCCGCCGGGGCCGGGGTGAGCATCGCCCTCGCCTGCGACCTGGTGTACGCCAGCGAGGATGCCCGCTTCATCCAGGCCTTCGTGCGGATCGGCCTCGTGCCGGACTCCGGATCGACCCGAACCCTGGTCCGGACCCTCGGCCGGCACCGGGCAGCGGAGCTGATGTTCTTCGGGGAACCGATGTCGGCCGCCGAGGCGGCCACGGCCGGGCTGGTCAACCGGGTGTTCCCCGCGACGGAGTTCGCCGATGGGGTGCGCGAGGTGGCCCGACGGCTGGCCGCGGCGCCGACGGCGGCCATCGGTCTGGCCAAGCGGTCGATCAACGAGGCCGAGGACGCCGATCTCGCCGCCTCCCTGGCCTACGAGGCCGCGCTGCAGGACGTGGCCGGGCGGACCGAGGACCACGCCGAGGGGCTCGCCGCCTTCGCCGAGAAGCGCGACCCCCGGTTCACCGGCCGCTGAGCAGCTGATCAGCAGCCGAGCACGTCGAGCCGATGAGCCGTTGACCGAACTCGAGCGGATCGGCGTCCTGGGCGCCGGGACGATGGGGGCGGGGATCGCCCAGGTCGCGGCCGAGGCCGGGCTCGAGGTTCGGCTGCTGGATCCCGTGGACGGGGCGTACGAGCGGGCGCGCGACCGGATCGGCGGCTTCCTCGAACGGAAGGTGGCCAAGGGCCAGCTCCACGCCGGGGCCGCGGACGAAGTCATGACCCGCATCTCGCGAGGCGGGCTCGGTGGCCGACCTGGCGGCCACCGGATTCGTGATCGAGGCCATCCCGGAGGACCTCGACCTCAAGCGCGACGCATTCCGCCGGCTCTCGGCGGCCGCGCCGTCGGGCGCGGTCCTCGCCACCAACACCTCGTCCCTCTCGGTGGAGCAGATCGCGGTGGCCGCCGCGCAGCCCGAACGGGTGGTTGGCATGCATTTCTTCAACCCCGTGCCGCTCATGGCCCTGGTCGAGGTCATCGCCGCGCCCCGGACCGATCCGGGGGTGGTCGCGGCCACGACCTCCCTCGCCGAGCGGCTGGGCAAGACCCCGGTCGAGGCCGCGGACACGCCCGGGTTCATCGTGAACCGGGTGGCCCGCCCGTTCTACCTCGAGTCGCTGCGGATCCTGGGCGAGGGCGCGGCCGACGCCCCGACGATTGATGCGGCGCTGCGCGACGCCGGCTTCCGGATGGGGCCGTTCGAGCTGATCGACACCATCGGCCTGGACGTCAACCTCGCGGTCAGCCACAGCGTGTGGACCGGGTTCGACCGCGCCCCGCGGTACGCGCCGCATGCCCTCCAGGCGGTGCTGGTCGACGCCGGGCGGCTCGGTCGGAAGACCGGCGCCGGGTTCTACGACTGGTCGACCGATGGGGAACGCGGCGCCCCGTGGTCGGGGCTGCCGGCGGTTGCCACCGGGGCGAGCGCGCTCTCGGGGGATGCGATCACGGACCGGGTGCTGGCCACGATCGTGAACGAGGCCGCGTCCGCGGTGGAGGATCGGACCGCCCGTCCGGAGGCCATCGACACCGCCATGCGGCTGGGGACCAACTGGCCCCAGGGTCCGCTCGCCTGGGGCGAGGAACGGGGCCTGCGAGGGCGCGGTCGAGACGCTGGACGCCCTGGCGGCCACCGCGCCCGATGCCCGCTACGCGGTCGTGCCGCTCCTGCGCTCGCTGGCGGGGAGTGGCGGCTCGTTCTTCTCGTGAGCGCCGCGCCCCCGCATCGGTATCAGGCGGTCGTCTTCGACATGGACGGGCTGCTGCTCGACACCGAGGTCGTCTGGCAGGAGGCGGAGGAGCGGCTGTTCGCGGCCCACGGCGAGGTCTTCACCCGCGAGGACAAGCTGGCCGTGATCGGGACCGATTTCGCGTGGACCGCGCGCTACTTCGCCGAGCGGCTCGGCAAGCCTCCGGACGAGGGCCCGGCGCTCATCGAGGAGATGGTGCTGTCGATGTACGACCTGCTCCAGCAGGACGTGGCCGGCCGCCCGGGCGCCCTCGAGCTGGTCGCCCGCCTTCGTGGCCGGCTGCCGCTGGCCCTCGCGTCCAATTCGCCGCGAAAGCTGGTGGACGCCGCGCTGGGATCGGCCCGCCTGACCGAGGCGTTCGATGTGATCGTGACCTCGGACGACGTGGCCAGCTCCAAGCCGGCTCCTGACATCTACCTCCTCGTCTGCGAGCGGCTGGGTGTGGCGCCGGCGGACGTCCTTGCCCTGGAGGATTCGTCCGCCGGGGTGGCGTCGGCCAAAGCGGCCGGGCTGGCCTGCATCGCGGTCCCCCAGTTCGCCGAGACCGATGTCGCCGCCGCCGACCGGATCATCGACTCGCTCGAGGAGCTCCTCCCCGAGTTCTAGCAGCGGCCCTTGGGGAGGAGCCGCTGTCGTTCCGAGGCTTCGTGATAACCGCGGACGGATTTCGCTCCAGTTGCCCACTTCGTGGTAGGCGAGCTTGATGAGCGCGATTACCGCGTTACCACGAATGCGAACGAGCGCGCGAGCTACCCCGGGATCGTCGCGGTCGTGAGCGCGAGCCGCGTTAGGCTTGGGTCATGTGTCGATCCATCCACGTCCTGCGCGAAGGCGCCGAGGTCGCGCCCGACGATGACATCACCGCCGCCGCGCTCCAGTACGTCCGCAAGGTGAGCGGCTACCGCAAGCCGTCCGCCGCCAACGAGGCCGCCTTCAACGAGGCGGTCGCGGAAGTGGCTCTCGCCTCACGCCACCTGCTCGACCACGTAGCGTCGACCCACCCCGCCGCCCACCGCCACCCCCACTGACGGTCAGGCGTTGCGCCGCGCCAGGCGGAACGCGATCAGGGTCAGGGTCACCGTCCCGATCATGAGCAGGGTGGCGCCCGCGATGAGGATGGGGAGCTGGCCCGCGAACCGCATCCGGCCGTAGAGCAGGATCGGGAACGTGGCATCGCCCCCGGCCAGGAACAGGGCGATGGCGATCTCGTCGAACGAGACGATGAAGCAGGTCAGCCACGCGGACAGGAGCGACGGGCCCATCAGCGGCAGCACGATCCGCCGCAGCGTGGATCGGTAGGTCGCGCCCAGGTCCATGGCCGCGTCCTCGAGGTTGGCATCGAGCCCGACCATCCGCGCCAGCAGGATGAGCAGGGCAAACGGGAGCGCCACGATCGAGTGGCCGATGGCGATGGTGAGCAGCGAGCGCGGGACGTCGACGAAGATGAACAGCAGGAACAGCGACACGCCCAGCACGATGAACGGGACGATCAGCGGCAGCGCCGACAGGCCGACCAGGGTGGCCCGTCCGCGGTAGCGGAACCGGACGGTCGCCACGCTCACCCCGAAGCCGAGGGCGGTGGCCAGGGTCGCGGCCAGGACGCCGACGATCAGCGAGTTGCGGGCCGACTCGATCATGACCTCGTCGGAGACGACGGCCCGGTACCAGTCCAGCGTCGGGAAACCTTCGATCGGGAAGATGAGGAAGGTGTTCGCGCTGAGCGAGAACAGCGAGCAGGAGGGCGATCGGCAGGTACAGCAGGAAGAGCATCACGAAGAACGTGGCCCGCAGCGGCACCCGGGTCCGTCCGATGCCGGCTCCCGTCGCCCGGGCACCCGTCGCGACGGTCATGCCGCCACCCGCCGCACATCGACCAGGCGCAGGGCGACGACCACCAGGACCAGGGTGACGACGAGCATGATCACCGACAGCGCGGCGCCGATGGCCCAGCTCCCGGCGCTGCTGAAGAACTCCTGGATGAGGTTCCCGTACATGATCCCCTCGGTCCCGCCGACCAGCGACGGGGTGACGTACTCACCCACGGTCGGGATGAACACCATGAAGAACGCGGCCAGCGCGCCGGGCAGGCTCAAGGGGACGGTGACCCGCGCGAACCGGCTCCACGGGCCGGCGCCGAGGTCGGCGGCCGCCTCGAGGTGCCCGCGGTCGATCCGCTGCATGGCGGCGTAGATCGGCAGTGCGGCGAACGGGATCCAGACGTAGGTCAGGGTGATCATCACCGCCGCGCGTGAGTAGAGGAGCAGGTCCAGCGGCTCGCTGATCAGGCCGATCGTCTCGAGGAACGTGTTGATGGCCCCTTCCTGGCCGAGCATCATCCGCCAGGCCATGACCCGCAGCAGGTAGCTGATCGCGAACGGGACGAGGAGCAGCAACAGGTACAGCGGCGCCCGCTCCCGTGCCCGGAACGTGAGGAAGTAGGCGATCGGGATAGGCGAGCAGGGTCGACGCCGCGGCGATGCCGAGGGCCATGAGGATCGAGACGCCCAGCAGGCGCAGGTACGCCGGAGTCTCGAGCACGCGCTGGTACTGGAGCAGGGTCGGGTTCCACGGGTCGTCGAAGTCGATCGGCCCCAGCTCCGGGCCGGAACGAGATGGCGACGATCAGGACGAGGGGCAGGACGAAGAACAGCGCCAGCCAGAGATAGGGAGGGACGGCGAGGAAGCGAAGCGCTCCTCGCCGCCCCAACATCGGTCTATGGGCGGGCTAGACCGATACCGATTGGCTGACGGTCAGTCGGCCTTGACGCGCGTCCACATGGCGGTCCACGCGTCGCGCTGCTCCGGCGTGATGAGCGGGGTGAAGTTCGTGTTCTCGAGGATCGACGGGTTGTCGAGCCCGAGGACCTCGATGATGAACGGGTCGTCGATGCTCTCCATCACGTCGGCCCGCGGGCAGCCGTAGTAGTAGAGCGTCACCACGTTCGTGCACGTCAGCTCGGCGAGCTTCTGGTCGAGGAACTCGAGCGCCAGCTCCGGGCTGTCGGTCTCGGCGCTGATGCCGTAGAGGCCGGCCCACGAGTTCCGGCCCTCCTCGGGAGTGGCGTAGGCCACCGGCGCGCCTTCGGCCAGGGCGAAGGAGAAGCAGCCCTGCCAGGCGTACGCGACCCAGATCTCCCCGCTGATGACCTCCGGGCAGAGGTTGTCGTACTCGGAGTCCCAGTAGTGCAGGTTCAGCGGCTTCTGGGCCGTCCACTCGGCCTCGATGTCGGCCAGCTGCTCGTCGGTGATGGCGGTCTCGTCGTAGCCGTGGATGTAGGACGACACGGTCACCGCAGCCGGCCCGTCATCCCACATCGAGATATGACCGGCGTAATCCGGGTTGAGCAGGGCGTCCCAGCTGGTCACCTCGGGGACCTGCTCGGTGTTGTACAGGATCGAGGTGTAGCCGACGTCCCACGGAATGAAGTACTGGACGCCGTCGACCTGCCCCATGGCCTTGTACTCGTCGGACACCGCGTCCCAGTTGGTGAGCTGGCTGGTGTCGATCTCCTGGACCAGGCCCTCGTCGACGTAGAACTGCTGCCAGCCGGTGTAGAAGTGGAAGACGTCGGCCTGGCTGCCGCCCTGCATCAGGGTCAGGATGTCGGCGTCGCTCGAGCCGTACTCCCATTCGAGGGTGACCTCCGGGTTGGCCTCGGCGAAGTCGGGATAGAAGTCCTCGGTTTCGTAGCCGGACCACTCGAGGACGAGGAGCTCCTGCGGCTCCCCGCCAATCAGGTTGCAGGCGCTCAACGTCAGGGCGGCGACGGCAGCCGATGGCAATGGCGAATCGCGCGGGCGGCGAGACCGGATGGGGACGGGCGAGCACGGGCAGACCTCCTCCTCGTCCGGCCGAGCGAGGGCTCTCGCCGGTCGTTCGGCCGATGCTACACCCGGGGTCTAGTGCTCGAACCGATATCCGAGAAGGCCCGGAACGCGGGCCAGGGCACGGACCGCGAGGCCCGGTTTGCGGCCGGCGTCCAGGGCGTCGTCGCGGCGAATCAGCGCCTCGCGGATGACGCGGGCACCGACGAAGCGGAACGGCTCCGGGGGCAGGATCCGCTGCCGCCGGCCGACAAGCGGGAGGCGGGCCAGCGGGTCACGAGGGTCGTCGACCATCGCGGCCAGGATGCGCCCCGCCAGCCGCGCCGGCCCCGCCCCGTTGCCGGCGAAGCCGTACGCGTAGTGCACGCGCCCGCCGCCCCGTGACCCGATCTCCGGGAAGCGGTCGGCGCTGATGTCGATCGGTCCGCCCCACGCGTCCTCGAACCGCACGCCACGGAGCATGGGGAACAGGTGGTCGAAGTTGGCCACCACCCGGCTCACCGCCCGTCGGTCGCGGTCGAAGGTGCCCCCGATGCGGCCGTCGAACCCCGCCGCACCGACCCCGCCACCGAACGCGATCCGGCCGTCGCGGGTCGTCCGGAAGTAGCTCACCGTGAACCGGGTGTCGCTGATGAGCTCGTCCCCGGTCCAGCCCAGCGCCGCCAGCCGATCCGGGATGGGCTCGGTGACGACCATGTAGCTGCCCCAGGCCAGCAGGTGAAGCCGATGCCCCGGCCACCCCGCCGCCCACGCATTGACCGCCAGCACCGCCTCGTGGGCGAGGACCGATCCGTGATCGGCGATCACGCGCACGCTCGGCTGACCCGGGCCGCCACTCCCCGAATGGGTGTCCACCCGGCGGACATGGGTGTTCTCGTGGATGACCACGCCCCGCTCGAGCAGCACGCGGCGGAGCCCCCGAGCCAGCCGCGCGGGTTGGATGGAGGCGGCGCTGGGCATGAACTGGCCGTCACGGAACGCCGGCGACGCGCAGACCCGCTGGACCCGCGCCTCGTCCCAGGTGACCAGCTGCCCGGCGCCGCCGAGGCGGGTGACCGCCTCCACCGACTTCGCGAACCCGCTGTCGACCGCGGGGAAGGCATGGGCCGCCAGGTAGCCGGCCTTGCGATACCACGCGTCCACCCCGTGCTCCGCGCACCACGCCCCGATGCCATCCACCACTTCGTCGGCTTCGGCGGCGATTTCGAGCCCGGCCGCGGGGCCGTACCGCTTCACGAGGTACGGGAGCTGCTCCCACCAGCCGTGGACGAAGCCGCCGTTCCGTCCCGACGGCCCGCCGCCGCAGATGTCCTGCTCGCAGATCACGATCCGCATGCCCGGATCCCGCTCGGTCAGGAAGTAGGCGGTCCACATCCCGGTGTACCCGCCGCCGACGATCGCCACGTCCGCGATCTCCTGGCCGCGCAACGGGGGAGCGGGGAGCGCTCCGCCGGCCATCCGCTCTGTGGCCAGCGCCTCGCGCAGCCACCACGCCCGCCGGATTCCCGGCCGCGGCAGCGGCCAGGGCCGGTCCGATCGTCACGTGGACGCGCGACCGGTGCGCGACGGCGGCGTGACCGCCGCCTCGATCGTCGAGATGCGGGCCAGGATGGCGTCGAGCTTGGCCTGCACCGGGTCCTCCGATTCGGCCGCGTTGGCGGGAACCCGGTAGCCGCGCTCTTGCAGTGCGGCGACCACGTTGCGGTAGAAGCTGCTCGTCCGGCGAGCCGTGGCGCGAGGCCAGACCTCGAGGAACAGGACGATCACCGCCGCGGTCCAGAGTGCCATGCCGAAGTTGGCGAGCAGGTCGGCCGCGAGGCTCGCCGGCCAGTGCATCGGCTGGACCAAATACGCCCGCGCCAATGGCAAAGCCGAGCACATGAATCCCCAGCCCAAGCACGAACGTCGTGATCAGTGCGCGGCGGAGGATCTGATCCTCATTCTTCCAGCCCTGCGCTTCGTCCAGGTGCTCCGCCAGCCAGTTGCAGCTCGTCGTCAGTGAATCGGTATTCCGGTTCGCCCGCCATGTTCCATCACCTCCGGTGTCGTGGCCGGATCGTACGCGGGCGGCATACTGTTGCGGTGACGCAGCAACGGAGATCCGGCCCGTACCGCGGTCGTGGTGGACGGCCTCCGGACGCCCTTCGGCCGCTACGGCGGGGCGCTGGCCAACGCCCGCCCGGACGACCTGGCGGCGCACGTCATCAAGGCCGTCGTCGAGCGGACCGGCATCGATCCGGCGTCCATCGACGACGTGATCGTCGGCGCCGCCAACCAGGCCGGCGAGGACAACCGCAACGTCGGCCGGATGGCCGTCCTGCTGGCGGGGCTGCCGATATCGGTCCCCGGCCAGACCATCAACCGCCTCTGCGGCTCGGGCATGTCCGCGATCGTGGCCGCCGCCCACGCCATCGCCGCCGGAGACGGGGAGGTGTTCGTGGCCGGCGGCACCGAATCGATGACCCGCGCGCCGATGGTCATGGCCAAGCCCTCGGCCGCCTTCCCGCGCGGCGAGCAGACGGTGTACGACACCACCCTGGGCTGGCGCTTCACCAACCCCCGCCTGGCGGAGGCCCACTACCCCTACTCCATGGGCGAGACGGCGGAGAACGTGGTCGAGAAGGTCGGCGTCAGCCGCGAGGACCAGGACCGATTCGCCCTCGCCTCGCACCAGCGGTGGGCGGCAGCGCAGGAGGCCGGGCGATTCGACGACGAGGTCATACCGATATCGGTGCCCGGCGCGAAGAAGGGCGAAACGGTGACCGTCGAGCGGGACGAGCACCCGCGTCCCGACACCACCCTGGAGCAGCTCGCCGGGCTGAAGCCCGCGTTCCGGAAGGACGAATCGGGATCGGTGACCGCGGGGAACAGCAGCGGGATCAACGACGGCGCCGCGGCGGTGGTCGTGATGAGCGAGGAACGGGCGAAGTCGGCGGGTCTGCGGCCGATGCTCCGCATGCGCTCGTCGGCCGTGGCCGGGGTCGACCCCGCGACCATGGGCCTGGGCCCGATCCCGGCCTCTCGTCTCGCCCTCGACCGTGCGGGCGTATCGGTCAGCGACCTTGACCTGGTGGAGCTGAACGAAGCCTTCGCCGCGCAGGCACTCCCCGTCATGCGGGAGCTGGGCCTGGATGCCGAGAAGGTCAACGTCAACGGTGGGGCCATCGCCATCGGTCATCCGCTGGGCGCCTCCGGCGCCCGCCTGGTGGCGACCCTGGCCCACGAGATGCGCCGCCGCGGCGTCGCGCTACGGGCTGGCCACGATGTGCATCGGGGTCGGGCAGGGCATCGCCACCGTCTGGGAAGCGGCCGAGTGAAGGAGGGAGAGATGAAGGATCAGATGCGGCGCGGGATCTCGGTGACGGCCGAGGGAGAGGCGAGCGTTGCCCCGGACCTGGCGGTGGTGTCGTTCGCGGTCACGGGGCAGGGCGCCGAGCTCGGCCCGGCACGCGACGACGTCGTCCGTCGCTCCTCGGTCGTGCTGGCCACGCTTCGGGAGTTGAGCCTCGCCGACGCGGACCTCAATGCGCCGGACGTGGCGATCCAGCCCGAGTACGACTATCGCAAGGGCCAGAAGCTCGTTGGCTACCGCGTGACCCGGCAGATGACGGCCAAGGTCCGCGACCTCGACCAGCTGGGGGAGGTCCTGGACCGCGTGGTGGCCGCCGGCGCGAACGAGGTCCACGGCGCGGAGATGCGCGCGTCGGACCCGTCGGCCGCGGAGCACGAGGCCCTCGGGAAGGCGGTTGCCGCCGCGCGGGCCAAGGCCAAGGCCCTGGCGACCGCGGCCGGCGTCACGTTGGGAGCGGTGGTTCGGATCGAGGAGGAGCCGGGGATGGGGGTCGGACCCATGCCACGTGGCCGGGTGATGGCCGCCATGTCCGAGTCCGCCGACGCGCCGACCGAGGTCGCCACCGGCGACCTGACCGTCACCCGCCGCGTGCGGGTCTGGTTCGCGATCGAGTAGGCGCCCCGACAGGTCTGCCGGCGACGAGTTCGTCGAGGATCTGGGGAATGGAGTCCACCGCGAGGGTGAGGTGACCCTGCTCGGGGAGTAGGTGTGGGCACGCGCCACCGCAATGCTCCGCCATCCATGCTCCGTGGCCGAACGGGACCATCTTGTCGTGACCGCCCTGCCAGATGTGGACCGGAGCGGAGATCGACCCGACGTCGAAACCCCACGCCCTGGTGAAGGCCCAGTCGTCGTCGACCCACCCCCAGTAGCCCTCGCGGAGTGCCTCCCGGCTCCCGGCTGCCATGTATTCCGCGAACTCTCCGGTCAGCGATCCCCGGTCGACGTCGTCGATGAGTCCCCCGAGGGCGTCGGCGACCTCTGGCCCCGTCACGTCGCGCCATTTCGCCCGGTCCCGCTCCGCGGAGCGGATGCTGTTCTGCGGATCGGCGAGCGTGGCCTGGAACTCCTCGATGTTCTCCGGGCCCATGCCCTCGAACCAGTCGAGGCCCTCGGCCGGGTAGGGCGCGACGCCGCCGATGGTCGCTGCCCCAGGAAACCGGTCGGGCGCGACCGCCACGCAGGCAATGGCGTGCGGCCCGCCTCCTGACCATCCGAGGACCCATGCCTGCCGAACACCGACTGCGTCGAGAACCGCGATGGCATCCGTCACGTTGTCCGCTACCGATCGGCCCTCACGGCGGTCGCTGCTGCCATACCCCGCGCGGCTGAATCCGACCAGCCGCAGCCCTCGCGCCGCCGCTGCCACATCCCAGGACGGCGGCAGGATCCCGGAGCTGGGAGATCCGTGGTGGTACAGGACCGTCCCCGCAGGTCCGTCGGGATCGCCCCCGAGAATAGACGTCCAGCCGACGGCCGTCGGGTGTCGGGATGTGGGTGGCTTCGCTGCTCATGGCTCGATGATGCCCTGCCGCGCCGGTGGACCGGGACGCGCCCGGTCGCGAGCTTCCACGCCAGCAGCCCGGCGCCGGTGGCCCGCCGAGCAGCACGCCCCAGCCCAAAGAGTCTAGCCCGGTGCCCTTCCCCCCCCTTAACCCACCCCCCCCCCCCCTCCCCCCCCTCCTCCCCCCCCCGGCCGTTCGAAGTACAGCCACCACATCGTGAACACCATCACGAGCCCGCCGAAGAGGATGCCCACCAGCTCCGCGGTCAGCCCGGCGACGGTGAGCGAGGTGACCGCCAACGACGCCGACAGAATGGACTCGCCCAGGACGATGATCGTGAACAGGCCGTAGCGCTCGGTGATGTGCTCGGGATGCCACGGCGTGCGGGCGGCCCGTTGGGCCCAGACGGGCACGACGAGCTCGATCGCGAACAGGCCCATGAACCCGAACACGAACCACGGGGGCGCAGCCAGGACGAGAACGACCCAGCCGACCTGGAGGATGGTGATCGCGGTCGCGAAGCGGAGCGCGGCGGGGCGGCTCGGAGGGTCGTCGCGCGCCACCCGCAGCCACAGGTAGACCTGGGCCAGCCGCATGATCACGTAGCCGGCCAGGACGACTCGCCAGTCGCCCTCCGCGAACGCGCGCAGGGACCCCGGCCGCGAGGACGAGGGCTCCCGCCAGCTGGACGAAGACCAGCAACCGATACGCGACGTCATCGGTGTCATAGGCCGAGGCGAACCAGGTGAAGCCGATCCAGGCCCACCAGATGGCGCCGAAGACGAAGACGTACTGGAAGACGGTCCTCCCGATTTCCCCGACGAACAGCCCGTGATGGAGCTCGCTGCTCACCTGGGCGACGGCGACCACGAAGACGAGATCGAAGAACAGTTCCAGCGGGGTCGCGACCCGATGCGCCTCGTCCGGCGACCGGCCGGTCATCGGCCTGGCCAGCTGCGCGAGCCGGCTCATGCGCTCAGCCGAGCTTGAGCTGGGGCAGGACCCGCTCCCCGTAGGCGCGGATGAACTCCGACTGGTTGCGCCCGACGTTGTGGACGTGGACCTCCCAGAAGCCCATGTCCACGAACTCCTGGATGTGGGCCGCGTGCTCGTCGAGATCGGCGGAGATGAGCATCCGGTTGGCGTAGTTCTCGATCCGCACCAGCTTCGCCATGTTGGCGAAGTCCTCCGGGTTGCGGATGTCCTGCTTGGGGAAGGGCATCCCGCCGTTTGGCCACTCCTTCACCGCCTGGGTCTCCGCCGCTTCCTGGGTCTCGGCCCACGAGACGTGGATCTGGAGCAGCTTGGGCATGGCGTCGGGGTCCTTGCCTTCCCCGCGGGCCCCCTCCGCGAACTTGCCCCACAGCATCTCGAGCTTCTCGTCGGCCGCGCCGACGGTGATCATCCCGTCCGCCCATCGGCCGGTCCGCTTGGCGTTGAACGGGCCGGACGTGGCGACGTAGATGGGAACCGGCTTGTTCGGCCGGGTGTAGAGCCGGGCGGACTCGAGGGTGAAGTACTCCCCGTCGTGCTTGACCACGTCCCCGGTGAACAGCTTCGAGATGACCTCGATGGCCTCGAACAGCATGCTGCTCCGCACCCCGATCTCCGGCCACTCCCCGCCGATGACGTGCTCGTTCAGCGCTTCCCCGGCGCCCAGGCCCAGCCAGAAGCGGCCCGGGTACATCGCGCCCAGGGTTGCGGCCGCATGGGCGATGACCGCGGGGTGGTAGCGGAAGCCCGGGGTGGTGACCGCCGTCCCGAATGGGAGCGTCGTGCGCTGGCCGAGCGCCCCCATGAACGCCCAGGCGAACGCGGACTGCCCCTGGTCCGGGGTCCACGGATGGAAGTGCTCGCTGACCATGAAGCCGGCGCTGAAACCGGCGGCCTCGGCCTCCTCCGCCCAGCCCAGCAGCTCGGTCGGATGGAACTGCTCGAGCATGGCCGCGTAGCCGATCTTCGTCACCTTCGTAGCCTACCCTCTGGACCGATGGACGAACCGATCGACGGACCCCTGCGACTGGACCGATATGCCGGCGCCGCCGACTTCCTGGCCGCTGCCGGCGGGTGGCTGGAGCAACGCGAGGCCGAGCACAACTTGATCCTGGGCATCGCGTCCACGGTCATCGACCATCCCGACCTGTACGGCGGGTCGCCATACCTCGCGACCGTGACCGCGGATGGGACGTTCGTAGCGGCCGCTCTCCGGACGCCGCCATGGAACCTCGTCCTGTCCGAGGTGGACGACGAGCGCGCGCTTGATCTGCTCGTCACGGACCTGGCCGCGATCAAGCCGCCTGGCGTGGTTGGGCGACCGGACGTGGCGACCGGATTCGCGAACCGATGGGTGGGCGTCCACGGCGGCCGCTGGGAGATCGGCATGGAGGAGCGGCTCTTCGAGCTCAGCGCGGTCATTCCGCCGCGCGAGGTTCCCGGCGCGATGCGGCCCGCCACGCCTGCTGACCGGGCGCTGCTGGTCGATTGGATCCGGGCGTTCGGCCGCGAGGCATCGGCCGGGAGCTCGACGTGCTCGCCGCCGTCGTCTTGGGCGGCGCAAGCCTTCAAGGCGGCATCGGCACGGTCAGCGGAGCGGTCTTGGGTATCGTGCTGCTGGCGATCCTTCAGAATGGCCTCACGCTGCTTGGCGTGTCGTCCTACTCTTTCGGGTTTGTCACCGGCATCATCATTCTCGTCAGCGTGAGCGCGACGGCCCTCGCCGCCAAGCGCCAGCAACGAAGGACCATCGGCAATGTCGGCTGAAGTTACTACCTCCACCTCGTCCCAGGTGACCCGGACGTCCATAGCGGATCTGCTCGGACGGGACCCGACCGTCACGATGCTTAGCGCTTTGATCTTGCTTGCCGCGATCGTGTTTGGCGCGCTGTCACCGTCGAATTTTCTCTCGGGAGATACCCTCCGCGCCATAGCCTTCCAGATGCCAGAACTCGGGATCCTGGCGCTTGCCATGATGATCCCGCTGATGAGCGGAGGCCTGAATCTTGCGATCATCGCGACGGCGAACCTTTCCGCACTCGTAATGGCTGCCATCCTCACCAAGATGTTGGGACCCGACAGCGCGCCCCAGACAGTGGCTGGGGTGATCGTGCTCGCCTTGGGGACGGGACTGGTGACGGCGCTGCTGGTCGGGCTGATCACGGGGTTGATCGTGGCGTTTTTGGCGTTCATCCCATCTTGGTGACGCTTGGCACAATGACCGCTTTCAAAGGGATCGCGGTCTATGCCACCAGCGGCGGGGTCATCGGCGGTTTTCCGCCAGCGATCCTGTTTTTGGGCAATGGCACCTTGCTCGGATTTCCAGTGCCGATGCTCATTTTCATCCTCTGCGCCATCCTCGTTGCGGTGATCATGAACCATGCTCCCTTCGGCGTATCGGTGCGCATGATCGGTTCAAACGAAAAGGCTACCCGTTATTCGGGCGTGGCCACCGAATGGATGCTGGTAGGCGTTTACGTTGTGTCGAGTGCGCTTTGCTGGGTGGCGGCGGTGGTCATGATGGCGCGATTCAACTCCGCGCGTGCCGGTTACGCCGAATCCTATCTCCTCATCACCATCCTGGCGGCGGTGCTCGGAGGGGTGGATCCCAACGGCGGCTTTGGCAGGGTATTGGGGCTCGTCCTCTCGCTCATTTTGCTTCAGCTGATCTCGACCGGCTTCAACCTGCTGGGCTTCAGCCCGCACCTGACCCAGGCCATCTGGGGCGCCACGATGATCGTGGCCATCGCCCTCTCCCTGGTGCGCGACCAGTGGATCGCCCGCCTCTGGCTGAAAAAACGTAGCTGGAGAGTTGACGATGGACTACCCGGCCCTGGTCACCGCCGTTCTGGAGGAAAACAGGCAGGTGCTCGAAGCTGTGAATCCACAGCAACTGGAGCGGTTCCTTGAAGAGATACTCCGGGCGAAGACGCTTCACCTCTATGGCATGGGACGCATGCAGCTTTCGGTTCGAGCGTTCGCAATGCGCCTCAAGCATATGGGATTCGACACTTACGTCGTCTATGACACGACGAGCCCGCGAATTGGCGCCGGAGACTTGCTCATCGGGCATTGTGCGGTGACCAATGTCGAGTTGAACGTCATCCGTCTAGCGAAGGCGGCCGGCGCCAGGGTCGCATTGTTGACCGCTCACCCGGAGAATGAGCACGGTCAACTCGCTGACCTCTGCCTAAGGGTGCCAGGTCAGATTTTCGGTGGCTCCGAGGAGGTGAAATCGATCCAGCCGATGGCTTCGTTGCTGGAACAAGCCCTCTTCCTGTTCACGGATATCGTCGCGATGCTGCTGATCGAGAGAAAAGGAGTATCGCTGCAGTCGATGCAGGAAAGTCATACCAACCTGGAGGGCCTTCCCCAGTCGTTTGCCTGACCCCCCTGAAGGCAGATCGTAATGACATTAGCCGGTTCCGCTGATCATAAGAATCGGAGGCATCTCCAAATCCGAATGACAACCTAGAGAATCACCCATGTCCAAACACCGACTACGTCCTGCTGTCCAACGGGTCAAAGTGAAAAAGCGCGCCGGGAAGCCGGGTCCTGCATGAGCGCACTGCTGGGCATCGATTTGGGAACCTCGAGCGTGAAGGTGGTAGTTTGCACGCTCGAGGGCGCCATCGAGGGAATCGGCAACGCGGAGTATCCCATCCTCACACCGCTGCCAGGTTACGCCAAACAGGACCCTGAAGACTGGTGGCGAGGGACGATAAGCGCGGTGCGCCAGGCCATGCACGAAGCAGGGGGACCGGAATTGCTCGGGATCGGCTTCTCAGGTCAAATGCACGGTTTCGTGCCAATGGGCGCGGACAAGGCCCCACTGCGGCCGGCGATTATCTGGCCGATCAACGCAGCGCTTCGCTGTTGCCGGAGATTCAGGAATTGGTCGGAACGGAATTGCTGGCCACGACCTGCGGCACCGCGCCTGCAGCGGGCTTCCTAATCTCCTCGCTCCTCTGGCTTCAAAAACACGAACCTGGCGTGGTCGACCGTGCTGCGACTCTTCTGATGCCGAAAGATTACGTTCGCTTCAGGCTGACCAGCGAATGCGGAACCGATGCCAGCGACGCCGCGGCCACAGGCGTCTTCAATGTCCGGGAGCGTGCCTGGGCCGACGAAGTGATCGACAGGCTCAAGTTTCCGCGGTCAATCTTTCCGAAGGTCCATCCTCGGCGCAGATCGTCGGGACGCTCAGCGGCGGCGCCGCGCGGGAACTTGGCCTGCCGGCAGGCATTCCCGGTCTCGATGGGATGCGCCGATCAACCCGCCAGGCCGTCGGCAATGGGCTAATTGACCCCCCGCTGGGTTCCGTGACCATCGGCACGGGCGGTCAGGCCTTTGCGCCGCTGGCAACCCCGTTGTTCGACTCGGAGCTCAGACTGCATACCTTCTGCCACGCCCCCGAAGGACGGTGGTATCTTCTGGGCGCCATGCTCTCGGCCGGGATGGCGCTGCGCTGGCTCCGCGGGATCCTCGGGAGCGAGCGGTGGTCTATGCGCAGCTGGATCAGATCGCCGCGGAGGTCGAACCTGGCTCCGAAGGGCTGATCTTCCTGCCGTACCTGGTCGGCGAGCGTTCACCCCTGATGGACCCGAGGGCCAAAGGCACTTTCGTCGGTTTGACCCTGCGTCACGGTCCCGGGCACATGGTTCGGGCGCTTCTGGAGGGGGTCACCTTTGCCCTGCGCCAGATTATCGACACGATGGTCGACTGCGGTGCGGAGCTCAACCGGCTGGTCGCTTCCGGCAACGGATTGGCAAGTCCGCTTTGGCGTCAGATGCTGGCCGACGTCCTCAATCGACCCCTTTATCAAGGAAGGGACAAGCACGCCACCGAGCGCGCAGGCGTGGGAGCCGCCCTGATTGCGGGCATCGGAGTCGGCTCGATCAACGGCTACAACGGCGCGCAGAGCTTCGCACCGAAATTCAATGCGGAGACAGCCCCGGACTCGCGGAGCGCCGAACTCTACGAAGTCCGTTACCGGCGCTTCCTTGATCTCTATCCGCGGCTGAAGGCGGTTCTCCTCGTGAAACATAGGCAAGACCTTCCGCAGCCCCGACACTAAGGACTCATTTGCCCCTTCCAAAAAATGAAAAAACTTATCTCCCTCGCCGCCCTGGCCCTGGTCCTCCAGCTCGCTCCGGCGGGGAATTTGCCCGCGGAGGAAGCAAAGAATTCAAGATCGGAGCACTCACCAAAAGCTTAGCCAACCCGTATTTCCTTCGGATGAAGGAAGGTATGATTACGCCGAGAAGAAGCTAGGGGTCGAACTGGTCTTCGGCAGCTCGCCTAAGGAAGAAGCGGACGTTGAGCAGCTGAACATCCTGCAGAGCTGGTTCACCGAAGGAAGCTTCGAGGGCTTCGTGGTCACTCCCTTCCGGCCAACCTCCTTAAACAGCGGACTGACGATGGTCAGCCGCAAGAGCCTTCCAATCATCAACATTGATGAACTGATTCCCGAGGAAGCCGCGGCTGCAGACTCCGTCCAGATCGCGACGAGAATCGCTTCAAACAATGTCGAGGCCGGACGGCTTCTGGCCGACTGGTGCTTGATTCGGTTTCAAAGGGCTCCGATGTCGCGATAATCGAAGGCGATCCCGGCACCGTCAGCAGCAGAGACCGGGTAACGGGCTTCACCAACGCCGCAAAGGAAGGCGGCCTAAGAATCTCATCGCCAGCCAACCCGCCAATTGGAACCGCAAAAAGGCCCACGAGCTCGCAGCGACACTGATTAAGGTTGCCCCGGAACTAAGGGCGATCTGCGTCGCAAATGACGACATGGCTCTTAGGCGTCATTGATGCGCTTGGCAGGAAGCCGGCGCAGCCGGAAAGGTCATCGTCGTCAGCGTGGACGGCATACCCGATGCCATCGAGGCTGTGAAACAGGGCCTGCTCGCCGGGACGGTCGCGCAGTACCCGGACGCCA
>CAWHAZ010000002.1:0-158140 GCA_963827475.1 uncultured Chloroflexia bacterium
CCCCCGTGGCGGGGTCGAACGAGAACGCGTCGATCCGATGGGTCGCCGAGTCGATGAAGTACATCGTCCGGCCGTCCGCGCTCCAGGCCAGCCCGTTGGAGATGGTCACGCCGTCCAGCACGCGGGTTGCCCGGCCGTCCGGCCCGAGGCGGTAGAGGGCACCCGCTACGGGCGACTCGTCGTAGGCGATGGTGCCCGCCCAGAATCGCCCGGCAGGGTCGCACTTCCCGTCGTTGAATCGCAGGCTGGTGGAGGCCTCAGGGATCCTGGCGATGAGGACCGGCCGTCCGGACCCAACCGCCCAGAAGCCGTCCTGCAGCGCGGCCACGTATCCGCCGGACGCGCGCGGGACGACTGCCCCGACGTGAGATGGCGTCGGAATCACCTCGTCGGCCCCGGTGTCGACATCGGTGAGGTGGACTCGGCTGGCCAGGATGTCGACCCAGGCCAGGCGCCTCGAGCGGGCATCCCAGACCGGACCTTCGCCGAGCCGAGCACCCCCGGCGAAGACGACGTCGATGCCATCGCCGCCGTCCATCATCGGTCCCTTCCGGTCAGTTGATCAGCTGGGCCAGCTCCGTTTCGGAGACCTGCTCCGGGGGCTTCCCGATGATGATCATGGCCAGGACCTCGTCCTTGGTGACCTTGTTCTTGTCCACCGTGCCCACCAGGTCCCCGGTATGCATCACGCTGATCCGGTCCGCGAGGTCGAAGACGTCGTGGATGTCATGGCTGATCAGGAAGATCCCGATCCCCTGGGCCTTCAGCTGGCTGACGAGCTCGCGGACCTGCTCCGTCTCGGCCGGCCCAAGGGACAGCCGTCGGCTCGTCCATGATCAGAATCCTGGCGTTGAAGTGGACGGCCCTCGCGATGGCGACCGACTGCCGCTGGCCACCGGACAGGGAAGCGACCGGCACCTTGAAGTTCTTGAACTTCGGGTTCAGCCGGCCTATGACCTCGCGGGTCGCCGACTCCATGGCGGCGTCATCCAGTGAGCCCAGCCGGGTGGTCAGCTCCCGACCGAGGAACAGGTTCGCCGCGGCGTCCTCGTTGTCAGCGAGGGCGAGCGTCTGGTAGATCGTCTCGATCCCGAGGTTCCGCGCGTCCTGGGGGCTGGTGATGGAGACCTTCTGGCCGTCGACATAGATCTCACCCTCGTCCGGCGGGTGGGCGCCGGACAGCGCCCGAATCAGGGTCGACTTCCCGGCGCCGTTTCCGCCGACGAGCCCGACGACTTCCCCGGCCTGGAGGTCGACGCTGACCCCGTCCACGGCATGGACCCCGCCGAACGACACACGGATGTTCCGCATCTCGACCAGCGGCGGACGGGCGTCAGCGGTTTCCGCAGCTACGGACGGTGTCGATGTCATCTCCCTCTATCCTCCCGTCACCCTCGGCGCCGTCTGAGCCAGGAGTCGAAGCCGACGGCGGCAATCAGGACGACGCCGGCGACCATGTCCTGCTGCGCGTTGTCGACGCCGATCAGGGTCATGCCCGTTGACAGGGACTGCATGACGAGGGCCCCGAGGATGCCCCCAGCGATCGTCCCGATGCCCCCGGCGAACGACGTCCCCCCGATGACCGCGGCCGCGATGACCTGGAGCTCGGCGCCGGTGCCCAAGGCCGACGTCGCCGCGTTCAGGCGCGCAGTGACAATGACCGCGGCCACGGCGGCGAGCGCTCCCATCACGATGAAGGTCTTCATGATCGTCCAGCGCGTGTTGATACCGGCGAGGACGGCGGCTTCCGGGTTGCCACCGATGGCGTACACGTAGCGGCCGAACCGACGCCTGGACGCGATGAACGCCATGAGGATCGCGATGCCGATCGCGATGAGCACCGGGTTCGCGATCCCGGTCGGGATGATGAGCCCGCCCGGCGGAATCGGGATCCCGTTCTCGATCGCGTACTGCTCGGCCAGGGCCTCTGGCCATGGGTAGGCGTTGGCGATGAAGACGGCAACCGCGACGAAGAGGCTGCCGACCACGCCGATCGCGGCGTCGGCCCAGATGGGCCGTACCGGGAAGCCGTACCGCCGGCGGCGGCGGCGGTTCAGGACCAGGCCGACGGCGAAGGCGACAATCGCGATGCCTCCGACCACCCAGCTCAGGGTCGCCCCGATCGACCCCGAAGGCCCGCCGCCGAGGAGCTGGAACACGGGGTCGAGAGGAGCGATGGTCCGTCCGCTGGCCAGGGCGAAGGCAGCGCCCCGCCAGATGAGCAGCCCGCCCAGGGTCACGATGAACGACGGCACACCGATATAGGCGATGACGTATCCCTGGAGCCCGCCGATCAGAGCACCGAGGGCGACGCCGATGATGACGACGAGGATCCAGGTCCCCGGCGCGTTCAACGGGAGGCCGAGGACGTCGGGGAGCCACTCCGCCTGGAGCAGCCCCATGACCATCGCCGTGAAGCCGAGAACGGACCCGATCGACAGGTCGATGTTCCGGGACACGATGATCAGCACCATGCCGGTGGTCATCACCGCCACGGCGGCGGTCTGGACAGAGAGGTTCCACAGGTTGCGAGGCGTCAGGAACCGGCCGTCGGAGAGGACGTTGAAGATCACCCACAGCGCAGCCAGGGCGATGACCATGCCGAGGAGCCGAACGTCTACCTCCAGGCTCGAGAAGGACGACCGAACGGCACGCCCGGCACCACTCCCCCGCCCGCCGGCAAGCGGTGTCTCCATCGGGCCGGCCTCGGTGGTCATAACGCCTCGACTGCTAGAAGGCTAAGAAAGGCGAGCGCCCCGCCCTGAGGGCGGGGCGCTCGTCGTGTACTGACTACCGGGCTACGGGCACTCGTCGACCGTTCCGGGGGGAACGTCGGCGCAGAGCTCCTCCACGGTGAGCCAATCGAGGTCGAGGGCAGCCTGGAGGTTGTCCCGCGTGATCGGAAGCGGGTCAAGGAGCACTGCGTACCCCTCGATTCCTCCGACCGTGGTGCTCTCCACAGCCCCCTCTACAGCGGAGATGTCCGGGTTCTCGCAGAGCTGAAGGGCGGCCTCGCCGGCAGCCATGCCGAGCTCGGTCGCATCCTTCAGAACGCTCACCACCTGGGTGCCGAGCGCGACGCGGTTGATGGCGGCGATGTCGCCATCCTGGCCACCGACGGCGACCTCACCAGCGAGGCCCTGGTCGTCGAGCGCCGCAATGGCACCCCCCGCCATCCCATCGTTCTGCGCGAGAACGGCCTGAACGTCGTTGTCGTTCGCGGTCAGGATGTTCTCCATGTTCTCCTGGGCGTTGTCCGGGAGCCACTCGTCGGTGTACTCCTCGCCCACGATCGTGATGTCACCGGCGGCGATCAGAGGAGCAATGACCTCCTCCATACCCTCGCGCAGGAACAACGGGTTCGTCTGGCCTTCCTGGCCCTTGATGATCGCGTAGTTGCCGGTCGGCTGCGCCGCGGTCACGGCCTCGGCGATCATGCGGCCGACGCCGACGTTGTCGTGGGTCATGAACAGCGCATCTGCGCTCTCGAGCTCGCGGTCATACGCGATGACGGGAATCCCCGCATCCACCGCTGCTTCGACCGACTGCAGGCTCGACTCCGGCTCAGCCGAGTTCAGGATGAGGACGTCGATACCGGCGTCCAGGAGAGCCTCGACATTCGACGCCTGGGTCTCCGCCGAGTTCGCGGCGTCATTGTCAGTGAGCTGGGCACCGGCCTCTTCGAGCGCGGCCTCGATCCCCGGCTTGTCACGGAGCCCGTAGCGCTCCTCCTGGAAGGTCGCCCATGCGACGCCGACGTGGCAGTCGCCGGACGCGCCTCCGGACGCACCTCCGTCACCGGACGGGCTACAGGCCGCCAAGATGACGACCAAGACCGTCAGGCCGACGGCCGTCCTTCGAATGGACACAGATCCTCTCCTCCTCTAACCGATGCACCACACATGGATGGCGGAATCGCGTTGGAAATCACACTGTAGCGGGTTGGATGGCGATCGCCAACCGGTTTTGGCTGCGTGACGGCGGACGGCTTCAGCCCAAGGTTGCTGCGTAGAGGGCCCGCTGGCGGGCGCGGGCCGCGCGGTAGCGAGCGACCCGCTCGGGGTCGGGCCGAACCGTCCGCGACCGCGGTCCGGAAATGGCGTCGAGATCCTCGAGCGGCCCGGATCCGCGCAGAGCCATGAGGGCGGCACCGTGCCGCGATGCCTCGAACGTCGGGGCGACGGCGACCTCCCGTTCCAGTGAGTCGGCGATCATCTGGGCGAGGATTGGCGACTGGGCCAACGCTCCGCCGGTCGCGGTTACGGTCGGAGGCTGGCCCAGCAGGGCCGACAGCCGATCGTCGACCGCGGCGAAGCCGAAGGCGATCGACTCCAGGACCGCCCGATACACGGCGGCTGGATCGGTATCCGCGTGGAGGCCCGCCAACGTTGCCCGAGCGTCGTCGTGGTACCCGAGACCTCGCTCGCCAAAGGGGTATGGCAGCACGGTCAGCCCGTGGCCGTCAGCCGGGAATCTGGGCTGCGGCGCGTTCCAGCGACCGGCGCGAGCGACCGAGCAGGCGGCTCGCCCAGTCGAGGACGCCGCCTCCCTCGCTGAGCTGTCCGCCGGCCACCGTTCCCGGGCCGAGCCGATACGCGAACAGGCCTGGCGGGATCGGTGGATCGGGATCGGCCAGGAAGGCGCGGAGCGCGCCCGAGGTGCCGACATTGAGCGCCGCACGACCCGGGGTGGTCGCGCCCAGGCCGACGTTGCCGCAGATCCCGTCACCCCACGGCGCGAACCAGGACAGGTGCGCCAGTCGTGGCCAGCGCCGTCGCCGCGGCCGCCGACAGCCGACCCAGCGGCTCATCGTCGGCGACGATCGGGGGCAGGTCTCCGGCGTCGATGTCCAGATGTCCGAGCAGCCCGGACGACCACGTTCCCCGGGCCCGGTCGAGGAGACCTGTTCCGGATGCCATCGACCGGCTCACGGCGGCGCGCCCGGTCAGGGCCTCCGCGAGCAGTTCGGGGAACCCGGCCCAGCGCCGGATCCGGGGTTCCTCCCGCCGGAGCCGAAGCACGCGGGCCGGCCAGTAGCTCGCGTGGATCGGTACCCCGGAGACCTGATGGGCCCACTCGGCGTCGATCTGTTCCCGGAGCCTGGCTGCCTCGGCGGCGCTCGTCGAGTCAGCCCACGACAGGACGGGCGTGACCGGCCGTCCCGACCGCGTCCAGCCCGGCAATGCTGTGGAAGAAACAGGAGATCCCGCCCGCGACGACGTCCTGTGCGAACGATCCGGCGACGGTCCGAGATCTGGTCGAGGACCTGGCCGACCACGTCGAGGAGCGCCTGGTGTGGAAGCCGAACCGAGTGGTTGGGTGCCACGTTCCAGGCATAGGCAATCTGGACGGCGGTCCCCCGGATCATCCGACCCCGGCCGTCATGGATGGCAGCCCGGACCGATGACGAACCGATGTCGATGGCCAGGACCAGGGGCGGCTCCCCTCGACGGGCGGACGTCACACCCGGCGCACCGGATTCAGGAACGCTCGACCTGGCGACGTCCCTGGAGGGAGCGGATGAGGGTCACGTCATCGGCGTACTCGAGGTCCCCGCCGACCGGCACGCCACGCGCGATGCGGGTCACGGCCGGGACGGAGGTGCCGAGCAGGTCGGCGAGGTACATCGCGGTCGCCTCTCCCTCGAGGGTCGGGTTGGTGGCGAGGATGACCTCCTCCAGCCCCCCGTTGCGGGCGCGGTCCACCAGCTCGCGCGCCCGGATCCGCTCCGGACCAATGCCGTCCATGGGGCTGATGGCGCCGTGGAGGACGTGGTAGCGGCCGCGGAACTCACGGGTCCGCTCGATGGCCAGCACGTCCAGCGGCTCCTCCACCACGCAGATCCGGGTCGCGTCCCGCTGCGGGTCGGCACAGATGACGCAGGGGTCGACGCCGACGTCGGTGATGTTCCAGCAGGTCGAGCAGTAGGCCACCTGCTCCTTGACCGCGATGAGCGCCTCGGCGAGCGCCCGCGCCTCATCGGTCGGGCTGCGGAGGACATGGTAGGTCAGCCGCTGCGCGGTCTTCGGGCCGACGCCCGGGAGGCGGTTGAAGGCCTCGATCAGCCGGGCGACGGGCGCGATCAGGCCGGCCATGGACCGATGTCGGCAGGTGTCAGCGGAGGCCCGGGAAACCAGGCAGGCCCATGCCGCCGGTGACGGCCGCCATCTTGTCGGCGGCCAGCTGCTTGCTCTGAGAAAGCGCATCGGTCATCGCGGCGAAGACGAGATCCTGGAGGATCTCGACGTCGTCCGGGTCCACCGTGGCCGGGTCGATCGTGATCTCCCGCAGCTCCTGGGTGCCGGTCATCACGACCCGTACCGCTCCCCCGCCGACGGTGGCCTCCACCGTCGCGACCGCCAGCTCGGCCTGGACACGGGCCATGTTGGCCTGCATCTCCTGCGCCATCTTCGTCAGCTGACCGATGTTCACCTAACGCACCTCCGGCGCGTCGACCAGCTGTCCGCCGGTGATCTCGAGCGTGCGCTGGAGCAGGGCGTTGGCGTCGTCGCTCTCGCCGGGGGCGAGTGCCTGCTCGACCGTGAGCGGCTCGAGGTCGACCGAGGCGGCCACGCACTCGACGGCCCAGGAGCTGCCGAACATCTGGCCGAGGAGGTCCTCGATGGCGCGGGAGCGCTCGACGACCCGGCCGCGGAGGAACTCGCGACCCTCGGGGAAGGCGAGGGTCAGCCGCGCGCCGTCGAGCTGGTACGGGCGGCACTCCTTGATCAGCGGCTTGACGACGGGGCTCGCTCGGTCGACGACGTCTCCCCACCGGCCGCGGATCGTCTCGAGGCTCGGTCGCTCCCCGTTCGGGACGGCCGGGATCGGCGCAGGCTCGGCCGGGGGGCTCTCGGCGGCAGTGGCAACCGGGACCTCGGCGGCGACCGGGACCTCGGCGGCGGCTCGACGGCGGCGGGCGCGCTCACAGGGGGCGCCACCGGTTCGGGGGCAGGTCGCGGAGCGCTCGGCGTCGCCTTCGGAGCCGTAGGTTTCGCTGGCTGGCGCTACCGCTCGCGCCTCCACGTGCACGGGCGCAGTGGTCGCGGGCACCGGCGAGCCGACATCGATGGCGGTCAGCTCGAGCAGCAGGCGGGCCCGGCCCTCGCGGGCGCCGGCGGTGCCGGCCTCCGACGTCGCGCGCAGGATGGCGGCCAGGCGGCGGGCGGTCGCCGGATCCGCGGCCACGGTCAACAGCCGCCGGCGTCCCTCGGTCTCGAGCTGCTGGGCGACCTGGCCAAGGTCACGTCCCGCATCGGACAGGTCCGCGATCCGCTGCAGCGCGTCGGGTGCGGCGCCGGCGAC
Source organism: uncultured Chloroflexia bacterium (assembly GCA_963827475.1). Lineage (GTDB taxonomy): Bacteria > Chloroflexota > Limnocylindria > QHBO01 > QHBO01 > DASTEQ01. Next base: position 7,306 of record CAWHAZ010000002.1, read on the forward strand.
CAGCGCGTCGAGCAACCCGCCGATCGCCTCCTCGTCGGCCAGGCCGACGGCGTCGCGGACGGAGGACTCCTCCACCCGGTCGCCGGCGTAGGCCATCACCTGGTCGAGCAGCGACTCCGCGTCGCGCATCCCGCCATCGGCCAGGCGGGCAATCAGCTCCAGCGCCTCCGGATCGGCGGCCACGCCCTCCGTGCTCGTGATGCGGGTCAGCTTGGCGGCGATGACATCGGTCGGCAGGCGACGGAAGTCATGACGCTGGGTGCGGCTGATGATGGTGGGCGGGACACGGTGGGTATCGGTCGTGGCCAGGATGAAGACGACGTGGTCCGGGGGCTCCTCGATCAGCTTGAGCAGCGCGTTGAACGCGTGCGGGCTGAGCATGTGGACCTCGTCGATGATGTAGACGCGCCGCCGAAGGTCGGCGGGGGCGGTGAGTGCCCGCATGACCAGGTCGCGGGCGTCGTCGACCAGGCCGTGGGACGCGGCGTCGATCTCGATGACGTCGAGCGCGCGACCGTCACGAATGGCGACGCACGCCGCACAGGTGTCGCACGGCTCGCCGTCCTCCCCCCGGTTCAGGCAGTTGATCGCCTTGGCCAGGATCCGGGCGGTCGAGGTCTTGCCGGTGCCGCGCGGACCGACGAACAGGTAGGCATGCACGATCCGGTCGGTGGCCACGGCCCGGCGGAGGGTGTTGACGATGGGGTCCTGGCCCACGACCTCGGCAAAGCGCTGTGCGCGCCAGCGGCGGTAGATGGCCCGCCGCGGATCGGCCACGGCGGGCTGGTCGGGGGTGGTGGGATCGGTCAAGGCAGGCTCATCGGTACGTCGGTCTAACCCTACCGCGACTGGCGGAGGGCGGTTCGGCCGTGCGCCCGGCATCGGGCATCGGGCCACCCGCCATCGTCACGGAGCCCGGCTCCAGCCAGGTCGTCCCACGGCACTCGACGGAGGACCGCTTACCGCTGCTTCCTTCCGGACCTGACGGGGTTCACGGGCCGTCGCTGCGTGGGACCCGACTCTCAACGTCGGGCGCCGTCACGGGAGGCGGAGGTCGACGACCTCAGCCGGGATGTCAGCCCCGCTAGAGCGGATTGCGGGTCACAGGGCACCGCTAACTCCCCGCCTGAGCACGGCCGGGCCGGATGGTACCCGAAGGTGGCGGAGAGGGGGGGATTCGAACCCCCGACGGGTTGCCCCGAACCGCATTTCCAATGCGGCGCCATAGGCCTCTAGGCGACCTCTCCACGAGGCGCGGGAGACGGGTTCAGGTGGCGGAGAGGGTGGGATTCGAACCCACGGTGCTATTCGCACACCGCTTTTCGAGAGCGGCACCTTCAACCACTCGGACACCTCTCCGGCGGCCGAGTCTAGCAGAGGGTCAGGCTCAGGCCGGGAGCGCGGCCTCGTCCTTCAGCCGGCGCGCTTCCGCCTCGCGCACGCCGGAAATGACCGATATCTGGTGTCCCAGCTTCGGGTTGCGGGCGAGGTCCAGGACGGACCCGGCGCAGCCGCGGTCGGGGTCGGGGGTGGCGAAGACCAGGACCTCGACCCGGGCCTCGACGAGCGCGCCGACGCACATCGCGCATGGCTCGCAGGTCGCGAAGATCGTGACCTCCGACAGGCGGTGGCCCTCGAGCTTGCGGGCGGCGGCCTGCACGGTGAGCAGCACGGCATGGGCGGTCGGGTCGCTGTTCTGGAGGCGGCGGTCGTGGTCGCGACCGATCATGGCGTCGTCGAGGACGGCCACGGCGCCGATGGGACTTCCACCCTCCTCGGCGCCTCGCCGGGCCTCGGAGATGGCCTCGGCCATGAACAGCTCGTAGTTCACCGGACGGCGAGTCTAGCAGAGGGTCCGGAGCGCCCTGCCGTATCCTCATTGACCGATGCCGGCCTGGACGCGCCTCGACACCGTGCTGCTGGTGACGGTGACCGGGGTCGCGGCGGCGCTCCGGTTGTGGGACCTGGGACAGCCGGCCGCACTCGTCTTCGACGAGATCTTCTACGCCCAGAACGCCTGCCTGCTGGTCGCGTCGCCGGACATCTGTGGCATCACCGAGCCGGTCAGCAACGCCCATCCGCCACTCGGCCAGTGGCTCATCGCGGCCGGGATCGCGATCGTCGGCTATGACCCCTTCGGCTGGCGGCTTGCGGCGGCCGTCGTCGGGTCGTTGACCGTGGCCCTCACCTTCGTCCTGGCCCGGCTCGTGATCCAGACCGATTCGGCGCGGGCCGCAGCCATCGGTGCCGCCGTCGCGGCGGGCCTGCTCGCGGTGGACCTCCTGCACCTGGTCCAGTCGCGGGTCGCGATGCTCGACGTGTTCCTGGCGCTGTTCGTGGTCGCCGCGTTCGTGGCCGTCGTGCTCGACCTGCGCAGCACGCCGCGGCCTGGCCGCGGCATCGGTCAGTGGCTGTTCGGCCGGCCCTGGCGGCTGGTGGCGGGCGTGCTGATCGGGGCAGCGGTGGCGGTGAAGTGGAGCGGCGTGTACTCGGCCCTGGGGGTCGTGTTCCTGGTGGTGGCCTGTGAAATCGTCGCCCGCCGGCGGGCGGAGGACGGCAGCCCGCGCGGATGGGGAGCGGCGTTCGGGATGGCGCTGCGGGCGGAGGGGCTGCGGACGGCGGTGCTCCTGGGCGTGGTCCCGCTCCTCGTCTACCTGGCCACCTACATCGGGGTCGCGGAGGGTGCACTCGTGGCAGTGCCCTGGCGCGAGGGGAGCTGGCTGTACGACGTGGCCCAGCACCAGCTGGCCATGGCCCGATTCCATGTCGGGCTCGAAGGGCAGCACCCGTACGAGTCGCCCTCGTGGTCGTGGTTCCTGCTGAAGCGCCCGGTCGCGTTCTGGTTCGAGGAGAGCTCGACCTACCGGCACATCCTCTCGATGGGCAACCCCCTGGCCTGGTGGCCGGCGCTGGCGGTCCTCGGCTGGCTCGGCATCAGATGGATCCGCGGCAACCGGAGCCTGGGCGCATCGGTCATCCTCGTGGGTGCCTTGTCGGCCTACCTGCCGTGGCTCGTGCTCGGCTTTGCCCGGAGCCAGATCTTCCTGTGGTACGTGTTGCCGGCCCTGCCGTTCCTCTATGCCGCGGTCGGGATCGCCGCGGTCCGCTGGCGCGGCTGGGCGCGGGGGCTGCTCGTCATCGGCCTCGTCGGGGCGCTCGCCGGATTCGTGTTCTTCTGGCCGATCGCGACGGCTTCACCACTGGCGCCGGACGACTGGCGGCTCCGGATGTGGTTCACCGACTGCGAGCGGCCCGGCGCGGAGACCCTGGAGCTCCCCGACGACACGATCAACACCGGTCCCCCGCCCGACGGGTGGTGCTGGATCTGATCGTCTAGCCCCCGAACAGCCCTTCGAGCAGCTGCTGGAAGAACTCGCTGCGGTCGATGTTGGCGACGTGGGTGAACCACTCGTCCTGGAGCTTGTAGACGACGATGAGAATCCCGAGCGGCCACCGATACTGGTGCAGGGCGGCGAACCCGACCTCCTGCCAGTTGGGGTGATGGCGGACCACCCGCTGCCAGGCCAGGATGGTCGCCGTCACCAGGAACAGCGGCTCGAGGAAGTTCGGGAACAGGGCGAGGAACAGCTCCTCCTCGGTCAGCAGGAAGGCGACCTGGCCGATGGAGCGGAACAGGAACAGCCCGAGCATCAGCCGTCTGATCGGCCACTGGTTGCGGTATCCGACGACGACGATCGCCACGTACGTCACCCAGTCGGAGATCTTGTCGACCGGCTGGTAGATGTCGTTCGGCAGGCCTAAGGGGATGAGCAGGTCGCCGTCGATCCCGTCGAGGGCGAAGTTGGCCCAGCCGGCCGCGAACGGGAAGCGGATGATGAGCAGCGGGAGCGCGAACTTCAGCGCGACGATCAGCACGATCGCGGCCGTTTCGAGCGGACTGCTACGCATCTCGCGCCACGTCACCAGTGTGAGGCCTGGCCACGAGGGATGGCGTGCCCGAGAGGACTCGAACCTCCGACCTTTAGGTCCGCAACCTAACGCTCTATCCGCTGAGCTACGGGCACCCGAGACGATCTGGCGGAGAGGGAGGGATTCGAACCCTCGGAAGAGGAAACCCCCTTCAACGGTTTAGCAAACCGCCGCACTAGGCCACTATGCGACCTCTCCGGAAGCGGCGCCGATGATAGCATCTGCCCCTCTGGAACCGGCCCTCCCCGGCTGGCCCGACACGCCCCGCAGACGGCCGCCGGAAAGAGCATCCGAACGAGAAACCGACCTGTGACGCGCCTACTCATCATCGGCTCACCCGTTGTCCCTGGACCCGCCGAAGCGGTCCAGCGGGCCGCATTGAAGGCTGCCGGTCGACCAGATCGAGATCGAGCGCTGGGAACGCCGCGCCCACCAGCTCAGCGCGTCCCTGGGCGAGGTCGTCAACCCCGATGTGGTGGGGGCGATGATCGGCTCGCCGCACAAGGAGAAGGCCGCCTCGCTCATCGGCATGCTCGCCGACGAGGCCCGCGCCAGCGGTGCGGTCAACACCGTGGTGAACCGCGATGGCCGCCTGCACGGGTACAACACCGATGTGGCCGGCGTGCGCGCCGGCCTGGAATCGGTCCTGCCCGAGAGCGCGTCCCGGTGGCCGGCCCAGGCGCTGGTGCTGGGGGCCGGCGGTGGAGCGCGAGCGGTCGTATCGGTCCTGCTGGAAGCCGGGGTGGGGCGGATCGCCGTCTTCAACCGTCACCTCCACCGGGCCGAGGCGGTCGTTGCCCACTTCGACCGGGCCGCTCGGCAGTCCGACCTTCGAGCCCTGCCATGGCACGAGACGATCATCGAGGCCGAGCTCTCGAAGGCGCGGCTGCTGGTCAACGCGTCGGGGGTCGGGGCCGAGAGCGAGGAGAGCCCGATTCCGGCAGACCTGCTGCCCGACGACCTGATCGTCCTCGACCTGGTCCTGAACCGGGCCGAAACGCCGCTCATGCGAGAGGTCGCTGCCCGGGACGGGACGGTGGCCAACGGTCAGGGCTCGTTCCTCGTGGCGCAGGCCGCAGCCTTCACCCTGTGGACCGGCGCGGAGGCGCCCACTGAGGTCATGCGCGCGGCGCTGGCCGCCCACCTGGGACTGCCGGAGGAGGGGCTCGCTGTCGTCGGCGACTGAGCCGCACCGGCGGGGCGGATCGTGATGTTCTACACGTCGGGCTGGGTCCATGTCATCTGCGGCTGCATGTTCTGCGGCAAGACCGACGAGATGCTGCGCCTGCTGCGCCGCTTCGCCATTGCCGGGCGCCAGGTGGTGCTGGTCAAGCCGCGGGTCGACACGCGGACGGCGGAGGAATCGGTCGTCTCCCGTTCCGGTGCCCAGCACCGCGCGGTGACGGTGGAGGGATCGGCGGATATCGAGGGCGTCGTCGGGATGGCCGATATCGTGGCGATCGAGGAAGGTCAGTTCTGGGACGCTGATCTGCCCGCGGTCGTCGAGCGACTGGCGGAGGGAGGCAAGCAGGTGCTCGTCACCGGGCTCGACCAGGACTTCCGCGGGGTTCCGTTCGGACCGATGCCCGCGCTCATGGCGCTCGCCGACCAGGTCACCAAGCTGACGGCCATCTGCATGGTCTGCGGCGAGCCGGCGACCCGGACCCAGCGGCTGATCGACGGTCAGCCGGCCCCGGCGGATTCGGCCCTGATCATGGTCGGCGGGATGGGAGACGAGAAGTACGAGGCGCGCTGCCGCCTGCACCACGAGGTTCCGGTCGCCGCGTCGGTCTAGCGTCGCGTGGCGGAGGGGGTGGGATTCGAACCCACGGAAGCTTGCGCTTCAACGGTTTTCAAGACCGCCGCATTCGTCCGCTCTGCCACCCCTCCGGCGCGGATTATCCGCCGATCGCGTCGGCTCCGAAGTGCGGCCGGAGGGCCTCTGGGAGGCGGATCGAGCCGTCGGGCTGGAGGTGGGTCTCGAGCAGGGCGGCGACGGTGCGGGCCAGGGCGACACCGGAGCCGTTCAGGGTGTGGACCAGCTCCGGCTTGGCGTCGGCGGCTGATCGGTACCTGACGTTCATGCGCCGGGCCTGGAAGTCGGTGTAGTTCGAGCACGAGCTGATCTCCAGCCAACGCCCGACGCCGGGGGCCCAGCCCTCGATGTCGTAGCCGCGCGCCTGGGAGAAGCCGACGTCACCGGTGCAGCGCTCCACGGTCCGATACGGGAGCTCGAGGGCCTGGAGGACGGACTCCGCGTCGGCGGTCAATGTCTCGAGCTCGGCGTCCGACGTCTCGGGGGCGACGAACTTCACGAGCTCGACCTTGTCGAACTGGTGGACGCGGAGCAGCCCGCGGGTGTCCTTGCCGGCGGCCCCCGCCTCGCGCCGGAAGCACGGCGTGTACGCGGCGTACCGGATCGGTAAGGCGTCGGCTGCCAGGATCTCGTCGCGGTGGATGTTCGTGACCGGAACCTCCGCCGTGGGGGCCAGGTACAGGCCGTCGCTCTCGACGACGTACATCTGGCCCTCCTTGTCCGGCAGCTGCCCGGTGCCCCGCGCCGAGTCGGCGTTGACCAGGACCGGCGGCCAGACCTCGGCGTAGCCGCGCTCGGTCGCCATGTCCAGGAACAGACCGATGAGCGCGCGCTGCAGGCGCGCGCCGGCCCCGGTGTACAGGACGAAGCCGGAGCCGGCGATCTTCGCCCCGCGCTCGAGATCGAACAGGCCGAGCCGGGCTCCGATCTCCCAGTGCGGCGGTCGATCGTCGGCGGGGCGTGGCTCGCCCCAGGACCGGACCACGGGGTTGTCCTCCGGCCCGGCGCCGTCCGGCACCTCGTCGCGGGGCGGGTTCGGGACGAGCAGCAGGTCAGCCTCGATCGCCGCCTCGACGAACGCGAGCTGGGAGTCCAGCGCCGCGATCTCGTCACCGATCGAGGAGAGGGATGCCTTTCGGGCTTCCGCCTCGTCGGTCCGGCCGGCTCGGATGAACTCCCCGACCTCGCGGCTGCCCTCGTTCCGCTGGTGCTTCGCGGCGTCGGCGGCGGCGAGGAGCTCACGGCGACGGCCGTCGGCCTCCAGCAGGCGGTCGATGACCGCCGGGCTCCTCCCCCTTGCGGGCGATGGCCCGCTTGATGCGGTCGGGGTCGTCGCGGATGGCCTGGATCGAGATCACGCCGGTTGTCTCGTCACGCTTCTCCTGCCGCGCGGAGCCGTTCGACCACGAATCCGCGGTCCAGCGACGCGAGCAGCCAGCCGGCCCGTGGACCAGACGACCGCCCGAGGAACGCAGCGTACAGGGCGGCGAAGCCTGCCCCGGCCCCAAGGCCGCTCTCCTTGGCCGTGGTGAAGACGGCCGACTGGAGCGCCTCGCCGGCCCACTCGGCAGCAGGAAGCGCGTCGACGGCGCCGGCCAGTGCCGCGAGGAACCCGCGCTGCTCCGCCGCCAGGTCCCGCACGGCGGCGGGCACGGACTCGCGGTGGACCTCGATCCGAGCCTCGGGCGGTGCGTAGGCATCGAGCCAGGTGCGGACCGCGCGGGTTCGCGCTTCCAGGATGGCCAGCTCTCGTTCGTCCAGGGGAGAGCCCTTCTCGGCGGCGACCCGCTCAGGCAGGTCGGCGCCCGGCAGCTGGGCGAGGAGCGCGAGGTGGGCGAAGGCGGGCCGGTAGGCGGCGGCCTCGGTCGCGACGTCGGCCGCGGGATCGACCAGGGAGGCGGCGAAGATGCGTGTGGCGTCGGCGGGCAGCTCCCCGCGGACCAGGCGCCCGGCCGTGGCTGCCGCCAGGCGGTCGAACTCGTCGACCTGGCGCGGGATGGCATCGGTCTGGTCCGGGTCGAAGTCGAACGCCACGTTGGGGCGGTGGCGAACGAAGAGCAGCCGCAGCTCGTCCGGCGGCATGACCGCGGCGATCTCGTGGGCCGGCACGCCCCGGCCGCGCGAGGTGCTCATCTTCCGACCGCCGACGTTGATGAACTCGTGCGGGACGTTCAGCGGCGGCTCGCGACCGAAGACCTGGCGCGCGATCGCATCGGAGCGGTCGCGGGACCCGCCGGCCGTGGCGAGGTCCTTGCCGCAGCCCTCGATCGTGATCCCGAACAGGGACCACTTCGCCGCCCAGTCGACGTTGAACGGCAACTTGGCCGCCCCGCCGAACGGCGAGAGTCTTCCCGACGTCCCGCAGCCGGCAGCCCAGGTCACCAGGTCCGGCCGGCACTCGAACGCCACCGTCTCCCCGTCCCAGTCGGTGGCGATCGTGGTTCCGACCCGCCCGCAGGTGGTGCAGATCACGGACAGCGGCAGCCAGCCGGGCTCCTTGTCGACGCGGCTCACCACGCGGTAGATGGTTCGGATCGTTTCGCCCTCGTCGAGGGCGGCGCGGATGTATCGGTCCATGTCGCCGGCGGCGTAGACCTCGCTCATCCAGTAGATCTGCGGGTGGAGCCCGAGCGGCTCGAATGTGCCGAGGAACAGCTCACCGACGAAGTGGCGGGCATAGCTCGGAGCGTCCGATCCGGGCGGGGCCGGGACGTGAGCCAGCGGCACGCCCATGTATCGGTCCACCGCGTCCGGGGTGAGCAGGGCCTGGGAGTCCATCGGGTCGAGGTCGTCGACCCCGTAGCGGAAGGTCGCCTCGTGGCCGGCTCGAAGGAGCGCGCGATAGATCTCGTCGGAGATGACCGGGCCGCGGAGGCTCCCGACGTGGACCGTGCCCGACGGGGTCTTCGAGTCGTTGATGACCTGGGGCGCGCCGGAACCCTCGGCCAGCTCAGCCGCTCTGGCCGCGATCTCGTCGGCCCAGAACACGGCGGCGAGCGTTACTTGATGCTGACCAGCGTGTAGGTCACCGGGCCGGCGGGGGCGTTGACGGTGACCTCTTCCCCCTTCTTGTGGCCCATCAGCGCCGACCCGACCGGGGACTCGTTGCTGATCCGGCCCTCGCGGGGAGCGGCTTCGGCCGAGCCCACGATCGTGAACGTCTCCTTGCCGTCCGGCCCGGAGATGACGACCGTCGAGCCGATCCGGACCTTGTCCCCGTTCTGGTGCTCGATGACCTCCGCGTTCTTCAGCTGGGCCTCGATGGTCGCGATCCGTCCCTCCAGGAACGACTGCTCCTGCTTCGCGTCCTCGTACTCGGCGTTCTCGGTGATGTCACCGTCCAGCTTGGCGTCGTGGATGCGCGCGGCGACCCGCGGCCGCTCCTCGGTGATGAGGTGCTTCAGCTCGACCTGCAGGCGCTCCACGCCCTCGGGAGTCAGGTACACCGGCTTGTTGTTCATGGACTGTCGTTGCGTCCCCGATAACAAAAAAGCCCCAGCTCCCGCGGTCCCGGGATGCTGGCTTCGTGCTGGCGTCGGCGGATTGTAGGCTCGGGCCGGGTCAGTGTCAAAAACAGACCGCGCCCCGGCCGGGCGTGTCAGTGACCGAGGGCGAGGAGAACGACGACCAGCGCGGCGAGCAGGACGCGCTCGAGGCTGAAGACGGCCATCGACCGGGTCCGGAGCCAGCGCAGGAGAAAGCCGATGGCCAGGGCGCCGGACACCGCCGCGGCCACGAACCCCGCGGCGATCGCGACCCACTCGGTGGAGGTGTGGCTGGCGGTGAGGAGGTGGCGCGAGCCGTAGAGCCCGGCCCCGAGGGTGATCGGCGTCGCGAGCAGGAAGCTGAAGCGCGCCGCGGTCTCGCGGGTCAGGCCGAACGCCAGCCCGGTGGACATCGTGGCGCCCGACCGGCTGATGCCGGGCAGCAGGGCGGCGGCCTGTGACAGGCCGATGGTCAGGGCCCGTCCGGCACCGACATGGTCGAGGTCCCGCTGCCGCGATCCGAATCGGTCGGCGACGAACAGGACCGCGGCCCCGATCACCAGGAACCCGCAGATCGCGAGTCGGGACATGTCGTCATCGCCGTGGAAGGCCGCCTCGATGGCGTCCTCGAAGGCGAACCCGATGAGGGCCGCCGGGATGGACGCCAGGACGAGGAGCCAGCCCAGCGTCCGGTCGCGGTCATCGCCGATGCCTCGCTCCACGATGGAGCGCCACATCGCCCGCAGGAGGCGGAGCCAGTCCCGCCAGACGTTGACCAGGAGGGCGATCAGCGTCCCGAGGTGGAGGAAGACGTTGAACGAGAGGCTGCCGATGAGCGCGTCCTGCTCCCAGCCGAGGATCCAGGGGACGAGCTCCAGATGGGCCGATGAGCTGACCGGGATGAACTCGGTCAGCCCCTGGACGAGGCCCATGACGATGGCCTGGAAGATCTCCTCCACCGGGCCGCTCCGCGGCTACCGAATGAACAGCGGGGCGAGGACGAGGGTGATGGTGGCGAGGAGCTTGACGAGGACGTGGAGCGACGGGCCGGCCGTGTCCTTGAACGGGTCGCCGACCGTGTCACCGACCACCGCCGCGGCGTGGGCCGGCGACTTCTTGCCGATCACGTTGCCGTCGTCATCGAGCAGGTGGCCGGACTCGATGTACTTCTTCGCGTTGTCCCACGCCCCACCGCCGTTGTTCAGGACGGTGGCCAGCATGACGCCCACGATGGTCCCGACCATGAGCATGCCGGCGACCGCCTGGTGGCCAAGGAGGAGCCCGACCAGGATCGGGGTGGCCACGGCGACCATGCCGGGCAGGATCATCTGCCGCAGCGCCGCGGCGGTGGTGATGTCCACCACCCGCGCGTAGTCGGGTCGCTGGGTGTAGTCCATGATCCCCGGCATCTCGCGGAACTGGCGGCGCACCTCGACGATGATCGACTGGGCGGTCGTGCCCACCGCCCGGATGGCCAGCGAGCTGAAGAAGAACATGAGCATCGCGCCGATGAGGGCGGCGATGAACACGCTGACCTCGGCCAGGTCGACCGATTCCATCGGCGGCCGGCCCTGGCGGGCGAAGATGAGGTTCACCTTGTCGATGTAGGCGCTGAACAGGAGGAACGCGGCCAGCGACGCGCTGGCGATGGCGTAGCCCTTGGTCAGGGCCTTGGTCGTGTTCCCCACCGCGTCGAGCCGATCGGTGATCTCGCGGGCGCCGCCCTCGGCCTTGGCGAACTCGGCGATGCCGCCGGCGTTGTCGGTGATCGGTCCGAAGGTGTCCATGGCCAGGATGTAGGCCGTGGTCATGAGCATGCCCATGGTCGCCACCGCGGTCCCGAAGATGCCGCCCACGTCGTGACCGGCCTCGTTGACGAGTCCCGTCTGGGAACCGAGCCAGTGGCTGGCGAAGAGCGCGATACCGATCGTGATCGCGGTGACCGCCGTCGTCTCGAAGCCCACGGCGGTGCCACTGATGATGTTGGTCGCCGGGCCGGTCTTGCTGGCCTCGGCAATCTCGCGCACCGGGCGCCACGCGCCTGAGGTGTAGTACTGGGTGATGTACACGAACGCGACGCTGGTGGCCAGGCCCACAACGCCGGCGAAGAAGAACCAGACCCAGACAGGGATCCCGTACGCACCTGGCTCGCCACCGGTATTCATCATCACGTTGGTGACGAAAGCCAGCGCGACGACCGACAGAGCGGTCGTCACCCAGTAGCCGCGGTTCAGCATGCTCATCGGGTCGTCGGTCTCTTTGCCGCGGACGAAGAAGATGGCGATGATCGTCGCGAACAGGCCGAAGGCGCGGATCACGAGCGGGAAGAAGATCCACGCCTCGGGGTTCGGCCAGCCGGCGCCCAGGGCGATGACGTAGACCCCGACGCCCAGGATCATGGCGCCGATGTTCTCCGCCGCGGTGGACTCGAACAGGTCGGCGCCACGGCCGGCGCAGTCCCCGACGTTGTCGCCAACGAGGTCGGCGATCACCGCGGCGTTACGCGGATCGTCCTCGGGGATGCCGGCTTCGATCTTGCCCACCAGGTCCGAGCCGACATCGGCGGCCTTGGTGTAGATCCCGCCGCCGAGCTGGGCGAAGAGGGCGACGAAGCTGGCGCCGAATCCGAAGCCGACGATCAGGAACGGGGCGATGGCCGGGTTCGTGAACCCGCCGTACGCCACGAAGATGCCCCACACCCCGAGCAGCGACAGGGCCACGACCAGGAAGCCGGAAACCGCGCCGCCGCGCATGGCGACCTGGACCGCCTCCACCAGGCTGTGCTGCGCGGCCGCCGCGGTGCGGAGGTTCGACTTGACCGAGATGTACATCCCGATCACGCCCGAGGCCATGGAGCACAGCGCGCCGACGAAGAACGCCACCGCGGTCATCACGCCCAGCTGGATGCCGAACACGTCGGTGTCCGCCACCTCCTGGGTCTCCACCAGGCCGATGACGACGCCGATGATCAGGGCCCCCACCACCGCCAACGCCAGGATGGTCGTGTACTGCCGTCGAATGAAGGCCACCGCGCCCTCGAGGATGGTGCCGGCGACGTCCTGCATGGCAACGGTCCCGGTGTCGCGGCTGAGGACGTCGCGGGCGAGATAGATGGCGAACAGGACGGCCGCCAGGCCGGCAACCGGGATCACCCAGGTGATGGGCTGGATCTCCATGCAACCTCCGAGGGGAACGTGGGCGAGCGCGCCGAGGGCGCCGATTCAGGGGGACACACACGAATCGCCGGCGGGACGCCCATCTCGGGTTCCGCCAGCGAGGCCGCGCCATGGTAGCGCGGGGCCGCGAGCAGGGTCAACCGCGCGAGCGATCCGGGGTTCCGGGTTATGCTTCCGCCCGTTTTGACCTACGTGCAGCCAGCCGCGGAACCCACCGCCGGTGACCGTTCTGCGGCGCGGCGCGGCGCGGGCTGCCTGCTCGAGATCGTCGAGACGATCGTCCTCACCCTCGTCATCTACCTGCTGATCCACAACTTCGTGGCGCAGCCGTTCGAAGTCGAGCAGAACTCGATGGTTTCCACCATCGTGGAGCACGACTACGTCCTCATCGACAAGCTCACGCCGCGCTGGAACGACTACCAGCGCGGCGACATCGTCGTCTTCCAGCCTCCGGAGGCCTACGGGCAGGGCGGCGTGCCCTTCATCAAGCGGGTCATCGGTCTGCCCGGCGAGACCGTTCGCCTGGAGAACGGGTCGGTGTTCGTCACCCAGCCCGGCGGGGTGGAGGTGCGCGTCACCGAGCCGTACGTGGTGACCGGGACCGACGGGCGCCCGGCGCCGACCCTGCCGCGCGACGCGCAGGGCACATCGGAGTGGGTCGTCCCCGACGGGCACTACTTCGTGATGGGCGACAACCGGCCGGAGAGCCAGGACTCCCGCTTCTTCGGACCGATCGACCGCGAGCTCATCGTCGGTCGGGCCTTCGTCCGCTATTTCCCGCTCGACCGGATCACGCTGTTCGAGGTGCCGGACTACCCCGGCCTGGACGAGGCGATCCGGGACCGATGGTGGGGCGGGTGGCCTCAGCCGGTGGGCGGCTCCTCGGCCACGATCCAGGTGTCGGCCGCGCGTTCGTAGTCCACCAGGTCGTCAGGGCCGAACCACAGCGCAAGCTCCGCTTCGGCGGTGTCCGGCGCATCCGAGGCGTGGATGAGGTTCCGCAGGCCGCTCAGCCCCAGGTCGCCGCGAATGGTTCCGGGGTCGGCCTGGTTCGGCATCGTCTGGCCCACCAGCCGGCGGACGACGGCAACCGCGTCGGGACCGGCGACCGCGATGGCGGCCACCGGGCCGGAGGTGATGAACTCGACGAGCCCGGGGTAGAAATGCTTCCCGGCGTGGACGGCGTAGTGGCGCTCGGCCATGTCGCGGGGCACCCACAGCAGGCGCAGGCCGATGACCTTGAGGCCCTTCCGCTCGAGGCGGCCGAGGATCTCGCCGATGAGCCCCCGCTGCACGCCGTCGGGTTTGACCAGGACCAGGGTGCGCTCCATGGGCAACGGCTCCTCGGGCGGGATCAGGTGCGGGCCGCGCGGTCGTAGGCGGCCCCCGCGTCACGCTCCCGGCCGGCCGCGCGGAGGAGGTCGCCGTACAGTACCAGACGCTCCGCGGCGGGCTGGCTGCCGAGGCTGGGCTCGAGCAGCACGATGCCGGCCGGGGCGATGCGCGGGTCGCGCCGGAGGGCCAGTGACAGCTCTCGGTCGCCGGTGACGAGGTCGCCGGTCCCGTAGGCCACGGCCGCCGCCGCCAGTCGGTCCTCGGCCGGGGAGGCGTCGGCGGTGCCGGCCGGCGCGCCGGACCACGAAGGACTCGGCCATTCGAGCCGGCTCGGCGCGCCCGCGACGGAGGCGCCACGCCTCGTCGGCGCCGACGGCGGTCACCACCCGCTCCAGGAGGCCCTCCGCCTGACGGGACTCCCCGATGGCCGCCAGCCCCTCCGCCTCGACCATCATCGTGATCGGCCGCCGCCGCTCGATACCCCGGGGCCGGACGGCGGTCACCGCGTCGTAGGCGGCGGCCGAGCGTCCCGAACGCCACAGCGCTTCCGCCAGCAGGGCGCGCGCCGCGTCAAGCTCCTCCGGGTTGCGGCCGGTGGCCTCCAGGGTCGCGATCCGGCGACGGAGGGTGCCCTCCACCACGCCGTACTGGGCGGCGTCCAGCTGGGCGCGGGCCAGGGCCAGCTGGTCGGGAACGAGGTCGATGCCGGTCTCCGGGGTCACGCGGCCAGCAGGGCCTCCACCTGGCGCCGGCTGCGGAACGGGCCGAGCAGGACGATGCGGGCCAGGTCGGGCCGCAGGTAGGTGCGGGCGGCTCGGAGCATGTCGTCGGCGCTGACCGCCTCCAGCCGCTCGACGACCTGGTCCACGGTGAGGATCCGCGGCAGCAGGCTCGCCCCGGTCCCCAGCCAGGCGGCCACCGCGCTCGACTCCTCGAGTCGGAGCTCGATGCGGCCCCGGGTGTATGCCTTGGCCCGGTCGACCTCGGCCTGGCTGATCGGCTCCTGGACCACGCGCTCGAGCTGCTCGAGGGCGGCCTGGATGACGGCCGTGGCCTGGGGCGGGTCGAAGCCGGCGTGGATCCCGACCGTGCCGCAGTCGGCATACGAGGTCGCGAACGTCCCAATGTCATAGGCCAGCGACCGTCGCTCCCGAAGCTCGATGAACAGCCGGCTGCTCATCCCATCGCCGAGGACCGCGGTCAGCAGGTCGAGCGCCCAGCGGTCGGGGTGGGTCCGGGCCACGCCCGGCATGCCGAGGCACAGGTTGCCCTGGCTCAACCGACGGAACCCGACCCGCACCGCGCCGGGGGCGGCGGCTGACGGCGCGGTGAGCCGGGGGCCACGCCCGGTCGCCGGACGCGGCCGGGCCGCGGGCGCGAACCACTTCCGCGCCGCCCGGCGCACCGCGGCGTGCTCGATCGAGCCGGCTACGGCGAGGACCATGTGCTCGGGGGTGTACCACCGCCGCCAGTGCCGCTCTACGCCGGCGTGCGTCGTCCGCCGCACGGTCCGCGGCGACCCGGCAATCTCCCGGCCCAGGGGATGGGACCCGAAGAGCAGCTCGTCGAACAGGGAGAAGACGTGGTCCGACGGCGAGTCGATGTAGGCGCGGATCTCGTCCACCACCACCGGCTTCTCGGCGACCAGGTCCGCGGGCCGGAGGAGCGGATGGAGCACCAGCTCGGCGACGACCTCGAACGCCCGATCCGCGCGGCTGCGCGGCACGCGGGCCGAGTACACGGTCAGCTCGCGGTCGGTGGAGGCGTTCACCGTGCCGCCGCAGGCTTCGATCGCCTCGGACAGGCCCCCCGCCTCCGGATACCCCGCCGTCCCCTTGAACGCGAGGTGCTCGACCATGTGCGACATCCCTGCCTCGGCATCGGTTTCGTGCCGGGAGCCGACGCCGACGAACACCGCGACCGACACCGATCGGGCGTGGGGCATGGTCTGACTCACCACGCGAAGGCCGTTGGGCAGGATGCTGCGCTCGTGAGCCGGAGCGCGCCGGCTAGCCGTCCTCGTCCTCGTCGGAGGCATCAGGCGAGTGCAGCAGCTCCATCTGGATGAAGTCCGGGTCGAGCGCGATCTCGTCGGCGCTGGCTGGCAGACGGGTTGGTGCCTCGTCCTCCAGGCCGATCTCGGTGGCCGCCTGGGCGAACTCGATGACCACCTTCTCCGAGCCGATGACGAGGGTGTAGGTCAACAGCTGGTCGGAGGTCGTGTCGAACTGGAGGTAGTCGAACGAATCGAGGTTGAGGCAGATCGACAGCGGGGTGAAGTAGGAGGCGATCTCGGGGTGGTCCACCACCAGGCGCTCGACCCACCCGGTGCCGCCGCTGGCCACCTTGTTTTCGCGGAAGTACGCGTACGTCACGGTCTGCTTCAGGAGCGGACGAAGGATGTTGTAGATGTCGCTCTTGTCGGTGACCAGACCGGTGTTGATGTAGAGCTTGGCGCGCGGTTCGGGCGTGGGCTCCATCGGTGACTCCTGCGGGATCGCGCGGAGTCTAGCACCGCCGGAATCGGTCAAGACGGCTGTTACGATGTCTCGCTGATGCGACTCCTGGCGGCCGATATCGGCAACTCGAACACCGGGCTCGGGCTGTTCGAGGACGACATCATGGTGGGCTCGTGGTCGGCGGAGACCGATGCCCGTGCGACCGATGACGAGCTGGCGGCCACGGTCGCCGGTCTGCTCGCCCTCGACGGGCACCGATTCGAGGACGTGGAGGCCGCCGCAGTGGCCAGCGTCGTGCCCCCACTCGTCGCGCGCTGGACCCGGATGCTTGCCCGGCGAGCCCGGCTCCGGCCGGTCGTGGTCGATGCGGCCGCGCTGGACGGGATCCTCGCCATCGAGATCGACCGCCCCGCCGAGGCGGGGGCCGACCGCCTGGTCAACGCCCTCGCCGCCCGCGAGGAGTTCGGCGGGCCGGCGATCGTGATCGACCTCGGCACGAGCACGAACTTCGACGTCCTCAGCGCGGACGACGCGTACATCGGCGGCGCGATCGCGCCCGGTCTTGGCATCTCGATCGACGCGCTGGTCGGCCGAACCTCGAAGCTGCCGCGCATCGAGCTCGTGCGCCCGACCGACGCCATCGGGACGAATACGATCGCCGCCATGCAGAGCGGCACGGTGAACGGCTACATCGGCCTGCTGAGCGGGCTCCTGGCCGCCATCCGCGGGGAGCTGGTGGAGCGCTCGCCGGACCGAGCGCGGGTCACGGTCATCGCCACCGGCGGGTTCGCGCTTCAGCCGTGGCTGGCGGACGTGCCCGGCATCGACCGGGTGGAGCCGGAGCTGACCCTGCGCGGGGTCCGCTACGCGTACCAGCTGATCAACGCACGGTCGGAGGCGCGGACGTGACCGAGGGCACCGACGGGACGCTGGTCGGCCGCCGGGTGGTGGTCGGGGTCAGCGGCAGCATCGCGGCCTACAAGGCGGTCAGCCTCGTTCGCCAGCTGATGAGCGCCGGGGCCATCGTCGACGTGGCCATGACCCCGGCGGCGACCGCGTTCGTGGCGCCGCTGACCTTCGCGTCCCTCACCCACCGTCCGGTGGTGACCGACGTCATGGCCCTCGACCAGGACCAGCACATCGCCCACATCGAGCTGGCGGAAGCGGCGGACGCGATCGTGCTGGCCCCGGCGACCGCCAATCTGATCGGGGAGCTGGCCGCGGGGCTGGTCGACGACGCGGTGACCGCCATCGTGGCCGCCAGCCGCGCCCGGGTGGTCGTCGCCCCCGCCATGGATGCGGGGATGTGGACCCATCCGGCGACCCAGCGCAACGTCGAGACCCTGCGCGGCTTCGGCTACCTGATCGTGGACCCCGAGGTCGGAGCCCTGGCCTCCGGCCTGACCGGCATCGGTCGCCTGGCGGAGCCGGAAACGGTGCTCGCCGCCGTGGAGCGGTTGTTCGCGCGGGCCGGCGACCTCGACGGGCTGCGGGTCGCGATCAGCGCCGGCGGCACGCGCGAGCCGATCGACCCGGTCCGGTTCATCGGCAACCGCTCCAGCGGGAAGATGGGTGTGGCCCTCGCCGAGGCCGCTCGTGACCGCGGCGCAGCGGTCACCCTTGTCGCCGGAGCCATGTCGGTCACCACCCCGCGGGGCGTCAACGTGGTCGACGCCACGACCGCGTCCGACATGCGCGACGCCGTCCTCCGGATCGCCCCCGCGGCGGACATCCTGGTCATGGCCGCGGCGGTCGCGGACTACGCCCCGGCCAAGGCCAGCGGACGGAAGATCAAGCGCGGCTCCGAGAGCCTCCGCCTGGAGCTCGTCCCGAACCCGGACATCATCGCGGAGGTCGGCGAGATGCCCGATGCCATCCGGCCGTTCCTCATCGGCTTCGCCGCCGAGAGCGACGACCTTGAGGCCAACGCCACCGGCAAGCTCCGTGACAAGGGTCTGGACCTCATCGTCGCAAACCGCGTGGGTGGGCCGTTCGACGCCATCGGCTCGGAGGAGAACAAGGTCGAGGTGTTCGGAAGGGAGGGTGCCCTGACCGATTGGCCGATGCTCCCCAAGCGGCAGGTCGCGGAGCGGCTGTGGGACCTCATCGCCGACCGCTATCGCGCCGGGCGCGGTCCCGCCACGCCGACCCGGACTCCACGCGCCCGGACCGCTCGTCGCAGCAGCAGGCAGCAGGACCGCTGACCGTGGAGGTCGTCCGCGGCGTCGATCAGCTGCGGGACGCGATCCTCGAACTGCGTCGAGCCGGGCACTCCATCGGCTTCGTGCCGACGACGGGCCTGGTCCACCCCGGACAGCTGTCCCTCGTCCGGCGCGCCCGACAGACCGATGGCGGGGTGGTGGTCAGCAACCAGGTCGATCCCGCGGGGGCGGCGACGGAGGAGGAGCGGCTCCTGGCCTTGCTGGAACGGGAGGGCGTGGATGTCGCCTTCCTGCCGGGCCACGGGACGGTGGACCCGCCGCATGTCACCCGGATCACGGTCGACGGGCTCACCGGCCGGCTCGAAGGCGCGTCGCGGCCGGGGTACCTCGACGAGGTGGCGACGACGACCATGAAGCTCCTCCACCTGGTCGGGCCGGCGCGCCTGTACCTCGGCCAGAAGGACGGCCAGCGGGTCGTCGTCATCCGGCGGATGCTCGCCGACCTGTTCGTCAACGTGGAGCTGGTCGTGTGCCCGGTCATGCGCGACCCGGACGGCCTCGCGGTCTCGGCCGCGAACATGGGCCTGTCCATCGAGGAGCGTCACGCGGCCACCTGCCTGTTCGTGGCCATCTCCTCCGCGGAGGCGGCCTACGACGGCGGGGAGCGGTCGGCCGAGGTCGTGCGGGCGCGGATGTCGGAGCGGATCAGCGCGGAGCCGCTGGCCCGCGTGGACTACCTCAGCGTGGCCGACGGGGAGTCACTGGCCGAGCTGTCACGACTCGAGGGGCCGGCGCTGGCCATGGCCGCGGTCTGGATCGGTCGCGTGAGGCTCACCGACAGCGTCCTGCTGGGCTGAAAGTACTACTGACCGTCGTCTGCGGATGGGTAGGATGGGTTGGGGAGGCCGGCGAGTGCCCACGTCCGGCCTCCTTTTCGCTGCCTGATTCCCCCGGTCCCGACCGGCTCAGCGACTCGTGCCGCTCGTTCCCTCGGCCGCCGCGGCGGCGCGGAGCTGCGCCTTGTAGGCACGCTTCTTCGCCTGGTACGCCTCGAGCGCCTCGGTGCTGTCGACGTCACCGAGCGTCGGCCAGGTCGGCAGGCGCTCCTCGAGACCGGGGAGCCGGACTCCGAACCGCCTGTACAGGATGGCGAGCAGGCCGGAGACCTTCATCTGCCCGATCGACGGCAGGGCCAGCAGCCGCTTCTCGAGATCGGCCCCGTCCCGGGCTTCGGTCCAGATCCGGCTCGCGTCGCCGTCGTATCGGTCGACCACGACCTGGCACAGCGCCTGCACCCGCGTGGCCATGGACGCCGGATACCGATGCAGGGCGGGCCGGTCGCGGAAGACGCGCTCCAGCTCCCCAGGGTCCATGGCCGCGATCCGGGCGGGCTCGAGATGGCCGATGCGCCGCCGCAGCTCCCACGGACCGCTGAACGCGTGCTGCACGGTGACCTGCTGGTCCAGCGCGTACCCGATGAGCAGGGCCAGCGGATCCTCCCCGAGCAGCCGGTTCGCGTCGGGGTTGTCGGTGAAGGGCAGGACAACGGCGGTGGTCGTGGCCATCGGTCAGTCCTCGGTCGTGGTCGGGGCGACCGGGGTGCCGGCGCGGCGCTCGATCCGCTCGACGGCCTCGCGCAGGCGGGACACCAACTCGGCGTCGACCATGTCCGGCTCGAGGTGCTCCCCGAGCTGCTCCATCAGGTCGCCCGCGATGTGGAGCAGGATGTCGGCGTCCGCGATGAAGAACTGGGGCTCGTTGTTGTAGCGGACCAGGGTCAGGCGGCCCTGGAGCGTCGAGCCGGTGTCGCCGTGGAGCACCTGGGTCCCGAAGTTGTGGCCCTGGATGCCGTCGGGGTTGTTCAGGAAGTTCAGGGCGTTGTCGATGGCCAGCCCGAAGCGGGCGCGCCAGCCGACGATCCGCTCCCCGATCTCCGGCGCCAGGCCGATCTGGCCGACCTCCTCGAACACCTCGCGGGTGACGGTCAGCAGACCGATGAGGGTCGACCCCGCCCGGTTGCCGAGCATGACCTGCAGCGACCGTTCCAGGGTGAAGACATCCGCGTCGAAGCGGGGGCTGGTGGTCACGTCGGCCAGCAGGTCCTCGACGTTGTCGAGCTGGCCCGGCTCGCCCAGGGCGTTGCCGAGGGTCAGGATCTCCTCGCGGAAGAGGAACCGCTCCTCGTGGTCGAGCATGGGCCCTACGGGTAGAGGCCCCGCAACGTGGTGGCCTCCGCGACCCGCGACACGGCGAGCATGTAGGCCGCGGTCCGCATGTGGACCTCGTGCAGCTCGCTCATCTGGTACACGGCCTCGAAGGCGCGATCCATGATCTCCTTCAGGCTCTCGTTGATCCGCGACTCGGTCCAGAAGAACGACTGCATGTCCTGGACCCACTCGAAGTAGCTCACCGTGACCCCGCCCGCGTTGCACAGGATGTCGGGGATCAGGAAGATGCCGCGGTCGTACAGGACGTCATCGGCGTCCGGGGTGGTGGGTCCGTTGGCCGCCTCGGCCACGACCTTGGCCTGGATCTTCTCCGCGACCCGGGCGCTGATCTGGTTCTCGAGGGCGGCCGGGATGAGGATGTCGCAGGGGAGGGTCAACAGCTCCTCGTTGCTCACGTCATCCGCGCCGGGGAACCCAACCACCGTCCCGTGCTCCGCCTTCCACGAGTTCAGGGTGGACGGGTCGAGGCCCTGCGGGTTGTAGATGCCACCGGTGGAGTCGCTGACCGCGACCACCGTGGCGCCTTCCGCGCAGACCAGCTGGCAGGCGATCGACCCGGCGTTGCCGAAGCCCTGGATGACGACCTTCGCGCCCTCCAGCGGCAGGTTCAGCACCTTCGACGCCTGGAGCAGGGTGAAGACCGTGCCCCGCGCGGTGGCTTCGTTCCGGCCCAGCGAGCCACCGACCGCGATCGGCTTGCCGGTGACCACGCCCGAGATGGTGTAGCCGTTGTGCATGGAGTAGGTGTCCATGATCCAGGCCATGGTCTGGGCGTTGGTGTTCACGTCCGGCGCGGGGATGTCGCGGTCCGGACCGATGAGCGGGCTGATCTCGGTCGCGAACCGCCGGGTCAGGCCCTCGAGCTCGCGGATGGTCAGCTGCTTGGGATCGACGATGACCCCGCCCTTGCCGCCGCCGTACGGGATGTTCACCACCGAGCACTTCCACGTCATCCACATCGCCAGCGCCCGGACCTCGTCCAGGGTCACGTCCTGGTGGTAGCGGATACCGCCCTTGGCCGGTCCGCGCGAGAGGTTGTGCTGGACCCGGTAGCCGGTGAAGACCTCCACGTGCCCGTCGTCCATCGTCACCGGGAAGTGGACCGTCAGCTCGCGCTTGGGGACCCGGAGCACGCGGCGCAGCCCCTGATCGAGGTCGAGCTTTTCGGCCGCCTGGTCGAACTGCTGCTGGGCGACGGCCCAGATGTTCGGGGCTTCGGCGACGGTCTGCTGGTCGGTCATGTGAGGCGGATGCTCTCCTTGGCGGTACGGGACACCGGGCATGACGGGCAGATGCGGGCCCGGCAGGGCGACCGGCGAAAAGGCGCGCCGATTATACGAGTGCGCCTAAACCAACTCCAGAGCGAGGGCCACCGCTCCCCCACCGCCGAGGCACAGGGTCGCGAGCCCGCGCTTGCCGCCCCGATGACGGAGGGCGTACAGGAGGGTCGTCAGGACCCGGGCCCCCGACGCCCCGATGGGATGGCCCAGCGCCACCGCCCCGCCATTGACGTTGACCTTGTCCCAGTCGAACCCGAGGGCGTTGCCGTCGGCCAGGACCTGGGCGGCAAACGCCTCGTTGATCTCGATCAGGTCGAAGTCGGCCAGAGGAATGCCGACCCTGTCGACCAGTCGCTGCACGCCCTCGATCGGCGCTTCGAACAGCCACTCGGGGGCGACGTCCGCCTGCGCGTAGCCGGTGATCCGGGCCATGGGCGTGAGGCCATCGGCCTTCACGACCTCGGACGAGGCGAGGACCAGGGCCGCGGCGCCATCGGTGATGCCGGGGGAGTTGCCGGCCGTGACGGTGCCGTCGCCATCGGTCTGGAAGGCAGGCTTCAGCTTGGCCAGGGCCTCGGCTGACGTGTCGGCCCGGGGACCCTCATCGGTGTCGACCACGGTCGGGCCCTTCTTGCCGGGGACCTCGACCGGGACGATCTCGTCGGCGAAGGCGCCCGAAGCCTGGGCGGCCAGCGCCCGCTCGTGGGAGCGGAGGGCGAACGCGTCCTGCGCCTCGCGGCTGACGTTGTGCTTGGCCGCCACCCGCTCGGCGTGGATGCCCATGTGCACGTCGCAGGCGGAGCACCACAGGCCGTCGTACACGGTGGCATCCACCAGCTCCTGGTTGCCGAGCCGATAGCCGGCGCGCGCCCCGGGGAGCAGGTACGGCCCGAGGTTCATGTTCTCCATCCCGCCGGCCACGATCACGTTCGCGTCGCCGGCCCGGATGGACGCCGCGCCGAGCATCACCGCCTTCAGGCCGGAGCCGCAGACCTTGTTGATCGTCGTGGCGCTGACGCCGTCCGGCAGCCCGGCCTTGCGAGCCGCCTGGCGCGCCGGCGCCTGGCCGGCGCCGGCCTGGATGACCTGGCCCATGAGGACCTCGTCGATCCGGCTCGGGTCGACGCCCGACCGCTCGACCGCGGCGCGGATCGCGACCGCCCCCAGGTCCGTGGCCGGCACCGTGGACAGCCCACCGCCGAACTTGCCGATCGGCGTTCGGGCGGCGGACAGGATGAAGACGTCGGTCACGGCAACATGGTACCGAAGCGGCCGGCCGTCACCGGCCGGCCGCCAGGCCGCGTGTCGCGTCGACCGCTAGCCCAGGGAGCCGGCCACTCCCTCGAGCAGGTCGTAGGCGTCCTGCATTCCGGCTTCCATGCCGGTGGCCAGGATCGCGTCCCGTGCCTCCATGGTCGGCAGGTCGGTGACGGCGACCATCGAGCGTTCGGCCGTCGATCTCGGTGAAGGTCATGGTGTTCACCGCCGCATCGGCCGGGTCGGTGGGCATCCCCTCGAAGATCTCGGTGTAGACGAGCTTCTCGTCCGGGACGATCTCGCGGTACTCCCCGTTGAACGCGACCTCGTACCCGTCGGGGGTGACCATCACCCACCGCCACCTGCCGCCGACCCGCAGGTCGACATCGGTGGACGTGATCTCGCCGCGGTTGGCGTGCCACCAGCTTCGCGATCAGCTCCGGCTCGGTGAACGCGCGCCACACGAGGTGCGCGCGGCGCGGCGAACTCGCGGGTGACGTGGATCTGGGTGTCGGTCGGGAGGGTCACCACCGCCGACTGGCTAGTCGTCATTGCCACCATTGTCGTTCTCCTGTTCCTTCAACTCTTCCAGCACCTCGTCCAGCACCTCGAACCGCTCGTTCCACGACTGCTCGTAGGCCTTCACCCAGTCGTGGATCGGCTTCAGCGACTGGCCGTTGAGCCGATACATCCGCTGCCGTCCTTCCTCCCGGACCGCCACCAGGTCCACTTCCCGCAGCACGCGGAGGTGCTTCGACACCTGGGGCTGGCCGAGACCGAGCAGCAGCACCAGGTCGTTCACCGGCCGCTCCCCCTCCGCCAGCGCGTCGAGGATCTGGCGTCGGCGGGGCTCGGCCACGGCGTTGAACGCATCGGTGGTGGTCGCTGCTCGGGGCATGTCGCGTCATCATATACCGATATCGGTATATGTCAACCGGTCGGCGGACGTCAGGTGAACCGATAATCGAACCGCGGCCACCCTCCCGCGACTCCTCCCATCGTGCGGACCTCCCAGGAGGGCCGTCCGAGTGGACCAGGTCCTGCACAGGCACACGGCGATGAGAGGCGTTCACCGATCTCGCGCGCGCCCTCTCCGGACGGCTGTACGCGATCGCCTATCGGATCCTCCGCGACCACGATGCCGCCGACGAGGCGACCCAGCAGGCGATCGTTGCCATCTGGCGCGACCTGCCGAGCCTCCGCGACCCGTTCGGTTCGAGGCCTGGGCCTACCGGATCGTGGTCAATGCCTGCTACGCGGAGGCCCGTCGCCGGCGCCACGACCTGGGCCCATCACCCTGGACACCGACTCGCCGGTCCCGGACGACTCGCTTTCCGTCGCCGACCGCGACGAGCTGGACCGCGCCTTCCGCCGGGTCCCGGCCGACCAGCGGGCGGTGCTCGTCCTCCAGCACTACCTCGACATGGCACTCCTGAGATCGCCGAGACCCTGAACGTCCCGCTCGGGACGGTGAAGTCCCGCAGCCACGCCGGCCGGCAGGCGCTGCGCGCCGCGCTCGAAGCGGATGCCCGACCCGCGCGAGGAGCACACCGGCATGAGCACTTCCGTCGCGAGTTCACCGAAGCCGGCGCTGACCCGGACCCTCGATCACTGGCTGGACGAGGGACCGACGTCGGCGCCCGACCTCACCGTCGAGGCCGCGCTGCGGACCGTGGCCACCACCCGCCAGCGCCAGCTCCGGGGGCGACTGCTGCGGATGGCCGACTTCCACGGCCCCGTGGTGCCGGTGAGCCTGACCCTGGCCGGCATCACCGCCGTCGTGCTGGTGGCGATTGGACTCGGGCTGAACAATGAGCCGGTCCCCGGAGTCGAAGACTCTCCCCCACCGGGTGTCGCGACCGAAGAGCCGGTTCCGACCGACATCCCGTACGGCTACGTCATGTTCCGGAATGAGGCCGACGGCTACGAGATCGCCCTCCCGCGGGCATGGGAGGTCAGGTCGAGCCCGCATACGGCGAGCCACACCCTGGGCGTAACACGCTTCGGCAGCGGCGACGAGGAATCGCCCGCCTTTGGTGGTGAGCGTCGGTACCACGAGCGGGACCGTCTTCCTCTGCCAGCACCTCGCATGCTCATCCGGAGGTCGCTCGATCGCTGGACGAAATCGAGAACGAGATCCAATCAGAGTGGCCGCTCCCGCGCGAGCTCGGGGGGATGTCCATCGACGAACGGATCGTCAGCACCACGCTCGGCGGGGAGCCGGCGCGGTTCCGGTATCCGACAAGCACAACGCGGCCGCACGATCATGGGCTTCACCACCACCTGTACCGCCTATGCCCTTCACGCGGGGCGTCCGGTGATCCTGTCATTCCCGTGTGGCCGCTACTTCACCCGCAACCAGGATGGGGCCGAACCGGCAACCCTCGAGCAGCTGAACGCCATCATCGCCAGCTTCCGCTTCCTCGACGATCCGGCACCGAGTGGCCCCGCAGAAGCATCCAACCCGCCATACGTTCAGTCAGGGCTTGAGCTGTTCCGCAACGAGGGGGACGCGTACGAGGTCCTTGTCCCTGAGGCCTGGGATCTGGCCGTCGAGCCGGTCTATGGCGAACCACGCGGCGTGAGCCGATTCGTGGGATACGTAAGCGGATTCGAGGGGCAGTCTTCGAGCCTTCCGTCGCCGTTGGTCATCAGTGTCGGCTCGCCGGACGGGAGTCTCTACCTATGTCAGTCGCGGGCTTGCCGCCAGGTGGTCGTCCGGAACCCGGCCGACCTCGAGTCGAAGATCGAGGAGCACCTGGCCCCTCGATGGGGCGGCGTTCGACGAGCAGATCTCGGAGACGACCTACAGCACCCTCCTGGGCGGGGAAACGGCTCGCGTCCGGTATCCGACCATCAGCCTCACGGGAACGGTCGGTTTGTCCACGTCGCTCCCCTGCTCGGCCTCTGCCTTCCACGACAGCCGACCGATAGTCCTGACATTTGAATGCGCTCAGTTCCGACAGGGGAAGCCAGCCCTCATCTGGACGATGAAGGACATGGTCGAAAGCTTCCGCTTCCTCGATTGAGCCGCCAGGCGACATCAGGCAGGGGGCTTCCGATGCATCTCGATTTCGATACGAATCAGGATCCGCTGCGTCAATAGAGTGAGCGGGACTGGTTAAGAGGCCCGCAGCGAGGCGAAACGCGTGGAGCGTGACCTGGTGATACGAGCGCAACAGGGCGATGAAGATGCCTTCTCGACCCTCGCGCTGTCGCTGGGCGACCGGTGGCTCAACCTCGCGCAGCGCATCCTCCGGGACGACGACCTCGCCGAGGACGCCACCCAGCAGGCCATCGTCGCGATCTGGCGACAGCTCCCGCGGCTCCGTGAGCCGGACCGGTTCGAGGGTTGGGCCTACCGGCTCCTGGTCAACGCCTGTCGGACGGAGATGCGTCGCGAACGGCGTGCCATGCCGAACCTCGAGCTCGTGATAGCCGATGGATTGGTCCATGACGGCATCGCCGGACTGGCCGACCGCGACCAGCTGGAGCAGGCCTTTCTTCGGCTCCGGATCGAGCATCGAACCGATCCTTGTGCTCCAGCACTACCTCGGGCTGACCCTGGACCAATGTGCCGAGCGGCTCGACATCCCGGTCGGCACCGCTCGGTCGCGCAGCCACTACGCCAAGCGCCAGCTACGGGCGGCCCTGGAGGCCGATGAGCGGGCGGTCGCGAAGGAGGCGACCTCGGCATGACCGAACTGACCGATCAGCCCTTCGACCTCGACGGCCGCCTGGACTCATCTGTTCCGGGACGCGCCGCGACTTTCGCCGACCGCGTGGTTGTCGCCGCCCTGACCGATATCTCGGCGACCCCCCAGGCACGCAATCTGTTCGCGATCGATGGGACCGCCCTCCGGGTGAGCCTTCTCGCGGCCTCCCTGGCAGCGCTGGCGATCGGGCTGGGACTCGGGCTCGGGCCGCAGCTGATCGGTACCGACGCATCTCCGTCCCCGGAGGCATCGGAGGCGTCAGCGGTCCCGTCGGACCTGCCCGACGGCTACGTGCGGTACCGCAATGAGGCTGACGGCTACGAGATCGCGGTACCGGGCTCCTTCCAGGTGTTGGTCGAGTCTGGAGACGGCGAGCTCCGCGAAGGCGTCACGCGGTTTGGTTCCGACGTCAAGGGAGACTTCCCGCTCCGGACTGAACGTCAGCGTCGGTACGCCGGACGGAACCGTGTACCTCTGCCAGAGCACCGCATGCTAGCCCGGTCGTCGTCACGAGCACGGAGGAACTCGAAGCCGCCATCCAGGCTCGATGGCCCACCCTCGAGGCCCGCCGTGAACGGATTGTCGCGACGACGCTGGGCGGCGAGGCTGCGCGCCTGCGGCATCCGACAGCCAAGTCCCCGGGGTCCTCTGGATAGGCGCCAACCAGGCCTGTTCCGCATATGCCATGCACGGCGCGCGGCCAGTCGTGCTCACGGTTCCCTGCGACGAGCTTCCGCGGCGGAAGCCGACGAACCTCTCGACCCTCGAGCGGATCGTCGACAGCTTCCGCTTCCTCTCTCCGACCGCCGACGCTGCAGCGGATGACTGGCAGACAATCGAGACTCCCGAAGCCGGTCTGTCCCTCCAGGCGCCTGTGGACTGGGAGCTTGGGCCGACGGACGAGCGGAGCCGCGAAGTTCGTTTGATCGGACCCAACGTAGCGCTGGCGATACGACTCTCCGATCCAAACGGTCCGATGTGGTCGTGCGTTAGTTCCAGATGCCCTGCGAGGATGTCGACGCGGCCTCGATCGATGACCTGGTTGCAATCGCAAAGGCGGATTACCGGCGATCCATCGGTTCAGGTGGGGCCGCGCTCGACGTCCGTCGCGAGGTGATGGACCTCGGCGACAGAGAGGCAACGTACCTCCGTATCGGGCTGAGGCAGCCGCCGGCCCTGTATCCGCTTGAACGCCCCTATCTTGTCGCGCTCCGAGACGGATCATCCTTGCTGGTCTCCTGGTCCGGCTCGTCCGTCGGCCTCTTCGGCGAGATCATCCCCGATCAGTGCAATACGTAGACCCAGCTCCTCGGGGATGGCAAAGACACGGCTTCCCAGAAGCCGGCTTCGCGGTAAGCGTCCAGAGCGGGTGGGCGGTCACGGAAATCGCGGGCCTGGACATGCGCTCGATGTCTGGGCCCGGTGCGATCCTGCGCATCAGATCGGGAAACGAGCAGAATCGGATCAAGGGAATCCTCCGCGTGGAGGAGGCTCCGTTGTTGCCAGGCTCGACGGAAGACCTTGTCGACCTCATTGCCCGCGAATACCAAGATCTGCGAGGCCTACCGGCCTTATCCGACGTCTCGACCGAGACCACCGATCTCGCCGGGCTCGCCGGCAGTCTGGGTTTCGCTCACCACTCCGTCCGGCGCGACCGGAACCTACAGCGACCTCTTCCCGGCCTACGAATACGCTGTCGTCGCTCTCCATGGCGATCGGCCCTTCGTTATCTCCTTCACGGGCAGCGCGGGCTACGAACAAACGTTCCGTGACATCCTCGCCACCTTCGAATTCCTCGACTAGCCACCGGAAGCTCCGGGCGCAGGGCGCCTTCGATAATCGAACCGATCCACGGGTCCGCGCATCTAACGCGCTGAGCGGGCCTGCCCAAGAGGCCCGCACTGAGGTACCCACGTGGAGCGCAGCCTGGTGGAGCGGGCCCAACGAGGAGACAGAGAGGGCGTTTTCCGAGATCGCCTTCGCGATCAGCCC
This sequence comes from uncultured Chloroflexia bacterium, assembly GCA_963827475.1. Taxonomy (GTDB): domain Bacteria; phylum Chloroflexota; class Limnocylindria; order QHBO01; family QHBO01; genus DASTEQ01. The sequence goes on from CAWHAZ010000002.1 coordinate 36,142, forward strand.
TCGCTTGTTCCCGATCGCCCAGCGGATCCTGCGCGACTACCACCGAGCGGAGGACGCCACCCAGCAGGCGCTGGTCCTGATCTGGCGTAAGCTGCCGAAGCTGTCGGACCCGGACAAGTTCGAGGGCTGGGCGTATCGGATCCTGGTCAACGCCTGCTACGCCGAGGTCCGCCGCGGAAAGCGCAATCCCGACGGGCTCCACCTGCTGGAGACCGATGCGGGCCTCGATCGACTCCCAGCTCAGCGTCGCCGACCGCGACATGCTGGAGCGGGCATTCGAGCGACTACCCGCTGAGCAGCGTGCCGTCCTCGTCCTCCAGTACTACCTCAGACCTCGGACAACCCCAGATCGCCGAGGTGCTTGGCGTGCCCCTCGGGACCGTCAAATCGCGCGCCGCAAGCGGGCGCAGCGCCCTGAGGGCTGTCCTCGAAGCAGACGCGCGGCCGGCGGTCGGAGGGCGGACCGGCATGAGCGGCACCGAGCGACCGATGAACGACGAGCAGCTCGACGCAATGCTGGGTGAGTGGCTGAGCGACGGGGTGACGTCGGCGCCGGATCGCATCGCCGAGCGGGCCATGCTCGAAGTCGCGACCACCCCGCAGGAGGGCACCCGGATGGCCGCCATGTGGTCCTCCGCGAGCCAGGCCCCGCTGGCATGGGCGGCCGTCCTACTGGCCCTCGCCATCGGTCTTGGTGTCGTCATTGGACCGCGTCTCGTCACCGACGAACCGTCACCGAGCCCAGCCCGTCGGCGAGTCCCTCCGCCGAACCGAGCCCGGACGGGTCAACAGTCCATCGGTCTGAAACACCGGTCGGCACGATCGAATGGCAGCGGACCGAATCCGAGCGGCGGATCTTCCCCGAGATGGAATACCTCGGCCAGGTCCTCGGGTCTGAGCTCGATGCGAACTTCGAGCGCGTCGGCTACTGGGCCACCTCCGATGGCATCGCCTGGGAGCCGACCGATGGACCGGAGTTCGGCACGGGGGCAGACTACCTCGCCGGCGGTGTCGTGGCCGTCGTCTCCCAGATAGCTACGGCGTATCGATGGGGCCGATTTCGCATCGGCAGGTGATCTACCTCGACTGGTTCGACGAGGCCGGCGACGCGGCCATTTATCGGCAGGACGGCCCGGAGTGGGTGCCACTTCCGCTACCGAACACCACGCCAACGCCGGTCGATGGGCTCCGGACGTACAGCGCGATGTTCAGTGGGGCCGTCGAGCTCGACGAGTCGAACTGGGTGGCCCGGTCCTTCATTTCACTGAACTCCCGTGGGATGAGATCTATGGCCGGGATTCGGACGTCTGGCCGATGTGGAATTCGCGCACTCAGCAGCTGGACCTTCATCGAGGCGGCAGCGCACCCGGTGGCGCCACCTTTGCGGAACTGACCGTTGGACTGGCGGGCGATCCGCAGGTCATCGAATTCCGCGATGCGACCACAGGTGAACTGGTGCACGAGGTCCCGGCCACACGGCCCGGATGGACACCGACCGGCTTGCTCGAGGCCCTCAGAGGCTGGGGGCTGGTGGATGTCTCGTTCATCGTGAGTGTCGATGGCGAGATCACGTCCGTTCGCGCCCCGTGGGCGCAAGGCGAGGAGTGGCACGCCAGCAACCGTATGGTCAGCGCCTTGGGCCGGTACTACACCGTGACGATGCCCATCGCGCAGGACTACTCGGCCACTGACATCCATCTCTGGGAGTCTGTGGACGGGGTGAGCTGGACCAGCGTCGATCTCCCCCAGCTGTGGGAGGGCACCTTGGGGACGGCCGCGGTGGCGGGGTCGAGCCGATTCACTGATGTTGACCGTGGACGGAAGCGAGGCTTCGGCATTGTGGGCGTCCGCCGATGGCCGGAACTGGACGCAGGCGGACGTCGACCCGAGCCTGGTCGGCCAGCCCCAGGGCACCGATTTCGGCTGGCTGATGAATGCTTTCGATGCCGCTGCGATCTCGGCTGACGGTCGCACGTGGGAGGCTATCGATCTGCCGAACCTGCCTGCTGAGCCATCGGTGAGCTACTTCGACAGGATCTTCTTTTATGGACCCGAGCTCATCGGCCCGACGATTTCCGCCACTTGGATTGGTGAGCTCCAGGACTGATTGAGCGGGCCGGCCAGGAATTCGAATTTCGAACCGAAAGGTCTTCGCGCGCATCGTACGTTGCATGAGCAGCAACCAGCGTGGTCCACTCGCGTTCTAATCTCGGTAGTGGTCGCCATGGGGATTCTTGCCTTGGTGCTGATCGCTCCGCAGGTCACCACGCCGTAGTCGGACGCGGTGGGTGGCGCTCCTCAGCCCAGCCTGTTAGCCGAACGATCCTTCGCCGAGCACAGGTTCCACCGAGCCGGATCCGTCCGAAGTGCATTGACGCAACGTGGGCCATCGGAATCCGGATAAGGCCCCGAACCCACGATGACCTACCCATGGGTAAGCGGCAAGCGCAGTTTTCCGGCGGAAGAGTTTGAAATCAGCATCCCGGAGCACTGGTCGATCTACGAGGACGGGACAGTCGATCCGCATAAGGGGTCACGGCACCAGCCTGACGATCCGGGTCGGCCGAGCCGGACGGGCAGCTGCTCACGTGCCAGGAGCCTGCGCGACCGTGGGAACGATGTCGTAACGCACGGATCACGAACCTCGACGACTTCCGCGAGGCCGTAGCCGTCGGTCCTACCCGAGGGCTGCGATTGGTGCGTGCCCGGGAGGTTGGCCAGGGAGGCCGCTCGAACCTCGCCGGTGAAGACGCCGTGGACATTAGGTTCTAGGGCTACGAGTACCCGGCTCACGGCGCAGAGAGCGCGCTCTACGTGCTGACGATCCACGAGGGTCGCCCGTACTTCATCCGGTTCCACACCTCGGCCGAAAGCGCCGTCGCCACCACCGCTCTGGGACGAGATGCTCGAGACGTTCGCGTTCCTGCCGTAGGTTTACGTCATTGGATGATTCAAATCACGAGTTCCTAGGCCGGGACGGCGTCGTCCTCGAACAGGCGGTCGATCTGGGCCGGCCAGTTCTCCTGGACGACCCGCAGCTTGGTCTTCAGGGTCGGGGTCAGCTCCCCGTTCTCCTCGGATAGGGCGCGGGGCAGCAGCGCGATGCGCCGCGGCCGCTCGAAGACGGCAAAGTCCTCCAGCAGGTCCCGCACGTCACCTTCGATGAGCTGGCGGACGGCCTTCTCCTCGACCAGCTTCTCCGGCGCCATCCCGCCGAGCCCATTGGCCTCGGCCCATGGCTTGAGCTCGTCAAAGTTCGGCGCGATCAACGCCCCGGTGTACGGGTGCCGGTCGCCGAGGATCACCGCCTGGGCGATGTACTTCGACGCGGACAGCGCCGCCTCCATCGGTCCGGGGGACACGTTCTTGCCGTTGGCCAGCACGATGATGTTCTTCAGCCGGTCGGTGATCTTGATCCGGCCGATGGGATCCAGCTCCCCGATGTCCCCGGTGTGGAACCAGCCGTCCGGGTCGATGGCCTTGGCCGTCTCCTCCGGCTGGTTCAGGTAGCCGAGCATGATCTGCGGCCCGCGGACCTGGATCTCCCCGGTCTCGGGGTCGATCCGGACCTCGGTCGCCGGCGCGGGCCGTCCAACCGTCCCGAACACGAAGTCATTCGGGCGGTTGATGCGACACCAGCGGGCTCGTCTCGCTCAGCCCGTACCCCTCCAGGATGAGGATGCCCAGCGCGTAGAAGAACTCCCCCACCTCGCGCGACAACGGGGCAGAGCCGGAGACGAAGTACCGCACCCGCCCGCCGGTCCGGGCCTTCACCCGGTGATACACGAGCCGGTCGGCGATGGCGTGCTGGATCTTCAGGCCGATGCCGTCGCCTTTCCCCGCCACGTGGTTCTCGTACCGCTTCCGCCCGACCCCGATCCCCCAGTGGAAGATCCGGCGTCGCATCGGCGGCGACGCCTCCACCGACGCCAGCACCCGGCCGTACACCCGCTCGTAGAAGCGGGGCACGGCGGCCATCACCGTGGGCTTGACCTCGACCATGTTGTCCGCCAGCCGCTCGATGAGTGGCTCGGCGTAGACGACCGTCGACCCGTGGGCCAGCGGGATGATCTCGCCGGTCAGCCGCTCGAAGATGTGGGACAGCGGCAGCCAGGACAGGAAGACATCGGTCTCGTAGAAGTCGATGATCTGGACCGCGGCCTCGTAGTTGTAGAGCAGGTTGCCGTGCCGGATCGACGCGCCCTTCGGGTTGGCGGTGGTCCCCGAGGTGTGGATCACCGTCGCGAGGTGCTCGCGTTCGATCGATCGCCAGTGCTTCTCCCAGGCCTGACGCCGCGCGTCGTCCCCACCCCGGCTCGCCAGCTCCTCCAGGGTCAGGGTGCCGGCCGGGAACTTGCCACCGGTGTCGAAGGTGATGACGTGGCGCAGGGTGGGCACCTGGCCACGGATCGACTCGATCTTGGCGGCCAGCTGCGCGTTCTCCACGAACACGGCCACCGCGCCGACGTTGTTCAGGATGAACGCGGCCTGCCCGGCCTCGGTCTGGGGATAGATCGGGCATGACACCGCCCCCAGGGCCCAGCTGGCGATGTCCGCCACCAGCCACTCGGGACGGGTACGGGACATGATGCAAACCGAGTCGCCGTCCTTGACGTCGAGGCCCTGGAGTCCGAGCGAGGTCCGAGTCACCCAGTCCCAGAACTCGGCGTAGGTCTTGCTCACCCAGCCGCCGTCCTTGGGCAGCTTCCAGCGCAGGGCTTCCTTGTCCGGGATGCGGTCCACCGACCGATGGATCAGCTCCACCACGTTCCGCGCCTTCTCGGCCTCCGGCATGAGAAGCGGCTCGACCTCGTTCCACATCCGGCGCCCGCCGGGCGAGGTTGAAATCCCGTCGGTGGCGGCCGCGGGTGGGGCAGGTGCCGCGGTGGTCATCGGTATCTCCTCTCCTCCGGCGTCAGTTCCGGCCTCAGCCGGTCAGGCTCAGGCGATCTTATTCCCCTGCTCGTCGTACCGATAGAACCCGCGACCCGTTTTCCGCCCCAGGTGGCCGGCGGCCACCATCTGCCGCAGCAGGGGCGCGGCGCGGAACTTCGGGTCGCCGAATCCCCGGTGGAGCACGTCCATGACGTTGAGCATGACGTCGATCCCGACGAAGTCGGCCAGCTCCAGCGGGCCCATGGGGTGGTTCAGGCCCAGCCGGGCGCCGGCGTCGATATCCTCGGCCGTGCCGGTACCCTCGGCCAGGGCGAACACCGCCTCGTTGATGAACGGGCCGAGCATCCGGTTGACCAGGAAACCGGGGTAGTCCTTCGAGGAGATCACCGTCTTGCCCAGGTCCGCGGCGAGCTCGCGGCACGCCTGCTCGGTGGCGTCCGACGTCTCGAGGCCGCGGATGATCTCGACCAGCTTCATGACCGGCACCGGGCTGAAGAAATGCAGACCGATAAACCGATCCGGGCGGTCGGTGGCGGTGGCCAGGGCGGTGATGCTGATCGAGGACGTGTTGGTGGCGAAGAGGGCTGTCGCGTCCGCGGCGTCGGTCACGGCCGCCCAGGTCTCGCGCTTGAGCGCCTCGTCCTCGAAGACGGCCTCGATCACGATGTCGTGGCCGGCGACCGCCTCGACTCCGACCGCGGTCGCAACCCGGTCCATGATCGCGTCCGCGTCGCCCGACTCGATCCGTCCTTTGACGACCTGTTTGGCGAGGTTGCCCGCGATCCGCTTGCGGCCCTTCTTGGCGAGGTCCTCGGTCCGGTCGGCGAGGGTCACCTGCCTGCCGGCCGCGGCGCTGACCTGGGCGATGCCGTGGCCCATCAGGCCGGCCCCGAGGACGTAGACCCGGTCCAGGCTCATCGGGCGTGGCTCATCGATCGAAGCCTAGCAGTCGGTCCGCGGCGCTGAACGGATCCTCTCGGTGCTCCGCGACGGCCGTCACGGCGTCCTCCCAGGCATCCGATGCGGCCGCCTGAGCCTGGGCGCGGGTGGCCAGGGCGCGGCGCAGGAGGGCCTTGGCGCGGTCGCGGGTTTGGGCCGGGGTCCGGGCGGCACGATGCGCGTCGATCGCGTCCCGCAGCGCCTCCACCCCTTCCCCGCTGGTCGCGGTCGTCATGAGCACCGGGGGCGCGGGTCGGGTCACCCGGCCGCCGGCGGTGGACAACATCGCCTTCAGCTGGCGGGCGGCGCGGTCGGCGCCGGGGCGGTCGCCCTTGTTCACGGCGATGATGTCCGCGATCTCCAGCAGCCCGGCCTTGATGGCCTGCACCTCATCCCCCATCTCCGGCACCTCGACCACGACCGTCGTCTCGGCCAGGGATGCGATCTCCACCTCCGACTGCCCCGCGCCGACGGTCTCGATCACGACCGGGTCGTAGCCGGCCGCGTCGAGGCCCGCGGCCGTCATCCAGGTGGTGGCGGCCAGGCCGCCGAGCGCGCCCCGCGACGCCATGGAACGGACGAACACGCCCTCGTCCCCGGCGTGGTCCATCATCCGGATCCGGTCACCCATGATCGCGCCCCGGGTGAGCGGGGAGCTGGGGTCGACGGCGATGACCCCGACCCGCCGGCCCTGTCCCCGCCAGGACGTGATCAGGGCGCTGACCAGGGTGGATTTGCCGCTCCCCGGCGGACCGGTGATCCCCACCAGGTGCGCGTCGCGACCGGCGGCGAACAGGGCGCCGCGATCTGCCACGTCCACCGCTTCGTCCTCGAGGTCGGTGAGCAGCCTCGCCAGCGCCCGCCGGTCGCCGGCCTGCGCGTCTCGCAGCCGCTCCGCCAGGTCAGGCACGCCGCCGGGCGTGCTCCCGGAAGTAGGTCGCCACCTGCCCGATGGTCGTGCCCGGCCCGAAGACCTCCGCCACCCCGGCGGCCTTGAGCTTGGCGACGTCGGCGTCCGGGATGATCCCGCCGGCCGCCACCAGGACGTCGTCCAGCCCCTTGGCCCGCACCAGCTCCACGATCCGCGGCAGCAGGGTCATGTGGGCGCCGGACAGGATCGAGAGGCCGACGACGTCCACGTCCTCCTGCTCCGCCGCGTCGGCGACCATCTCAGGCGTCTGGCGGAGCCCGGTGTAGATGACCTCGAACCCCTCGTCGCGCAGGCCGCGGGCGAGCACCTTGGCCCCGCGGTCGTGGCCGTCCAGGCCCGGCTTGGCCAGCAGGACGCGGATCGGCCGGGCGGAGGCGTCGGCGGTCATCGGCAGCGCGCAGCGGTCATCGGCGCCGCGATTCTAGTCCGGCCACTCGTCCGGAACGAGCCCGTCGATGGCGCCCGCCATGTCTCGGTCGCGGAACGTGAGGCCGCCGGCGGCCTTGGTGGTGAGCCTGAACGTGACCCGCCGCCAGCGGATGTCGATGTCGGGGTGGTGATCGGCCGCCTCGGCGGCATCGGCCACCCGGTTCACGAGTCGGATGGCGTCCATGAACGTGGGGCACCGGATCTCCCGAACCAGCTCCGCCCCCTCGCGGTGCCAGGCCGGTCGCTCCCCGAGTGCGGCGTCGATCTCCGCCTCGGCCAGGAGCGGGGCGTACGGCATCGGTCTAGGTCTCGAAGGAGCGACCGATGAAGGCCAGGAACTCGGCGCGGGTCTTGGGATCGCGACGGAACGTGCCGAGCATGGCGGAGGTGACCATCTGGGCGCCCGGTCGCCGCACGCCGCGCATGGCGGTACAGAGGTGGGTCGTCTGGAGGACGACGCCCACGCCCTTTGGCTCCAGCCGGGTCATGAGGAAGTCGGCGATCTGCTGGGTCATCCGTTCCTGGACCTGCAACCGATGAGCGAACAGGTCGACCACCCGCGGGATCTTCGACAGACCGATGACCTTGCCCCGCGGCAGGTATCCGACGTGCGCGTGGCCGAAGAACGGGACGAGGTGGTGCTCGCACAACGAGTAGAGCTCGATGTCCCGCACGACGACCATCTCGTCGTATTCGACGTCGAACTGGGCGCCCTCCAGGATCGTGTCGGGGTCGACCCGGTAGCCGTCGGTGATCTGCTCGAACATGCGCCGTACGCGAGCGGGAGTGGCCTCCAGCCCCTGGCGGTCGGGGTCCTCCCCAATGCCCTCCAGGATGGTGCGGACGGCCGCCTCGAACTGGCCCGGGTCCGGTTGGTCGCTCATTGCCGCCGATGCTAGCAGCGCGCCGTGGCCGGCTCGTTCACGCGGTTCCGTCGATCACGGAACCGCGGCCACGCCACCCATCCGATGCCGAAGGCCAGCGCGCCGACGCCAACGAGCGCACCGAGCCCGACCTCACGGGGGACGAGGGCAGCCTCGATCTCGTGCCTGCCCGCCGGAACCCGGACGATCTGCGACCCCCACGTCTCGTGGACGGTGACGGGCTGACCGTCCACGGTGACCTCCCAGCTAGGCCACCATGCCCGATCGATCAGGAACCAGCCCTCCGCCGGGGCGTCGATCGTCCAGTGGTCTCGGAGGGGCGACGATTCGGACCGCGTCGCCGGCACGGCGTCCTCGACGGCCTCGGCCAGGTCGAGGCGCACGCTGGGGAGCTCCCCGTCACCGTCGACGACCCCGGCGGCGGAGGAGGGCAGCCAGTACGGGGTGACGGCCGGGTCATCGGCCCGGCAGACGTATGCATCGTTGTCCTCGACGTAGCTGGCTGGGCGGCCGTCGCACTCCTCGCCAAACCTCACCAGGACGTCGATCCCGAGCGCCCGGCGAAGAACCCCGTCTGGGTCGTTCCGCCGGAGGTTGATCACGGCCTGGTTCACGTGGCCAAGGTTGAGCGAGCTGAACATCTCGATGTCAGGAATGCCCGCCGCGGCGAGCCGGTTCGGGAAGGCGTCGCCTCCGGCGGGCCGGTCGATGGTCAGCACCCGATGCGGATGCTCCGCGGCAATCGCGACGGCGATCGGGGAATCCGCGAACGAGAAGGCGTCCTCGCCGCGGACCAGGTTCGCGGCAGGCATGAACAGGGCCAGGGGAGCCACGGCCAGCGCGACGGCGCCGATCACGGTGATCACGGATCGCGGGCGGACGAGGAGCACCGCGGTGGCGAATCCGAGGGCGAGCTCCGCGACGAAGGGCCACGGGCTGACCAGTGCCTGGCGAGCGAGGCCGAGCGCAGCCGCGAGGGTTTCCTCGGTGGGCTCGTTCGAGGCGAAGGCATGGAGGGCGATGAAGATCGGTGGCGCGATGAACACCACCGCGGTCAAGAGCATGTAGGCGACGATCGGGATCGTCATCGCCGCCAGCCCCCACACCACGCCCTTCGGGGTGCGACCCAGGCGGGAGACCCCGACCGCCGCCAGGATCGCCACCGCCAGGGAGAGGACGAGGTACGCACGGACCGGCGCGCGCAGCCCGTTGACGATGGGAATGTCCGTCCAGACGTCCGGCCGGAAGGCGGCGACGATCGCGACCAGGGCCGCGACCACCGCGAGCCACAGCCAGCGACGGGCCCGGCGCGCCGGAACGGACAGCCCAGCCAGGGCGAGGACCGGGAGGCCGAGGTAGATCCCCGCCTCGAGGATCGGGAACCGGCCGTCCGGGAACCACGAGGTTCCGTAGTCCCACCCATCGGGCGTGGAGCGGAGGAACGTGTTCACGAATCCGACACTGACGAGGTCGAACGGCGTGGCCGTGTTGGTGAACAGGTCCTGAGCGTCAAGGCCCTCGGCGCGACCCGACAGCCGGCGGATCATCTCGGTCGGGATGAGCTGGAGCGCTCCGACCCCGACTCCGATCACGCCGAACACCACGACTCGACCCAGCGAGGCGAGCAACGGCCGCCTGACCAGCAGGAACGCGGCTGCTGCCCCGGTCAGGAGCCACGTGTTCGGGTGCCCGGTCAGCGCCTGCACCCCCCACAGGACGCCGGCGATGGCCACCTCCGCGCGGCGCGGCGCCCGACGCCCCACGAGCGGCAGGAGGACCCACGGCATCCAGGCGTATGCCGCCACCACGTTCCACCATTCCAGCTTGGTGACGATGGCGCCGCTCATGACCACGATCAGTGCCGCCAACAGGGCGCCATACCGCGAGCCCGACACGCGCAGGCCAATGAGGCCGGCGCCGACGCCGGCGAAGGTGAGATGACCAAGGCGCACCAGGTCGAGGGCGAGAAGCGGCTCGACCTGGAACGCGACCCAGTGCGGCGGGTAGAAGGCCCCGATCTGTCCCTCGGCGTACAGCGGGAAGCCGAGGCCCAGGTTGGCCTCCCACAGCGGCAGACGGCCGGCCGTCAGGGCCTCGTGGTAGAACAGCGCCATGGGGTAATGGATCTTCGGCAGGTCGAGGTTCCAGAGCCACCCGTCGGCGCCGAAGGTGATCCGGGCCGAGATCATCGCGCCCGCCGCGCTGACCGCGGCCAGCACCAGCACGATGAGGATGTCCGACCCATGCCGAGAAGCCCACGAGGCGGTGGATACGGGCGACGCCTTCGATTGTGCGGAGCGGTTCACCCGGCGGTCGGACACATCGGTCTTCCTATCATCGTTCCGCAATCCCCGTGAGCGCGTGACCTTTCGGAATCCTGTAGCTCGATTCGTGGTGGTGGCTGCCGTGCTCGGCGCCGGCTTGGCCGCGGCCTGGTTCTGGCCGCCACTGGCGGTGGCCACCGTGTGGCCGCTGTTCCTCGTCGTGCCCGGCTGGGCGCTGGTGGCGTGGGGCACCCGCGCGGGAGCGCGGATCTCCTCGACCGGGCGGGCGGGGCTGGCGATCGTGCTGTCGGTGGCCGTCTCCGCCCACCTCGTGTGGTGGCTGGCGACCGTGTTCGGCGGCTATGGAAGGGAGGTCGTCTTCGCAGCCGCCGCCATCCTCGCGCTGCCCCTCCCGCTTGCGGTGGCGCGGCGGACGGGCCCAGCGGGCGGTGTCCTCGCGGCGTGGAGCTCGGTTGTCAGGGCCGTGCGGCGGCGGCCGGGCGCCTTTGCGCTGGCCCTGGGGGCCGTGGTCTGGGTCGGGGCGGTCCTCGTCCTCGGGCTGTGGCGGGTAGAGGAGACGGGGGTCTACGTCGGCGGCTCGAACTGGAGCGACATCGGCGTCCACCTGTCCATCGCGCAGTCGGTGAACGCGGGCAACTTCCCGCCGCAGGTGCCGTTCTACGCGGGCGAGCCCCTCGTGTACCACTGGTTCGCGGACTTCCACGCAGCAATCCTGGCGGAGGCGGCCGGGCTGTTCGCGATCCCGGTCTTCATCGTCCATTCCGCCATCCTGGCGGGAGCCCTCGCCCTCGTCGTCCACGGTCTCGCCCTGTCCCTGTTCCGCGACCGATGGGCGGGCCGCGCGGCGTGGCTGGCGGTGTTTCTGGTGATCCTCGGCGGCGGGCTGGGCTGGATCCGGCTGGTCGGCGACCTGGCCAATGGCCTGGGCGGGGCGTGGGACCTGCTGCTCATCCACGCCTACGACAACGAGTGGCTGTCGGAATGGCCGTACTTCTCCATCCCCTCGGTCATGACCACCGGGCTCCTCGTCCACCGGGCCACGACCGCCGGCCTGCCGCTGCTGGTCGGCGCCGTGCTGCTGGCGGCGGCCGGCATCCCGGCCGCCCGCCGCGCCGGGGCCGGGTCGCGGGACCGTCCCCGCCTCGTCGCCCTCTCGGGACTCGCCGGCGCCCTCCTTGCGCCGTTCCACTTCTTCTTCTTCCCGATCGTCCCACTCCTCGTCCTGGCCTGGGTCGCGCTCGGCCGCCGGCTGTTCACCCGCGCCGCCGCCCGACTCGCGCTCCTGTTCGCCGCGCCGTACCTGCTCGCGCTTCCCTTCGCGCTGGCTGCCGTCGGACAGGCCACGAATTCGGGATGGCTGCGGCCGGTGATCGCCTGGCAGACCGCGCCGGTGGCCGATGGGCCGCTGGCCGTCCTGTTCTTCTACCTCACCAACCTCGGCCTGCCGTTCATCCTCGCCATCGCGGCCCTGGTCCTGGTTCGGACGCCGGCGCGAGCGTTCCTCGCGGCCTGGATCGCGATCCTGTTCCTCATCCCGAACGTGGTCCAGGTCAGCTACGTGTCGTTCGACATGAACAAGTACTTCCAGGCGATGTGGATCGCGGTCGGCATTGCCGCCGGGACGCTGCTCGCCCGCTGGCCGGCGCCAATCGTCGTGCTGGTGGTGGCGGTCAGCGCCGTGTCTCCCGTCCTGTCATCGGTCCATCACGCCTTCTCGCGCAACTTCCTGATGCGGACCGATGAGCTGGTCGCGGCGGAGTGGATCGCCGACCACACACCGCAGAGCTCGGTCTTCGTCACCGACGAGTGGATCATCTCGCCGACGGACCCGGCCGGGCGGCTCAGGCTCATGAGCTTTGCCCCGTACGTCGCCAACCTGGGCTACGACCCTTCCGCCCGACAGGCGCTCATCGCCGAGATCCGGTGTGGCGGGGACGCGGAGCGCTCGGCGCGGCTCATGGAGGAGCTGGGCGCGACGTACGTCTTCCCGACTGGCGGCGGAGGCTGCGCAGCGCCGGTCGATTTCGCCGGCAGCCCGCTCTTCGAGGCGGCGTACCGCGAGGGGAGCGTCGTGATCTACCGCCTATCATCGGCTCCATGACCGATCCGTCGCCCGCGGCGGCTCCCGCCGCCAGCGGCTCGGTGGTCGCTTTCGAGCACGTCACCAAGCGGTACGGCGACGGTCCGCCGGCCGTGACGGACCTGACCATGGAGATCGGCGCCGGGGAGGTCTGCGTGCTGGTCGGGCCGTCGGGCTGCGGCAAGACCACGACCATGAAGATGGTCAATCGGCTGGTAGAGCCGACGAGCGGCCGGGTCACCATCGACGGACAGGACGTGGCGAGCCTGCCGGCGGTCGAGCTGCGGCGCCGGATCGGGTACGTCATCCAGCAGGTCGGGCTGTTCCCCCATCTCACGGTCGCGGACAACGTGGCCGTCGTCCCCCGCCTGCTCGGATGGTCCGCGGCTCGGATCACCGAACGGGTGGAGGAGCTGCTCGAGCTGGTTGGCCTTGACGCGGCGACGCATCGCGGCCGCTATCCAGCAGCCCTCTCCGGCGGGGAGCGCCAACGGGTCGGGGTCGCGCGGGCGATGGCCGCCGACCCGACCGTGTTGCTCATGGACGAGCCGTTCGGGGCCGTGGACCCCATTCGCCGGGAGCGGCTGCAGAACGACCTCCTCCGTCTCCAGGCGCGGCTGCGCAGGACCATCGTGTTCGTGACTCACGACGTGGACGAGGCGATCAAGATGGCCGACCGCATCGCGATCCTCCAGGTCGGCGGGGTCCTCGCCCAGTACGACGCGCCGAACCGGTTGCTCGCCGCACCCGCCAGCGAGTTCGTCGAGCGGTTCGTGGGCGCCGACCGCGGGCTCAAACGCCTCTCCCTGGCCCGGGTCCGTGACCTCGAACTTTCGACGCCGGTCACCGCGACCGTCGGCGAGCCACGAGGCGCGGTGCGCGCGAGGATGACCGATGACGCCGGCTGGGTCCTGGTCACCGATGCCGACCGGCGGCCGCTGGGCTGGGCGGAGGCCTCGGCGCTGGCGGGCGACGGCGCGGTCACCGCCGACATGGCCGTCCCCGGTTCCGCGCTTCTCCAGCCGGAGTCGACCCTGCGCGACGCGCTGTCGGCGATGCTCGCGTCGTCCGCCCAGGTCGGGGTCGTGGTCGATGAGCGAGACGAGCTGCTGGGCGTCGTCAGCGTGTCGGCCATCTCGGCCACGCTCCAGGACGGCGCCGGCCCGGCGCTGGAGGATCGCGCGTGAACGACGAGCAGCCGTTCTTCCGGATCGACTGGATCATCGACAACGCCGACGTGCTGGCCCAGGCCACCGTCGAGCACATCGCGCTCACCCTCATCGCGGTCGTTGGCGGGGTGCTGATCGCGTTCCCGGTCACGATCTTCATCCAGCGCCGGCGCCGGCTCATCGGTCCGGTCCTCGGCTTCACGGGGATCCTGTACGCCATCCCCAGCCTCGCCCTGTTCGCGGTCCTGATCCCGTTCACCGGCATCGGCCTGCTGACCGCGGAGATCGCGCTGATCAGCTACACGTTGCTGATCCTCATCCGGAACGGCGTGGCCGGCCTGGACGGCGTCGAGCCCGAGGTGGTGGAGGCTGCGACCGGGATGGGATTCAGCCGCCGGCAGCGCCTGTGGCGGGTCGAGATCCCGCTGGCCACGCCGGTGATGATCGCCGGCCTGCGGATCGCGGTGGTCACCACCATCGGCCTGGTGGCGGTGACCGCCCTCATCGGCCAGGGCGGACTTGGGTTCGTGATCATCACCCTGGGCATCCGTCGCGCCTTCGAGACCGCGATTCTGGTCGGCGTGGCGCTGTCGGTCCTGCTCGCGGTGCTCGCCGACCGGGGCCTCGTCATCCTCGAACGGGCGCTGACCCCCTGGGCGCGCGCTCGGGCGAGGGCGGGCTGACCGATGGAGATCTTCGGGGAGGTCATCGCCTGGCTCACCGATCCGGCGAACTGGACCGGTCCAAACGGGATCCCGACCCGAATGGAGGAGCACGTCCTGATGTCCGGCATCTCGCTCCTGATCGGGCTGGCCATCGCGCTGCCAGTCGGCCTGGCCATCGGTCACACGGGCAGGTGGGCCGGCGGGGTGGTCGCCATCACCAACCTCGGCCGAGCGGTTCCCTCCGTCGGCATCCTCGGCATCGCCTTCACGCTCACGCTGCCGCTGGTCGCGGCGCTCGACCTGCGCAACATCGGGACGCCGGCGGCGGTGATCGCGCTCATTGCCCTTGCCATCCCGCCCATCGTGCTCAACGCCTACACCGGCATCCGCGACGTGGATCCGGACATGGTGGAGGCGGCCCGCGGCATGGGCATGCGCGAGCGACAGGTCCTCCGGCGCGTGGAGTGGCCGCTCGCCCTACCCGTGATCCTGGCCGGTGTCCGGACCGCCTCGGTCCAGGTCATCGCCACCGCCACCCTGGGCGCCATCCTGTCGACGGGTGGGCTCGGCCGCTACATCGTCGACGGCTTCGCGCGGCAGGACTACCCGATGATGGTTGGCGGCGCGGTCCTGGTCATGATCCTCACCCTCACCAGCGAGGGACTGTTTCGCCCTCGCTCAGCGGTGGGCCGTCTCGCCGGGCCTCCGAGCCGCACGGGTGCCTCACGTTTCGGAACCGGCGCCAGGCTTCGGCCTCTAACCAGCGTACCAGTTACGCTGGTAACTGCTAGACTCGTTCGGACGAGTCGCGCCCGCGGCTCCCAACCAGAGGAGGGACCCAATGCGGAACCCCCGCATACTCGCTGCCGGGGCGGCTCTGGTGCTGCTGGTCAGCGCCTGTCAGCCGGGTGGCAGCGACAGCCCAAGCCCGAGTAGTCCGAGTTCCGGCGAACCTTCAACCGCCGCCGAACTCCCCACCGTAATCGTGGGGTCAGCCAACTTCGACGAATCGGCCATCGTGGCCGAGATGTACGCCCAGGTCCTCGAGGCCGAGGGGTTCACCGTCGAGCGCGAGCTGTTCCTGGGACCGCGCGAGACGACGCTTCCCGCCCTCGAGAGCGGCGAGCTGAACCTCATGCCGGAGTACCTTGGGGGACTGCTCAATGGTCTCGAAGGCACACCAACCGCCGATTCGGCCGAGACCCACGAGGCATTGCTCACCGCCCTCGAGGAGCGCGGCCTGACCGCCTTCGAATACTCCCCCGGCGCGGACTCCGACGGTTGGGCCGTGCGGGCCGAGACCGCGGAGGAGTTTGGCCTCGAGACGGTCAGTGACCTCGCGGAGGTCGCCGACCAGCTGACCTGGGGCCTGCCCCCCGAGTGCGCGCCACGGCCGCAGTGCGGCGTCGGGCTGAATGACCTGTACGGGATCGACGTCAACACCCTGACCGTCGAGACCATCGACCCGTGCAGTCAAGGCATGGTCGATGCCCTCGACCAGAGCGCCATCGAGGTGGGACGGGTGTGCACCACCCAGCCGCAGATCCAGCTGTACAACCTCGTCGTGCTGACCGATGACCAGGGCCTCGACCCGGCGCAGAACCTCGTGCCGGTGGCCACGGCGGACCTGGCGGAGGCCGGAGGCGACCTGCTGGCCTCCACGCTCAACGCGGTATCCGCCGAGCTGACGACCGCGGACCTCATCTCGCTGCAGGTTCTGGTCACCGTGGAACAGGGCGATCTCGAGGAGGTCGTGACCGAGTGGCTGGAGGACCACGGCCTGCTATAGGCCCGACTGCTCAGTCTCCAGACCGATGGTGGCCGGCCGCGAGGCCGGCCACCGTATTCTTGGGTCGATGAGCCAGGCCCCATGACCGAGCACCTCGACCTCGCCGACTGGCGCCGGCGGGTGGCGGAGATGTATGCCGATCTCCGCGCCGATCCGACACCCGCCGCCGAGCGGCTGGCGACGTTCCGCGCCGAACGGGATCGGCTGTTCGCCAGCCATCCCCAGTCCCCCATCGCCGAGGCGGCGCGACCTGGCTTCCGGGGTCTGTCGTACTGGCCGTACGACGCCGCATGGCGCCTCACCGGGCGGTTCGAGCCCGATCCAGCCGCGCCAGCGACCGACGTGCCGGTTTCGACCGGCGATCCGTTCGCGTTCAGTCGCATCGGTTGGGCCTCCGCCGACGCGCCAGGCGGGACTCTTCGGCTGGGCGTCTACTGGCTGTCGGGATACGGAGGCGGCATCTTCATCCCGTTTCGGGATGCCACCAGCGGCTCGGAGACCTACGGCGGCGGGCGGTACCTGTGGGACTCGGTCAAGGGCGCGGACCTCGGATCGGGGGGCGGTGGCGGAGCCCTCGTCCTCGACTTCAACTACGCCTACCACCCCTCCTGCACCTACGACCCGCAGTGGAGCTGCCCGCTCGCGCCGCGCGAGAACTGGCTGGAGGTGCCTGTCCACGCCGGGGAGCGGCTCCCGTGACCGGCTCCCCCGAGGGCCTGCCCGCGTTCGGCACGCCCGGCCTGTGCCTGAAGTGCGGCCGCCCGATCGACCCCGAGGAAACGATGTGCGAGGTCTGCAACCGAGCCGGGATGACCTCGCCGGCCGCAACCCAGATGCACGGCACGGTGGCGGTCGCCATCATTGGCGCCGTGGTCGGGATGGGCCTCGTGGCGGGCTTGCTGGTCGGTGGAGCGGGGCCGTACGGTGCTGAGGTCGTCGCCGTGGGGCCGGTGGCGGAGGCCGCGGTGGTCGTGACCGTGGACGTGGCGAACGACGGCACGCGGGAGGGCCGGGCCCGATGCGAGCTCACGGCCGTCGACGCGGTCTGGGCACCCCCATCGCTCGAACGGTCGCGCTCTCGCCGGCCGTTCCCCCGGGCGAATCGGTCCCGTTCGATGCCCAGATCCCGGGCCTGACCACTGACCCGGCGGGAGTGGAAGTGCGCTGCCAATGAACGTCGGACCAAGGCGCGGGCTGGCCCTTGCGGCAGCCATGGCTGGTGCCGTGCTGATCGTTGGTCCGGCGCTGGCGGGCGCCCCGTTCCCGGATCCGGTCGTCGACCAGGCGGTCTACGACGAGGCAGGCATCCTCGACCCGGCCACCGAGGCGGAGCTCGAGTCGCGGATCGACGCGCTCGAGGCCCGCAGCGGGGCGGAGGTGGTCATCTACCTCCAGCTCGACCCGTTCCAGGACAACGAGTCGAACCTTGCCGCGGCGGAGAGCCTGATGAACCAGTGGGGCATCGGTCGGCTGGGCTACGACGACGGATTCGTGATCCTGGTCAGCTTCGAGGAGGACCTGGTCCACGGCGTCCTCAGCACCTACGCCGGCAGCGGGTTCGAGGTCTGCGTACCTGTCGGAGGACGAGCAGACCGAGCTGCGCGACGAGGTGATGGTTCCCTTGTTCCAGGCAGAGCGCGTGGGGGACGGTCTGCTGGCCGCGATGGACGTCATCGAAGACGAGGTCACCCCGGAGGCGACCGCCAGCATGGACACCTACCGCTTGGTGAACGCGGTGGTCGGCATCCCGGGGGCGGCCATCATCCTGGTCGCGACCGTCGGGACGGCTGTCTTCCAGTGGCGTCGCCACGGGGACGATCCGGACCTGGTCGACTCCCCGTCGGTGCTCATGGCCGGGCCGCCGGCCGACATGACCCCGCCGCTGGCGACCGTCCTGCGCGAGGGCCGCGCCACCGGCAACGCGCTGCGGACCATACTCGTTCAGCTCGCCGGCAGTGGGCTGATCCGCTTCCGTAACCTCGATCAGGCCAAGGAAAAGAAGCGCGACGACGAGGCGGACCCGGAGACCGATCCGGCGATCGACCTGCCCGATCCCCCGCTCGACGCCGCCGCCCCGGTGGGTCCACTCGGCGAGGCGTACCGCGAGCTCCTGGCCCGCGGCGGATCGAGTCGAACCCTGAGCCGCGAGCCGCTGTGGGGCGTGAACGAGGGCCTCGACCCCATCAAGCGCCAGCTCGAGCAGGAGGTGGTCCGCCTCGGCTGGCTCACGCGGCTGCCGACGCCGGTCATCCGGAAGTGGGTCTTCGTCGGCGTCGGGGAGCTGGTTCTCGGCGGCCTGAGCCTCTTCTTCGGCTTCTCGATCCCGATGAGCGGGCTGACCCTGGTCGGGATCGCGCTCATCGGCGGCGGGCTGGTCACGATGGCGTTCGGCGGCCAGATGTCCAAGCGCACCCCGAACGGGGCCTACGTCGACGCCATGCTGAAGGCGTACCGGCGCACGCTGGAGAAGACCCTGGCCCAGGCCCGCTCGATGGCCGAGGTCGCGACAGAGCCCACCGTACGAGTCCTGGCCGACACGCCGGACAAGGCCGTCGTCTGGGGGGTGGCGCTCGGGCTCCACAAAGAGGTTGGCGAGGTGCTGGCCCGGGAGCTCGCGGATCCGCAGATGCGGGCCATGGCCCAGGCGTCGGGCTCGTACTACCCGGTCTACCTGGGCTCGTCGTCATCGTTCGATGGTTCGGGGAGCGGCGGCAGTGGCAGCCTGTTCTCGGGGTCCGGCATTCCCGACGTGGGCGGCATGATCGGGACCCTGGGCAGCATCGGGTCCGCGCCGGCCTCGTCGAGCAGCGGCGGCGGCTTCGGAGGGGGTGGGGGCGGGGGCGGAGGCGGTGGGTCGAGCGGCTTCTGAGCCATTACAAACTTTGCGCGGGTTTCAAAACTTCGGTATGGTGGGTCCATGGCCTATGACCGCGACCGTCGCCCACCACGCCGGCGACCCGATGACCGGCGACCGGGACCCGATCGCTATCGACCCTCCGACCGTCCTTCCGACCGGCCTTCCGATCGGCCCTCCGACCGCCCTTCCGACCGCCCGTATCGTGGCGGCCGACCTCCGTACCAGTCAGGACCCCGCCCGCCGCGTCCGATGGCCGACGAAGGGGGCATGAACATCCGCCTCGACCCGCGCCACCTCGGCACGCTGCGCGCCCTTGCCTCCGAGGCGGGAGTGCGGCCCGGCGAGCTGGTCACGCTGTGGGTCACCGAGCGACTGGATGCCGAGCGAAGCGGCGCGCCGTCACCCGGCGCGATCGGGCCGGTGCTCGAGTCGCTGAACGACCGGATCGAGGCCCTGTCGCGCCGGGTCGACGCCCTGGCCGGGGGCCCCGTCCCCTCGAGCGTGGAGCACGTGCCGCCAACGAGTGACGGGCAGGACGCAAACGGCAAGAAGAAGAAGAAGCGGGGCCGGCCCGCGAAGGCAACCACCGCTGACACGTCCGACAGCGCGGAGGCGGCACCGGCGAAACGGCGTCGGGCCACCGGCTCGAAGACGAAGAAGACGCGCGGCAAGAACCCGGCAGTGCCGCTCCACGAGGAGATCGCCGCGATCCTCGCCGAGCGCGGGCCGATGAACGCGGCCGAACTGGCCGAGGCCGTGACCGAGCGCGGGATCTACGCCCCGCCCCGCAGCAGCAAGGCGCTGGACGCGACCGCCGTCAGCGTGCGGGTTTCGAACCCGCGCTATCGGTCCCGCTTCACCCGGGCCGAAGGGAAGATCGGGCTCGCCTAGTCTTCGAGGACGAACGTCACCAGGATGTTGGCCTGGAATTCGATCTCCCCATTGCCCCCGACGTTGACCCGCTGCTCCTTGACCCACGCCCCCTTCACACCGCGCAACGTGCGCTGGGCGCGCTCGACTCCCTGACGGACGGCATCCTCGAAGCTCTCGCTCGAGGTGCAGCTCAGCTCGGTGACCCTGGCGACCGACATCGGTATCTCCTCCAGATCAGACGGGTGAGCCGCCAGTCTACGGGAGGGTCAGGATCCGGCGCGGATTGTCGACCATGATCCGCTCCAGCTCGCCCTCCCCCACCGCCGCCGTGCGGAGCGCCGGCAGGAAGTGCTGCTGGAGGTACGTGTAGCCGAAGCCACCGTTCGCCTTCAGCTGCATGTCGTGGCACACGTCCTGGCTGAGCAGGACCTGGGCGCCGTAGCCACGATCCAGCAGGTCGACCAGCAGCTCGACGACCCGTGGCTCGCGCGCCTCGTCGACAGGGTCGAACCGATGCCCGAGGAAGTCGAACTGGAGGTTCGCCCCGCGGTCGAGGATGGCGAGGTAGTGGTCAAGGTCGGGCCACGAGTCGGCATGACCGATGACGATGCGGGCCGGATCCAGGCCCTCGGCCAGCAGGAGGTCGAGCTGTGCCTGGCCCACCGTGGACTGCACGCCGTGGGTGGTCACCGCCATCCCGGTTCGCAGCGCGGCACGAGCCGCGGCCCGGTGGACTCGCTCCTCGACAGCGGCGATCCACGGCTTGTCGGTCCCGATCTCGCCGATGATCCCCGGCCGGATGCCCGTCTCCCCCACGCCGTGCTCGAACTCGGCGACGAGCTCGTCGGCGAGGTCATCCACCGAGCGGCGATCGATCAGGGCCTCGACCGGGAAATACGGCGCCCGATACCAGCCGCAGCCCATCACGATCTGGACGCCGGTCCGGCCGGCCAGTCGGCGCAGGCGCTCCGGGTCGCGGCCGATGCCCGGCACGGTGAGGTCGACCAGGGTGCGCCCGCCGCGTCGGCGGAAGTCCCGCAGCTCCTCGGCCACCGTCAGCTCGTCCGCGGCGAGCTCCCAGTAGTCGAACCGACCGGGGATATGCCACAGCGAGATCCTGGTGTGCTCGTGGGGGAGGGCGAAGCCGACGCGGTCGGGTGGGATCGGCCCAGAGACAGTCATAACCCGGGGAGCCATGGCGGTACCTCGGTTCGGGCGCCGGTCGGGATCAGCGGACCGCCGGCGTCACAGGTGGATGGACCGATCCATGGTGCCACTCTGCACCCCGCGCGCGCAAAGGGGCTTACACGTGATCCCGGCAAGTGCTACAACACCCCGGACGGCCGCCCGATTCGACGGCCAGGACCAATTGGAGGTCAGTGGACGATGAATCAACGGCCAACCGGGGTCACCATCCTGGCCATCCTCGCCTTCATCGGCGGGGCCTTTGGCATCCTGGGTGCGTTGGCTCTCCTGGGGCTCGGCTTCGCATTCGCCGGGGTTGCCGGAGGTGGACTCAGTTTCATCTTCGGGATCGTGCTCCTCGCCCTCAGCATCCTGTACCTGTGGATCGGCTGGGGCTTCTGGAACCTGAAGCGCAGCGCGTGGAGCCTCGGCCTCGTGGTATTCGGGGCCGGAATCTTGATCACCTTCATCGAGTTCCTTCTCGGCTACGCGACGCTCACCAACGTGATCGTCACCATCGTGATCAACGGGATCGTCATCTACTACCTGTTGACACCGGCTGTGAAGGCCGCCTTCGGGGTCACCGGTGACCTGCAGAGCGCGGTGATGGGCGGACTGCCGGGAGGTTCGGGGGCGGCTGCCGCCTCGGCTCCCCCGACGGCTCCTCCGGCCGCGCCCCCCGCCGAGCCGCCTGCGGCGCCGCCGCCGGCCAGCACCTGGACCGGCGATTCCGCCGGCGGGTCTGCATCGGGCGGGACCGAAGACCGCGACCCGAACGCCTAGTCGTTCAGCCAGCCGGGTTCGCATCTCGCGCCCGGTCGTGGGCGCCCGGCGGTCAGCCGCCGAGGCGCCCACCGTGGTCTCTAGCCGCCGATGACCAGCCTCTCGCACGCCACCAACGGTGCCCAGCTGTGGGCCGACGCCCAGGCCGAGCTGGACCAGGTCGCGGACCGCCTCGGTCTGGACGAGGGCATGCACCGCGTCCTGCGCGTCCCGAAGCGGGAGCTGGAGGTCCACTTCCCGGTCCGCTTCGATGATGGGCGGGTGGACGCGGCCACCGGCTGGCGGGTCCACCACAACATCAACCGCGGACCGGCCACGGGAGGCGTCCGCTTCACCGCCGACCTGACCCTCGACCTCGTCCGGGCCAACGCGATGTGGAACACCTGGAAGGCCGCCATCGTCGAGATCCCGTACGGGGGCGCCTTCGGCGGGGTCGTGATCAACCCCAAGCGCCTCTCGGCCCACGAACGCGAGGGGCTGACCCGGCGGTTCATGACCGAGATCAGCCCGATCATCGGCCCGGCCCAGGACATCCCGATGCCCGACGTGAACACCGACCAGCAGACGATGGCCTGGATGATGGACACCTACTCGATGCACCACGGATACACGATTCGCGGCGTGGTGACGGGCAAGCCGCCGTCGATCGGCGGCACGCGGGGCCAGCGCGAGGCGGTTTCCCTCGGCGCACTGCGGGCCATCCAAGCCGTGGCGCGCCAGCAGGACGTCGCGCTCGACGGCGCGCGGGTCGTGGTACAGGGGTTCGGCCGGGTCGGCACCATCCTGGCCGAGATGCTGGCCGGGATCGGAGCGCGGATCGTGGCCATCGCCGACGACCGCCACGCGGTCCGCAATCCCGCCGGGATCGAGGTCGCGCCGGCGGTGGTCCACATGGCCGAACACGACAAGGTCGAGGGACTCCCCGGCGGCGAGCCCATGGATCGCGAGGAGATCTTCGGTGAGCCGTGCGACATCCTCGTCAGCGCCGGCCTCCAGGGTCAGATCAGCGGGAAGAATGCGGGCATGGTCAAGGCCCGGATCGTGGCCGAGGCGGCGAACGGCGCGACCTCTCCCGAGGCGGATCAGGCCCTCCATGACAACGGCGTCACGGTGATCCCCGACCTGCTGTGCACCGCGGGCGGCTTCGTGGTCGGCTACTTCGAGTGGGTCCAGGACCTCCAGTCGTTTTTCTGGTCCGACGCCGAGGTCACTGCCGAGCTGGAGCGGGTGATGGACGACGCGGCGGCAGCAGTCATGGCGGCCGCCGAGCGGCACAAGGTGGACCTCCGGACCGCGGCGCTGATGGTCGGCATCGGCCGCGCCGCAGAGGCAACCACGCTGCGCGGCCTATACCCTTAACGGTGGGTGGCAGACCAGCATCACACCGCCGAGGCGCACGACGGGCCCGAACGCTACGGAGGCGACGGGCTCGACTTTGACCGCGACCGGCTGACCCTTCGATTCGAGAACCGCGAGCTGGAGCGCGCCTTTCAGCTCGACCTCGGCTCACGCCTGATCCTCCAGCTCAGGCTCGGCCTGCTCCTGGCCGTCGGACTTTGGATCACCTCCGGCCTGCTGCTGATCGTGATCTACGCGATCGATCCGGTGACCATGGCCCTGGCGGTATCGGTCCCGATCGCGATCGTGCTGGGCGGAATCGCGATGATGCCCCGCTTCCAATCGTGGGACGCGCAGCAGATCGTGAACGGCGTCATCAACCTCTCCGGCGGTCTGTCGATGATCTTCATCTCGACCCGCATTGCCCCGGTTCCCGAACTGTTGGGGACGGTCCTCATCCTGAACTCGATCTTCGCCTTCAGCGTGGTCCGGATCGGGTTCGTCGTCGGTTTGGCCGCCGGGCTGCCGGTCCTCATCTGGCTCGGC
This sequence comes from uncultured Chloroflexia bacterium, assembly GCA_963827475.1. GTDB lineage: Bacteria > Chloroflexota > Limnocylindria > QHBO01 > QHBO01 > DASTEQ01. The sequence goes on from CAWHAZ010000002.1 coordinate 59,791, forward strand.
GCCCTGGCGTGGATCGGGACATACTCGGAGATCGGGTGGTTCACGGTCTTCCTCGTCGCTTCCGGCCTGGGGGCAGCCGCCTTTGGGGCGTACATGCTCGAATCCTCGAGCCGGGCCCGCTTCCTCCAGCGCCAGGACCTGGCCGATCAGGGCGAGGCGCTCGCCGTCGAGAAGGCGAAGTCCGATCGCCTGCTGCACACGATGCTGCCCGCGTCCATCGCCGACCGGCTGCGGGAAGAGGAGAAGGTCGCCGACGCGATCCAGGACGCGACGGTCATCTTCGCCGACCTGGTCGGCTTCACCTCCATTGGCCAGGATCTGGCACCTACCGAGCTGGTCGACGTTCTGAACCGGCTCTTCGGCCGCTTCGACGAGCTCGCCGAGCACCATGGGCTGGAGAAGATCAAGACCATCGGCGACGGCTACATGGCCGTGGCCGGCGTCCCGCTGGCGGTCGATGACCATGCCGATCGGGCGGTCCGCTTCGCGCTCGACATCCTGCCGGTCACCGAGGAGCTTGCCGTGGAGCTCAAGCTGCCGCTGCGGCTCCGGGTCGGGATCCACAGCGGACCGCTGGTGGCGGGCGTCATCGGCAAGGACAAGCTCGCCTACGACCTATGGGGCGACACCGTGAACGTTGCCAGCCGGATGGAGTCCCAGGGCATGCCCGGCCGGATCCAGGTCAGCGAGGCCACCGCCGAGCGGCTGACGACCGGGGTCGGGCTGGAGCCGCGCGGCACGATCGAGGTCCGCAATCGCGGACCGATGCGGGTGCTCCTGGTCAGCATGCCGGACGAGGCGACGACCGACCTGCCGACATCCGCGGAGACCGATACGGCCGAAGGCACTGGGCCAGCCGAGCTGGCCGAGACCGCCCGGAGCTGACCGATGGCCGAGCGGGAGCCGATGCCGGAGCGCAAGCCGCGGTTCACGACCCAGTCGGGAGTCGAGATCAACCGCCTCTACACCCCGACCGACCTGGCGGAATGGAATGCGGAGCGCGACCTCGGGCAGCCCGGTGCGCCGCCGTTCACCCGCGGCATCCACCCCACCGGCCACCGCGGGCGGCTGTGGACGATGCGGATGTTCGCCGGCTTCGGCGCGGCAGAGGACACCAACGCCCGCTTCCATCGGCTCATCGCCGAGGGCGGGACCGGGCTGTCGATCGCCTACGACATGCCGACCCTGTACGGCTACGACCACGACGATCCCCACGCCGCGGGCGAGTTCGGAACCTGTGGGGTCGCGGTCAGCAGCCTGGCCGACATGGAGATCCTCCTCGCGGGGCTGCCGATCGGCGAGATCAGCACCTCGATGACCATCAACTCGCCGGCGGCCATGATCTGGGCGATGTACATCGTGGCCGCCGAGAAGATGGGCGTGCCGCGGGCCGAGCTGAGCGGGACCCTCCAGAACGACATCCTCAAGGAGTTCATCGCCCAGAAGGAGTACATCTTCCCGCCGGCCCCGTCGTTGCGGCTGGTGACCGACACGGTCGAGTTCGGGACCCGGGAGCTGCCGCGCTGGAACACGATCAGCATCAGCGGCTACCACATCCGCGAGGCGGGCTCGACCGCGGTCCAGGAGCTCGCGTTCACCCTCGCCGACGGGATCGCCTACGTGGAGGACGCCCTGGCGCGCGGGATGCGGTTCGACGACTTCGCGCCACGCCTGTCGTTCTTCTTCAACAGCCACAACGACTTCTTCGAGGAGATCGCGAAGTTCCGCGCCGCGCGCCGGATCTGGTACCGCCTCTGCACCGAGCGGTTCCGGGCCGAGAACGAGCGGTCGACCTGGATGCGCTTCCACACCCAGACCGCAGGGGTGTCGCTCACCGCGCAGCAGCCGCTGAACAACCTGACCCGGGTCGCCATCCAGGCCCTGGCCGCGGTCCTGGGCGGGACGCAGTCACTCCATACCGACGCGTACGACGAGGCGTGGGCCGTCCCCTCGGAAGCCGCCGCCCTGCTCGCCCTGCGCCAGCAGCAGATCCTGGCCGAGGAGTCCGGCGTGGCGAACACCGTCGACCCGCTCGGCGGGTCGTACTTCGTCGAGGCGCTCACCAACCAGACCGAGGCGGCCGCGTGGGAGTACCTGCGCCGGATCGACGAGATGGGCGGCATGCTGCGGGCCGTGGAGGCTGGATACCCACAGGCCGAGGTCGCGGACGCGGCGTACGCCCAGTCCCGTGCGCTGGAAACCGGGGAGCACCAGATCGTCGGTGTCACGAAGTACGCCGATCCCGGCGAGGAGGTAGGGATTCCCCTCCTCGAGATCACCGAGGAGATGGAACGGCGCCATCTCGACCGCCTGGTCCGGGTCCGCGCCGAGCGGGACGCGGACGCGCATGCGCGCGCCCTCACCCGCCTCCACGAGGAGTCGGTCCGCGACGGGGTGAACCTCATGCCCGCGATCGTCGAGGCGGTGGAGGCCTACGCCACGATCGGCGAGATGTGCGGCGTCCTGCGCAAGGTCTTCGGGGAGTACCGCGAACCCCTGGCGGTCTGACCGAGTAGCTATCTTCGGTCTCATGCCTCGGCCGACCCGACGCTCGGAGGTGCCTCATGGGCCGATCCGCGTTCGCGTGGTGGCCACGACCCTGCTCGTCGTCCTCGTCGGGTGCGCAGTCGCGAGCCCCTCGCCGGATCTATCCGGTGAGCGGCAGCGCGCTCCCGTCGCCCGGCAGGCGCCTCCGCCCTCGACGCGCGCGGGCTGACCTCGACCTGCTGGTCGACCGGCTGGAGGCGATCCATCCCGAGCCGTGGCACGGCATCAGCCGCGAGGATTTCGTCGCGGAGGTCGAGGCGCTCCAGGCCGAGTTGCCGGACTGAGCGCCGACAGTCCCTGGTGGCGGTCATGCGTCTGGTGGCGCTGATCAGCGCGAACGGGCGGGACGGGCACATGTTCGCGTTGCCCATCGACGAGCAGTACGGCACGGCGCTGCCGCTGAGGATCTACGAGTTTGCCGACGGCGTGTTCGTGACGGATGCGATGCCGCCGCACGAGGACCTCGTCGGGCAGGAGATCGTCGCCGTCGGCGGACGGCCGATCGGCGTCGTCTTGGACGCGCTCGACCCGCTCGTCCCGCGGGACGGGCCTGCAACGGTGCCGGGTTTCCGCCCGAACTTCTTCCTTCGGGTGGAGGTCCTCCGCGGGCTCGGCCTGGTCGGCCCGGGAGCGGTGGAGCTCACGGTGGCCAAGGACGGCGCGGAGACCACGGTCGCAATCGAGCCGGTGCCGATGGCCGAGCACGCGGCGTGGGCCGGGCCGGGCGGGATGCGGGCGCTGCCGATCCGCGCCGCGCACTGGCTCGCTCGGCCGACGGACGTCTTCTACCTCGAGTACTTGCCCGACAGCCGAACCCTGTACGCGCGGTACCGGCAGGTCCAGCCAGTCCCGCAGACCCTGGTGACCGAGCTCGAGGCTCGCGCCGACGACCCGGACGTCGACCGCGTCGTGCTGGACCTGCGCCAGAACGGTGGCGGCGACAACACGTCCTACGGCCCGTTGCTGTCGGCGGTGCGCTCCGCGGCCGTGGACCGTCCCGGGCGCCTGTTCCTGTTCACCGATCGGCTGACGTTCTCGGCCGCCGCGAACTTCTCGACCGAGGTCGAGCAGACCACCACCGCTCGGTTCGCCGGCGAGCCGATGGGCGGGGGCCTGAACTTCTGGAACGACACGACTCCGGTCGAACTCGAGCACCTGCCCGTGCCGATGCGGGTCGCAGTCAGCTTCCGCTACTGGCAGAAGTCGACGCCGGACGACCCGCGGCTGACGATCGAGCCGGAGATCGGCGTGCCATCGGTCTCCGCCGACTACTTCGCGGATCGGGACCCGGTGCTGGAGGCGGTGCTCGCCGCCGACTAGCCCTACGATTCGCGTGCACGTCCACCTCGTCGACGCAACCTTCGAGCTGTTCCGGGCGTATCACTCCCGGCCCGCCGAGAAGGGCCCGGACGGTCGTCCGGTGAACGCCGTCCGCGGCGTCATCGACTCGATGCTGAGCCTGCTCCGCGAGCCGGACGTGACCCATATCGGGGCGGCGACGGACTACGTCATCGAGAGCTGGCGGAACGACGTGTACCCCGGCTACAAGTCGAGCGCGGGCCTGCCGTGGGACCTCACCGCCCAGTTTCGCGACGTCGAGCGGGCGATCCGCGCCCTGGGCGTGACCTGCTGGCCGATGGTCGAGGACGAGGCCGACGACGGTCTCGCGACGGTGACCGCCCGTGTGTCCGCGAGCAAGCGGGTCGAGCGGATCGTGATCTGCAGCGTCGACAAGGACCTGGCCCAGTGCGTCCGCGGCGAGCGGATCGTCCTCCGGGACCGGATGCGCAAGGTCGAGTACGACGAGGCCGGAGTGGTGGCCAAGTGGGGCGTGCACCCGACGAGCATTCCCGACTATCTCGCCCTCGTCGGCGACAGTTCGGACGGCTACCCGGGCCTGCCCGGCTGGGGCTCGCGCAGCGCGGCCGCGGTCCTGTTCCGCTGGGAGCACCTGGAGGCGATCCCCGATGACCCGCTCACCTGGGACGTCGACGTCCGGGGAGCGGGCCGGCTGGCGGTTACGTTGCGCGAGCGCCGGGACGAGGCATACCTCTATCGCCAGCTGGCGCGCCTGAACCTCGACTCCGACGCGCCCGGCGACCTCGACGACCTGGCCTGGGCCGGCGTGCCGCGCGCCCCGTTCGAGGCCCTGTGCGCGGAGCTCGGCTTCGAGTCCATTCCCGGCCGCGTCCACCGCTGGGCCTGATCCGGAGCGGTACTCCCGACCCCGCCCTCGCCCGGACCATCGGCCCGGCTGACCTCGGCGCCACCGGCCGATACGGTCGGTACCGATGCCACGCCGCTTCCTGGCGGCGTCGCTGCTGGCCGCCGTCGCCCTGTTCGGCAGCGGGGTCCCGGGTCAGGTGAATCCGGCAGTCGCTGCCTCGTGCAGCGGCTGGACCAGCGAGACGACGCCACCGACCACCATCCGCGTCTTCCGGGCCGCCAGCGGTGCGGTCGAAACGGTCGATTTCCGCGTCTACGTCAAGAACGTGCTGTCGCGCGAGTGGATCGGCTCGTGGACGGCCGAGTCGCTTCGCTCCGGCGCGGTGGCGGTGAAGATGTACGCCTGGTACCACGTCCTGCATTGGCGGAACCTGACCAATGCCTCGGGCCAATGCTTCGACGTCTACGACGACACGCGTGACCAGGTCTACAACCCGGCCCAGCCGACCTGGGCCGGCGCCGCCGCCGCCGTTGACGCCACGTGGAGCACACGCGCCCTGAAGAACGGGGCCATCTACCCGACGTACTACAACGGCGGGGCCGCGAACGAGCCGTGTGGCGCGAACGCCAACGGTTGGCGGATGTACCAGTGGGGCACCCAGGCCTGCGGGCTGGCCGGCAAGACCGCGGCCCAGATCCTGCTGATCTACTACTACCCCGGCTGGACGGTGACCAACGCACCGACCCCACCGCCGCCGACCCCAACCCCGACCCCGGTGCCCACGCCGGTCCCGACGCCCGTACCCACCCCGGTCCCGACGCCGGCGCCCACTCCCCCGCCCACGCCGGCCCCGACACCGCCCCCTGCGCCACCCGCGCCAACGCCGCGGCCTCCGTCCGCGACACCGCCGCCGGCCGCGCCAAGTCCGGGAACCACCGCCGGGCCGGACGGGACGGCGGGAGAGGACCCGGGCAGTGGCCAGGCGATCGTCGCGGGCCTCGCCGCGCCTCCGTCGGAGCCGTCGGATCGACCCCTCCCGTTCAGCGTGCGCGCCGAGCGTGACCCGGCCGACGAGGCCGCGCCGCTCACGCCGGCCTATCGCGCGCTGGCCGGGCCGGCGATTCGAGCCCTGGCCGTCCAGCTGGCAGTCCCGCTGTTCGTCGGTCGGCCCGACCCCGGGCTGGCCCGCCCGGCCGCCTACCCGCCCTCGGGCGTCGACCGCTAGGCCCGCTCCCCTCGGGCCCGCCACCGGGCCACGGCAAGGTCCGCGGCGGCCAGGTCCTGGATCGCCAGGCCCACGCTCTTGAAGATCGTGATCGCGGCCGGGTCGCGGTTCGCGGCCCAATCGGCGGGCAGGCTCCCGATCTCGATCACGTCAGTCGCAGAGAGCTGACCGGCCTCGATCGCGGCCGCCAGGTCTCCCGCCTCGTGGCCGGCGGCCTCGCGCGAGTCGACCGCGACCAGCGCCGCGCGCCCGAACGCCTCGGGGGGAACCTCGACCATGCCCATCCGGAACGAGCCGAGCGCATTGACGTGGGTGCCCGGATCCAGCCAGCCGGCCGCGAAGACGGGCGTCTCCGACGGCGTCACGCAGCAGACGATGTCGGCACCGCGGACCGCGGCCTCGGCCGACTCGGCGGCACGGACCGATACCGGCAGGGCGGCGTCCATGGCCGCGGCGAACGTTTCGCGCGGGCCGGCGGAGCGGGAGTAGACCCGGACCTCGGTGAGCGGCCGCGCGGCCAGCACGGCGCGAATCTGCGATTCGGCCTGCACCCCGGTCCCGAACAGGGCCATGACCGACGCGTCGGGTCGAGCCATCAGCCGCGCGCCCACGCCCGAGGCCGCGCCGGTCCGCATCGCGGTCACCGCCGGCCCGTCGAACTGGAACGCCGCCTCGCCGGTGCGGGCATCGAACCAGGTGACCGCGCCCTGGATGGTCGGCAGGCCGCGTTCCGGGTTGCCCGGGACCCAGGTGATGAGCTTGACCGCGGCACCTGTGCCGCCATCTCGGACCGCCGGCATCAGGACGAGCAGCCCGCCGCCTTCGAGCTCGAGATGCTGGCGGATCGGGGAGCGGTCGCGACCCTCGGCGACGTCGCGGTAGGCGGCCTCCACCGCGTCGAGCAGCCGGTCCATGGGGACCAGCTCCCGAAGGGTGGCGGCGTCGATCAGCTCCATCGGTGCGCTAGCATCGGTCCGCCCATGAGGAGCAGACCGCGGTCGTGCTGAGTCCGGTCAGAACAGGGTGTCGAGGGGGTTCGGCGTGCCGAGGACGAATGACGCCCCGATGATGATGACGAATAGCGCGGCCGCGAAGACGGCGAGCCACTTCAAGACTTCCCACATGGCTCCCGGATTCTAGGGCCACCGCGCAAGTGCCCTCCGCAGCGCCCGTCCTGCGGCTGTACGACACGCGCCGTGGCGGCATCTTTCCGATCGAGCCCTACGAGGAGGGCCCGATCGGGTTGTACGTGTGCGGCATCACGCCCTACGACACCACCCACCTGGGGCATGCGTTCACGTACCTCCAGCTCGACGTCGTCCATCGGTACCTGGAGTACGCCGGCCGGGATGTCCGCTACGTCCAGAACCTGACCGATGTCGATGACGACATGCTCGCCCACGCCCGTGAGCAAGGTGAGGACTACCTCGCGCTCGGCACCCGCCAGACGGAGCGGTTCCTGTCCGACATGGCGGATCTGAACTGGCTGCCGCCCGATGTCCACCCCCGGGCGACCGAGCACGTTTCGCAGATGGTCGACCTGATCGAGAAGCTGCTGGCCGCCGGGATGGCGTACCAGGGCGAAGGCCACGTCTACCTCTCGGTGGCCGATGACCCGGGGTGGGGTGCCCTGTCCCACGTTCCGCGCCGGCAGCAGCTGGACCTCGCCAACGAACGGGGCAACCGGGCCGATCTGCCGGGTAAGCGCGACCCGCTCGATCCGGTGCTGTGGCAGCGCTCGCTGCCCGACGAGCCATCGTGGCCCTCGCCGTGGGGCGACGGGCGCCCGGGGTGGCACATCGAGTGCTCGGCGATGAGCGTGACCCACCTCGGCCCGCAGTTCGAGATCCACGGCGGCGGCCGGGACCTCGCCTTCCCGCACCACGAGGCGGAGCGGCTCCAGTCGGAAGGCGCGACCGGGGTCCGGCCGGTCGTTCGCCACTGGGTCCACACCGGGATGGTCCATCACGAGCGGGAGAAGATGAGCAAGTCGCTCGGCAACCTGGTCATGGTCCGCGACCTGCTCGACCGATGGCCGGCCGATGTCGTTCGGCTCGCCCTGATCGGCCGGCACTACCGCGAGGACCTGACGTGGACCGATGCGCTCCTGGCGGAGGCCGGTTCGCACGTCCAGCGGTGGACGGAGGCCGCCCGCCACCGGAGTCGCAACGGCGATCTCGCCGTCGCCGACGCGGTGGCCTGGCGACGCGAGGAAGCGTTGGCCGCGCTCGCCAACGACCTGGACACCCCCGGCGCCATCCAGAAGCTCGACGCGATCGCCGGCGTGGCCCTCGGCCGGCAGTCGGAAGACACGCAGCGATCGGCGGCGACCCACCTGCACGAGCTGGCCACCCGGATCCTCGGCCTGCGGCTCGTCGGCGGGTGAGCTCCCGATGACGGATCAGGACAACGTCCCGCCCAGCGTCCGCCTGGGCGAGGTGGTCCCGCCCGAGGATCCCGAGGACTGGGGCCGGCCGCTGACCTGGGTCGTGGCCGCCGGGATGCTGGTCGCGCCGGTCGCCGGGGCGGTCTGGTTCGCGACTGCCGGTCCCGCCGACCCCACGACCTCGCTGACCGGGACGGCCATCCTCGCCGCGGTGCTCGCCGCCGGGGCTGCCGTCACCGGCGCCACGCAGCGAGGCGCGGCCCGCGCCGCCCTCACCACCATCGGCGCGGGGCTGTTCGGTGCGCTTGGACTGGTGGTGGCCGGCAGCGCGGTCGCCGATGGGGCTTCGCTCGGTGTCGCGCTCGCCGCGGCGACCGCCGGCGGCTTCGGGTCGGTGCCGGCGGCGGGCATCGCCGCGCTCGTGTCCGACGCCCCTCGACTGCGCCGTTTCCTCTCCCCGGCGCTGGTCGGCGGCCTGGTCGCCTTCCTTGGCGTGCGGAACCTGTTCGGGCCCTAGCCCTTCGCCGCGATCGGTCCGCTCCCGACCAGGATGCATGCCGCCTCGTGGTCGGCGCCGACCGTCACCAGCGCGGGATCGATCGTTCGACAGGCATCGATCGCCACCGGGCAACGCGGATGGAAGCGGCAGCCCGACGGGATGCGCGAAGGATCGGGCGTCTCGCCGACCAGGATCTGTGAGCCCGATCGCGGGCGTCCGGATCGGCCACCGGGAGCACGGAGAGCAGGGCGCGGGTGTACGGGTGCTGCGGATCGGCCAAGACCTGCCCGGTCGGTCCGGATTCCACGATCCGGCCGAGGTACATCACCGCGACCCGGTCGGCATAGGCGAAGACCGTGGCCAGGTCGTGCGTGATCATGAGAACGCGATCGACCGCTCGGTGGCCAGTCGCCGAATGAGGTTCAGGATCTCGGCGCGGATGCTGACGTCGAGCATGGACACCGGCTCGTCCGCGACGAGGACCTGCGGCTCGAGGATCAGCGCAGCGGCGATCGCCACCCGCTGCCGTTGTCCGCCCGACAGCTCGAACGGGAGGCGCCCCTCGTAGGCATCGGGGGGGTTCAGCCCGGCCAGTCCCAGCGCGCGTGGACACGGCTGCGGATGTCGGCCCGGGAGGCACGCATGGTGGATCCTGAGCGGCTCGGCGACGATGTCGCCGACCCGCTGTCGCGGGTTCAGCGACTCGTACGGGTCCTGGAAGATCATCTGCACCCTTCGTTTCGGGCGGCGGTCAGCTCGCGGCGAGAGAAGCCGGCGATCGGCTCGCCGTTGAGCAGGACGCGCCGCGCGGTCGGCTCCAGCAGACCCAGGAGGAGGTTGCCGGTCGTCGTCTTGCCGCTTCCTGATTCGCCGACCAGGGCGAGCACCTCGCCCGGTGCCAGTTCGAAGCTCACCCCATCCACCGCTCGACCGGGCTGTCGGGTCGGCGGCGGAGGGAGTCGGTCGAGCGAGCGGCGGCCGGGGAAATGCATCGTGAGCTGGTCGATGACCAGGATCGGCTGAGGTCATCGAGCGAGCGGACCCCGCCGGATCCACGAGGAAGCACGCCGCGCGCCGGTCGCCGTCGAGCTCATAGGCGGCGGGACCTCGACCCGGCACCGCTCGAAGGCGTGGAGGCACCGCGGCGCGAACGGGCAGCCGGCGGGCATCGCGTCGAGCCGCGGCGGCGTGCCGGGGATCGCCCGCAGCGCGCGGTCCGGGCTGCCCGGCGTCGGGGAACGCGTGCAGGAGGGCGGTCGTGTACGGGTGGCGGGGGTCGTGGAACAGGCGGGCCGGCCTGCGCCTGCTCGGCGAGCCGGCCGCCGTACATCACGACCACCTGGTCGCAGACCTGCGCCACCACCCCGAGGTCATGGGTGATCAGGATCGTGCTCATCTCGAGCTCCTCGGTCAGCCCGGCCAGCAGCTCGAGGATCTGGGCCTGGATCATCACGTCGAGCGCGGTGGTGGGCTCGTCGGCGACGATGACGTCGCGGCCGGCAGGCGAGAGCGAGGGCGATCATCGCTCGCTGGCGCATGCCGCCGGAGTAGGTGTGCGGGTACTCCTCCGCCCGCCGGGCCCCGATTCCCACCCGCTCCAGCAGCTCGGCGGCGCGGCGATCCGCGAGCGTGCGCGCTGATCGTGCGGCTCGTGGATGCGGATCGCCTCGGCGACCTGGTGGCCGACCGGGCGGACCGGGTTGAGCGCATTCATCGCCCCCTGGAAGACCATCGCCATCCTCGTCCAGCGGAACGCCCGCATCTCGTCTCGGGGCAGGGACAACACGTCGGTCCCGTCGAACAACGACCGTGCCCGGCGGCCACATGGCCCTCGGGCGGGAGCAGGCGCTGGATGGCCGAGCATGGCCGTCGTCTTGCCGCAGCCCGACTCCCCGACCAGGCCGACGGTCTGCCCGCGGTGCAGGTCGAAGCTCAGGTCGTCGACCGCGGGAGCGGCCCGGCCGGCGTGTCGAACTCGACGCTGAGGTCCCGGACGGCGAGGACGGCTCCGGGCGGCACCCGTCCGGCGCGGCGATCCTGCGGAGGACGCCGGCACCATCCGCGATCCACGACCGCCGGCGATCGGCGCGGTCACGCTCGAGGTAGTGCCGCTTCAGGCGCGGGTTGAGGAGGTCCTCGATCGCGTTGCCGAGCATGGCGTGGCCGAGGACGACCCACACGATCGCCAGGCCCGGGGGGAGGAAGGCCCACCATGCCCCGGCCGAGACGGCGCCGCGGTTGAACGCGAAGTTCAGCATCTTCCCCCAGCTGATGAGGGTCGGGTCGCCGAGGCCGATGAAGGCGAGGGTCGACTCGCAGGATGGCCGAGATGAACAGGACCGAGTAGGCGACCAGCAGCGGCATGACCAGCGGCAGGATGTGGTGGCGGATGATGTACCCGTCCGCCAGCGCCGACGGCCCGCGCCCGCGGTGACGAACTGTCGCTCGCGCAGGGACAGCGCTCGGACCGCACCAGACGCGCGGTCGTCGTCCAGCCGAGGAGGCCGATGACGAGGATGATCGTCGACAGGCTCGGTCCGAGGATCGCGACCAGCACGATCTGAAGCGCCAGGGCTGGAATGACCAGCACGAAATCGGTGATCCGCATCAGCGTGCCGCCCAGTCCTCCCACCGCGGTAGCCGGCGACGACCCGATGGTGGAGCCCACTCCCAGGCGAAGGAACGCCGCGACGAATCCGACCAGCAGGGAGACGCGCGCCCCGTACATGAGCTGGGACAGGACGTCCTTGCCCCCGTCGTCGGTCCCCAGCGGGTGCTCGGCCGACGGTGGCTGGTAGATGTCCTCGATGCTGACCGGCGGGCGTCTCGTACGGGTCGTACGGGCGCGATCCAGGGCGCGAAGACCGCGATCGACGAGGGTGAGGCTCAGCATGATCAGGCCCGGCGACGCCGGCCGGATGGCGCAGGAGGGTCGCAGCAGGCCGCGGGGAGCGGCGATCGCGGGCGGGCGCGGTGGCGGTCTCGACGACGGTCGTCATGCGTGTCAGGCCTCGCTCACGCGCGGGTCGAGCAAGCCATAGGCGAGGTCCGCGAGGAGGTTGGCGGCGACGACCACGACCGCGATCAGCAGGAACGTGCCCTGCAGGACGGGGTAGTCCTTCTCGGCCGACCGCCTGTCACGGTGAGGAGGCCTAAACCGGGCCACGAGAAGACACCTCGGTCTGGATGGCGCCGGCCACCATGAAGCCGAAGTTGAGGGCGATGAGCGTGACCATGGGCAGCATCGCGTTGCGCAGGGCGTGCCGCGAATGATCCGCCAGGTGGTCAGGCCCTTGGCCTTGGCGGTGAGGATGTAGTCCTCGCTGAAGACGTCGAGCACGCTGCTGCGCATGATCAGGACGTACTCGCCGAAGATGACCAGGGCGAGGGTCAGGGTCGGCAGGATGAGGTGGGTGATCAGGTCGGCGCACGCCTCCCACGCTGTGTCCGAAGTCGGCGCCGATCGTCGTGCTCGGCCCCCGGTCGGCAGGCCGAGGGTGCCGGCCCCGAAGAACAGCAGGATGATCCCCAGGAAGAACGTGGGCAGCGACCAGAGCAGCAGCGCGACGGCCACCGCGCCGCAGTCGATCCCCGATTTCCGCGCCGCCAGGCCGCGGCCAGGCCCGAGCCGACGCCGAGCAGCGATCGACGATGACCTGCGCCGGGAGCACGAGCCACAGCGTGTTGCCGAGAGCCACCGCCAGCAGCTCGGAGACGGGTTGGCTGCGGTCGGGCGTACGACACGCCGAGGTCGCCTGCGCCAGCTGCGCCGAGGTAGATGAAGTATTGCGAGTCGAAGAGGCTCGCCCTCGAGGTTGAGGAAGACCGGCTTGTCGAGGCCGAAGCGCTCGGCCAGCGCCGCCTCGGTCTCCGGGCTCATCCGCGGGTCCTTCACCCCGGCCTTGGCCGGGTCGCCGGGCAGGACGCGGAACAGGAAGAAGTTGAAGGTGATGACCACGAAGATCGTCACCACCGCCCACGCCATCCGGCGCACCAGGAAACTCCCGCGGCCGGTCAGAGCCGCACCGTCCGATCGCTATCGGTCGCCGTCTATCGGCTATTCGACCGGGCGGATGAGGACCAGCGAGGAGGGCTCGTCCAGCCCGAAGGTCTGCAGGGCCCTCGTGCCAGCCCGTGAACGTGTCGGTCCGGTAGGCCTCGACGTTCGGGGTAGTAGTACGGAATGATGTAGGAGCATCCTCGAGCAGGATCTGCTGCAGCTCGTGGACCATCTGGACCCGCGTGTCCGAGATCGGTCTCGATGCCTGAGGCGTTGTAGATCTCGTCGTACTCCGGGATTGCAGTAGCCGGTCTCGCTCGTCCCCGGCTCGACCTCGTCGCAGGTCGTGACGCTCAGCAGGAACATCGGGATCGGGGTCCGAGCCCCATCCCCACAGGATGACGTCGTAGTCGAAGGCCGGGCAGCAGACCGCGGTCAGGGCGTCCGGGTCGAGGGCATGATCTCGAGGTGACCCCGACCTCGGCCCACATCGCGTCCAGCAGTCTCCGCCTCGCGCGGCGCCGGTGTCGATGTCGTCGGGGTAGTTGAGCCGGAACGTCAGGTCGTCACAGTCCTGGTCTGCCAGAGGCATTCGCGAACCCCGTCGCCATCGGTGTCCTCATAGCCGGCGTCGTCGAGCATCTGGTTGGCGGCATCGACGTCGAACGCGTAGTCGGCGTCCACCCGATGAAGAAGTCGCCCAGCCCGGCGGGCACGAGGCCACGCCGAGGTTGGCGGTCCCGAGGGTGGCAACGTCGATGATCTGCTGCTTGTCGTCGCGCTGGCGAGGGCCTGGCGGACGGTGACATCACGGAGGGCCTCATGGCCCGGAGCAGATCCGCCGTCGGGAATCAAGTCGCTGGGCCCCGGGCAGTCGGCCGGGTCGATGATGTTGAAGAAGATGTCACGGATGACGTGGCGCCGGACGTCGGTAATCGGACCTCGACGTTCTCGGCGTTCTGGAGGGTCGCGAGGCGGTGGCCGGGAACTCGGTGATGGCATGTCCACGTCACCGTCGGTCAGCGCCGCGACCCGCGCGTCGGCGTTGGCGATAGGTCTGGAAGATCACCTCGTCGACTATCGGCGGGGTGGCCCAGTAGTCGTCGTTGCGCTTCCAGCTGACGGACTCGCCCTGGTCTCGAACCCGCGCGAGCTTGAACGGGCCGGTACCCGATCATCTCTTCGTTCTCGAAGTGACCGGGTCTTCGCGCTTCCCAGATGTGCATGGGCAGGACGTACATGAACACCATCCGCGTACTCGAAGTTGCCGACCGGGTCGCTCGGTGGTGATCACGAGGGTCGTCGGGTCGGGCGCCTGGATCGTCGACGAACACGTCCGGGTAGGAGGGCATGGTAGATGTAGTCCGTGTGTCGCGGTAGAGCTCGAGGCTGAACTTCACGTCCTCGCTGGTGAGCGGCGTGCCGTCGTGGAACATCGCGCCGTCGACAAGGGCAGGGTCCACGTCAGCCCGTCGTCGGACACCGTCCAGTCGGTGGCCAGCTCCGGGACAACTCGCCGTCGGGCGTCGATCGCGATCGGCGTGTCGTAGACCAGCTCGTAGAGGACGTAGTCCTCGGCACAGCACGCCATTGCCCGGGTTCAGGCGGTGGGGGCGCCACCGATGCCGACCCGGACCGTCCCCCCGGTCGGCTCCAGCTCCCCGACGGCGGGGCTCGATCGGACCCGCCGGGCTCTCGCTGGCCGATGGCTGGCAGGCGGACAGGACCAGGGCGACCGTGAACAGGAGGGCAGAGGCCGGGCGAAGCGGGCGACGCACGAGGGAGGCTCCTCTATCGGGACGCTGATGATGGCACACGCTCCTTCGAGGCGGCAACGCCGGCCCGTCGGCCCGCGCCATACTCGGCTGGCCATGGCCCCTCGCCGCGCCGACCAGCCCGCGACCGAGCCCGCAACCGCCGCCGACCTGGTGCGGGCGCAGGCGGTCCTGGAGTCGTTCGACCCGACCCCCGACGGCAGCCAGGTCGTGGTCGGGATCCGCCGGGTCCACGGCAACGCGTACCGATCACACCTGTGGGTGGTCCCGGCCGACGGCGGTCGGCCGCGACGACTGACCGATGGCGCGGTCCGCGACACCGGGCCGCGGGTCTCGCCCGACGGCGAGTGGGTGGCCTTCGTCCGGGCGCCGTCCCGGCAGCCCGGGGCGAAGGGCGACGGCAGTGACGATGTCGGGCAGGCCTGGCTCCTCTCCCTGGAGCGGGGGCGGCCCCGACGGCTGACGACGCTCAAGCACGGCGTGGACTCGGTGCACTGGAGCCCCGACTGCCGGTCCCTTGCCCTGCTGGGGCCGGCTGGCGAGCCGCGCTTCGTGGTGGGCCCGGGACGGGACGGGGTGGAGCCGGTGGCACGGCACATCACCGGGACCGATTGGCGCGACGACGCGTCGGGCCTGGTCGGCCGCCGAACGCACCTGTGGGTCCTGGATGCCACCCACCGCGGCCGCCGGGGCCCGCTCCAGCTGACCAGCGGGGACTTCGACGTCGCCAACCCCGCCTGGTCGCCGGACAGCCGGTGGATCGCGTTCGATGCCGACATGGAGCCGGACTGGAACATCCGGTACCGATACCGGATCTTCCGCGTGCCGGCCAAGGGCGGCGAGGTCACCGAGCTGGTGGGCCTGAAGGGTGACGCCCGCGCGCCGTCGTTCTCGCCGGACGGGAAGTGGCTGGCCTTTCTCGGGACGGACGTTGACGATCCGACCGTCGCCGACCCGGAGCGGGTCTGGCTCGCGACCGCTGCGGGACAGGGAGCAAGGTGCCTGACGCCGGAGCTCGACGACGGGATCGGCGGCTGGGCCTGGGCGGACCTGGCCATGGCCGAGGAGGTCGAGGCGCCGCAATGGGAGGATGCCGGCCATCTGCTGGTCACCGTCGGGCGGCGGGGCCGAGTCCTGCCGTACCGCGTCTCGGTGCCCGGGAACGGGCTCGAGCCCCTGCTGGACGAGAACACGCGCCTGATCGCCGGGACCCTGACCGCCCGGAACGGCCGCCGGTTCATGAGCGCCGCGCTCGACGGACAGGCCTCCGACCTGTACGAGCTGGCCGATGGCGAGCCGCGGCGGCTCACCGACCTCGGCTCACGGTGGGAGGCCCGCTTCCGGCGGTTCACCCTCGACGAGCTGGAGGTGCCGACGCCCGCCGGGCCAATCCAGGTCTGGGTCGCCTCGCCGGCCGGCGCCGGTGAGCGGCCGCTTCCCACCATCCTCCACTTCCACGGCGGTCCGAACGGGGCGTGGGGACCGGGCGGGACGATGGACAGCCTCAACCTGACCGCGCATGGCTACCGGGTCGCCATGCCGAACATCCGCGGCTCCACGACCCACGGATCGGCCTGGATCCGTGACCACATGGGAAGGTGGGGCGAGGCGGACGCGGAGGACGTCATGGCCGTGGCCGACGCCCTCGTCCAGCGCGGACTGGCGGACGAGCACCGGATGGGCCTGATGGGCCTGTCCTACGGCGGCTTCCTGACCCAGTGGATGGCGGGCTTCACCGATCGGTTCGCGGCGGCGGTCGCCGAGAACGGGGTCGGCAACGTGCTGGCGGACTGGGGCGAGGCGTACTTCGGGGTCCACTACGGCCGGCAGTACGGCCAGGGAGATCCCCTGACCGAAGAGGGGGCCGCCGAGCTGTGGCGCCAGTCACCGCTGCGGATTGCCTCGAAGATCAAGACTCCCCTGCTCCTCCTCCAGGCCGAGGAGGACCGCAACTGCCCGCCCGGGGCGAACGAGCAGCTCTTCGTCGCGCTCAAGGTGCTCGGCCGTGAGACGGAGTACGTGCTCTACCCCGAGGAGCACCACGAGATGAAGAACTACGGCCGGCCCGACCGGCGCATCGACCGCATGCAGCGCCACCTCGAGTGGTTCGACCGACACCTGCGCCGGCGCCAGCCGGCGCCATCGGTCAGGCGGAAGGCGGCGGTGGGACCGAAGGCGGAGGCGACTTCCGGGCGAGCCGCTGGGCGAGCCCGCCCACGGTGAGGGCCAGCCCGAGGGCGATGATCGCCAGCGCCCCGATGAGCCGGAACGCCTCCCCGCCGAAGGCCGTGGCCAGCGCCAGGTAGGCGATCACCGCGGCGGCACTGAGGCCGAAGCCGATCCACTTGAACGCGGGGGCATCGGCCAGCCAGCCGGCGGCGTACAGGCCGAGCCCGAGACTGAACGGCACGACCGTCCACAGCGTCGCCCACTCGTCCCACTCGTCGTTCAGGCTGGTGTACAGCAGCGTGCCGCCGATGAGGAGGAGCATGACCCCGGGGATGACCATCCCTGCCCGCAGCCGGCGCGAGAGGCGGGAGATGAAGATCGGAACGAGGAAGAACAGCGATCCAAGGACCAGGAGCAGGGGCCACCAGGTCAGGAGGTCGGTGTCGAAGCCGTACTGGGCGAACCACTCCCCGATCCAGGTGGAGCTGAGGACCACGATGCCGATGACCAGCAGCATCAGGCCAATGGTCAGCTCCAGGGTCCGGCTCACGGGCGGGAGTATAGAGGCGGGCTAGGCCTCGCCCTCCCAGGCGGGCTGGGGCATCCGGAGCGGCTTGTCGGATCGGTAGCCGAGCAGGTAGTCCGCCTGCATGACGGTGTGGATCTGGCTCGTGCCCTCGTAGATGACCGAGCCCTTGGAGTTGCGCAGGTAGCGCTCGACCGGGTACTCGTCCGAGTAGCCGTAGGCCCCGTGGACCTGGATGGCGTCCATCGCGCTCTGCACCGCGTGGTCGGTGCAGAACCACTTCGCCAGGCTCGTCTCTCGCGTGGAACGCTCGCCGCGGTTCTTCATCCAGCCCGCCTTCCACACCAGCAGCCGGCCGGCCTGGATCCCGGCCTCCATCTTGGCCAGCATCTGCTTGACCAGCTGGTGACGGCCGATCTCCTCCCCGAAGGTCTTCCGCTCGTGCGCGTACTTGACCGATGCGTCCAGGCACGCGACGGCGAGCCCGACACTCCCCGCGGCGACGGTGTAGCGGCCCTGGTCGATCGCGCTCATCGCGATCGTGAAGCCCTCCCCCTCCTCCCCGACCCGGTTGGCGACGGGCACCTCGCAGTCGGAGAAGTACAGGATCCCGGTGTTGCCGGCGCGGACGCCGAGCTTGCCGTGAAGCGACTCGGTGCTGAACCCCGGAAACCCGCGCTCGACGATGAAGGCCGTGATCCCCTTGTGCCCCGCGGCCTTGTCGACGGTGGCGAAGACGAGGAAATGGTCCGCCGTGTCGGCCAGGCTGATCCAGACCTTGCTGCCGTTCAGGAGGTATCGGTCTCCATCCCGGCGGGCGGTGGTGGACAGGTTGGCGGCGTCACTGCCGACCCCGGGCTCGGTCAGCCCGAACGTGGCGAGCTTCTCGCCGCGGGCCTGCGGGGCGAGGTACTGCTCCTTCTGCTCCTCGGATCGCCCACTGGAGGAGGGTCAGCGAGTTCAGCCCGGTGTGCACGCTGAGGATGACCCGGAACGCGGTGTCGGCCCGCTCCATCTCCTCGCACAGCCCGGCGAAGGCGATGTAGTCCATGCCCGACCCGCCATAGCGCTCGGGGATGGGCAGGCCCAGGAAGCCGGTCGAGCCCATTTTTTCGTACAGGGATCGGTCATAGGTCGAGGTCGAGTCCAGCTCGTGGATGCGGGGCAGGATCTCGCGCTCGGCGAACGCGCGGGCCGTGCGCTGGACGTCGCGCTGCTCATCGGTCAGGGAGAAGTCGACCATCGGTCCGCGATTCTATCCGGCTCGCCCGGCGATCCACCGGCGTTGCGACCAGGCCACGCGGCCGGGCAAATTCCGATGGTGAGCGTCGGGTATTGACGCGTTCGACCGCCGCGCCTAGCATGATCCGGGCGCAGAACCGGCCGCCGATGGACCGGAACGCAACCCCTCCACACGGGAGCCACCGATGGATCTTGGTGCCTTCACATCCGGTCTGCTCACGGGTCTCCGTGAGGGCGTCGAGGCGGCGCTGATCGTGGCCATCATCCTGGCCTACCTCGACAAGACCGGAAACCGGCGCTACTTCCAACGGGTGTGGATCGGGGTTGGTGCGGCGGTCGCACTGAGCGTGGTGGCCGGCATCGCCCTGTGGGTGAGCATCGGCGGGCTGCCGGAGCCGGCGGAGCAGATCTTCGAGGCGGTGGCCATGATCGCGGCCGCCGGAGTGGTGACCTGGATGCTGTTCTGGATGCGCCGCGTCGCGGCCAACATGCGGGGCGAGCTGGAAGCGAGGGTCGACCGATCGCTGACCGAGGGCGCCGCGTGGGGCCTGTCCCTGCTCGCGTTCACCGCCGTCATCCGCGAGGGGATCGAGACCTCGCTGTTCCTCATGGCCCAGGCCTCGGCCGCGTCGTCCGCCGAGGCGGGGGCGGTGGCCGTCCTGACCGGGGCGGTGGTCGGCCTGCTGATCGCGGTCGCCATCGGCTTTGGCTTCTACCGCGGGGCCCGGGTCCTCAACCTGCGGACCTTCTTCCGCTGGACGGGCGTGGCCCTCATCTTCATCGCCGCCGGCCTGCTGAGCCACGCCGTCCACGAGCTGGTCGAGATCGGGGTCATCACCTTCGGCACCGAGACCGCGTTCGACATCAGCGGCATCCTGCCCCACGAGGGCGAGGGCTTCCTGGCCCTGATCGGCAGCCTGCTGCGCGCGCTGTTCGGCTACACCTCGACCCCGGAGTGGATCACGTTCCTCACCTGGCTCGGCTACATCGTGATCGTGCTGCCGCTCTACCTGCGGCCGGTCAAGCCGGCAGAGGCCACCACGCGGCCGGCGGAGCAGACGACCGCCCGAGCCTGACTCGGTCGGCGGTCAGTCCGAGACCGCGACCCCGACGAAGTTCAGCACCCGGCGCCATGCGTCCTGCGCGGCGTCGGCATGCTCGGCCGCGGTCCGATCGAAGAAGGAGTGCGGGGCTCCGGGGTAGGTAACCAGCTCGTGGTCGATCCCGGCCACTTTCAGCGCTTCGTCGAAGGCGGTGATGGACTCGGGGGTGATCCCCTCATCCGCGCCACCGAACAGGCCGAGCACCGGGCACCTGAACGCAGGCACTCTCGCAACCGGCTCGGGCAGGCCCGCTCGCCCCGGTCCGGCCACCGAGCCATAGAAGCCGATGACGCCGGCCAGGCCATGCCCCTCCCCGGCCTGCACGAACGAGGCCCGGCCGCCGAAACAGAAGCCCATGGTGTAGACCCGCTCGACGGCCCCGAGCTCCGGCGTCCGCATGGCCTCGACCGCGGCTCGGACGTCGGCGGAGATCGTCTCGTGCTGCGCGCGCTCGACGTGGGGCATGAACTCGAAGTCCGCTCCCCGGTGGCCCGGGCCTGCGGTCCGCGCGTACAGGTCAAGGGCGAGGGCATGGACGCCGGCCTCCCCCAGCCGGTTGGCGAGGTCCTCGTAGAACGGATGCAGGCCGCGGACGTCGGGCAGGATCACGATCCCCGGCCCGCCGGGCGCGGCCGCCACCGCGGCGTGCGCCGCGAAGCGGGTGCCGTCGGCGGAGATGAGCTCGAGATCCCGGGCATCGATCGCGCCGCCGCGGATTGGCGGCAGAGGCGGTCGCGCGTCCGTGGGATGGCACATCGGTCAGGTCAGGCCAGGGTGCCGCTCATCACCACCCAGGTGCCGACGACGAGGAGAGCGGCCACCCCGAGGTAGATCACCACGCGCAGGTACATCGAGGTGCTCTTGATCACCGCTCCGCTGGCGGCCTGCCACTGGCCGGCCAGGGTGAAGGCCGGCGAGGGCGGCAGGAGCCAGCCGAGGAGCAGGCCCACGGCCAGGCCGCCGATGTGGCCGGTGATGCTGATGCCGGGGAAGAAGAACGTGAACGCGAGGTTGATGACCAGCAGCGATCCGATCTGGCCGAGCACCGCCCGCGTCTGCCGGGGCAGGGCGAGGTGCCGCCGGCGGGACACGGCGAAGGCAAGGCCGAGCAAGCCGAAGATCGCGCCACTGGCCCCCACCGCCGAGCTGGTCGGGGGCGACGAGGATGGTAAGGACCGATCCTCCCGCCGCGCAGAGGAGGTAGATGGCGAGGTACTCGATATGTCCGTACAGCTGCTCGAGGAGCGGGCCGAAGAGGTAGAGGGCCCACATGTTCAGCGCAAGGTGGAGGATCCCGAGGTGAAGGAACGCGCTGGTCAGGATCCGCCACCACTCCCCCGCTGCCACTGCGTCGGCGCTGACGTAGCCAGCCGCGAGGAGCGGACCTTCGCTCGACATCAGGCCCAGCCCGGCCATTCCGCTGAGGAACGCATCAATCGCGAATACGCCGACGTTCGCGCCGATCAGGATCCAGGTGACGAGCGGCGTGTACGTTGCGTAGGCGCCGCGGGAGCGGTTGAACTCGCGGCGAGCCGTGAAGTCGTGGCCCGTCTCCTTGGCCAGCCACGCCAGCCGGCTGGCGATCGCCGGCCGCTCGTCGGGCGGCGCTCGACGGTCCGCCTCCTTGTACGACTCCATCGCAGCGGTCAGATCGCCGTCGCGGACCTGCTGCTCGGCGACCGATCGCCACCCGATCCACGATGCGGCGCCCTCCGACCGGGCGGCCTCCATCCAGCCGTGCAGGGCTCCGGCCTCGTCATCGGTTCGATACCGAGCCGAGCCGGTGATCATCCAGGCGGCGCCGGCGATCTCCGGATCCTGGGATCGGGTGAGCTCGGAGACGGAGGCCATCGCCTGCTCCGGATAGCCCGAGTCCAGGAGCCGGCGCGCCTCGGCCAGGGTGGCCAGGGGGTCGGACATGCCGGCGTAGTATGCCGCGCTATGCGAACGACCGCCGGACGGTCGTCCGACGGTCGTTCGCGCCCCCCTGGGGGGAGCCAGCCCGCCCGTCGCCCCGGGCGGTGAGGTATCGGGCTACTTGGCCCGGTGCAGGAACTCGACCACGTCTTCGTACCGGAAGCGGCGGTCTCCGCGCTTCACGACGCGGAAGAATGGCAGCTCTCCGCGGTCGCCCAACCGCTTCACGGTGTTGACGTGGAGGTGCAGCATCTCGGCCACTTCCGTGGCCGTCAGCAACCGGCCTTCGTTCTGGATCATCTGGTTCCTGCTGTTCTCCCGCCTACTCTGGTGAGGTATGAGCCGCGCCGGCTCGGAGGGTGCTGGTCGGCGCGGCTCGTGGCCGGATAGTAGGGTTCCGGTGCCCTGCGGACCCCCGGTACGTTTGGGGAAACGCGGGAGTACATTCGGAGACTGATGACGACGCCCGATCCCCCGATCCCGATCTACGAGCGCCACGTCTTCGTGTGTACCGCCGGTGAGTGGTGCCCGGCGGTGGATGGCGACGGGCTCGGGGTGCACGCCGCGCTGAAGATGCAGGCCGAGGCGGCGGGGCTCGGCGGCCGGGTGCGGATCAACCGCTCGGGCTGCTTCTCGCAGTGCGGCAACGGGCCGATGGTCGTCGTCTATCCCGAGGGCGTCTGGTATGCGGCCGTGTCACCGGCCGACGCGCGCGAGATCGTGGATCGCCACCTGGTTCACGGCGAGCCGGTCGAGCGGCTGCGCTTCGCCCCCGGCACGCCGGGCGCGCACAAGCTCGAGCGCGACCCTGACGGGAGACCCATCGGTCGTGTCGCTCCGTGGCCCTCCCCCGGCCGGCCGGAACGGAGCGCCGAGGCAGTCCCAGTCGACGACTAGACCCGTGCTCCGGCGACCTCGTCGCCGCTGATCCGCTGAGCGATGTAGACGGGCACGACGCTGAAGACGATGAGAACCATGGCCAGCACGTTCACGACCGGCAGCTCCGTCGGGCGCTGCATGGTGGCCAGGACGTAGAGCGGAATCGTCTGCGTGCCGGCGCCGGCGGTGAACAGGGTGACGATGACCTCGTCGAATGACAGGGCGAATGCAAGCAGAGCGCCGGACAGGAGTGCCGTGCGCATGCCGGGCATCGTGATCCGGCGGAACGTGATCCAGGTGTCGGCCCCGAGGTCGGCCGACGCCTCCTCCGGTGAGCGTGGCAACCGGCGCAGACGGGCGATGACGTTGTTATAGGCGATGACCACGCAGAACGTGGCGTGGCCGATGATGATCGTCATCAGTCCGAACGGGATGCCGATGGTCTGGAAAGTCGAACTGAGGGCGATGCCGGTCACCACCCCGGGCAGGGCGATGGGCAGGACGAGCAGGAAGCTGATGGAGTCGCGGCCGAAGAACGAGAACCGCTGAACCGCCATCGAGGCCAGCGTCCCGAGGATCAAGGCGATGGTCGTCGCTCCCAGCGCCGCGAGGACGGAGTTCATGAACGCCTCCGGGATGGCCGAGTTCGCGAGGGCCTCGCCGAACCAGCGCAGGGTGAACCCGGTTGGCGGCCACTCGTTGAACGGGCTCAAGTTGAAGGCATGGATCACGACCAGGACGAGCGGGAGGTACAGGAAGCCGAGGATCACCCAGGTGGCGAGCCGCAGGCCAATCCGCACCCAGCGTGACTCAACCATCGCCGCCCGCCGAGCTCACAGTGAATCGAAGGCGCCCAGCCGCCTCGCGATCAGCAGGTAGACGATCATGATCACGATCGGCACCATCGAGTACGCCGCGGCGACGGGGAAGTCGCCGAGGGCCGAGTTGTCGTAGATGACGTTGCCGATGAACTTCGCGTCGCTGACGAGGTCCGGGACGATGTAGTCGCCAAGGGTCAGCGAGAAGGTGAAGATCGAGCCGGCGACCAGGGCCGGAAACACGAGCGGCAGGACGACCCGTCGGAACGTCGTCCGCGCCCGGGCGCCGAGGTCTGCCGATGCCTCGAGGAGCGAGCTCGGGACCCGCTCCAGCCCGGCATACAAGGGCAGGATCATGTACGGCAGCCACAGGTAGCTGAACACGACCCACGAGTTGACCAGCTCATCGGTCCCGGGGCCCTCCATGCCAAATGGCCCAAGGAACCACGAGAGGAGCCCGTTGCCCTGGAAGATCGAGCGCCAGGCGAAGATCTTGACCAGGTATGACGCCCAGAGGGGCATGAGGATCGCCACCACCAGCAGCCCCTTCACCCGGCGGCTGGCCACACGAGCCATGTAGTAGGCGATCGGGAAGGCGAGGATCGCGTCGGTCACGGTCACCAGCAGCGCGATGCCCACCGTCCGGACGGCGATGGTGCGGTAGACCGGGTTGCCGATGATTTCCTCGAACGCCGCCAGGGACCAGTCGAACGGGTTGACCTTGCCGGTGAAGGAATCGGTCGTCCAGAACGCGTTCAGGAGAAGGATGGCCAGCGAGCCCAGGTAGACGACCACCAGCCAGAACAGGGGGATTGCCAGAAGCAGCCGCAGCTGCGTGCGCGGCCGCGCGTGGAGCCAGGTCGCGAACCGTCGCGCGCGGCTCGGCGAGGGCGCCGGGGCGAGAGCCGGGGCGTTGGTGGTCATCGGTCAGGCATGAGGCTCCCCGGGGCGGACCCCGGGGAGCCTCGATTCACTCCAGGTCGGCGGGCGGTTCGTCAGCCGCCGCGGAGGGTGGTCCAGGCCTCGGTCCACGCGTCGTAGTCCACGCACGTGGTCGAGTCGTCATCGTCGGCACAGTCCTCGCGGGCCGTGCTCCAGTACCAGATGTCCTCCCAGTACTCCTCGTCATCGGCATGGGTCAGCTCGCAGTGGCCAGGCGAGATCGACTCCGCGTACTCGCAGGCCTCGGCGCTGGTCGGTGCCTCGCCGAAGTACACGGTGGCCTGGCCGTTGGCCTCGGCCGATGCCATGTGGTTCATCCACATGTACATGCAGTTCGGATTGGCCGCCTCGCTGGCGATCATCCAGGTGTCTGACCAGCCGGTCGCACCCTCGGCCGGCTTGATGGCCTCGATCGGGGACGGCGGGTCGGTGAGGAGCAGCTGGTTCACCTGGAACTGCCAGGTCGTACCGATCGTGATGTCACCGGCCGCAAAGGCCGTGATCTGGTCGGCGAACGTCGCCCCGTTCCAGAACTGCGGGTTGTGCTCGTTCTGGTGCTCGAGGAGCTCGATAGCCGCGTCGAACTGCTCCTGGGTGAGCTGGTACGGGTTGGTGATGCCCATGTCGTCATCGGACGCCATGATGTGGATTGCCGCATCGGCGATGAAGTCCGGTGAGTCGAAGATGCTCAGCTGACCTTCGTAGTTGCCGGCGTCTTCCCACAGGCCGTTCTGGGTGGTCTGTGGTTCGACCTCCTCCGTGTTCCACGCCAACAGGTTAGGTCCGCGGCCGTGGGGCATGCCGTAGGGCACTCCATCGAGCGAGTTGTGGGCCTGCAGCTTCAGGCCCTCGAAGACGTTGGCGTAGTTCGGAAGCAGCTCGACGTTCACCGGGGCGACATCACCCGCGGCCATCAGCCGGTCGGTGGCGTTTCCCGAGAACGAGCCGCCGTCATATTCACCCGAGCGCAGGAGCTGAACACCGCTGGCGGAGTCGGCCTGGACCGACGAGTTGACGATGCAGCCGGTCTCCTCCTCGAATGGCGTGACCCAGTCGAACTCGGGGAATGCCGAGCCATCCTCGGCGTAGCCGCTCCAGATGACGAGATTCAGCTCGCCCTCTCCATCGCCCAGCTGCTCCAGCATCCCGCTGGGACCGGACTGCCCGCAGGCGGCCAGCACCATCACGGTGGCCATGGCAAGGACAGGAATGCGTAGTTGCCTCATGTAAGGTCCACTCCCTCTTGTGCCCCCTCCGTTTCCTGGCCGACGGCCAGGCTCAACACGTGATGCCGTTTCCAGATCAGCCGGACGGGCTTGCCCTGGGCGGCAAGAGCCTCCATGGATGAGGTCTGCAGGTTCTGCTGGGTGACGACCAGCTCGCCACCCACATCGAGCGCAACGATATATCGGGTGTCCGACCCGAGGTAGACCACTTCCCGCACGCTCCCAAGGGCCGATTGCTCGTCTGATTCAGGCTCGGCGCCGGGGTCGGTGATCCGAATCTTTTCCGGCCGGACGGTGAACGTCCCCGACTGACCGATGACGGCTCGCGCGGCCTCGTCCTTCAGCAGGTTCGAGGTGCCGACGAAGCCGGCCACGAACGGGGTCGTCGGGTGCTCATACACGTCTGCCGGGGTCCCAACCTGCTCGATACCGCCCCGATTGAACACGGCGAGGCGGTCGCTCATGGTCAGCGCCTCTTCCTGGTCGTGCGTGACGTAGATGAAGGTGATCCCCACCTCCTTCTGGATGTCCTTCAGCTCGATCTGCATCTGCTCGCGGAGCTTCAGGTCAAGGGCACCCAGCGGCTCGTCGAGGAGCAGGACCCGGGGCCGGTTCACGAGGGCGCGGGCAAGGGCGACACGCTGGCGCTGCCCACCGGACAGCTGGTTGGGCTTGCGCTTCTCGAACCCCTCGAGGCGGACCATCTCCATCGCCTCGTTGACCCGAACGTCGCGCTCGGCCTTTGCCACCTTCCGGACCTCGAGGCCGTACGCGATGTTCTCACCCACCGTCATGTGCGGGAACAGGGCGTAGTCCTGGAAGACCGTGTTCACGTCCCGGTCGAACGGCGGGACAGCGCTCACGTCCTTGCCGTGGAGCAGCACACGACCAGCGGTTGGCAGCTCGAAGCCGGCGATCAGCCGCAGGGTCGTGGTCTTCCCCGACCCCGATGGTCCGAGCATGGAGAAGAACTCACCGTCAGCGATCTCGAGGTTGATACCGGCGACCGCGGCCACGTCGCCAAAGGTCTTCTCCAGGTTCTCGAGCGCGACCGCGGGGATGGCGCCGCGGGTCGCCGGTGCAGCCTGTTGAGCAGTCTCGATCGCCACGGACACCTCGAGGACGGGACGCGCCAGGGCTCGGGCGCGGAGGATTGGCGCACTGTGCGGCGCACGGCCGCGCCGTGTCAAGGTCGGTGGCTGATAGAGTCCGGAGCCGTGTCCGGAGAGCATTCGTGAACCCCGGCGTCCTGTGGGGCCTCGCCACGGCCGCCGCCTGGGGCACGGCCGACTTCGCCGGTGGCCTCGCCTCCCGCCGCTCGGTACCGATGGTCGTCACGGCGGGTTCCCAGGGAATTGGGCTCATCGTCCTGGCCTTCGGCGCGCTGGCCCTGCGGCCTCCGCTCCCACCCCTGGAGGCCATGGCCGTCGGTGCGATCGCCGGGATCGGCGGCGGACTGGGCCTGGCGTTCCTGTACGAGGGCCTGGCCCGCGGGGCGATGGGCATCGTGTCGTCGCTCGCGGGGGCAGGAGCCGTGGTCATCCCGCTGCTCGTCAGCCTCGTCCTGGGAACGGAGATAGCGGCCCCCGCCCTCGTGGGGGTAGGCCTGATCCTGCTGGCCGGGCTCGCGGCCGCCGACGTGTCCCGCGACCAGGCCAGCCGTGCGTCGCTGTTGCTTGCTTTCGGAGCGGCCGTCGGGTTCGCGGCGTGGTACCTGCTCATCGACCAGGTCGCTGACGAGGGGCGGCTCTGGGTCCTGATCGCCAGCCGCAGCGCCTCGACGCTGCTGCTGGTCACCATCGTCCTCGCGACCCGCGCGCGCGATGGCATCCCGACCCTGCGCCCGGTCCTGCCGTTCGTGGCACTCGCCGGCATCCTCGATGTCGGCGCCAACGTCTTCTTCGTCCTGGCCCGTGGCGACATCAGCGTCGCGCTGGCCGCCACCATCTCCGGCCTCTACCCGCTGTTCACGATGACCCTCGCCCGCGTCGTCCTCGGCGAACGCCTCCCACGGCTGGGCCTGGTGGCGGTCGTGATGGCGGTGGCCGGGACGGTCCTCATTTCGGTGGCGCGCTGACCCGCCCGTCTTGATAAGCCGGCAGTAAGCCGCCGGTACCGACTCACACGCTGTCATCGGTCTGGCGCGGGTCCCGGGAGTAGCCATTCCCGGTTCGGCGAACGCCGAGCAGGCGAGGAACAGACCGATGTCGACCCCGAGCGGGGCCACGACCGGCGGCGGCTGGCCGGCTTAAGGAGACACCGGCGGCGGCCCCGAGCCGCCTCGGCGCTGGGCGCGGCTATCATGGCCGCGACCCATCTGCCCGAGGTCGCTTCTGCATGACCTTCGATCGGGTCGCCGTCGTCGAGGATGCGCTGGATGCGTTGCTCGCCGGCCTGGCGCCCGCCACAACCAGACTCGGCCTGGACGATGCCCTGCATGCCGGGTCCGTCCTCACAGCCCGCCGAGCCGTCGAGCTGTTCGAGGACCAGGTCACGAGCCGCCAGATCGATCGCGCCGCTCGTGAGCTGAAGAAGACGAACCGCAGCTTCCATACCATCACCGGCGCCGGCCACGAGAACAACGCCATCCTCGGGGCACAGCTGCGGACCACGGATCCCGCCTTCCTCCACTACCGCTCGGGCGGTTTCATGATGGCCCGCGCCCGACAGGTCCCCGGAGGCACGCCGGCGTTCGACGCCCTGCTCGGGATCGTGGCCTCCCGCGAGGACCCGATCGCCGCAGGGGCGGCACAAGGTGTGGGGCAGCCGGCCGCTTGTGGGTGCCGCCGCAGACCTCGACCATCGCATCCCACCTGCCCAAGGCCGTCGGGATGGCCTTCTCCCTGGCCCGTGCCCGGCGTCTCGGCCTGGCCGCCGAGCTGCCGCCGGACGCGATCGTGCTCTGCTCCTTCGGCGACGCCACCGTCAACCATGCCACCGCCCTGGCGGCGTTCAACACCGCGCGCTACGGCGCGCGCATCGGCCTGCCCATGCCAATCCTGTTCGTCTGCGAGGACAACCAGACCGGGATCAGCGTGCCCACGCCGGAGGGCTGGATCGAGTCCACATTCAGCGCCCAACCGCATCTCCACTACCGCCGGGCTCGCGGCGACCTGGACGAGGTGTGGGACGCCGTGGCGGAGGCGATCCACGTCGTTCGGGCCGCACGGGAGCCGGTGTTCCTGCACCTCGACGTCGTCCGGCTGTGGGGTCACGCGGGCTCGGACGCGGAGCAGTCGTACCGATCCGCCGACGAGATCGCGGCCACCGAGCGAGAGGACCCGCTGCTGCGCAACGCGCGGCGGCTGGTGGAGGCCGGGGCCGCCACCCCCGACCAGCTGCAGGCACTGGTCGCGGACGCGCGCGACCGGGTATGGGCCGCGGCCGAGGAGGCAACCCGCCGGCCACGCCTGGCCACCACCGAGGAAGTCACCGCCCCCCTCGCCCCGTATCACGCCGACCGGGTGGCCGTCCGCGCCGGCGAGCCGGTGCTCGGCGACAAGCAACGCCGTGCCATCTTCAAGGGGACACTCCCCGAGGACGCGACCGGGCCCACGGCCCGCACCATGGCCGGCCACATCAACGCCGCCCTGACCGATGAGCTTGCCCGACGCCCGGAGCTGCTGCTCTTTGGCGAGGACGTGGCGCGGAAGGGCGGCGTGTACAACGTCACCCACGACCTCCAGCAGCGCTTCGGGGCGGGGCGCGTCTTCGACACGCTGCTGGATGAGACCTCGATCCTGGGCATCGCCCAGGGTGCGGCCCACGCCGGCCTGCTGCCGATCCCCGAGATCCAGTACCTCGCCTACATCCACAACGCCCTGGACCAGATCCGCGGCGAGGCGGCCAGCCTCCAGTTCTTCAGCAGCGGCCAGTTCCGCAACCCGATGGTTGTTCGCCTGCCGGGGCTCGCCTACCAGAAGGGCTTTGGCGGCCACTTCCACAACGACAACTCGGTCGGCGCCCTGCGGGACATCCCCGGCGTCGTGCTGGCCGTGCCCTCCAACGGCCCGGACGCGGCCCGCATGCTCCGCGGATGCGTCGCGATGGCCCTCGAGGACGGCCGGGTGGTCCTCTTTCTCGAGCCGATCGCGCTGTACCACGAGCGCGACCTCCATACCGATGGCGACGGCGCCTGGCTGGGCGCCTACCCACCACCGCCCGAGCATCTGCTGCCCGGCGAGGTCGGGGTCTATGACACCGATGCGCCCGACCTGCTCATCGTCAGCTACGCCAACGGCCTGCGCATGTCGCTCCAGGCCCAGGCCATCCTGGGCCGCGACCACGGCGTCCAGGCACGCGTTGTCGACCTTCGATGGCTGAACCCGCTCCCCGTCGAGGCGGTGCGGGCCCACGCCGCCGAGGTCGGGCGGGTGCTGGTCGTCGATGAATGCCGGGCCACCGGTGGCGGGGTGGCGGACGCCCTCATCGCCGACCTGGCGGAGCACGCCTTCGACGGCGGACTGGCCAGCGTCCGGGCGGTGGACTCGTTCGTTCCGCTCGGCACCGCCACGTCGGCGGTCCTGGTTGGTCTCGACCAGGTCGTGGCCGCGGCGGTCGACACCGCCGGCCGGCCTGCCGCGGCCCGGGCACGGCGGCGCTCGGCGGCGGGAAAGAACCAATGACAACGGCCCAAACGCTCGACGAGCGACCGCGCGCCGTCCTCGTCCTGCCAGGCCGTGGCGCCTACGCCGCCGCCACCCTGGGTGCGATCCCGACTGACCATCCGCTCGTCGCTCGGGCCGAGGCGATCCGAGCGGAGCTGGGGCTCGACAGCCTGCTCGCGCTCGACGCAGCCGACACCTTCGAGCCATCGGTCCATCTCCGGCCGGCGAACGCCTCGCCGCTCATCTTCCTGGCGGGGGTCCTGGATGCCGAACGGGCGACGGCCGACCATCGGCTGGTGGCCATCATCGGCAACTCGCTGGGCTGGTCCACCGCGCTTGCCGTGTCCGGCGCACTCGAGTTCGATGACGCCTTCCGGCTGGTCCAGGGCATCGCCCTGCTCCAGGAGGAGGCGGTGGACGCCGGGGTCACCGGCGGCCAGCTCATCTACCCGCGGGTCGGCGTCGACTGGCAACCGGTCGAGGCATTCACTGCCGCGCTGGACGCGGCCCTGACCGATGGCGCCGATACCGAAAACCTCGATGCCGATGGCCGCGGCAACGAGGATGGGGCGACCGATTCCGACCGGGCGTATCCGAGCGTCGACCTCGGCGCCTACCTGGTTCTGGCCGCGTCGGAACCGGGAATCGCGCGCCTGCTTGATGTTTTGCCGCCGGTGAAGATCGGTGAGCGCCAGTTCCCGCTCCGCCTCGCCTACCACGGCCCGTACCACACGCCACTGCTGGCCGAGGTTGCCAGCGCGGCCCGGGCTCGTTTCTCGACGCTGGACTGGCGTGCGCCGTCTGTGACCCTGATCGACGGGCGCGGATCTCGGTTCACACCGTGGGCCACCAATCCCGTCGACCTGGCGTGGTACACCCTCGGCGATCAGATCGTCACGCCGTACCAGTTTGCGGCGAGCGCCCGGGTCGCGCTCCGCGAATACGCACCCGATGTCCTGGTCCTGACCGGACCGGGGAACACGCTCGGCGGCGTGACCGGCCAGCTGGTCGTGGCCGAGGGGTATCGAGGGATTCGAACCCGGGCCGACTTCGAGTCCGCCCAAGCCGGCGCCGCTCCCCTCGTCCTGTCGATGGGTCGCTGACCGGCCGATGGACTGCCGGCTCGTTTCCTTCGGACTGATCGAGATCGACGGGAAGCGGTACGACCGCGACGTCGTCGTGGAGGCCGGCGAAGTTCGACGCCGGAAGAAGGGTCCGTCGAAGCCGCGGAAGGCGGAGTTCGGGCACACCCCGCTGACGTCGGATGAGGCAATTCCGTGGTCCGGACGGCAGCTCATCGTCGGGACCGGCGCCAGCGGGCAGCTACCGATCACCGATGACCTCTACCGCGAGGCGGCGCGGCGCGGAGTCGAGATCATCGCACGGCCGACGGCCGAGGCCTGCGAGCTCATCTCCGCCAGCGACGATCCATCGGTGGCGGCCGTCCTCCACGTGACCTGCTAGTCCGGACGGGCCCGCCTGACGTCGATGGGGTGGCGTCCCCGGCAGGATTCGAACCTGCGACCCGCTGCTTAGAAGGCAGCCGCTCTGGTCCACTGAGCTACGGGGACCGGGCACAGAATAGAGGCGATAGACTGATCCGACCATGCCCGACGAGCCCGTCGCTCCCCCGCCGCAGCTCCAGCCGACGCAGCTGGAGATCGACAAGGGTCTGCTCCGCGACGAGGACCTGCTGAACCCCGAGCACCTGCGGCGAATGGACCAAACCCTGCTCCGGCGGAACCTGGACCACGCCCGGATCACCTCGCGCAAGCTGTCGCTCGAGCTCCAGCAGTACGTGCACCTCTACACGCCCGAGGCGAACGAGCTGCGTCGCCGGATCGAGAAATACCTGGTCATGGAGCAGCTGATTGAAAGGGAGATGGCTCGCCGCCACACGTACTGAGGCCCCCAAACGGCCGAATTTGTGGATATCTACGGGCCCTCGGGCGGCCATCGTGGATAACTCGGACGGGGGCCAACGGGCCGCCGCCGGGGTTCGCGGTGCGGGTCCGGCCGGTTGATGGACGAGAGCGCTCCTGCGGAGGGAGCGGCGGCCTATCTCGGGCTCGGTTTCCTCCCTAGCCGCCCAGCGGCCCGACCAGCACGGGCTCTGGGGCGTCCGGCAGACCGGCCAGCACCTCGCGGACCCACGCGGCCAGGCGCGGCATCTCGAACAGCGAAAACGTCACGCCGTAGGCCTCCAACTGGTCGAAGCCCCATCCATTGAACTCCCGGCGTGCGGCCACGACCCACATTTCGTCGTAGAGGTCGGGCCAGGCCCGCGGCCGGCGCCGATGGCAGAACCGGATGAATTCGGCGACCTCGGGCGGCGGGGAGGCGGGCAGGTCACCGTCTTCGGCGCGCTCAAGCAGCGCGTCGGGAGTCGGAACGGGTGTCTCGGGTTGCTGCACGACGAGGAGGCGACTCGATAAGGACGGCAATACCGATGAATTGGCTGACACCGATGCTAGGCGTCGGCGCCGAATGGTAGGAGCCGATGGCGACCACCGATAGGGGTAATGTCCACCAACTTTTCCACATTCCTTTCCACCGCCCCGTCGCGGGTGGACAGGTCAGCGTCAGGCGGTGGACAGATGCCGAAATCGGACCTCGCGGCTGGCGGCGTCCGGATCGAGGAAGGCGAGGAGCCGCTCGCCCTCCGCGCCGATCGCGTCGATGTCGCGGCCATCCAGCGCCTCCAACAGCGCGACGTCGAGGGCGGCCGAGTGCTGCGCGCGGTCGCGTTCCAGGCGCCAGATCGCGCGGCCGAAGCCGTCGACCAGGATCGAGCCGAAGCTGATCATGTCGAGCGTCAGCAACCGCTTCCGATGGTGCTCGTCGATGATCCGGCTGCGGTCCGCGTGGCCGAGCCCAACGTTGTCGTAGACGGGAAGGAAGCGCACCGGAGCCGGGGTCTCCGGGTCAGGCAGCTCCCCGTCGGCGACGTCCAGCAGCTCTCGTCCCTGCTCGTCCTGAAACGCGCGGAGCCGCGGTCGTAGCCGGTCGAGGATCTGTGCGGCGCCGGGGAGGCCCGACCACTCCCGGACGTCCGCCGCCGTCGCCGGACCGAACGCAGCGAGGTAGCGGAGGACGAGGTCATCCGGCGAAGGGTCGGAGGACATCGGCTTGTCGAGCCACGACTCGAGCAGCGCCCACCTCGCCTGGCCGGACCGCCGCCACAACCCGCGGGGCGGAACCTGGACGACCGGAACGAGGTAAGTCACCGCCTGCGCCAAGGCCGTTCCGTCGGCGTGCGGCCAGCGTTCGCCCAGCAGGCTCCGTAACTCGGCCCGCGTCCGCGGCTCCGCATCCAGCAGGGTCGACCCGGCAGCGGTCACCTCGGCCGCGTCGACTCCGCCCTCGACCAGCCGGCGGCCGAACAGGCTCTTCGGCGTCATGTGCCGCGCGAGGACCGGCTGCAAGGATCGGTCGCATCATCAGCGCGTCGCGAGCGGTGACCAGGTGGATGGTCGCTCGGAGCAATTGACCGCGGACCACCTGCCGCTCCGCGAGCATGTCAGACAGGATCATCGGGTCGAAGCCTTCGATCCTCGACCACAGCGCGACGTACGGATCCGTGACCTCCTGCGCCTGGAGCGCGACGAGATGCTCGATGACCTCCGCCGGCGGCCGGTCGACCCGCTCCAGCAGCAGCTGCCGGGCCAGAAGCGCCCGGTTGAGGTCCCGTCGATCCAGGGTCCGAATGCTCACGGTCATCGACGACTTCCATTGATGGCGTCTCGTACGATCGTATCGTGCAGCTCCGCAGGAAACGGTTCGACCACCCCGACGAGATTCGGACCGTCGAGAAAGCGCGGATCGAGCTCGTCGAGCTGGGGGACGCCGCGATCGGCTTTGCCACCTTCGAGCCCGGGTGGCATTGGGCGGAGCACGTCAAACCCATCGTCGAAACCGAGACGTGCGAGGTGCATCACCTCGGCTACGTGATGTCCGGGCACCTCCATGTCGACATGGACGATGGTGCGTCCATCGACCTCACCGCCGGCGACGTGTTCGAGGTCCCGCCCGGACACGTCGCGTACGTCATCGGCGACGAGCCGTGGACGTCGATCGACTTCGCCGGTCGTCGGATGTTTGCCAAGGCGCCGACGGAAGAGACGAAGCGGAAGTTCGCGACGATCGTGTTCACCGATCTCTCGCGATCCACCGAGACCGCCCGCCAGATGGGCGACACGCGCTGGCGCACGCTCCTGGCCGAGCAAAACCAGGCGGCGAGATCCCAGATCGAGCGCTTCAGCGGGCGGGAGATTCAAACGACCGGCGATGGGTTCCTCGTCATGTTCGACCACCCCGGCCAGGCGGTGCGTGGGGCCGCGGCGATGGTGGATACCGCGACGAGCTACGGGCTCACCGCTCGAGCGGGCATCCACACCGGTGAGGTCGAGCTCCAGGGCGATGACGTTCGCGGAATCGCCGTCCACATGGCGGCGCGCATCGTGGCCATTGCCGAGCCCGGGGAGGTCCTCGTCTCCGGGACGGTCCGGGATCTTCTCGCGGGATCCGGGCTCGAGTTCACCGAGCGTGGCGCGTTCGAACTCCGAGGCATCGAAGGCCACAGGGTTCTCGCCACCCTCGTTCGCTGATCGCGGCGGCAGCCTCAGCGTGGATCCGTTGACCCCGACGTCGCTGGCCGCGGTGCTGGCGACGGCTGGGTTCCTCCTCCTGGCCGGCTTCCAGGCCGCACTCGCCGCCGGCGCTCCGTGGGGGAGAGCGGCGTGGGGTGGAGGGCAGGCTGTGCTGCCCCGAAATCTGCGGATTGCCAGTGTGGTGTCAATGGTGATCTGGCTGGGTGCGGCCGCGATCATCCTGGCTCGCGCCGGGCTTGCAGTGACTCAGATCTCGGACGCCATCGCGTACTGGGCCACGTGGCTGCTCGTGGCCCTGCTCTTGGTCGGCGCCGTCGTGAACTTCGCTTCTTCGAGCCCGTACGAGCGATTCGGATGGGCGCCGTTCGCGCTGGTGATGGCCCTGCTGACGCTGGTCGTGGCCCTGAGCTAGACCGGTATCGCGATGGGTGAAAGTGGTACCGCATACCGGATTCGAACCGGTGATCTCCGCCTTGAGAGGGCGGTGTCCTAGGCCTCTAGACGAATGCGGCACGCCGCGGCGCGTCCCGGTCGGGAGGGCCGGCGGGAGTATAACAACGCTCATCTGAGACCCTCAAAGAGGCAGGCCCGTGCGCGCACAAAACCAGATCACCATCCTCCGTCCGGCCGAGGAGGTTTTCGCGGTGCTGACCGATGCGCCGACCATCACCCGTGGGCGTCGACCACCGACCGGGCCTGGTGGGTGACGCCGCCGCCGTACGGCGTCGGATCGGTCCGTCGCGCCACCGGCGTCGTGCGGGGTCAGCGGTTCGAGAACGAGGCGACCATCGTCGAGCACGATCCACCCCGACGCCAGGTGCTGTCCGGCGAGGAGTCCGGCGCGAAGTTCCGGGTCACGGTGGACTTGGCGCCGGTGCCCGACGGGACCACCGTGACGGTGACCTCGGACATCGAGCTGACCGGCGGGATGCGCTTCCTCGGACCGATGATCTCGCGGGAGTACCGCAAGACGTGGGACGCCGACCTGGCGAGCCTCAAGCGGATGATGGAGGCCGGCGAGCTGTAAGGGGCCTGCCTACTCGGGGGACCCCAGGACGAGGGCGGCGTTCAGGCCGCCGAACCCGAACGAGGTCGAGAGCACCCGGCGATAGGTCCCGGCCCGGCCACCGTGGTCGCGGATGAGCCCCGGCAGCAGCTGACCGATCTCCTCGTCCGGCTCGACGAGGTTGACCGAGGGCGGCGCCCAGCCGTCGCGGATGGTCAGGGCCGACAGCGCGGCCTCGATCGCGCCCGTCGCGCCGAGCGGATGACCGGTCATGGCCTTGGTGCCCGACACCGGGACGTCCGCCGCGTGGCCGTCGAGCCCCAGCTCCAGCGCGCGGGCTTCGGCCACGTCGCCAAGCGGCGTGGAGCTGGCATGGGCGTTCACGTAATCGATCGAGGCTGCGTCCACACCTGCGTCGGCGAGTGCGATGCGAACCGACCTGCCCGCCTCCGAGCCATCGGGGCGCGGCTGGACCATGTGGTGCGCGTCGGAGGTCGCACCGTAGCCGAGCAGCTCGGCGTAAGGCGTGGCGCCCCGTCGGCGGGCGGACTCGGCTTCCTCGAGCACCAGCAGCGCCGCGCCTTCGCCGAGGACGAATCCACTGCGAGCGGCGTCGAACGGTCGACACGCCTGGTCGGGCGCGTCGTTGTGCGCATTGGCCAGGGCGCGGATGATGTCGAACGCCCCGAACGCGAGGGGCGACAACGGGCATTCCACGCCCCCGGCAATCGCCGCGTCGACTTCTCCGCTGCGGATCGCCCCCAGCGCCTCGCCGAGAGCCACCGACCCCGACGCGCACGAGTTGGCGGTCGAAAGAATCGGTCCGCGAACTCCCAGCCCGATGCCGAGATTGGCGGGCGCCGCCCCGCCGAAGACGGCCAGAGCCAGGGTGGGGGCCACCCCCTTGATGCCCCGCTCCATGAATCGTTCGTGCTGCTCCTCGGCAAATGCAACGCCGCCCAGCGCGCTGCCCAGGAAGATGCCAACCCGTTCGGGCGCCGGGTGATTCGGGGATCCGGGCTGGAGGTCAGCATCGTCCATCGCCAGGCGACCAGCGACCACGCCGAACTGGCTGAATCGGTCCAGCGCGCGCACGGAGCGCGCGTCGAGGTGCGCCGCGGGGTCGAAGTCGTCGACCTGGGCCGCCACCCGGGACCGGAATGTGCTGGCGTCGAATCGGTCAACGTCGCGGATCGGGGAGACCGCCGCGCGCAGGCCCGCCCTGAAGCCATCCACCCCGGTGCCGGCCGAGGTGATCAGCCCCATGCCGGTGATCCAGGTGCGGCGTCGGCCCTCGCTCACGGGTCGGACGACCGAGCAGCCGCCGACCCATCGGCCAGTGTCTCGGCCAGCGACTTGAACGTTCGCAGCGTGCGGGTCGCGATCGGCCGGGTGAACGCGCGGTCGACGAATGTCGACCACACCGCGACTCGCGGTCGGAAGTCGTGCTCGATGGTCACCCGGCACCCGTCTCCGGAGGGCTCGATCCGCCACGTCACCTCCATGCCGGCGGTGGCGCCACCGAGGTGCCGGAAACGGAGCCGCAGGTCATCCGGTTCGGCCCACGTCCGGGAGCGCCAGGCGACGGGGATGCCGAAGCCCAGCACCGGCACCACGGCGCGAAGCGCGACGAACTCGCAGGTGACCGATGCGCCCTCGCGGGCGACGGGACGGGCACGCCAGTAATGGGGCAGGAGCGAAGGCCAGCGGACAGGATCACGGGCGAGCTGGAAGACGAGCTCCGGCGGAGCAGCGACTTCGATGCCGATCGACGTCCGCACCGATCAGCGGAGCAGAGCGGCGAGGAACGCCGGCTCGAGAGCCCGCGTCGCCGGGACGAGGTCGCCCATCACGAGGCCCATCGTCTCACGGAGGTCCGCTCGCTGCGCCAGGCGGCGGGCGACGTGCCGGAACAGCACGGGGCGCGCCGCGAACCCCTGGACGAGGAGGGTGACGACGTCCTTCGCGCGAAAGCGTCGTGACATGGCCGCGTCGTAGTCGTCGAGGGCCCCGGGCCTCCCGTCGAGATGAGCGTCGACCGCGGCCGCCGCCAGGGCAGCCGAGACGAGAGCCCGGTGGAGTCCCTCCCCGGTCAACGGGTCGAGGAAGCCGGCCGCGTCGCCGACCAGCAGCCAGCCGGCTCCGGAGCGGCGCGCGACCCGGTGACCGAGCGGCGCCGCGCCCTCGATCGGGTCGCAGCGCTCGGCTTCGGCCCACGCGACCTCGTCTCCAGGGGCCGCGGGAATGGCGGCCAGCACATCGGTGGTGACCCGGGCCGCCCCGTCCGTTGCCAGTCGCCGCTGCCACGCCTCGCCGCCGAGGACGATCCCGACGTTCACCCGTCCTCCCGGTACCGGGGCCAGCCCGCAGTAGGCGTGATCGGCGAGGACCATTCGCGCGTCGCGGAGGGCGGGTGGCCTCGGATCGGTTACGTGGAAGGTCAGGCCGATGCGCCGCCCGAGGCGCGCCGGGCGGACGACGCCCGCCAGCCGTGCCACCGTCGATCGGACGCCGTCCGCGCCGACCACGATCCGCGCCTCGAGCTCGTCCCGCCCGTTCCCGTCGCGAACGACGAGCCGCTGACGATCGCCGGCAAGCGTCGCACCGGTGACCGAGACCCCGGAGCGGACCTCGACACCGGCAACGCGGGCCATGTCCAGCAGTGCCACGTCGAGCGCCTCGCGATCGAATCCGACCGCGGATCGGCCCAGGCTCCCGTCCCCGCCATAGGTCAGCCGAAACGCGGTGCCGTCATCGGCCTCCACCCGCATCGCGGTCACGGGCAACGCCGCGGCCCGGATCACTTGCTTCGGCGAGGCCGGCCGAACGGAGCGCGGTGACGGCCGCCGGGGAGCTGAACACGCCACACGCCCGCCATCGCCAGGCCGGAGATCGCTCCACGAGCACCACCCGCCGGCCGCGGCGGGCAAGCAGGGTCGCCACCGTCGCCCCACCCGGTCCCCCGCCGACGACGACGACGTCGGCATCGGTCATCGTCGAACGGCGGCGATCGCCCAGCGGTGGCCGAGCAGCTCGGCCGAGTAGACCGGCCGGAGCCCGGCCGCGACGAGCAGGCCAACCGCCTCGTCGAGGGTGTACGACCGGCGGGCCGAGAGCGGCGCGTCGTGATGGGTGTAGCGGTTTCGGCTGCACGCCCGCGCCAGGAGCCAGGCCCCGAGGATGGTGAATCGGTGCCGGGCAAGGTCGTTCACCACCACGCCCTCCTTCGCCACCCGTGCGAGCTCGCGGAGGAATCGGACGGCATCGGCCGGCTCGAGGTGATGGAGGACGAGGCTCGAGTGGGCAATGTCGAAGGCGCCGCCGGGATACGGGAGCGCATGACCGTCGGCGACCTCCAGGCGGAGTCCCTCCACCTCGTCCAGGCCGGGTCGGGCGGCCCGGGCAGCGTCGAGGACCTCCGGCCGACTGTCGACCGCCGTGACCGTGATGGACCGTGATTGGAGCCTCCGGTCGGCGAGCAGCGCGAGCGGGATGTCCGCCCCTCCGGTGCCGACGTCGAGAACCGAAAACGGCTGGTTCGGCGGCGCAAGCGCCTCGATTGCGCGGATGGACAGGGCCGTGCCGCCGGTGAATCGGTTCGCCCGCCCCATGTCTCGCAGGTTGTCCCGCAGCGTGTCCGGGTCGTCCAGGTGACCGTCGAGCAACTCCGGGGCGTCCGCGGCGCGCCTCACGGCTGTGGCTCCAGGACCGGGCTCTGGCCAGCGGCGGCCCGCGCCCGCTCCGCGCGCAGCGCCGGGAGGTACAGCGGGGCGGCGATGGCGCAGGCGATTCCCCCGACCACCATGGCCGTGGACAGGGAGGTCCCGGCGGCAATCGTGGTCAGGACGATCGCGCCGACGGAGGCCGCGGGGTGGAAGGCCATCGAGTTCAGGGACAGCACCGTCGTCCGATGAGCCGCGTCCACCTCCCGGTGGAGGAGAGTCGAGTGCATGGGACCCGACGCGCCGTGGGTGGCGTAGCACGCGAGATAGGCCGTGATCAGGCCCACCGGGCCGGCGAACAAACCCATGGCCACGATGGTGAGGCCCTGGAGGATTCGCATCGCGATGGCGGCCCGTGCGACGCCGGTCCGTCGGCTCACGACCCCGATCAATGCCGCGCCGGCCGCGGCCGCGAACCACGCCCCGGAACTGGCCGGGCCCATGAGGGCGGCGGCCTCGGTCTCGCTCCCCAGCACCTCGCCGAGACGGATGGGGAACAGGGTTTCGAACGCGATGATCGCAAATCCCCAGAACAGCTCGACCGCGATCACGGCGGCCAGCACACGCGAACCGCGGAGGAGGGACAACCCCTCTCGAACCGTCCGCGGAACGGCTCGAACCGAGGTGACGACCCCGCGGATGCCGGATCCGTGCCGCGTCTCGGAAAGAAGCGCTGCTGCCGCGCCGAAGTTCAGGAGAGCGATTACCAGCGCCAGGAGAACGGGCAGCGCGAGCGTCTCGACCGCTGGGAGCGGATCGAGTGCCACCAGCGCGCCGGATAGCAGGGCACCGGCCGCGATCCCCAGGCTGAGGACCGTGGTGCCCGCGGCCAGGCCTGACTCGATCCGCGCCTCCGGGTCCGCCGCGTGCGTGGCATCTACGTACCACGCTTCCAGCGGCCCGCTGTCGAGCGCGCGGAAGGTGGCGGTCAGCACGGTCGCCGCGACGAACCCTCCGACCGAGTCGGCGATGTAGAGCATCGCCAGGCCCGCGATCGCAAAGGCATAGGCCAGGACCTGGGTCGGACGCCGGCCGAGCGAGTCGGAGAGCCCGCCGGTGGGCAGCTCCAGGAACAGCACGATCAGTCCCTGGACCGAGCCGACGAGGCCGATCTCGACCAGGGACATCCCGCGCGAGACCATGAGCAGGACGATGATCGGGATGAGCAGGCCGGACTGGAACCAGCGCAGACCGATGAGGAACAGGTAGCGACGCCGGACCGTCCGCGCGTCTAGTGGGCTCACGGGCTCATCGTACGGATCGTCAACCTGAGCGTCCGCCCGAGTGTCGCGGCGACGCGGTCCACCTCGTCTCCCAGCCGCCGTCGCGGAACCGGGCCGATCTCGCCAAACCAGTCGACAACCACCTGGTCATCGGTAACCGCCCACGTGCCGGAGATGACGCCCCCCACCACGACGATTGGCGCGATCCATCCCGCCTGGCGGCTCACCTGCTTCCGTCGAGCCGGCGGCAGGACATGACGGTCGAGCGTCCCGGGGCCAAGGACCCACTGGTCGAATCCGGGCAACAGCCGAACGGCGGTGGTGGCTGGCGTGGAAGCCAGCTCATCGAGATCGTCGCGCAGAAGGTGCGCGGGCTCGCCATCGATCTCGACCGCGACGAGACGATCCCCGAGGGCGGCGTGCCAGCGCATCACCGCGCGTTTGGCTGCACCGGACCAGCGATAGACATTGTCGACAGTCGCCGGCCCGTAGGCACGGTAATAGGTCTCGAGGACCCTGATCGCCGCTTCGGACGGTTCGTGCAGGCCAGCCCACCGCGGGTTGCGATCCAGGAGCTGCATCGTGGCGCGCCCGTCGCGCGGCGGTCCGATGCTCAGGTCCCCCTGGAACGCCAGCGGTTTGAGGATCGTTCCCCAGCTGGAATCGAAATGCTCGCGCAGATGCCCGAGCTCGGGGCCGACCGCCACCGCCGCCCCCAGCTCCTGGCGGGTGAGCGGGCCATCGGCGAGAGCATCGCGCGCCGCGGCGCGAAGGACGTCCCACCGACGGGGCGACATGCCGAAGTACCGATCCCAACTGGGCTTCTCCCACCCGCGACCGGCCGCCAGCAGGGAGAGGATGTCCCCGCCCTCCTCGGGCGTCAGAAGGTGCAGCGCGCTCCGCATCGCCCAGGTCTTGATCAGACGTCCCGACTCCAGGGCCCGATCCACCTCTCCGGGGGCGGAGCGCTGTCTTCGCAGGCGGATCGCCAAGTCGGCTGACGAGGCGACCTGGGACTGGACCCCACCCAGCCGCCGCACCACCTCGGGGACCGATGCCGTCCCAACCGGGTCCAGCAGGTGGCGCCGCAGCCGCCACGCCAGGGCCTGGGACCAGCGGACCGACTTCACCGGGGGATGGCGATCGTCAGGCCAAGTGGCCGGCGCAGGATGGTGGCAAGCCGCGCCACTTCCTCGGCCAGCACGCCGCGCGGCAGCGGCTCCGCCTCGGCGAAGGGGACGACCACGACCCGGTCCTCTTTCACCGCCCACGTGCCGGAGACGACGCCGCCCATGATGACGAATGGGGTCCGTCGGCTGATCAGCGACCGCCTGGTGGGAGGAACGATGTGGCTCTCGGCCGTCCCCGGGCCCATGACCCATTGGTCGTTTCCGGGCAGGAGCCGGACCGCGGGTGTCGCGGACGTCGAGGCCAGGTCGTCGAGATCTTCACGAAGAACGGATCTGCGCTCTCCGTCGATCTGGACCGTCACCACGCGTGTGCCGAGGCTGGCCAGCCAGGCCTGCACCTTCCTCTGTCCGGCGCCAGTCCAGTAGCGGACCTGCTCGATGGTCGCCGGTCCATACGCGCGAAGGTGAGCCTCGACCACCCGCGGTCCCGCTTCTTCGGGCTCGGGCACCCCCGCCCAGCGCGGGTTGCCACTCAGCAGCTGGAAGGTGTGGCGCCCCTCTCGCGGCGGTCCGAAGCTCATCACGCCCTGCCAGAAGAGGGGCTTCAGGATGGTGCTCGAGTGCTCGGCGAAGGCAAACCCCAGGTGCGCGAACTTCGGCCGTGCGATGACCCTGGCGCCGAGCTCCGACGCGGAAAGCGGGCCTTCCGCGAGCGCCTCTCCGACTGCCGCCCGGAACGGCTCCCAGTCCTCCGGCGTCAGTCCGTAGAAGCTCTGCCAGCTGGGCAGCTCCCACTGCCGATTCGCGGCCATCAGACCCAGGTAGGCGCCGCCGTCCTCCGGGGTCAGCAGGTGCATCGAGCCCCGCATGATCCACGCCTTGATCAGGCGCCCCTCGGCCAGCGCCTGGGTGACCTCGTCCGGCTCGGACCGCTGTCGGCGGAGGCGAATGGCCAGTTCCGCCGAAGCGGCGACCGGCGCCTGGACCGCGCCCAGGCGGCGGACAACGTCCTCGACGGATTCGGTGCCGATCGGGTCGAGCAGATGCCGCCGCAGGCGCCAGGCGAGGACCTGCGGCCAGCTGATCGATGCCACCAGGGCTCTGGCTTTCGCTCCGGACAGCGCCTAGTAGGTGATCGACTGGCCGTCGGTGGCAGCCGAGGCACGGATCACCTCGTCGATGACGTCGAGATCGACGTCGGACACCCGCTTGAAGCGGATGCAGCCTCGGCCGAGGTTCGCTCTTCGGGAGCCGGGCGGCGAACGGCTCCAGGCCGATAGGGCCCGCGTAGAACGAGATGTACTGCTTGTTCGAGGCGAGAGCAATGCACATCCACTCGCCGGTCCGGCCGGACTTGCCCCGATAGGAGTACTCGCCATAGCTCAGGAATCCCCGCTCGACGTATCGGCGCAATCCGGGGGCCACCTTCCGGATCCTGGCGTCCAGCTCTTCGAGCTGCGGGCGGCGCACGTCATCCAGCGCAGCCAGCCAGGCGTCGGGGTCCGTCGGGCCAGTCGGCTTCTGGCCGTACATGCCCTTCTGTTCCGCCATGGTCAGCGGCGGCCGGCTCCGACGAGGTCGGCCTGGGTGGCCATCATCGAATGCCGACGCTCCTCGAGCCAGCCGAGGATCGAGCCCGCGACCGCCGGCCAGGTCTCCGAGCCCATGACCAGACCGAAGTGGCTGGCGCCCGGGATGTACTCGTAGGTCGCCCCGAGCAGGTCGGCGGTGCGCCGCGCTTCGGATGGATGGATGACGTCGTCCAGCCCCGCCCCGATGACGAGGGTTGGCACCTGGATCCGCCCTGGATCGATCTCCACGCCCAGCATCCGTTCCTGGCGCGCCCGTCCCGACTCGCGAGCTCCGACCAGCAGCTCCTGCATCTTCGACAGCTCCTCGACCGACATGTCGGGCATCCACGCCTGGAGCTCGTCCTGTGGAGCGCGCCAGCCCCACCACTCGGCGTCGTACACCGGTGGAACCGAGTTCAGCTCGTGGTCGGCGGGACGCCGGGGAAGCGCCGCGGCCGGCGGGGAGGGCGCCAGCAGGACGAGGCCGAGCACCGGCCGTGTCTGCGCGTAGAGGAGCGCGGCGAGCGCCCCCATTCCCCAGCCGATGACCACCGGCGGGCGGCCGAGCTGGCGGGCCGCGATCCCGATGTCATCGGCGTAGTCGCGCATCCGCACCTCGGACAGGTCGGCCAGGTCGGAGGTGAAGTGGCCGCGCAGGTTGAGCGCGTGGGCCTCCCAGCCACGCTCCGCGAAGTAGGCCGCGAAGCTCGACCACAGCCACGACCCGGTCAGGACGCCGTGGACCAGAAGCAGTGGGGGCTTGCGGCTGCGCCGCTCCGGCTGATGGGTCTCGACGTGGATGCCCTCGGGCTCGATGAAGACCTCGTCACGCTTGATGGCCTGGACCACGGACGTTCAACCCTCCAGCGGATAGAAGACCAAGCCGGTCAGCAGCTTGGGATAGAAGTACGTTGATTTCTGCGGCATGACGTCCCCGGCAGCCGCCACCGCGGTCAGCTGTTCCAGCCGGGTGGGACGGACCAGGATCGCCGCCGCCGCCTCGCCACGGGCCACGCGACCGCGGGCATCGGCCTCGCTCCTAGTGTAGAGGAGCGTCTCCCCGGCGGCCACGTCGTCGGCGGAGATGCCCAGCCGGTCGCCGAGCAGCGCGGCGTGGAGCAGCGCCAGGTCCAGGCGCCGGGCCGGCGGGGAGCCGGGTTCGCCCCGCATGCGGTCGGCGGCGACGTCCGCGTCGCCGATGAGCAGCCACCCCTCCCCGTCGAGCAGCAGCCCGAACACCGCCTCGTCGGCGTCGCGCAGGTCCGCAAGTCGCTCCCCCAGCGCCTCGGGCGCCACCGGCACGGCCTGGAACAGCGGATCCGGCCCGCGGAGGACCGCGCGCAACCGTTCGGCGTCGACGGTGCGGAGCAACCGATGGGTGGGCCGGATCTCCATCGACTCGCGCGCGGCGTTGACCAGGACCGCCATCACCCAGTCGGCCGCCAGGGCGCCTGGCTCGGCCGCAGCCGTGATCGGCTTCGACCGCACCTCCGCCTGGTACGCCAGCGCGGTCT
The DNA here is from genome assembly GCA_963827475.1 of uncultured Chloroflexia bacterium. Lineage (GTDB taxonomy): Bacteria > Chloroflexota > Limnocylindria > QHBO01 > QHBO01 > DASTEQ01. The sequence goes on from CAWHAZ010000002.1 coordinate 104,595, forward strand.
CGTACCGATGGTGACCGTCGGCGATGACCAGCCGGCGCCGGGACAGGTACGCGGCAAGGCCACCGTCATCCGCAATGACCCCCGCGCGATGGAGCAGCCCGTCGCCGTCGCGGGCCCGCCACTCCTCGTACACAGGTCGCTCGATCAGGCTCTCGTACCGATCGGCGGGGTCGCTGTACATGATCATGATCGGGCTCAGTTGGGCCTGGGTCGCCCGCAGCAGACCGAGACGATCGGCCTTCGGGCCGGGCATCGTGTGCTCGTGGGGACGAATGGTCGGGCCCCACGGCTCGAGCCGAACGCGGGCCAGGACGCCGCGCACCTCCGATCGGTGCGGATCATCGGCCGCGCTGTCGGCCGAGGTGTATCGGTAGGAGTACAGCGCGGCCTTCGAGCGCAGGCCGAGGGTCCCGTCGTCGCGCCACGCGGCGAGCGCCTCGGCGGCGGCCCGGTGAGGGGCGGCCTCCGCACTCAGCTCCAGGCGGACCGCGTTGCGCGGGTGACGGGACAGCAGGCTGGTCCGCTGCGAGTCGCTGATCACGTCATATGGCGGGCTGACCAGATCGGTCAGGTCGGCGACGCGACCGGGGTGCGCGGCTGCCTCGCCCGGGCGGCGAACTCGCGCCGGGATCTCGGTGCCGCCGAATCGGTCGAGGGCGTAGCCGAGCCCGCGGAGCGGGCGCACCAGGGGCATGGACGAATCCTAGCCGCCGATCTCCTCGAACGAGGACTCGTCCTCCGGCGTCAGGCGACGACCCGGCCGACTCTCCGGTTGGCGCAGGAAGAGCACCGCGCCGGCGATGAGGGTCAGCAGAACGGCGATCGGGACCCAGGGCAGCTGGCGGTAGTCGATCGGCCAGACCCGGGTCACGAGCCGTTCGGTCCGGTTGCCCACCAGGTCGGTGACCACGATCCGCACCTCGGTGGGCACGACCCCGGCCTCGACCGGGACCGAGAACGACCCGTCGGCTCCCACCTCGCCCGGCTGCCCGTTCACCGTGATCGTGGAACCGGGGAGCGTCCGGCCGGTCACCGCCGGCGCGAAATCGATCAGAGGCACCTCCTCGTCCATGCCGAGGTCCGGCGGCTGGCGGTAGACCCGGATCCGCCACGAGGCGTGGTACGCGTGGCCGGCTGGGGTGACCAGCGTCACGCTGGGCGAGATCGTCGATCCCTCGCTGGCGTCGGACGAGGCCGGCTCGAGGAGCCGGATCCGGGCCGTCCCATCGGCGCCGATGCTGGTCTCACGAGAGGCTCCGCCCCGCGCCCACCAGATCCGGCTCCCAGGCGGGCCCTCGATTTCCACGTCCACCGCCTCGCTGCCGACGATGAAATCCCTCGGCCGCTCGGGATCCGGAGCCACCCCGGTCAGGGTCGGCTGCAGCACACCGAAGTCGGCCTCGGGCACGAGGATCGACGCGGTGCTGGTCAGCTCCAGGGGCCCGGGCACGTCGACGAACATGAGGTCGACCACCGGTCCCTGCGGCGGTCCCTCCGAAGCACCCGGTCGGAGACGAGGCCAGTGACGCGATCCATGCGCCTTCCGGACCAACGGTGCCCTCCAGGGAGCGATCGGGCAGGAGGGCGATCGGCTGAACCGATGCCGGCTCGCCGCCGGAGGCGGTGCGTTCCGGCTGAATCAGCAACCCACCGAAGACATACGCCTCCGGCACGCCGGGCAGGCCTCCCGGGATCGTTCCGGAGAACAGCGCATTCCGGCCGCGGGGATCGGACTGGGCGACCGCTGCGGCCACGCCGGCACGCACGTCCGCGCCGAATGTGACGCCACTGCCAAGGTCGCCGGGCAGGGCGAGCACCGAATTCAGGATGGGTCCTTCGCCAATGAGGATCAGCGTCTGGGCGCCCGAGCCGAGGACCGCCAGCGGAATACCGCTTCGGTGCAGGCGATCGGCGATCGGCTGGAGAGGCTCGTCGCGCCGCCACGACCACAGCTGGACGGTTGCGTCGTCTTCCGCGCTGAGCACTGCCGGGCCGCTCGGCAGGTCCAGGATCCTCGCCGTGAAATATGGGTGAGGGACCGCCTCGAGGACCAGCGATCCCGCGCGCAGGCTGAGCCTTCCCAGATGCGCCTCCTCCAGATTGCCGTTGAGGAGCACGTCGTCCCCCGGCACGCCATCGGATTCGCCGGCGTCGATGATGACCGGGCAGCAGCCGAGCCCGCCGCGGAAGGCGTGCTGGGAGTGGTCAAAGCCGGTTCCGTTCCAGCGCAGGAGCCCGAGCACCAGGTCCGCGCCTCCGATAGCGTCCGGCGTGGTCTCGGCCGTGACGATCTCATCGGTCCCATCGCCATCGAGGTCGGCGACCACCATCTGCGATGCGAACTCGTTCGTCTCCGCGACGAGGTCCATCCCGATCTCCCCGGGGCCGGCTGCCGTCACCTCCCAGATGGTCAGGCAGCACGGAATGGTCAGGTCCGGGTTGGTGCCGATCGTCGCCGCCACGGCGACCTCGCGACCCGCGCGTCGAACGGTGAACAGCTGCGTCGGCTCGCCGACACGGATGCCGGTCATGCCTTCCTCGTCGATCCGGATCCCGTTGCCGATCGCCACGCGGTCGTCGAAGGTCGCGGAGCGCCGAATCCGGATCTGGTTGTTCGACTGCACCGATCCGTCCGCCGCCACCCACCAGGCCTGGATCGCGGTCAAGCCGGGACGATCCTCGGACGCCAGGGCGGCGACCACCTCGCGGACCCCGTCGCCGTCGAGGTCGACCACCAGGGCCGCGGTGACCTGCCCGGAGAGCACCGTCACCGGCGGTTCCTCGGGGAGCGGCGTGCCCGGGATCGGGTCGACCGCCAGGACGGGCGAGGCCAGCGCACCGGCAAGCAGGCCGGCGCCAAGCAGGGCGGTCAGCGCGCGCCGACGCATGGTTCCGTTCAGTCAGCAGGTCGACGGGCTCTGCGCGGGCGATGCAGGAGCATGAGCCGAATCCTAGCCCCTAGCCCCCGATCTCCTCGAAGGTGGAGTCCTCGTCGAGCGTCCGGTTGTCCCCCGACGGCCCGGTGCCGGGCGTTCGCAGGAAGAGCACCAATCCGGCGACGACCGTCAGGGCGACGGTAATCGGGATCCACGGCAGCTGTCGGTAGTCGAGCGGCCAGACGCGGGTCACTACGCGTTCGGTCCGATTGCCGATCTGGTCGGCGACCATGACGCGGACCTCGGTGGGCAGGACGCCGACGTCCACGGGCACGGAGAAGAATCCGTCCGAGTCCACCTCGCCCGGTCGTCCGTTCACGGTGACGGTCGAGCCGGGGATGGTCTGGCCCGAGACCAGCGGGGCGACGTCGAAGAACGGGACGAGCATCGTCCAGGACGAGGTCGGGAGGCTGGCGATAGGCGCTGACGAGCCACGTCCCGCGGTAGGCGTGGCGTCCCCTCAGCCGCGCAGCGCGCGGATCGGTTCCAGGGTGGCCGGATCCTCGAGCGCCGAGACGTCGCCCAGGTCCAGCCCGAGGTACGCAGCCCGGGCCACACGACGGAGAATCTTCCCGTTCCGCGTCTTTGGCAAGGCGGGCACGAGGTGCACGGATGCGGGCTTGAACGACTTCCCCAGGGACTCCACCACCCGCTGACCGATGTCGCCGGAAGGGTCCCCCGCCGGATCACCCGACAGGTCAGCCTCGCCCACGACCGCGAGCAGGACGATGGCCTCGCCCTTCACCTCGTCCGGCACGCCCATCGCCAGTGCCTCGGTCACCGCCGGGTGGGCGACCGCGGCCGACTCCACTTCCGCCGGACCGATCCGCTTGCCGGCCACCTTGATCGTGTCGTCGGAGCGGCCGCTGATGTACCAGAACCCGTCTTCGTCGATCCGGGCCCAGTCCCCGTGGACCCATACCCCCGGCAGCCGTGACCAGTACGCCTCGAGGTACCGATCCGGGTCGCGCCAGAAGCCCTGGGTCATCCCCGGCCATGGCTGGCGGATGGCCAGCTCCCCCACCTCGCCGCGGACCGGGTGGCCGTCCGCGTCCACCACGTCGGCCGCCATGCCGGGGCACGGCCCGGCGAACGAGCACGGGGCGATGGGCGTGATCGTGGTGCAGCCCACGATGCCGCCGCTGATCTCCGTCCCGCCGGAGTAGTTGATGATCGGGACCCGCTCCTCGCCCACCTCGCGGAAGAGCCACCACCACGGGTCGGGGTTCCAGGGCTCCCCGGTCGACCCCAGCACGCGCAGGGAAGATCGGTCATGGGCCCGTACGGGCTCCGACCCATGCGTCATGAGCGCGCGGACCGCGGTCGGGCTGATCCCCAGGTGGGTGATCCGGTGGCGCTCGACGAGGTCCCACAGCCGGTCAGGGCCCGGGAAGTCGGGCGTGCCCTCGTAGATGACCAGGGTGGCGCCAAGCAGCAGGGCGCCGGACACCGCCCACGGACCCATCATCCATCCCATGTCCGTGAACCAGAACAGCACGTCGCCGTGCTGGAGGTCGAAGCAATGCGCGAGGTCCACCGCGCTCTTCAGCGGGAATCCGCCGTGGACATGGACCGCGCCCTTCGGCCGTCCGGTCGTGCCGCTGGTGTAGATCAGCATGTACGGGTCGTTCGCATCGGTCGCGACCGATGGCACCGGCTCGTCGCCCGCCCAGGCCAGGGCGGGGCTCCACTCGACGTCGCGCCCCTCGCGCCACGGCACATCCCGCGACGCCATCCCGAAGCGGCGGACGACGAGGCAATGCTCCACGGTCGGGGCCTCGGCCAGTGCGGCATCGGCCACCGACTTCATGTCCACGACCTTGCCCCGACGGTAGAACCCGTCGGCGGTGACGAGCAGCTTCGCGTCACAGTCCGCCAGGCGGCTGGCAACGGCGGGCGCCCCGTAGCCGGAGAAGATCGGGGTGTAGACCGCGCCCAGCTTGCCGACGGCCAGGACCGCGACCACGGTCTCGGGAATCATCGGCATGAAGATCCCGACCCGGTCGCCGCGTCCGACCCCGAGGGCAGCCATGGCCCGCGCGGCGCGATCGACCTCGGCGCGCAGCTCCCCGCGGGTCAGGCGCCGGACCGATCCGTCCTCCCCCTCCCAGATCAGCGCGGTCTCGTCCGGTCGCTCACCCGCCGGTCCGTCGACCCCGGTGGCCACGTAGTTGAAGCCGGCCCCGACCCACCAGCGGGCCCACTCGGGCCCCTTCGAAACGTCGAGCACGGCCTCCGGCTCCGGATCGAACCGAATTCCGAGGTCCGCCACGGCCGACGACCAGAACCAGGCCGGATCGGCCTCGGCACGGGCCTGGAGGTCTTCGAGGTCGGCGCAGCCGACATCGGTCAGAAACCGGCGCAGCCGGCTCCGCTCCAGGTATTCGGCTGAGGGCCGCCATGCCGCCGCGGATGAATCGGTCCCGAACCGGGGGCCCGCCGAGCGAACCGCCATCGGTCCCTACATCGCCCGGATGCCGAGCAGGTTGCGGGCGATCACGAGCCGCTGGATCTCGCTCGTCCCCTCCCCGATCTCGGTCAGCTTGGCGTCGCGCAGGTAGCGCTCGACCTTGTACTCGCGGACGTAGCCGTACCCGCCGTGGACCTGGATGGCGGCGTTCGTGGCCCGCATCGAGACCTCGGAGGCGTACAGCTTGGCCATCGCCGCCTCGGTGGTGAACGGGCGGCCCTGGTCCTTCAGCCACGCCGCGCGGTAGACGAGCAGGCGGGCGGCGTCGATCTCGGTCGCCATGTCCGCGATCTTGAACGCCACGCCCTGGAAGGTGCCGATCGCCCGCCCGAACTGGTGCCGCTCCTTGGCATAGGCCGATGCGGCCTCGTAGGCCGCCTGCGCCAGCCCCAGGGCCATGGCGCCGATCCCGATCCGGCCGCCGTCCAGGGTGCGGAGGAACAGCTTGTCGCCCTCCCCCTCGTCGCCCAGCAGGTTGCCGGCCGGGACCCGGCAGCCGGAGAACAGCAGCTCCCCGGTGGCCGAGGCGTGGAGGCCCATCTTCTCCTCGAGCCGACCGAACGTGAACCCGGGCGTGCCCTTCTCCACGATGAAGGCGGTGATCTGCGAGTCGTCCTCCGCCTCGCCGGTCCGCGCCACGACGATGTAGGTGTCCGCCACCCCGGCGTTGGTGATGAACTGCTTCGCGCCGTCGATGACCCACTCGTCACCGTCGCGCCGCGCCCGGGTCTTCGTCCCGCGCGAGTCGCTGCCGGCCCCTGGCTCGGTCAGGCCGTAGGCGCCGAGCTTCTCCCCGCTGGCGAGGGGACGGAGGAACCGCTCCTTCTGCTCGTCGGTGCCGGCGAGGTACAGCGGACCGGCGCCGAGCGAGGTGTGGGCCGAGACGATGATCCCCATGCTGCCGGACACCCGGGACAGCTCTTCGATGGTGATGGCGTAGGCCAGGTTGTCCAGCCCGGTGCCGCCGAGGTCGGTCGGGTACGGCACGCCGAGCAGGCCCAGGGACGCCGCCTCGCGGACGAGGTCGTGCGGAAACTCGCCCCGAACCTCCATCTCGTCGGCCACCGGCGCAATGCGCCGATCCGCGAAGTCGCGGACGGTCCGGCGGATGTCCTCGTGGGCAGGCGAGAGGGCGAAATCCATCGGTCGCCGAGTCTATCAGCGGGTTTGTGCCCGGACCTATACTGCCGGGACGCTGGGAGGGTGCGCGGTTGCCCGACGTCGACGTCCGCCTGGAGAACGTCACCAAGTCATTCGGCGAGATGGTCGCCGTCGATGACCTGTCCCTCGAGGTCTGGCGAGGCGAGTTCTTCTCCCTGCTGGGGCCGTCCGGATGTGGCAAAACCACGACCCTGCGGATGATCGGCGGCTTCGAGGAGACGACGAGCGGGACGGTCTACCTCGGCGACGAGGACGTCACCGGCCTGCCGCCGTTCAAGCGCAACGTCAACACCGTCTTCCAGAACTACGCCCTCTTCCCGCACTTGACGATCTACGAGAACGTCGCGTTCGGCCTCCGCCGCCGCAAGGTCTCCGATGCACAGGTCAAGAGCCAGGTCGAGGCCATGCTGAAGCTCGTCGAGCTGCCCGGATTCGAGCAACGCAAGCCGACGATGCTGTCCGGCGGTCAGCAGCAACGGGTGGCCCTTGCCCGCGCCCTGATCAACCATCCCCAGGTGCTCCTCCTGGACGAGCCGCTCGGCGCCCTGGACCTGAAGCTCCGGAAGCAGATGCAGATCGAGCTGAAGAGCATCCAGACCGAGGTCGGGATCACGTTCATCTATGTGACCCATGACCAGGAAGAGGCCATGACCATGTCCGATCGGATCGCGGTCATGCGAGCTGGCAAGATCGAGCAGCTGGGCGATCCCGAGAGCCTGTACGAGCGGCCGCAGACCGCCTTCGTGGCCGGGTTCCTGGGCGTGTCGAACCTGCTCGAGGGCGAGGTTGCTGGCCACGAGGGCGGGATGATCGCCATCCGGCTGAAGGACGGGACGCTGATCAAGGCCCCGGCCGGCAACGACGGCCAGCGCGAGGTCCGCCTCGGCGTTCGCCCCGAGAAGCTGCGCGTCGTGACCGACCGCTCGGCCGAGGCCGCCGCAGACCTCAACGCGCTGGAGGGGACGGTGCTCGACGCCAGCTATATCGGGGTCAGCACCCAGTACCTGGTCGAAACCCGCGACGGCCACCGCATGACCGCCTACACCCAGAACCTCGAGACCGCCGGTGCGGCCGAGGCCATCGCCCGCGGCGAGAAGGTGCGGCTCACCTGGAACCCGCGTCACACGTTCGTCGTTGCCGGCTCGGCCGAGCACGTCCCCAGCGATCCCCATGCCCCGGAGGAAGAAGGAGAAATCGATGTCTGATCAGCGCAGCCGGATCGAGCTGGCCATCGAGCGGGCCATGCGCCAGGACCGGATCAACCGGCGAGCCTTCCTGGGCAGGGCCGGTCGGGGCGGCGTTGCGCTGGGGGCGATGATGACCCTGCCCGGCCTGATCGCGGCGTGCTCCCCCGGCGACGGGGATGGGGTCACGCTCGAGTGGGCGAACTGGACGGCGTACATCGACATCGACGAAGAGAACCCGCCGAACCCGACGCCGTACCCGACGATCAACGCCTTTATCGAGCAGACCGGCTTCAACGTGAACTACCAGGAATCCATCCTGGACAACGCGGAGTTCATGCAGGCCCTCCTGCCCGACCTGACCAACGGCAATCCGACAGGGTGGGACCTCATCACGCCGGGTGGATGGGTGGTGCAGCGCCTGGGTGAGCTCGGCTACCTCGAGGAGCTGGACCACAGCAAGCTGCCGAACTGGAGCGCCAACGCGGCGGACCACGCGACCGGCCTATGGTTCGACCCCGACAACACATGGAGCATCTGGTGGCAGGGCGGGATCACCGGGATCGCCTACGACCCAAATCAGACTGGGCGTGAGCTGACGAGCTTCGACGACCTGCTCGACCCCGAGTTCGCGGGGCGCGTGGGCGCCTTCAGTGACATGCGGGACATGTTTGGCCTGACCCTGCTCAGCCTGGGCATCGTCCCGGAGAACGCCACCGTGGACGACGCCACCGCCGCTCAGCAGGTCCTCCTGGAGGCCAACGAGCGCAGCCAGTTCCGCGGCTACTACGGCAATGAGTACTACGACGCGCTCGCCGCCGGCGACCTCATCGCCAGCGTGGCGTGGTCCGGCGACGTCACGCAGATCCAGCTCGCCGACAACCCCGACATGTTGTTCGTGATCCCCGAAGCCGGCGGCATGCGATGGAACGACAACATGTGCATCCCGAAGGGATCCACGGAGAAGATCGACCAGACCCACCAGCTGATCGATTACTGGTACGACCTCGACGCGGCCACCACGCTGTCGGAGTACATCGGGTACTTCACGGGCGTCGACGGGGTCAGCGAGCGGATCACGGAAAACGCGCAGGCCGCCCGGGACTCGGGCGACACCGAGACCGCCGACTACCTCGATGGGGTCGCGCCAATCGTGATGCCGACGGCGGACCAGATCGATAACACCTACACCGACAAGCAGCTCTCAGAGGAGGAGGAGGCCCAGTGGAACGACCTCTTCCTGGAGGTGCTCGGGGGCTGACCGAAAAGGGTCCCGCCATCGGTTGAGCCGATGAACACCCGTCGATGGGTTCCCTATGCGCTGCTGGCGCCGGGGACGATATGGCTGCTCATCTTCTTCGCCATCCCCATGGGCTACATGCTCATGGTGTCCCTCCAGGAGGGCAACCTCGCCTCCGGCTTCGAGCTGACCTGGAACTTCGCGATCTACCCCGAGGTCATCGCCGAATTCTGGGAGCTGTTCGTGCGATCGATCGGCTATGCCCTGATGACGACCGCGATCACGCTCCTCATCGGCTACCCGATGGCCTACACCATTGCGTTCCGCGGAGGCCGGTTCAAGAACATCCTGCTGCTGGTCGTCGTCCTCCCGTTCTTCGTCAGCTTCGTCATTCGGACGCTGAACTGGAGGATGATCCTGTCCGACAACGGGATGGTCTTCGGGACCCTCAAGGACCTCGGGGTCCTGGACCCTGCGTTCCACTTCCTGGCGACGCCCGCATCGGTCATCTTCGGCCTGACCTACAACTTCCTGCCGTTCATGATCCTGCCGCTCTACGTGGCCCTGGAGAAGATCGACCGCCGGCTGATCGAGGCGGCCACCGACCTGTACGCCAGCCGGCTCCAGGCGTTCCTGCGCATCACATTCGTCCTGTCCCTGCCGGGCGTGGTGGCCGGGTCGCTGCTGACCTTCATTCCGGCCGTCGGCGACTTCATCAACGCCGAGATCATCGGGGCCGGCAACCCCGACTCGATCATGATCGGCAACGTCATCCAGTTCAAATTCATCAACGCCAACGACTACCCCGCGGCCGCGGCGCTGTCGTTCGTGCTGGTGATCGGGGTCATGGCCCTGGTCGCGGTCTACACCCGGCTGGTCGGCAGCGAGCGGCTGACGGAGTCATGAGCCGATGACCGTCGGTTCGCGGTTCTCGGGCATTGCTCTGCCGGTGTTCACCGCACTGGTGGTGATCTTCCTGTTCCTGCCCATCGCGGTGATGATCCTGTTCAGCTTCAACGACCCGGCCGGACGGCAGAACATCACCTGGCAGGGGTTCACGCTGCAGAACTACATCACCGTGTGGGCGCGCCCCGACATCACCGGGCCACTGGTCCTGAGCCTGGGGATTGCCACCATCTCCACGATCGTGGCCACGACCCTGGGCACGATGATGGGACTGGCCCTCGTCCGCTACCAGTTCCGCGGGGAGGGGGCCAGCAACCTGCTCATCTTCATTCCCATGACCGCGCCCGAGATCATCCTGGGCGCGTCGCTGCTGACGATGTGGGTTTCGTTCGGGGTCGAGCGCGGCTTCGGCACCATCCTGATCAGCCACATCATGTTCAACATCAGCTTCGTGGTGGTCACCATTCGGGCCCGGTTGGTGGGGTTCAACCGCTCGCTCGAGGAGGCGGGCATGGACCTCTATGCCGATGGCTGGACGACTTTCCGCAAGGTGACCCTGCCCATCATCTTTCCCGGCATCCTGGCGGCGGGCCTCCTGGCGTTCGCCCTCTCGATCGACGACTACGTCATCACCCTGTTCAGCGCGGGCCGGACGCTGACCTTCCCGCTGTGGGTGGTGGGGGCGAGCCGGCTGGGAATCCCGCCGGAGGTCAACGTGCTGGGCACCCTGATCCTGCTCATCGCGTTCGTGTTCATCGCGGTCCAGACCTGGTCCGCGCGCCGGAGCGGGCGTCGCGAGACCGGCCCGGTGACCATGGTCGGCCGATAGGCGTCGCTGGGCGAGCCTGACCCGACCCGCTACCCTGCGTCCATGACCACCGAGACCGCGCCGACCCAGCTCGATCCGCGCGCCGATGACTCGGCCGTGTGGCTGGCGCGCCGCGCCGGTGTCCCCGCCGTGTGGGCCCGCTACACGGACCTCGTCGTGGACCGCGGGGAGGGGTCGTGGGTCATCACCGCCGACGGCGATCGGTACCTCGACTACACCTGCGGGATCGGGGTCACGAACACCGGCCACGCCCATCCGCGCGTGTCGGCGGCCATCGCCGAGCAGGCGGGCAAGATCATCCACGCCCAGCAGAACATCCTGTACCACAAGCCCGGCCTCGAGCTCCACGAGCGGCTGCCGCGCTACTTCCCGGGTGCGACCGATGGCGTGGACGCGGCCGGCAACGAGATCGGCCTGTTCCTGTCGAACTCCGGCGCCGAGGCGATCGAGGCCGCCGTCAAGCTGGCGAAGATCGCGACCCATCGGCCGGCGATCGTCGCGTTCCGCGGCGGCTTCCACGGCCGGACGCACGGGACGATGTCCCTGACCTCGTCCGCGATCAAGAACCGCGGCCATTACGAGCCGCTGCTGGCCTCGGCGTACTTCGCGCCATACCCGTATGCCCTCCGCAACCCGACGGGGCGGACCGATGCCGACGCCCTGGCCTGGACGATGTCGCAGCTCGACGAGCTGTTCGCCACGCTGGTGTTCCCCGAGGACGTGGCCGCGTTCCTGGTCGAGCCGGTGCTCGGGGAGGGCGGGTACGTCGTGCCGCCGGACGGGTTCCTCCCCGCCCTGCGGGAGGTGGCCGACCGCCACGGGATCCTGCTCATCGTCGACGAGGTCCAGTCCGGCTACGGCCGCACGGGCCGCTTCTTCGCCACCGAGTGGAGTGGCACGCGCCCGGACATCGTGGTCATGGCCAAGGGCATTGCCTCGGGCATGCCGCTGTCGGGCATCCTCGCCTCGCGCGAGCTGCTGAACCGATTCCCGCCCGGTGGCCACGGCGGCACCTACGGCGGCAACGCGGTGGCGTGCGCGGCGGCGGTCGCGACCCTCGACGTGTTCGAGGACGAGGGCCTCACCGCCCGGGCCGAGTCGCTGGGCCACCGCCTGCTCGACGGCCTGCGTCAGGCCGCGGCGGGCAACCCGTACGTGGCCGAGGTGCGCGGGCGCGGCCTGATGGTCGGCATCGAGTTCGCGGACCCCGAGACCCTCGCCCCGCGACCGGACCTGGCCAAGGCCACCCTCACCGACGCGCTCATGCATCGGCTCCTGCTCCTGTCCTGCGGGACGTGGGGCCAGGTCGTGCGCGTCATCCCGCCGCTGGTGACCACCGAGGCCGAGATCGACCAGGCCGTGGCCCTCATCGGTTCCGCGCTGGAGACCGCGACCTCCTAGCGGTAGCGCTCCAGCCGCTCCAGCGTGGCGTTGGCCGCGGTCCAGTCGGCCTCGGTCGGCTGCTCCCCGGGGTGCAGGTGGAGGAGCGGCACCACGTTCCAGGCGGGGCCATCGCGTCGCGGGATGTGGATCGACAGATCGCCCCGGTCGAGGAGCGCGACCACCGTGGCGCCGCCGGTCCCGCCGTCGATGACCGCCCGGACCAGGCTGTCGACGAACGCCTCCGCGCCACCGAACTCCAGACCGATGCGCATCGCCAGCAGGCCGCTGTCGGGCAGAGACAGGCGCTGATCCCGACTGGTCGCCGGTCACGCCGCGTACGGTCACGCCCCCACCGCGTCGAGGATCCAGCGCGAAGACGACGCCACCGCCGACCACGGTCAGGACCAGCGACCACCACGATCAGCACGAAGCCCAGGGCGCTGGCCCAGGCGCGGCACCCGCGCCTCGGTCGCGTCCGACGGAGCGTCAGGGCGCCGCAATCCAGGTCGCGAGCGCATCGCCGTCGACCCGGGTCTCGACGTCCTCGTCGAACGGCATGACACGACCCGTTCCCGCCCGGTCTCGGCCACCGAGCCAGGCTCGGTCAGGACCAGGACGCGCGGCTGATCCGCCTGGCGGAGGAGCAGGGCGTGGTCGCCGGATGCGTTGGTCAGCGGCTCGGCCTCGACCGTGCCGCGGCCCACTGGGAGCAGCGCGCCAGTCGACTCAGCGCCCATCGGTTCTCACGCATTCCGAGGATACCCGGTCGCTCAGTCGGTGCTACTGTCGATCTCGTCCCGTCCCGTTCGTCGTAGAGATAGCGGCGACACGATTCGGTCGCTGCACCAGCCATCCACAGGAGAACCCGATGAAGCTACGCCATCCTGATCTTCGACGAGAACACTGCCGACTCCTCCTCCCGAACCCGCCCGACCCGGCGGAGTGGGCCAAGGTGACTGAGGACTACAACGCGTACACGCAAGATGCTCCCGACACCGGTGCTTCGTCGCCGGCGAGGCGCTCCAGCCGAACCCGACTGCCACGACCATCCGCATCCAAGCGACGGCAAGACGCTGACCACCGATGGACCGTTCGCCGAGACGAAGGAAGCCCTCGGCGGCTTCTACATCGTCGAGGCTCGCGACCTGGACCACGCCCTCGAGCTGGGCAGGCCTGCCCGGGCGCTGTGGTACGGGCTCGATCGAGGTCCGGCCCGTGTGGCCTTCCCGGACGTGCGGAGCTGTCCCCGTCGGCGAGGGCGCGGCCGTCACATCGGCCTGACCGATCGGCTCGCTGATCGCCGTTGGCGACTGCAACGGGACTCCCCGACGAGGTCAGTCGACCGCCTGTTCCGCGAACGATCACGGACGGGCGGTCGCGACCCTCATCCGGCGTCCTCGGCGACTTCGACCTGGCCGAGGAGTCGCATCCAGGACGCCTACGTCGTGGCCCTCGAGAAGTGGCCGAAGCGACTGGCCTGCCGCCAATCCGGCGGCGTGGATCATCGCCACCGCCCGCAACCGGGCCATCGACCGCCTTGCGCCGCGCGAAGCGCCTGGACCGAGAAGGAGGCGATTCTCGAGCGCGAGGCGGAGATCGCGACCGGCCGATGCCGCGACCGCGGAGGTCGACGTCGCTCGGACGCGGACGAGGAGCCGATGACCATTCCCGACGATCGGCTGCGGCTGATCTTCACCTGCTGCCACCCGGCGCTCGCGCCCGAGTCGCGGATCGCGCTGACCCTGTGGACCCTCGGCGGCCTGACGACCGCTGAGATCGCCCGGGCATTCCTCGTCCCCGAACCGACCCTCGCCCAGCGCCTGGTGCGGGCCAAGCGAAAGATTCGCGATGCCGGCGATCCCGTACCGCGTCCCGCCGGCCGAGGTCCTCCTCCCGAGCGGCTGGACGACGTCTCGCGGGTCCTGTACCTCATCTTCAACGAGGGCTACGACGCGTCATCGGGGCGAGGCCTCATCCGTCGCGAGCTGTGCGCCGAAGCGATTCGCCTGGCGCGGGTGCTGGCCTGCTCATGCCCGACGAGCCGGAGGTCGATCGGGCTGCTCGCGCTCATGCTCCTGACCGATGCCCGGCGGCCGGCACGGGTCGGCGCCGACGGCGAGCTGGTGCTGCTGGCGGCCCAGGACCGGACGAAGTGGGACCGGGCGAAGCATCGCCGAGGGAGCAGGTGCTCGTCGAGCGCGCGGCTGCGGGCGGCCCATCCGGGCCCGTACCAGCTGCAAGCGGCCATCGCGGCCGATTCATGACGCGGCCGCCGGCGGCAGACGGACCGAACTGGGCGCGAGATCGTCGATCCTGTACGACGCGCTGTGAGGATGTGCACCCGACGCCGATCGTCGAGCTCAACCGGGCCGCGGCGGTGGCCATGGCTTCCGGTCCCGCGGCCGGCCTGGCCATCATGGACGAGCTTGTCAGCGAGGGGGCGCTGGCCGATTACCCGTACCTCCACTCCGCCCGTGCCGATCTCCTCCGCCGCCTCGACCGCCGTGACGAGGCCGCGAGGCGTACCAACGGGCCGCGGCGCTGACCACGAACGAGGCGGAACAGTCATTCCTCGCCCGCCGCTCCGCGGAGATGTCACGGCTCCGTGACTCCCGCCGGCGGTGACGCCGGGCACATGGGTCCTTGGTCAGCCCCTCTTCGCCGTTCGACCCCTGGCTCCAAGGTCCGCGCCACCGCGCCAATTCGGCCATCGAGACGTGCCGGGCCCATCCCTAGTCTGGCTTCGAACTTATCCGCTTTGAGGTCCTGACCATGCGTACACATCGATCATCCCGGCGTAGACACAGGCCGCTGGCCGTGCTCCTGGCCGGGCTCGCGCTCATCCTGACCACGTCGATCGCGTTCGCCGGTGGCAACGGCGGGACGGTCAAGGTCCACTCCAGTGATGGATCCGAGCCCGCGGTCGAGGCCCGCAACGAGCCGCACGTGACCTGTCCGTTCCACCTGCATTTCTTCCATCGGACGGAGGGGCAGAGCGGAAGCTGGACGGTCACCGCCGACGACGGCGTGGGCATGACCAGCGGCACCTACACCACCGATGCCAACGGCGAAGCCCGCACCGGCGGCGTGTTCATGGCCGCCGGCCACTACACGGTCTCGTGGCAGGGTGAATCGGAAAACAATGCGAAGCACAAGACCTTCTGGGTGGCAGGGGGGTGCGACACCCCCGGCGGCTGAGCCCGCAGCACCAGTCCAGGGTCACCGGACCCCCGCCCCGCGCGGGGGTCCGTTACAGCCCGTCGAGCAGTGCGAGGGCCGGCGCGATGGCGCGGATGCTGTCCGCGGTGATCGGGTCGAGGACGAGCTGGACGTGGCCGACGCCCTCCGCCGCGAGGGCCCGCAGCTCGGTCGCGAGGGCCTCCGGCTCCCCGAGGTGCGGGGCTACTTCCGGGCGGTCGTGGCTGCCCTGGGGCCGCCCCTCTCCACCGGGAAGGGTCACCAGCAGGGCGACGGTTCGCTCGAGCGTCGCCGGGTCACGCCCGACCGCCCGGCATGCGGCGTCGATCTGGTCGCGGAGCGCCGGATAGCCCTCCGCCGAGTTGCCGTACCAGGTGAACCACGCGTTCCACGACTGCACGTGGGGGAGGGTGATGGACAGCATCCGCTCCCCCATCGACCCGACCATCAGCGGCGGCCCGTGCGGCCGCGGCCCGCGAGGGATCAGCTCGGCATCGGTAACGCTGTAGTAATTCCCCGAAAAGTCGCAGCGGCCATCATGGAGCAGGGTCCGGATGATGGTGAATGCCTCCTCGAAGCGGCTGACCCGGTGGTCGAATGGGTATCCGTAAGCGCGGTACTCGGTCTCGTTCCAGCCCGCGCCGAGGCCCAGGATCAGCCGGCCCTGGCTGATCTCGTCGAGGGTGGCGGCCTTCTTGGCGATCATCGCCGGGTTGTGGAACGAGGTGGCCGCGACCAACGGACCGATCTCGATCCGATGCGTGATCGCGGCGATGGCCGCCAGCTGGGTCCACGCCTCCCACGGCCCGCGGGCGGGCTGGATCTCGTTGCCCGCGTCGTCGAGATATCGGTACAGGAGGTGGTCGCCGACCCAGATGGAGTCCAGCCCGACCTCTTCCGCCGCGAGCGCCATCTCCCGGATGTCCGGCCAGCGCGGCACCCACTCGACCTCGGGGAGCTGCACTCCAACCTTCAGCGGTCGCGTCATGGGCGAATTGTCGACGATCCGCGGTGGAGGCATGGCGCCCGTGGGGCCGCGGTGCTCTATAGCATCTACGCTATAGAACTGGTAGACTCCAGCCGATGCGGACCGCGAACCTCCTTCGACACGCGCGACGCCGGGCCGGCCTGACCCAGGTCGAGCTGGCGGCGTTGGCGGGTGTCCCCCAGTCGACCGTCGGCCGGATCGAAACTGACCGGATCAACCCCACGATCGGAACGCTGCGCCTCCTCCTCAACGCCGCTGGGCAGGACCTCGAGCTCGCGCCGCTGGCCGGACGGGAGGAGGACCGGAGCCTCATCCGCGACCGCCTGCAGCTGACCCCGGCCTCCCGGGCCCGACTCGCCATCCAGGAGGCGCGGTTCGAGGCCAGCCTCCGGTCTCCCCGCGCATGACGACCGAACGCCAGTTCGACCCGATTCGCTCGTTCCAGACCCTGAACCGGCACGGCGTCCAGTACGTCGTCATCGGCGGCTTCGCGGGCAAGCTCCTGGGGTCGACGATCCTGACCGTCGACATCGACGTCTGTTACTCCCGGGATCCGAAGAACCTCGAGCGGCTCGCGGCGGCGCTGCGCGAGCTGCATGCCGAGCTCCGCGGCGCCGACACGAGTCTCCCCTTCCGACTCGACGCGCGCACCCTCCGCAGGGGTGACAACTTCACCTTCGTGACCGATGCCGGCGATCTCGACATCCTCGGCATGCCGCCCGGATCCGGCGGCTACGAAGCCCTGCGCCGCAATGCCACCGAGCTCGACCTTGGCGAGGTCACGGTCTGGGTGGCCGGCATCGAGGACCTTATCGCCATGAAGCGAGCCTCGGGCCGGTTGCGGGACCTCGCCCACCTCGAGGTGCTGGCCGCACTCCGGGACGAGATCGAGACCCAGAAGGGCTGAATGGGTGGGGATGGAACCTCACGAAATACCGATGCCGCCCGTTTCAACAGCCATGAACGCCCAACAGCTTCCCGCCGAGGCGGAGATGGTCCGCGCGATGACCGCACGGGACCCCGAGGCGGACGGCACGTTCTACGTCGCGGTCCGCACGACCGGGGTCTTCTGCCGCCCGACCTGCCCGTCCCGCACGCCACTCCCCCAGAACGTCGAGTTCCACGCCACGCCGTGGGAGGCGCTCGTCGCCGGCTTCCGGCCCTGTCGTCGGTGCTGGCCGATGGGCCGCCCGGACGGGAGTCAGTCGCTGATGACCATCACGCGGATCGAAACCCCTCTCGGCACGATGGTCGCGGCCGCGGTCGACCAGGGACTGGTCGTGCTGGACTTCGCCGATCGACGCGCGGCCCGGACCGCGTTGCGGAACGCGTCGCGGCGGCTGAAGGCCACCCCGACCATCGGCCGCCACCCGCACCTGGACACACTGCGAACCCAGCTGGACGAGTACTTCGCCGGCGCCCGCACGACCTTCGACCTGCCGCTCGCGCCGCGGGGCACGGCCTTCGAAGAATCGGTCTGGTCATGGCTGCGCACCATCCCGCCCGGCCAGACCCGAACCTACGCGGAGGGCGCCTCGGCCGTCGGGCGGCCGCAGGCGGTCCGGGCCATCGGTCGAGCCAACGGCGCGAACCCGCTGGCCATCGTCGTGCCCTGCCACCGGGTCATCGGCTCCGACGGCGACCTCACCGGCTATGGCGGCGGCCTGTGGCGCAAGCGCGCGCTGCTGGACCTCGAAGCCGGACTGTGGCGGCCTCGCTCAGGTCGCGGAAGGACGTCGGTAGACGACGACGCGCCAGTACCAGGGCCCGCCGTCGTGGACGACCTCGTACCCCGCCTCGCCCATCAACCGGTCCACGGTGGCGTGGCGGTGGATGTACCAGCTCTCCGGACTTCGCCGCGCTCTCCACCACAGGTTCATCACGCGCATCGCGAGCCGCAGCCACCAGGCGTCGTGGGCATAGCTGAGGCCCACCACCCGCGGACGCGGCACGAGCAGGGCGCTGACCAGCCGATCAACGTTCGGGTAGCAGCACACCACCGAGTCGGCGACCACCACCTCCGCCGGCGGGAGTGCGTCCGCGAGCTCCACGACATCCCCATACCGATGCTCGACGCGATCCCCGAGTCCCCGCCGATCCGCCTCTGAACGAGCGGCAGCCAGGTACTCCTTCGAGGCGTCGACATCCACCGCTCGCGCGGCGCCGGCCTCGAGCAGGGCGAGGTGCGCCGCCCCGACCCCGGCGCCGACGTCGATCACCGTCGCGCCGGTAACCCCTTCCCGGAGCACGGCAGCGAGCAGCTCGGCGGTCTCCTCGCGAGGACCGCGCTCGCGCAGCCGGTCCAGGTCGGTTTCCCAGTCCTGCCCGTCACATCCGATCCGCTCCAGGTCCGCATCGCAGCAGAATCCGCCCCGTCTGCCCGTCGGATCGCCCAGGCCCATGGACCGATCGTCAGGCGCGTGTCAAGCAACGGGACGGGGCACTCTGCGGGATAAAGCGGAGGCCGGTCCGATGGCGTAGACTCCCTCGGTCCGCGCCCTGCGCCGCAGCGAGCGCCCGCGGACCCACCCACGGGAGAACCGACCGCGCATGACTGCTGCCTCCGAGGCCACCGCCGGCGACATCCACGCCTACGATCAGGCGCCCATTCCGCTCCCCCAACGGCAGCGGATGGAGATCTTCGCCGTCGTCCTGCTGGGCATGTTCCTGTCGGCCCTCGACAACACGATCGTGGGTACCGCCCTCCCGGTCATCGTGACCGAGCTGAATGGCAACGACGTCTACATCTGGCCCTTCACCGCGTACCTCCTGACGGCCACGGTGAGCGGGCCCATCTGGGGCAAGACGTCGGACATCTTCGGCCGGCGGTCCATCTTCCTGCTCGGCGTCAGCATCTTCCTGATCGGCTCGGCGCTCTGCGGCATCGCCCAGGAAATGTGGCAGTTCATCGCCTTCCGTGGGCTGCAGGGCCTTGGCGCCGGGGCGCTGTTCCCGGTCGCGCTGGCCATCATCGGTGACATCTTTGCCCCCTCCGAGCGGGGCAAGTACCAGGGCTTCTTCGGGGCGATGTTCGGGATCGCGTTCCTCATCGGTCCGGCCATTGGTGGGCTCATCACCGACAACATCGGCTGGCCACTGGATCTTCTACGTGAACATCCCGCTGGGCCTGATCGTGCTGGTCGTCATCTGGCGCACCCTGCCCAGCCATCGGGTCGAGGGCGCCAGCAGCAGCATCGACTACCTGGGGGCCGCGCTGCTCGTCGCAGCCCTCGTCCCCGTCCTCCTCGGCTTCACGAACCTGCAGTTCGGCGAATGGACCGATCCCGACGTCGGGGGGCTGATCCTCCTTGGCCTCGTTTTCCTCGGGGCCTTCCTGTGGGCCGAGTCGCGCGCGACGAATCCCATCGTCCCGCTCCACATGTTCCGGATCCCCGCCTTCCGGGCCAGCGTGGCGGCCATGTTCCTCGCCGCCGTCGGCTTCTTCGCCGCGGTCGTCTTCATGCCTCGCTGGTTCCAGGTGGTCGACGGCAGCTCGGCGACACAGTCTGGCTACCAGATCCTGCCCCTCGTCGGCGGGCTCATCGTGGCGGCCATCGGCTCCGGCCAGATCGTGGCCCGCACCGGCCGCTACAAGGCGCTCATCCTCGGCTCGATGCTCCTCCTGGCGCTGGGCCTGTTCCTGCTGACCAACATCCGGCCCGACACCCCCATTCCGTTCCTGTGGTTCGCGATGTTCATCACCGGCCTGGGCATCGGTCCGGCGTTCGCCGTCTTCACCCTGGTCGTCCAGAACAGCGTGCCGCCCGAAGAGCTGGGCGCCGGCACCTCCAGCCTGACCCTGTTCCAGCAGGTGGGAGGGACGATTGGTCTGGCCATCACCGGGTCCCTGTTCACAACGGTCCTGCTTGACGAGGTCCCGAAGCAGCTGGTGGACGGGGGAGTTCCGCCGGCATTCGCAGACGCTTTCACGTCCGGTGGGGGTGAAGCGCTGAATCAGATCGCCGGCGTTGGCGACCTGGGGGCCGCCATCCTGGCCCAGGTCCCGCCCGAGTTCCAGGCCCAGGTCGAGCCTTTCATCCCGGCCATCGTGGACGCCATCCACACGGCGTTCTCGATCGCGACCGGGGCGACGTTCGTGATCGGGATCGTCACCGCGCTCATGGCCGCGGTCGTGGTGGCGATCTGGATGCCGAACACCCGGATGCGAGAGATGGCCGAGCAGCGGCCCGAGGCCGCCGCGTCCCAGCTGGAACCCGCCACCGACTGAACCAATCTCCACCGAACCGCCGTAGTGGGGGCATGAGGGTCCGGGAGGCGGCGGTAGCTGTGACTGCCGTCGCCACCCTCATTGCGGGGTGCACGTCCCCCTCCGAATCCCCGGGCGCCAGCCCATCGGTCCCCAGCCAGGAGCCGAGCGCACCGATGTCGACCACACCCTCTCCGGCGGCCGCCGACCCCGAGCGCTTCGGCCTCGACGACGACCAGGTCACGACCACCGAGATCTCCACCGAGACGACCGATGGCGTGACGGTCACCGACCTGACCTTCTCGGCGCCGGACATCGAGACCACGGAGGCGTACCTCGTCGCCCCGGCGGCCGGGGAGCCGGGCCCGGGCATCATCTGGTTCCACTGGGTCGAGTACGGCAACCCGACCTCCAACCGGACCGAGTTCCTGCCGGAGGCGCGGGAGATGGCCGCACGCGGCGCGGTCTCGCTGCTCGTCCAGGGCCGGATGCCGTGGCTCGAGCCGCCGGAATCGATCGCGCACGACGTGCCGGCCATCGAGCTGGAGGTCCGGACACTGTGGAAGGGCCTCATCGTGCTCGGCGGGCGTCCGGAAGTCGACAACCACCGCCTGGCGATCGTCGGCCACGACTTCGGCGCGATGTACAGCAGCCTCTTCTTCGGCGCCGACGGCCACCTGAACGCGCTGGTGATGATGGCGCCGACCGCCCGCTGGGCGGACTGGTTCTATCGGTACTGGCAGATCAGCGACTCGGAGGCGGAGTACACCGCCGCGCTGGCCGGCCTTGATCCTGTGTCCTGGCTGCCGCTCGCCGCCCCGCGGCCGGTGCTCCTCCAATTCGCGGCGAACGACCAGTACGTCCCGCAGGACGTGGCGGAGGAGATCAGCGCCGCGGCCGGTTCATCGGCCGAGACCCGCACCTACGACACCGACCACGAGATGAACGAGCAGGCTCGCGAAGAGCGCGACGCCTGGCTCGCCGATCAGCTGGGCCTGGGGCCTGCCGACTAGCCGAGGCTCCGTGACCCTTCGGCGATGTCCGCCTGGACGATGTGCTGCGGGCTATCCGGCAGTCGTCGCAGCGCCGTGCGGAGGAAGTCCGGGAAGAGCGGCAGGTCCGCCAGGGCACTGATCGGGAACCAGCGCAGGATCAGGTCGTGGCCGCGTTCCACACCGGCGTGGTCGAGCGTCAGGTCGAAGAACGGGCTCGTCTCAGGCAGATCAATGGCGTAGTAGAAGCCGAGTTCGTGGACCGCCTGGCCTCCAATCGGGGTGACGTACTCCATCACCCAGAGCAGCCGCTGGACGGTCACCTCTTGCCCGATTTCCCCGCGCATCGTTCGAACCAGGGCATCCGCCGTCAGTTCCAGCGGTAGCAGGCGCCCGCCAGGGAGCACCCAGAATTCGCCGTCCAGCGCCCCCTGGAGCAGAACATGGTCCTGCCAGATGCAGACGGCTGCCACCCGCGGCTGAAATCGCCAACCGTCGGCGTGGATTTCGATGTAGTTCGTCAAGTCAGCGGTCCTCAGTCCGGCGGATTCTCGAAGGGCCAGCTCACGCTCTGGACGTAGTTCATGCGCTCGAGCCACACGGGATCGGTCGCCCGCCGCCCCATCTCCGCCTCGTCGACGTCCTCGACCTTGGCCTGGATCCACCACAGGTTGCCCAGCTGGTCCCGCACCCGGCCGACCCGGTCGCCCCAGAACAGGTGGGTCACGTCGGTCACGGCCGTTCCGCCCGCTTCCAGCGCCCGGGCAAAGGTCGCATCCGCGTCCTCGACGTAGAGCCGCAGGAATGCCGGGGTGTCCGGCCAATGCGGCTTCGCGTCGAAGGCGAGGACGACCGAATCGCCGATCCGGAACTCGGCATGACCGATGACACCGTTTTCGTCGGCCACCCGGGCGATCTCCTCGGCACCAAACGCGGCGGTGGCGAACCGGATGAGCGCATCGGTATCCCGGGAGATGACCCAGGGGCTGACCGAGCTGTACCCCTCCGGCACGCCGGGTGTCTTCGCGGTTTCCATCGGTCCGTCTCCCCATTCAGTGCGGATTTCCGGTATCGGTGTGCCCTGTGCAGCGCGTGCGCCTTGCGCGGTCCTCGGGCAATATGACAGACTGCTGTCATGTCGGCGAGCCTAGCAGAAGGCAGGAACCCGGTCCACGCGCGCGAGCGCGGCCGTCCGGTCACCCGTACGCCGGCCGGAGACGCCTTCGCCGAGTTCGCGATCACCGTGATCCGGCTCAGCGGGCTCCTCATCGCGGCCGGCGACGCCTTGACCAGCCCCGTGGGCCAGACGAGTGCCCGCTGGCTGGTGCTGGCTACGGTCGACGAGGGGCCCCTCACCGTGGCCCAGATCGCGCGACAGCTGGGCCTGGCCCGCCAGAGCGTGCAGCGGGTCGCGGATCTGCTCGCCGACGACGGCCTCGTGGTCTACGCCGAGAACCCCGCCCACCGCCGCGCCAAGCTCGTGAAGCTCACCCCGCCGGGGAAGAAGACGCTGAAGGCCATCCAGGCCGCCCAGACCGTCTGGGCCGACAATCTCGGCGCCCAGCTCGGCGTCGGCAGCCTCGAGGAGGCGAACAGCGTCCTGTCGCGGGCGCTGGACGAGCTCAGCCAGCGCCGGTTCGAGGCGAAAGGTCAGGTCAGCGCGAAACCCGGTTGAACGCCCACAGGGTGCCCGCCTGGAGGATGGCGCCCATGATCGCGATCGAGAGCAGGGCCTGGCCGATCGCGTCCCAGTCGAACCCGGTGATCATCAGCGCGCGGATGGCCTCGATCACGTAGCTGATCGGGTTGAAGGTGTTCACGAACTGCATCCATTCCGGCATCAGCTCCTCCGGCACGAACGCGGTGGACGCGAACACCAGCGGGAACAGGAGCAGCGAGAACGTGCTCGTCGCCTGCTCGCTCTTGGTGACCAGGGCCGGGATGAAGCTCGCCCCGGAGATGGCGAGCCCGAACAGGCCGGCCAGGGTCAGGATGAGGAGCACGCCGGGGATGCCGGTCACGATCGGCGTCCCGAGCACCACGCAGATGATCAGGATGACCGCGCCCATGCCCGCCGCCTGGAAGAAGAGCGGCACCATCTCGCTGAGCAGGATCGACCAGCGGTGGATGGGGCTCGCCCGCAGCTTGTCGGTGTAGCCGTTGCGGAGCTCCATCAGGAGCCCGAAGCCGGCCCACGCCACGGCGAAGAAGGCGGTCGTCACGATCTGGCCCGGGGCCAGGTAGGCGAGGTAGCTGACGTCGCCGCCGAATCCGGGCAGCTGGATGATGTCCTCGTACAGCTGGCTGAAGACCAGCAGCTGCACCAGGGGGAAGAACAGGATGCTGATGACGTTGGCCGGCACCCGGATGAACCGCCGGGTGGTCCGGATGCCCAGGTGGTAGGTCTCGTAGGCGAGTGCGGTCATCGGTCAGATCCCATATGCCGAAAGTGGCTTGTCGGCCGCTTCCTCGCGGATGTGGCGACCGGTGTACTTCAGGAACACCGAGTCCAGGCTCGGCTGGCTCATCTGGAGCCCACCAACCGGGATCCCCTCGCCATCCAGCCGCCGGAGCATGGCCGGAACGGCGGCGCTGGCATTCAGGACCGAGAGCTCCACCCCCTTGGGATGGGGATGAACGCCATCGGCCTGGACCATGTCCTCCAGCAGCCGGCTGACCGATGCCCGCAGGCTCTCGAGGTCACCGTTGGTCGACGCCAGCTCGAGGATCACGGTGTCGGCGCCGATGGACGCCTTGAGCTCGGCCGGTGAGCCGTCGACCACGATCTTGCCGTCGTCGATGATCGCCAGCCGGGAGCACAGCCGATCGGCCTCTTCCATGTAGTGGGTGGTCAGCAGCATGGTCGTCCCCTCGCGGCTGATCCGCTCCAGCTCCTCCCAGAGGGCGGTCCGGCTCTGCGGATCAAGCCCCTCGGTGGGCTCGTCGAGGATGAGGACCGGGGGCCGGTGCATGAGCGCGCTGGCCAGGTCAAGGCGTCGCCGCATGCCCCCCGAGTACTGCATGGTGACCTTCTTGCCGACGTCGGCGAGGCCCATCAGCTCGAGGAGCTCGTCGGCTCGACGCTTCACCTCGGCCCGCGGCATGCGCTGGAGGATGCCGGCCAGCTCGAGCGTCTCGCGGCCGGTGGAGAACGCGTCCAGGGCCGGCTCCTGCTGGGCCAGGCCCAGGCGCTTGCGGACTTCGGCAGAATCCTTCGTCACGTCGAACCCGGCCACGCGGGCGCTGCCCTCGGTGGGTTCCAGCAGGGTGGCCAGGATCCGGATGGTGGTGGTCTTGCCCGCCCCGTTGGGACCGAGGAAGCCGAACAGCTCACCAGGGGCGACGCCGAAGGAGATGCCGTCCACCGCGCGGGTGTCGCCCTTGTAGACCTTGACCAGGTCCTGGACTTCAATGATTGGTGCGTCGTTTGTCGTGGTCACCATGGGCTCCTCAGGATTGTCTGGGCTAGCCTACCCAACGACTTGGTTGACAGCCTGCTGTCAGTTCGGGATCGTAGCGGAACGACAGAATGCTGTCAATCCGTTGTGCAGAGGCATATGCGACGGCATAGATGTCATCTACGGGTCACGACTCCCCGGCGCGCCGAAACTCAGCGGTCTAGCGGACCACTCGGCGCGGGTGTCGCCGACGTCCGGCGCGTACTGCGCGAGCGCTACGGCGACTCCAGCTGCGATCTCGTCCGCGCTGGCGGTGCCCGATGCCTCGATCGTCGCGGTCCACGCGTGGATCGAGTGCCGCGAGAACTCCTGGACCTCATGCGAGTTCGCCGCCGCGGCGGGGTCGTCCGGCGCCTCGCCGGCCAGGAACAGGCCCAATCCCATGAACGCGCCGTCCCAACCGGGCCCGGGGTAGAGCGCGCCGGCTCCACTGCCGGCGAGCTCCAGCGGGACGGTGTGTTCGAGCTCGAGGCTGGTGGCGCCCTCGCCATCGGGTGTCAATCTCAGCTCGACCAGGCTTGTCTCGCCGCCGAACGTCACCCGCAGCAGACGAGGCGCATCGCAGCGCAGGATCCGGCCGCTGGCGTGGCCCTCCAGCTGGAAATCCCCGCCCTCGCGAAGGTCGCCGCTGACTGGCAGGAACCAGCGCTTCAGTCGGTCGGGATCGGCCACCGCGTCCCAAACATCGTCGACCGGTGCGTCGTAACGGCGGCGCAGCAGAATCGCGACCACCTCGCCGCTGTCGATCGATTGCCTCGCGACCTCGCGGTGAATGGCGTTGATCTCCGGGATGATGTCGATATTGATCATGGCTCTATCTCCTTGTTGGTGGGCGGGCGATCAGCTGCGGATTCCGACGCTGCGGCGAGTCGGCGTTCGCGTCGTCCGCGGGCGAGTTCCGTGGCAAGCGCGTCGAGCGGCTGGCTCCAGAACCGGCGGAAGTGGTCGAGCCACTCGTCGACCTCCTCATGGGCGTGGAATCCACGGCATAGAGCCGCCGGGTACGGTCGAGCGCGGACCGTTGCGAACCCGTTGTCCCGCAGCACGCGCAGGTGCTGCGACACAGCCGACTGGGTGATGCCGAACTCCTCCTGGATGACCGCGGTGATCGCACCGGAGGCCTGCTCCTCGTCAGCAATGAGCTCCAGGATCCGGCGCCGAACCGGGTCGCCGAGAACGTCGAACGCATGCATCAGGGTCGGACAATACCAGGTCGGCACGTTAGGTTCATCAAGACGGTCCGATCGAGTGCCATCTTCGTGCCGGGCGGAGTCCGGGGACCGGACACCCGCCGGACGAGCGGATGAGCGAGCGGCTCGGTGGGAGCGGCAAGCCGGCGCGCCGGTGGCATTCACCGATATCGGCGAGGTGGAGCTCAACGGGCGTGGCTGGCGCCGTCAACCTTCACGCCGCCCGACGCGCGTAAGGCGCCATGGGTGTATGAAGAGCAAGCCGGCCACAAGCCACACCGCAACGGAGACCAGACCGATGAAATGGGTCACTCGCGAGAACCCCAAGACGGACCGCATCGCCTGCCCCTGGCTCATCCGCAAGTACATCGACCCCGAGGCCGAGATCGTCTACGTCCCCGACGCGGAAGTCCTCACCACCGCCGAGCGGGAAACCGCCATCAGCTTTGACGCTCCCGGTGCGAAGTACACCCACCGCGACGGCATGTGCTCGTTCGAGGTCCTGATCGAGGAATACCAGCTGACCGATCCGGCTCTGCCCCGAATGGCCCAGATCGTCCACGGCGCCGACATCGAGAAGGGCATCGACACGACCCCGGAGTCTGCCGGCCTGCTGGCCATCGCCCACGGCTTCGCGCTGCTGGACCTGCCCGATCAGCGCCAGCTCGAGCTGGAGCTCCCGGTCTACGATGCCCTCTACGCCTGGTGTCGCGAGCAGGTGGCCAGCCCCGTCCCCGCCTGATCAACCATGACCCGGCGGCCACGCACTCGATTCGAGTTCCTGCTTCCGTTCACGACGCGCATCTTCAATCGGTTCTCGCGCCTCTTCGTCAAGTGGCTGCCGATGTTCGCGATCATCCGCTACCGCGGCCGGAAGACGGGCAAGGTCTACCGTACGCCGATGAACGTATTCCGTGATGGCGAGGACTATGTCTTCGCTCTGACCTACAGCTCGCAAGTGCAGTGGGTGAAGAACGTCCTGGCCTCCGGCGAGGCAGATCTCGAGCAGCGGAACACGACGGTCCATCTTCACCAACCCGAGCTGTTCGTGGACCCGACCCGCCACCTGATGCCGCAGCCGGTCCGTTTCTTCCTGGGTTTTGCCCGGGTGACCGAGTTCCTGCGCATGCGCCCCGCGCCGGCCGTCAGACGGTAATGACCACCTTCCCCTGGGCGAGGCGGTCATCCACGCGCCTGAGCGCGTCCGGCACCTCCGCCAGCGGGTAGCGCCGGTCGACCACCGGCTTGATGGTGCCGGCCTCCAGCATCCGGGAGAGGACCGCGACGTCCTCGGCTCGGAATGGCTTCCAGAGCGGCAGCCCCGCCCGCTGTTTCCCCGCCAGCGGCATGACCAACCCCACGAGCATGGCCCCGAAGACGAGGCTCAGCTTCCCGCCGATGGCGATGTACACGCCGGTCGACGTGAGCGCCCGCCGGATATCGCCGAGCCCGCGGGACGCGGCCATGTCCAGGATCCGGTCATACCGATTCCCGAGCTTGGTGAAGTCCTGTTGGGTGTAGTCGATGACGTGGTCAGCGCCGAGGGCGAGGACGAACGCCAGTTTCTCGGTCCTGGCCACGCCGGTGACCTCCGCGCCCATGGACTTCGCCATCTGGATGGCGAATGGGCCCACGCTCCCCGATGCGCCGTTGATCAGCACCTTGTCCCCCGTCTTGATCCGACCCTTCGCGTTCAGCCCCTGGATGGCGAGGATGCCCGCCTGCGGAACCGTGGCCGCGTCCTCCAGGGAGGTGCCCGCGGGGACCAGGGCGAAGGCATGGGCGGGGGCGCTGACGTACTCGCCAAAAGCGCCGTGGCCGAACTCGGTCATGTCGCCGAATACCTGGTCGCCAAGCTTGAGTCGGGTCACGTCCGCCCCCACCGCCTCGACCACGCCGGCCACGTCCAACCCAACTCGCGGATTGGTCGGTCGCCGGAGCCCGGTAGCCAGGCGAGTCATCCACGGATCGCCGTACAGGTAGTCGAGGTCCGCCTGGTTGACCGATGACGCCGCGACGCGCACCAGCACCCCGTCGTCGGCGTCGGTTGGTGTTGGCAGCTCTTCGAGCCGCAGGACGTCCGGCGAACCGTATTCATCTCGAACCCAAGCCTTCATCGTGCTCCGACACTAGACCATTGGCCGCGACTGGTGGGAAGGTACGTGAGCCGATGAGCGAGGACCGATGACCGAACGGACGATCCCCATCCTGCCCACCCGATCGATCGACGACACCCTCGCCTTCTACGAGGCGCTCGGGTTCGAGGTCACCTACCGCCAGGAGCGGCCGAACATCTATGCCGTGGTCGTGCGAGGTGGCATCGAGCTCCAGTTCTTCGTCCTGAAGGGCCTCGATCCGGCGAACACGTACAGCACCTGCTACGTCCTCGTCTCGGACGTCGATGCGCTGTACGAGGCCTTCGCGGCCGGGCTCCGTGCCGCGCTGGGTCGCGTTCCGATACGCGGGATCCCGCGCCTGGGGGCGTTGCGCGACATGACCTACGGCGTACGCCAGTTCGTTGTCGTCGATCCCGGCGGAAACCGCATCCGCATCGGTCAGCCGATCGACGAGAAGCCGGCATCTCGGGCAAGCGAGGCGGGTCGCCTGGAACGAGCGGTCGTGGCCGCCACGACCCTGGCGGATTCCCGCGACGACGCGCAAGCGGCTGCCGACGTGCTCGATTCTGCGTTCGCCGCGGACCCGCCCTCCGAAGGAGCCCTCGCTGTACGCGCCCTGATCCTTCGCGCGGACGTTGCCACGCGGCTTGGGGACACAGACCAGGCTCGGCGACTCATTCGGCAGGCCGAGGCGATCAGCCTGACGGACGAGGAGCGTCGCGCCATTCGCGATGAGCTGCGACGGATGGCCGAGCTCGCCGACGAAGTGTCTGATGGGGAGGCTTCCTAGCCAGACAGTCAGCGGCCCAGGCGCCGGCGCGCGACGTTCCGATACACGTCGCGCCTGTGCCCTACCCGTATCACCAGGACAACGAGACGGTCATCGATCACCCGATAGATGATCCGGTAGTCCCCAACCCGCGTCCGTAGGAGGCCATCCGACCCTTTCAGCCGTTTCACTCCTGGTGGATATGGGTCCGTACCGAGCCGATCGATCGCGGACTTCAGCCGCAGCCGGATCGGCGGCGCGCACTGCTCCAGGTCTCGGCGCGCGATCGGCAGGAAGACGATCCGGTAGGCGGAGGGCACCGTCTAGAGACCCAGGTCGCGCTTGACCTCTTCCCATGGGATCGGGGGCTGGTTCTCAAGGTCGGCGAGAGCTTCTCGGGCGAGCTCCACGTCGATCTCGTCTTCGAGGTCCTCGAGAAACTCAACGTCCTCGATGGGCACCACGGCCGCTACGGCCTTGCCGTGGCGGGTCAGTCGGACACGCTCGCCCCCGAAGGCGACCTTGTTGATGATGGTCGCGAACTCCTGACGAGCTTCACTGATCCGATGCGAGGATCCCTCGGTTGGTTCGTACGTCATGTACGTATCGTACGATTCGTACCATTATTGGTCAAGACTGGAGCTTGCGCCAGCCTCCGGTTCGGTTGTGGCCGATGATCTCGCGGAACATGGCCAGCAGCGCCCGGCGGTTGATCGGCTCGCCCTGGTAGAGCTTGATCTGGCGGCCGGTGGTGGCCTCGAAGCCGCGGGTGATGATGCCTTCCGGGTCGGACACGAGCGGGTCATAGAGGAAGACGTTGACGTGGTCTTTGGTCGCCTGGAGGGCGGCGATGTTGCCCTGCAGCACGAAGTACGGCTGAACGGTCCGCTTGATGGTCTCCGCGACCTCAGGATCGGCCTCGTGGACGAGATCCCGGACCTCGTGGCAGATCGCCTGCTGCCATTCGGGGAGCGGGTCGATGTACGCGTCAACCCGTGGATCCTTCTCGTAGCTCATCAGGTCAACTCCTCGCCGATGTCCTCGTACCAGATCTCGGGATGGTCGGCGATGAACGCCTGCATCAACTCGACGCATTCGGCGGAGTCGAGATTGACCACCTCCACGCCCCGGGATCGGAGGTAATCCTCGCCGCCCACGAACGTCCGGTTCTCCCCCATCACGACCCGCGGGATGCCGTACAGGAGGATGGCGCCGGTGCACATGTCGCACGGCGAGAGGGTCGTGAACATGGTCGAACCGCGGTAGACCGCGGCCGCCAGGCGACCGGCGTTCTCGAGCGCATCGGTCTCGCCGTGACGAATGGCACTTCGGTCCTGGACGCGCCGATTTCGACCTGCGCCCAGCACGGTCCCGTCGTCGGCCACCAGCGCGGCACCGATCGGCACGCCCCCTTCGTCGCGGCCAATTCGGGCCTGCTCGATGGCGAGCGCCAGGAACTCGCGGTCGCGATCGCGCATGGTCATCTAGCCTACCCGGGTGAGTCGGACCGCCGGACTGCTGCTGGTCGCCGTCTTTGTCCTGCTCGCAGGTTGCGAGCCATCAACCGAGCCCTCGCCCACGCCGAGCCCCTCGGTTGAGCCCTCGCCTTCAGCCTCGCCGACGGTGACGCTCAACCAGGAACTGCTCAGCCAGCGGCTGACCGTCCTCGTCGTGGGCCTCGACATGAACGATGAGCGCCGCGCGCCCGGGATCGTGGGAAACACCGACGCGCTGATGCTGGCGAGCGTGAACGCCGACCAGTCGGAGGTGACCCTCGTCTCGCTGCCGCGCGATACCGTCGACGTTCCGCTGGCCGACGGCAGCGTCTGGCGCGCGAAGATCAACGGCCTGTTCGCTGAGCGCGGCATCGACACGCTGGTGCAAGCCATGGAGACGCTCTACGGCGTGCCGATCGACGGATACGTGCTGATCGACATGGACGACTTCCCGGTCCTGGTGGACGCGGTCGATGGGGTGACGGTCAACCCGCCGCAGCCGATCGTCGACCCACCGATCGGTCTCAACGTCCAGCCTGGCGAGCAGGT
The DNA here is from genome assembly GCA_963827475.1 of uncultured Chloroflexia bacterium. GTDB lineage: Bacteria > Chloroflexota > Limnocylindria > QHBO01 > QHBO01 > DASTEQ01. The sequence continues at coordinate 135,668 of CAWHAZ010000002.1, forward strand.
ACTCAACGGCTCGACCGCGCTCAGCTACGTCCGCTCCCGTCTCGACCAGGACTACGGCCGGATGGGCCGCCAGCAGGAGGTGATCGCCAACCTGGTGGCGCGCCTGGTCGACCCCCAGACCGACGTCGACCTGGGCGAGCTCCTGCTGGGGCTCGACTCGCTCGAGACCGATCTGCCCCTCGAGGACCTCCCGACCCTGATTGAGATCGCCCGCCGAGCGGGGGGCGCGACCGTCCAGCGCATGCTGGTCGACCCTCCCGACTTGATCGTGCGGGAGGGGGATCTCGGCGACGGACGCGGCTACGTGCTGGTCCCCGACATCCAGGCGATCCGCGACGCCGTTACGAACCTGATCCCGCCGGAGGAGTAGCGCCTTCCTGGCAGCGGGGGCACCAGTACACCCTGCGGGCGAGGTCGCTCCCATAGACGCGGGAGCGGATCACGGTGCCGCAGCGCCGACAGGGCCGGCCGGTTCGCCGGTACGCCCCCATCGGTCCCGGGCTGCTCGTTCTGGACGCTGGCTCTGAGCAGCCGGCGGGCGGTGGCGATGAGCCGCCTGAGCGTCGCATCGTCCAGCTCGCCGACGGGGTCAAACGGGGAGCTGCGCTCGGTCCACAACGTCTCGGCCCGCCAGATGGTGCCGATGCCGGCCAGCGCCCGCTGGTCGAGCAGCGCCTCCCCGATCGTCAGGCTGGCGCGCGACGGGTCGCGCAGGCGGCGGAGCGCTTCGACCTCGTTGAACGTCGGGGACAGGAGGTCCGGGCCCAGTGACGCCAGCGCCGGGTGGAACGACTCGGTCCGCTGCTCGAAGAGCTCGACGACTGGGGCGTCGAAGCACACGGCCACCGCACCGGGGACCTCCAGCACCAGCCGAGCCCGCGACTCGGGCATCCGCCACCGCTCTCCGGGCCGATAGCGGTGCCACGAGCCGTACAGCCTGAGGTGGGTACGGACCTCGAGGCCGTTCGAGAAGTGGATGAGCAGGTTCTTGCCCTGCGTATCGATGGCCGTGACGGTCGACCCAACCAGCCGCTCGGCCTGCGGCCCGGGCTGCCGCGCGCGTGCCGCCATCACTTGGCGACCGATGAGGTACGGCCGCAGGCCCGCGGCTGTTCGGACGAGGGTGTCGCCCTCAGGCACGGCGGAGCGTAAGCCCGCGGTAACCCGGGGTTAAGCCGGCCTCGAGAAGATCGTCGCGACGAACCGATGTTGAGACCGGCTCACCGTCCACTTTCTTAATGACCAGATCGCGAACCCGGCCGTCGGCGACGAGGCCGCGGAGGCCCGAAACGGCAAGCCGGAGCGCGTCGATGTCGTCCGCGGCGGGGAACAGCTGGAGCGACGCCCCGCCGCGCTCGAGGTACGCGACCGCGACACCGTCGACCAGCACCACGTACGCGCCGGCCGCTCGCTGGAATGGCCGCCGATCGTCCTCGCCCCGGCGCGGCCAGGAGAGAGCGGCCCCGTACGGCTGGGCCGGGTCGGTGGCGGCGAGGAGATGGACGACTGGAGTGCCGACCTCAGGTTCGCGGACGGTGCGCAGCCGCTCGAGAGCTCCGGACAGTGCGAACTGGGCGGCGCCCAGTCCCTCGACGAAGTAGCCGCGCCGAATCCGTCCGGCCTCCTCCATCGCGCGCAGGATCGGGTACGTGGCGGCGAAGCCGCCCTCCACGCCCTCGGCGACGACGGCCTCCCTGGTCACGATCCCATGCCGCTCGAGCAGCGCGGTCGCCAGGGCGTGGGCACGCTCGGTCGTGATCACCCCCGGCGCGGATGCCGGGGCGACGAGCGACCATCGCCCGGCCGCCTCGGGCGGGCCGAGGGTGGTCAGCCGCCCGGGACGGCGGCCGGCGTCACGTCCTGGGCGCTTCCAGCGCAGCGCACGGAGCGGCGCGAAGGTGTCGTTGGTCACCTCCCCCGCCCAGACCAGGTCCCACAGGGCGTCGAGGATGTCGCGGTCGGTGCCGCCGCCGGCTGCGGCGTAGACCTCGCGGTAGAACGAGGCTCCGCGGCCTCCCAAGTGCTCTCGGATCCGCTCGTGGCGTTCTGAGTTCGGGCGCTCCGCGCCAGGTTCGACCGCTGCCCGGCCCGAAGGCCGCAGCGCCTCCCGTCCCGGGCGGTACAGCACGATCCGCCCGTCGTCGCGGCCCAGGCTCCCCTGCCCGACCCACGCGACCTCCCCCATCGACCCGAGCTCGTCGAGCAGCCGCGGCTGGTAGCCACCAATCCGGGCCGGCAGCACGTCACGCTCGAGAACGCTGGCCGGGATCGGGACGCCGGTCAGCTGGTCGATGACCTCGGCAAGCCGCTCGAGCGCCGCCTGCTGCGACACCGATGGGCGAGTCTCCCCGACCGCCGCGATCCCGTGCCATGCCGGCAGGAACCGGGCCAGGGCGGTCTGCTCGACCGGCTCGACTTCCCGGCGGAGGCGAGCCAGCGACCGCCGCCGCAGGAGACGCAGGACGTCCGGGTCGCACCATTCCCGCTCGACACCACCGGGCCGGAACTCCCCGCGCAGGACGGTTTCAGCGGCGAGGAGCCGTTCGAGGGCATCCTCGACAGGGGCGAGCGGCATGCCCCAGCGTGCCGCGGGGGCCGAGGCGAGGAACGGTCCGTGCGTCCGACCCCAGCGGGCGAGGAGACCATCGAGCGCCTGGACGGCCGGATCGAGGAACGCCGAAGGCACGCCGAGCGGCGGCTGAACCCCGAGCCCATCGCGGTAGCGGGCCACGTCTTCGATGGCAATCCACCGCTCCTCGCCCGCGATCCGGACCTGGACAGCCCGCCGCGACCCTTCGAGCTCGGCCAGCCAACGTTCGGCGGCAGCCAACGCGCTGTCGGCGGCGCTCACAGCGCCGTCCTCGGTGCCGACGCGAACACGGGCGGCGGCCTCATCGGTCGAAAGGTCGCCCAGGCGCCGCAGGAGGTCATGGAGGCCATCGGCGGTCTTCGCCTGCCGGTCATCGGTCAGGGCCTGGAGGGAGAGCTCGAGGTCGGCGAGCGCCTCGGGATCGATCAGCTCGCGCAGCTCTTCCTGGCCGAGCAGCTCGCGGAGCAGGTCGCGGTCCAGGGTCAGCGCCTGCGCCCGCCGCTCCGCGAGGGGCGCGTCACCCTCGTACATGTAGAGCGCGACGTAATCGAACAGTAAGGAGCTCGCGAATGGCGAGGCTTTCACGGTCTCGACCGAATGGACCGATATCTCCCGCCGCTGGACGCCAGCAAGCACCTCACGCAGGGCGGGCAGGTCGAAGACGTCCGACAGGCACTCCCGGTACGTCTCGACCAGGATCGGGAAGCTCCCGTACCGCGACGCGATCGCGAGCAGGCCCGCCGCGCGCTGGCGCTGCTGCCAGAGGGGCGTCCGGGTCCCGGGCCGCCGACGCGGTAACAGCAATGCCCGCGCGGCGTTCTCCCGGAACCGGGACCCGAACAGCGACGAGTTCGCGACCTGGGCGATCACCAGGTCCTCGACCTCCTCCGGGTCGGGGAACAGGGCGTCCTCGAGGCCGTCGACCGCCGCATCGGCCTCCGGAAGGCGGATCGCGATGCCGTCGTCGGACCAGATGGTCTGGACTTCGGTCCCGAGCCGCTCCCCCAGCCGGGCCTCGATGGCCAGCGTCCAGGCGGCGTGGACCCGGCCGCCGAACGGCGAGAGGAGCACCAGCCGCCAGTCCCCCAGCTCGTCGCGGAACCGCTCGACGACGATCCGCTGATCGGTCGGGACGGCGCCCGCGACCTGCCGCTCCTCTTCGAGGTAGGCGACGAGGTTCTCAGCCGCAAGCGCGTCGAGGTCGTTCCGCTCGCGCAGGCGGGCGAGCGCCGCCCGACGCCCACGTGCGCCGCGGGCGAGATCGGTCTCGAGCTCGCGGGTCAGGGCTCCCACCGCGCGCCCGACCTCGATCGGCCGCCCAAGGGCATCGCCCTTCCAGAACGGCAGCTTGCCGGGCTCGCCCGGCGCCGGGCTGACGAGCACCTGGTTCGGCTCGATGGCCTCGACCCGCCACGAGGTCGCGCCCAGCGTCAGCACCTCGCCGGTCCGGGTCTCATAGACCATCTCCTCGTCCAGCTCGCCGACCTGGCGGCCCGGGGTGCCGGGCTCGCCGACCATCCGGACCGGGAAGAGGCCGCGATCCGGGATCGTGCCACCGCTGGTGACCGCCACCACCCGGGCGTCGCGCCGACCCTCGACGACATCGGTCACCCGGTCCCAGACCACCCGCGGGCGCAGCTCGGCGAACTCATCGGAGGGATAGGCCCCGGCCAGCATCCCGAGCACGCCCTCGAGGACCTCGCGCGACAGCGTCTCGAAGGGTGCCGCCCGGGTCACGATCCCGTGCAGCTCGTCCACCGTGTATCGGTCCATGACGGTCATCGCGACCAGCTGCTGGGCGAGCACGTCGAGCGGGTTGCGGGGCAGGCGCGTCTCCTCGATCTCGCCGGAGTGCATCCGCTCGGTCACGACCGCGCACTCCAGCAGGTCGCCGCGGTACTTCGGGAAGATGACGCCCTTCGACGGCGCGCCCACCTGGTGACCGGCGCGACCGATCCGCTGGAGCCCACGGGAGACCGATGTCGGCGACTCCACCTGCACCACCAGGTCCACCGCCCCCATGTCGATCCCGAGCTCGAGCGAGCTCGTCGCCACCAGCGCCGGCAGGTGGCCGTTCTTCAGCTCCTCCTCGATCGCGAGCCGCTGCTCGCGGGCAATCGAGCCGTGATGGGCCCGCACGAGATCCTCGCCGGCCAGCTCGTTGAGGCGCTGGGAGAGGCGCTCGGCCAGCCGGCGGCTGTTGGTGAAGACGATGGTGGACCGATGCTCGCGAATGAGCTCCAGGATCCGGGGGTGGATCGAGGGCCAGATGCTCGTTCGCGCCTCCGGCGAGGTGGCCGGCCCGCCGGGCTGCTCTTCGGGAGGCAGGACCTCGCCCAGGCGGGCCATGTCCTCGACCGGCACCACCACCTGCAGGTCCAGGAGCTTGCGGGTGCCGACGTCGACGATCGCGACCTCGCGCCCGGCACCGGAGCCGCCGAGGAACCGGGCGATGGTGTCGAGCGGCCGCTGGGTCGCGGAGAGGCCGATTCGCTGGGGCGCGGAGGCGCCCTCAGGCCGGAGCTGCTCGAGACGCTCGAGGCTGAGCGCCAGGTGCGCCCCGCGCTTCGTCCCGGCGATGGCGTGGACCTCGTCCACGATGACGTGCTCGACGCCGCGGAGGATGTCGCGGGCCTGGCTGGTCAGGATCAGGTAGAGGCTCTCCGGGGTCGTGACCAGGATGTCGGGCGGGTGCCGGACGAGCCGCCGCCGGTCCTCCTGGGGCGTGTCCCCGGTCCGGGTGGCCACCGTGATCTCCGGCCTCGGCTCGCCGAGGCGTTCCGCCGCCAAACCGATGCCGGCGAGTGGCGCGCGCAGGTTGCGCTCGATGTCGTAGGCAAGCGCCTTCAGCGGCGAGACGTACAGGACCCGAACGGTCCCCGGTTGCACATCACGCGGCCGGGGGTCGCGAGCCAGCCGGTCGAGCGTCCAGAGGAAGGCCGCCAGGGTCTTGCCGCTGCCGGTCGGGGCGTGGATGAGCGTGTGATGACCCTGGGAGATGGCCGCCCAGCCATCGGTCTGGGCCGCGGTGGGAGCCTCGAACGTCGCCGCGAACCACTCCCGAACAGCGGGGCTGAAGGGTGCGAGGGGCTCGGCGGCGGGCGGCGCGACCACGGGGTGGCGAGTATAGAACCGAGCGCTGAATTTAGCCCAAACGTTCTAGCCGAATTCGCACTGCACGGTGACCTTCTTCATCGCCCGCTCGAGCACGGCGAGCTCCTTATCGTCGAGCTTTGCGACGAACAACTCGGCGACGCCCCGCAGATGAGTGGCCGCAGTTTCGGTCAGCCGGACGACACCCGCATCGGTCATCGCGACGATCACCCCTCGCCCATCGGTGTCGAGGTTGGATCGGGCGACCAGGCCCTCCTCGACCAGCCGGGCGACGCGGCGCGTCATCCCCGACCGCGAGATCAACGCCCGGTCTGCCAGCTCGGTCATGCGCAGGCTGCCGCCGGCCAGTGCCAGCTGGCCCAGCACGTCGAAATCCGCCACCGGCGTCCCGGTCTCCCGGATCAGATCCACGTCGAGCTGCCGCATGAGCGTGGAGTACGCCTGCAGGAAAGAGCGCCAGGCTGCCACTCCCCGATGGCCGGGCAACGCTTCTGCGATCTGCCCATCAAGAACCGCCGCGACATCGGTCTCCATAGATACTTGCATCTGCAACTAGCCTAGCGTATGGTTGTTGCGGTCGCAAGTATATACAGCGGCCGAGAAACGGAGCACAACATGACCACCACAACGACCCAAACCGACCGCGAGGTCGTCCTGCTCGAGAAAGCCCACGTCCGGCCGATGATGGGACTCGGCGTCCTCGAGCCCCTCCCGTCAGCCCGGATCCCCTACGAGATGGTCGATCCCTACATCCTCGTGCACGAGGCCGTCGTCCCCATCACTCCCGAGTTCGGGCAGTTGGATACGACCCACCCGCACCGTGGGTTCGACAACCTGTGGTACGCGATCTCCGGCTCTGCGAGCACGGGTCACAGCACCGGACCGGGCGGATCCATCGAGCGGGCCACCCTTGAGACTGGCTCGCTCCTGATGCTGCGGACGGGGCGCGGTGTCCTGCACGCGGAGGGGGTCGGCCAGGACGAGCTCCGGGCCGGCAAGAGCGGCGAGATGCGCGGAGTGCTGTTCTGGGTCAACCTCGCGCGCAAGGACAAGGACGTGGAGCCGACTGCGCAGGTCCTGGAGGCCCGCGACATACCGGTCCGGACGGAAAGCGACGGCGTCGTTCGAGTCCTGGTCGGCGAGGGTTCGCCGATCGAGCTCGGGACGCCCGCGCTCATCCTGGACGTCGAGCTGCCGAACGGCGGCACCTTCACGACCACGGTCCCGTCCGGCTTCAACGGGTTTGTGTACCTCCTCGAAGGGGAGGCGATCTTCGGCTCGAACGGACAGCGAGCAGTCCGTCAGGACATCGGCGTGCTGGGCGGCGGCGACATGCTGACCGCGACCGATGCCCAGCCAGCGACAAGGTTCATGCTCTTCGCCGGGAAGCCGTACGGCGAGGCGCCATTCTTCAATGGACCGTACGTCGACTGACGCACCCGCCTACCTCTCCCTACTTGACAGATCGGTAGGAATTCCTACGATAGCGGTATGAAGGCGGTCGTATCCGAAAAGGGACAGGTCACGATTCCCAAGGAGCTGCGCACCCGCCTCGGCATTCGCCCGGGCGCGGTGCTCGACTTCGAGGCCGATGGCGGCCGCCTGGTCGCCCGCAAGGCCCAGGTCACCGATCCGGTTGATGCCGCATGGGGCATCCTCTCCCTGGACGAGTCGGTGGACGAGTTCATCGACCGGATCCGCGGCAGCGGATGATCACTGCGGTTGACACCAACGTCCTGCTCGACGTGTTCCTGGCCGATCCTCGGTATGGCCAGGCATCCCGCGACGCGCTCCGGCGCTGCCGGGCCGAGGGGAGCCTGGTCGCCTGTGAAGTTGTTTGGGCCGAGGTAACTGCTGCGTTCGGCAACGCGCTGACCGCCGAGGAGGCAATCGACGGACTCGAGATTACGTTTGATGCCCTGGACCGAGCGACAGCACTCGCCGCGGGATTGTCGTGGCGGCGGCTATCGGTCTCGCGGAGGAACGCGGCGCCGGGTGCTGCCGGACCTGATCATCGGCGCGCACGCCATGGCCCGCGCTGAGCGTCTGCTGACTCGCGACCGTGGCTTCTACCGCTCCTCGTTCGCCAAGTTGCGCATTCTCGAGCCGTGAGGGGTGATCCTTGATCGGCTGACCGGACCGATCCGCCGATGGCTCTATGCCGGCGGAACGCGCCAGGATCGACTGCGCGACCCGGATGCGGTGGTGGCGGCCCTTGATGTCAGACAGGGCATGGTCGTCGGCGATCTGGGTCCAGGAGCGGGACACTTCACACTCCGCCTCGCCAGAGCCGTAGAGCCAGGCGGCGTGGTGTACGCCCTTGACGCGAGCCCCGGCACGCTCGACGACCTGCGCCGCGCGGCCGACGATCGTGGCATCACGACACTCCGGGCGGTGCGGGTGCGTCGCGACCGCCTGGAGATCCCCGAGCCGGTGGACCTGCTGTTCGTGTCAGCGACCTACCACCATCTTCCCAACCCCCCGCGGTATTTCGCGGACGCGCGGCAATACCTTCGGTCCGGGGCGAGGGTGGCGATCCTCGAGTCGCGGCGGGAGGGACTGCTTGAGCGCTGGCGTGGCCGCCATGGCTCATCGCCGCCGCGCGTGCAGCGCGCCATGGCCGAGGCCGGATATCGGCTCACGGAGACCCACGACTTCGTCCGCGGCCACTGGTTCGGGCTGTTCGAGGTCGTCCAGGCGGACCAGCGCTAGCGGCTCCGCTCAGGTTTCGGTCGCTACCCCCGCCGCGCCACGTGCAGCTGGGTGGCCCCGGTCACGCCCTTGAGCTCCACGGGACCGATCTCGGTGAAGGCCGCGCCAGCCCCCTCGGACGCCTCAACCACCGCCTGGCTGACCAGCACCTCCCCCGGCCGCGCGTAGTCGGCGATCCGGGCCGCCACGTTGACCGTCTGGCCGAAGTAGTCACCCTCCTGGAACAGGACTGGCCCGGCGTGGAGCCCGACGTGCGCCGGCGGCAGCCCGGCCTCGGCCGCGCCCTCCATCATGTCGAGCGCGGCCACCACCCCCGGACCGGGACTCGCGAAGTAGAACATCACCCCGTCGCCGAGCCACTTCACCGCGCGCCCGGCGTACTGGGACGAGGTCCGTTGCACCATCCGGCCGAATGTCGTGGCCAGTTCCGCCGCCGCGGCGTCGCCGCGTTCCTGGGTCAGGCGGGTGTAGCCGGTGATATCGAAGAAGCACATGGCCGGCGGATGCTCCTGGCGGCTGTAGAGCCCGGCCTGGCTCATCACCACTTCTGTTTGCGCGAGGAGATTCACGGCCCACGTGCGCGACTCATGCGCGTGCTGGAGCGCCTCGAAGGCCTGCTGGTAGACCGGGACGAAGCGCTCGGCGATCTCCTCCGTCGCGTCGCCCACGTTGCCGGCACTGACCCCCTTCGCCACGAGCGGGGCCATGACCTCCTGCAGCCACCAATCGGCCTGCGCTTGGGCCACCCGACTGAGGCTGTCGCCCATCACCCGGAGCAACCGTTCGCCGGGTGGGAGGTTCATGGCCTCGGCGACCTGCATCTGGAGCATGGGGACGACGGCCAGCTCGTCTTCGCGGACCACGTCATCTGGTTGCGGGCTGACCCCGCCCGCCGCCTCCCGGATGACCATCAGCGACTCCACCGGGACGCCGGTCGAAGCGCTGAGCTCACGGAACGTGACCGAGCTCATGGCGGCAAAGCGCTCGTAGATCGGGTGGTCCAGGAAGGCCAGGGACGCCTCGCCGCTGAGGAGGACCTTGCTCATGCCCTCACGCGGCACGCCCGCTCGCTCGAAGGTCTGGAGGATGCCGATCCGTCGAACGTCGCCGGCCGAGAATCGGTCGCCCTCGCCTGGCGTGAGCACGCCGAGCTCGACGTACTCGTTCAGGTCGTCGAGCGAAACCCCGGCCTTGGTGGCGGCCTCCTGGCGGGAAAAGTCGGGCACGCCCTCTAGCCTACCCGGCCGGCGAGAAGGTCAGATCGGCAGGAGGACGGCAACGACAGCCACTGCGAGACCGATGAGCACCGATGCCAGACCGATCTGGTTCGACCGTCGCCGGTCTCGGGCGCGGGCCGCCTCGTCGACGACGCTTTCCGTGCTTCCCAGCCGCCCGAAGTTGTACACGCCCAGCCTCCCAAACCCGGCGCAGAACTTCAGCCACGCCTGGAGGTAGCCCGATGCGGCGCCGGCCGCCGGGATGAACAGGAACAGGCGCACGAGCGGCGGAACACCCAGCACGACCATCGCCACGAACAGCAGCAGCGTGATCGCGAGCCCAACGTGCCCGGCTCGCCGTCGGCGGGCGATCTCCTCCGGACCGATGTTGCAGACGCCCGCCTGGTACTCGACCGGGAACCGCGAGATCCGGGGCGTGCCGGGGCTGCTGGCTGCCGCGAGGGTGTTCATGTCGGTAAGCCTACTCTGGACCGGCCGTCGCGACCGACCCGATGCGAGCGGCTAGTTCGGCGACACGACGTCGAGTCCGAGCTCGCGGGCCGCCGCCGCCTGGCGGGCGTCGTAGGTCACAAACGCGTCCAGATCCTCCCTGATGACCATGGCCGAGGCGAGGTGGATGGCATCCAGCGACCGCAGACCCAGCGGCTCGATCCCGCCTGCCCGGCCAGCGACCTCCTGATCCAGCTCGACGTACTCCAGGAGCTGGAGGATCGATCGCGCCTGGTCCAGTGCCTCGTCCACATCCCGGGGGTTCGCCCTGGCCACCGCCCGGATGACCTCCACGGCCACGATCCGGCTACTGAGGCGCGTCCGCTGCGGAGCCAGAAACGCCTCGAGGGATTCGGACTCAGCTTCCATGACCACCAGCTTTACGGCGGCCGATGCATCGAGGTAGACCCGGCCGGTCACCTCGTGTCTTCTTCGCGCATCTCGCGCAGCACGTCAGAGAGCCGCTTCCCGGGCAGTGGCGGCAACGGCTCGGGAATCTCATCCCATGGTCGAGCCGCCGGCGTGATCCGCCCCTCGGCCACGAGGCGTTCATAGGTCGACGTCGACCGGTCCGGCAACGGCGTCAGACGGGCAACGGGCTCCCCGCGCTCGGTGACCTCATACGCTCGTCCGTCCTCCCGCACATGCCTGAGGTAGACCGATAAGTTCTGGCGCAGCTCGCGCACTCCAACTCGAAGAGGGCGCTGCTTCCCGTCGTCCATGACGCACAACGGTAGCACATCCGCTCCGTCCACCCTGCCAACGCCTGACGTCTAGACTCGCGCCATGCGCGAGACGCCGGAGGAGGTCGCGGAGCTCCAGCGGCTGATCGACGCCACGATGGCGAACATCAATCCCCACTTCGCGGCCATCGTCACGCCCAAGCGGCGGCTGACCGCCCAGCAGGTCGTCACCCATCTCCAGGGCACGCGGATCGTGGCCTTCGGCACCGTCAACGCCAAGGGCGAGCCCCGCGTCTCGCCGCTGGACTCGCTTTTCATCCACGGCCGATTCACGCTGTCGACCGATGAGACGGCCACCCGTATCGGTCACCTCCGGGCCAATCCGGCCTGCTCGGCGGTCTACATGGAGACCGACCAGGTCGGGGTCGTCGTGAACGGGACGGTGGAGTGGATCACCCGCGACCACCCCGACCACGAGGAGATCCACGGCGCGTGGACGGCGAACTACGGCTCGGACCCGTACAGCTGGGGCAACGTCGTCTTCTTCCGGATCCAGCCCACCTCGATGTGGGCGTACGCGTTCAAACCCAAGGAGTTCCCCGCGGAGTAACGCCTGTTGGGACCCTCCATCGGTCAACTCGCGGTCAGCAGACCGATGCCCAGCGCTGACACCCCGATCGCGAGCGAGACCGTCCCTGCGTAGAGGATCCAGATCAGGGCATTGGGCTCCGTTCGACCGCCGCCGGCTGAGCTGAGGAAGAAGCCGACCGGCATGAGGATGGCCGCCAGGGGGATGCCGCCCCGGGCGATCGACGCCAGCGGTTCGCCCATGCCGGCCACATCGGCGTAGAGGAGAGCGACCAGGGACAGGATCACGAGCACGCCCGCGTGGGCGTGCCCAGCCCGCGAGAAGGTGATCTGAAATGGCGTCGCCTTCGCTCGCCCGCGGATCAGCGACAGCATGTAGTAGCCACCGGACTCCACGAGGACGATGGTCAACAGCAGGATCCCGGCGGTGGTGAAGGTCGCGCTGGAGACGGTGAGTGCCATCGGGGACATCCTCCTGAGCTGGTGGAAAACGCCAGTATCCCGCGCTGCAAGGCCGCGATCGACGGCGAGGGGTCGCGCCTTTGCCTCGCGCTAGAGTAGGCGCGTGGCGGACTACCCCCGTGACGAGGCGGCCGAGCGGGCGGGAATCACCCTCGCCGAGTTCGACAGGCTGGTCGAGCTCAGCATCCTCAGCCCGTCCGAGGGCGATCGGTTCACCTCTGCGGACATCCGGAAGGCGGAGATGGCGCACAGCCTGGCTGCGGCTGGGATCGGCGTCGAAGACCTGGCTGGCGCCCTCCAAAGTGGCGCTCTGTCGCTCGACTTCGTCGGAGCGCCCTCGTACGAGCGGTTCACCGCGCTGAGCGACCTCACCTTCAGCGAGGCGAGCCGCCGGACCGGTGTCCCGGTCGAGCTGTTGATGGTCATCCGTGAAGCGGCGGGCCTGGCGCAGGCCATGCCAGACGACCGGATCCGCGAGGGAGAAATGGACATCGTGGCCTTCCTCGAGCTCGGGACGGAGATGGGTTTTCGGCAGCCCGCCATGGAGCGTTTCCTGCGGGCCGCGGGGGACAGCCTGCGCCGCGTCGCTGAGATCGAAAGCGAGTGGTGGAACAGTGAAGTGGTGGAGCCTCGTCTGGCGGCCGGCGCGAGTGCGAGCGAGATTGCGGAATTCGACAGCGATGGACGGCTGACGGACCTCACCGACCAGGCCCTGCTGTCCATCTACCGCGCCCATGAGACGCACGCGTGGACGGCGAACATCATCGACGGCTTCGAGGTCGTGCTGGCGCAGACCGGCGTGCTGCGACGGGTGGAGAAACCTCCCGCGGTGTGCTTCCTGGACATCACCGGCTACACCCGCCTGACCCAGGAACGGGGCGACAAGGCTGCTGCGGAGCTGGCTGATCAGCTCACGCGGCTCGTGCATCGGTCCACCCTGCAGCACGGCGGCAGGCCGGTGAAATGGCTGGGCGACGGGGTGATGTGCTACTTCGCCAATCCCGGGCCAGGTGTCCAGGCCGCGCTGGACATGGCCGACGGCGTGACCGATGCCGGGCTCCCGCCCGCGCACGTCGGCCTCCACGCGGGGCCGGTCGTCTTCCAGGGTGGTGACTACTACGGGCAGACGGTGAACCTTGCGTCACGGATCGCCGAGTACGCCCGCCCCGGGGAAGTCCTGGTCAGCCAGGCCGTGGTGGACACTGCCGACGGAGCGACTGTTGCCTTTACCGATATCGGCGAGGTCGAGCTCAAGGGGGTGGCCGGGACCGTGCACCTGCACTCCGCCCGCCGCGCCTGAGTCTTGGCACGATCGGAGGCGTCGGCAGTGACCGTCCACCAGCTGAGCCGAGACGAGGCGCGACGGATTGCCGTCCAGGCCCAGCTGCTGGACGCGCCTCGGCCGACCGATCTGCTGGCGGTCATCCACCAGCTCACCCTTCTCCAGATCGATCCCACCGCGGCCGTGGCGCCCAGCGCGGACCTGGTGGCCTGGAGCCGCCTGGGATCGGCCTATCAGCCGGCCCAGCTCAGGCAGGCGCTGGAGGTGGACCGGACCCTGTTCGAGTTCGATGCCATGATCCGGCCGATCAGCGACCTGCCCCTCTATTACCGCCAGCGGAGCTCGGCCTGGTTCGAGTCCGACAGGCCCCGGAACTGGATGGCCGCCAATGACCGATTCCGGCGTGACATCCTGGATCGGCTCCGCGACTCCGGCGCGCTTATCTCGCGCGACATCCCGGACACCGCCCAGGTGCCATGGCCCTCGAGCGGCTGGTCGGACAACCGCAACGTCACCCAGATGCTCCAGTTCCTGATGATGCGCGGCGACGTGGCGATCGCCGGGCGGCGGGGGCCGGAGCGGGTGTGGGACCTGCCCGAGCGGGTGTATCCCGCCGGCGTGGTGGCCATCCTCGAAGACGAGGCGATACGGCTCCGCGGCGAGCGACGGCTCCGCTCGCTGGGCATCGCGCGGGTGAAGAGCCAGAAGCAGGGCACGGAGCCGATCGACGTCGGAGCGGTCGGCGAGGAGGCCGTGGTCGCAGGCGTGAAGGGGACCTGGCGAGTGGACCCCGAGGCCGTGACGCGGGTCCGGAGCCAGCCATTCACCGGCCGCACCGCGCTCCTGTCGCCGTTCGATCGGCTCACCTACGACCGGAAGCGGTCCATCGAGCTGTTCGACTTCGAGTACGCCCTCGAGATGTACAAGCCGATGGAGAAGCGGCGCTGGGGCTTCTTCGCGCTCCCCATCCTGTTCGAGGACCGGCTCATCGGGAAGGCCGATATCACCGCCGATCGCAAGGCCGGAGTCCTCCGCGTGAATGCCCTGCACCAGGACGTGAAGTTCACCAGGGCCATGACCGATGGCATCCGTCGCGAAATCGACGACCTCGCCGCCTGGCTGGGCCTAACTGTTTCGGAGGGGCGCCGGTGACCGGAGCGACCGGGAGCGGCCGCGAGGCGCTCGACATCCTGCCTCCGCACAGCCGGGCGGCGGTTCATCGGGCCCGAGTGCCCGATTGGACCGACCCCATGCTGGCCACCCTCACCAACGACCGGTTCTCCGACCCCGACTGGCTCTTCGAGCGCAAGCTCGACGGCGAGCGCTGCCTCGCCTTCTGCAGGAAGGGCCGGGTCATGCTCAAGTCGCGGAACCAGAATTTGGTCAGCCACGCGTACCCCGAGATCGTGGCCGCGCTCGAGAAGCGGCGCACCACGGACGACTTCATCGTCGACGGCGAGATCGTGACCTTTGTCGGGACCCAGACGAGCTTCCAACAGCTCCAGCGCCGGATTCACCTGCGAGCGCCGGACCGGATCATCCGGTCATCGGTACCCGTCGTCTACTTCCTGTTCGACCTCGTGCACCTGGGCGCGTATGACGTGACCGATGTCCCATTGGTCGATCGGAAGGCGGTGCTCAGGCAGGCGTTCACATATCGGAGCCCACTCCGCTTCTCGACCCACCGCATCGGCCGGGGGGAGCGGTTCTTCGACGAGTCCTGCCGGCGCGGCTGGGAGGGGATCATCGCCAAAGACGGACGCAGCCCGTACAGCCACGGCCGGTCGAAATCGTGGCTGAAGTTCAAGTGCTCGTTCGGCCAGGAGCTGGTCATCGGCGGCTATACCGATCCGAAGGGCAGCCGCTTCGGCTTTGGCGCCCTCCTGGTCGGCCACTACGACGGTGACCGATTGGTTTACGCCGGCAAGGTCGGAGCCGGCTTCGGCACGGCCACCCTGCGTGACCTCACCGCGCGCCTGCAGGCGCTCGAGACCGATGCCTCGCCGTTCGCCACGGTTGGTGCCGCTCGCCGGGACGTCGCGGGCGAGGCGGTCCACTGGGTGCGACCCAAGCTCGTGGGCCAGTTCGCGTTTTCGGAGTGGACCGCAGAAGGCCGCCTGCGCCACCCCCGGTTCGTGGGCCTCCGCGACGACAAGGCCGCGCGGGAGGTGGTGCAGGGAGCGGCCGACAGGATGACGCCTGCACCCGATTCCGGCTCTTCCATCCGCCTCGGTCGGCACACGATTCGGGTGACCCATCCCGAGCGGGTCCTCTTCCCGGACGCCGGCATCACGAAAGGCGAGATCGTCGAGTATTACCGGCGCATCGCCCCGGTCATGCTGCCGTACCTGCGCGGTCGCCCGCTGATGCTCCAACGGCTGCCGGAGGGTCTGGCAGGACCGATGATCTACCAGAAGCACGCGTCGGCCCACTTCCCGACCTGGGTGCATCGGGTCACGGTGGTCAAGCAGGGCGGTACGGTCACCCACGCAGTGGCCGATGACGCCGCCACCCTCGTCTATCTGGCCAACCAGGGCTGCATCACCCCGCACGCCTGGCTCAGTCGGGCCGACGATCCGAACCGCCCGGACCGCCTGATCATCGACCTCGACCCGAGCACGACCGACGTCGAGGACGTCCGGTTCGCGGCTCGGCTCGCACGGGAGGTCGTGACCGACGCCGGCCTGATCCCCTACCTCATGGCCAGCGGATCGCGCGGCTTCCACCTCGTCGTCCCGCTCCGCCGCGAGGGAACGTTCGAGGACCACCGCGTCGTGGCCAGCCAGTTGGCCGATGTCCTGGCCCAGCAAGCTCCGGCACGACTCACCACCGAGCCGCGGAAGGCGAACCGAGGCCACCGGCTGTACCTCGACATCGGGCGAAACGCGTACGCCCAGACGGCGGTGGCGCCCTATGCCGTCCGCGCCCGGCCGGGTGCCCCGGTCGCCGTCCCGCTGAGCTGGGATGAGCTCGATGTGGCGCGGCCCGACGGCTGGTCCGTCAGGACGGTCTTCGATCGCCTGGACCGGATTCCCGATCCGTGGCTGGGCTTTGCACGCCACGCCCGGTCACTCGATGCCGCCCGCCGCTGGCTGGCACGCCAGGCGTGACTTAGGCGTCTCACGCTCTTAAGCGTGTGCGGACGCGTTACGAGGCGCTTTCGTGCAGCCCCGATCCGTCGGGGTCCCGCTCGAGGATCCGCTCCAAGCCGAAGACGATCAGGTCGACCGTGTTCCGCCACCAGCGGTCCGGGTCGCTGAGCCAGACCTCGGCCATGTCCTCCGCGCTTTCGACGAGGTTCGGGAATTCGTCGCGCGGCAGGCTCAGCTGTGAGAGCGCGAACCCCCGTCGCATCAGGTCGAGCTGGTGGGCGTCGCGCGGCAGGGGCGCGCCCTGCCGGAGGAGCAGCAGGTACCCCGCGAGGAGGCCCGACAGCATGCGGATCTGGACGATCGCCTCGCGTCGCCCAAATCCCGCCTCGAGCAGGATGGCCAGGAAGTCCTCGAGCACCTTCCAGATGGCCGGGGTGCCCTCGCCGCTGTAGGCGATGCTGAGCGGAAGGGCAAGCGGACGCGCGTCGAGCTGCTCCTTGTAGTTGTTGATCCCCAGGCGCAGCCGTTCGGTCCACGTCATCTCGGGTCGAAACCCAACGGTGGGGTCGATTCCTTCAAGGACAGCCTCCGTCATCGCGTTGACGAGATCCTGCTTGTCGCGAACGTGGCGGTAGAGGGCCATCGGCGTAACCCCGAGCTCCTGCGCGAGGCGCCGCAGACTGACCGCCTCGAGGCCTTCGGCGGTGCCGATCTCGAGCGCCCGGGCCACGACGGCCTCACGGGTCAGGCCGGGCCGTCCTCGCGCCTGCACCTGCTCTGTGGCGTCCATCTCATTCATCGCTTGACAAGTATACGCCGCATACCTACACTGCCCGCTAGTCTACGCCGTATGCAGACGGAGATAACAATGGATCAGATCCAGATGACAGCCAATCAAGGCCAGGGGCCTGCGATCCACGTGCAGGGCCTGGAGAAGTCGTACAAGGAGCTGCACGTGCTGCGCGGCGTGGACTTCGACATCGCGCGGGGCAGCATCTTCGCCCTGCTCGGCTCGAACGGGGCGGGCAAGACCACGATCGTGAACGTCCTGTCCACGCTGCTCAAGGCCGACGCGGGGACTGCCAGCGTCCACGGCTTCGATGTCGCCACGCAGGGTGCGGACGTGCGGCAGTCCATCAGCCTCACCGGACAGTTCGCGGCCGTCGACGAGATCCTCAGCGGGCGCGAGAACCTCGTGCTGGTCGCCCGGCTGCGGCACCTCGAGGACCCGGGCAAGATCGCGGATGACCTGCTCGCTCGCTTCGCGCTGACCGATGCGGCCGCGCGGAGGGTGTCGACCTATTCGGGCGGCATGCGCCGCCGCCTCGACATCGCGATGAGCCTCATCGGGAATCCGCCGGTCATCTTCCTCGACGAGCCGACGGCCGGGCTCGACCCCCAGGGGCGCCTCGAGGTGTGGCAGGCCGTCACGGAACTCGCCAAGCAGGGCACGACGGTGCTGCTCACGACGCAGTACCTGGACGAGGCCGAACACCTCGCCGACCGGATCGCGATCCTCCACGGGGGTCGGATCATCGTGAACGGCACCCTCGCCGAACTCAAGCAGCTGCTCCCGCCCGCCACGGTCGAATACGTCGAGAAGCAGCCGACCCTCGAGGACGTCTTCCTCGCCATCGTCGGCGACAGCGGCCAGGGCAGCAGCGACAACGCGGAGGAACGACCATGACCACGCACTTCTTCGGCGACACCGCCGTCCTGACAGGACGATCCCTGCGCCACATCACGCGCAGCCTGGACACCATCATCACGACCGCGATCATGCCGATCGCCATCATGCTGCTGTTCGTCTTCGTGTTCGGCGGCGCGATCAATTCAGGGTCGGATTCGTATGTGACCTACCTGCTGCCCGGCATCCTGCTGATCACGGTTGCATCGGGCGTCTCCTACACCGCGTACCGGCTCTTCGGTGACATGCACAGCGGGATCTTCGAGCGCTTCCAGTCCCTGCCGATCGCTCGGTCGGGCGTGCTGTGGGCGCACGTGCTGACCTCGATGGTCGCGAACATGATCTCGCTCGTGATCGTCGTTGGCGTCGCCCTGCTCATGGGCTTCCGCTCGGAGGCCGACGTGCTGGCGTGGCTCGCTGTCGCCGGCATGCTGATCCTGTTCACCCTGGCATTGACCTGGCTCGCCGTGATCCCCGGTCTGACCGCGAAGACCGTGGACGGCGCGAGCGCGTTCTCCTACCCCCTCATCCTCCTGCCGTTCATCAGCTCCGCATTCGTGCCCACCGAGACCATGCCCGGCCCGGTGCGCGTCTTCGCCGAGAACCAGCCGGTGACGTCCATCGTCAACGCGATCCGCGACCTGCTCACGGGGCAGCCGGTCGGCACCGACATCTGGTTCGCCCTCGCCTGGTGCGTCGGCATCCTCGTCGTCGGGTACGTCGTCTCCATGGTCATCTACCGCCGCAAGATCTCCTCGTAGACATGAGGCCGCCGCGCCAGCGGGCTACAGTTGGCGCGATGCGAAAACTCATCGTCCAGCAGTGGGTGACCGTCGACAACATCGCCGCGGAGGAGGACGGCGGGCTCAGCTTCGTGTCAGGGGAGCCCTTTTCCGAGACCACCGACCCTGCGTTCAAGGCAAGCGTGATGGGGCTCATCGACTCGGTCGACACGATGATTCTCGGCGCGAATACCTACGACCAGTCCAAGGGCTACTGGCCGTACGCCAAGGAGCAGGGCGAGTACGGCGAGAAGCTCAACAACCTCACCAAATTCGTCGCTTCGTCGAAGCTGGATGACGCCCCCTGGGGCGACTTTCCCCCGCGACCGTGACGCGCGACCCGGCCGCCACCATCCGGGAGCTCAAGGAGCAGAGCGGCAAGGACATCTGGCTGTGGGGGAGCTTGAAACTCATGCACTCCCTGCTGGACGCCGGCGTCGTCGACGAGGTCCGGATGCTGGTCTGCCCGGCTTCACGCGGCACGGGAACGCGCATTTTCGAGGATTGGCAAGACCTGAAGCTGGTCGAGGCCACCCCGTTCCAAAACGGCGTGGTCCTTCTGCGCTACGAGATCAAGAACTAGCGGAGATGCGCAAGACCTATCGCGGGGACGCCATCGAGGTGACCTTCGACCTCGACCGATGCATCCACGTTGGCACGTGCCTATTGAGCCAGCCCCGGGTCTTCAACCTGCGGCGTCGACCGTGGATTGTTCCGGATGCGGACGACCCGGACACGGTCGCCGCGACCGTCGAGCGGTGTCCCAGCGGCGCCCTGCAGTACCGGCGGCTCGACGGCGGCGCCGCGGAGTCACATGCGTCGACGTCGGTGATGCCGATGCGCAACGGACCGCTCCTGGTCACCGGCGAGATACACGTCCGCCTCGAAGACGGAACCGAGGAGGTTCTGCCGCGGGCTACGCTGTGCCGCTGCGGTGAGTCGGCCCGGAAGCCGTTCTGCGACAACACCCACCTGAAGATCGGCTTCCGAGCGCCGGGAGAGGTGTACAAGATCCTCCCCAGCCCCGTCCGGCAGCGAATCCTCGACCCGATGCCCGCCGCTGAAGATCCTCGGGGAGCCAACTGAGCGACGGCCGGCGGCGGATCAGCGCTGCATGGCCCAGACGCCGACCGGCTCGAAGGTCATCGGAACGTCGACCAGGATCAGCTCCGAGACCGCGGTGGCCTCGATGGCCAGCTCCGGCTCATCGGTCACCTTGACCGCGTCGCCGGTGGCCAGCTCGTGGCCGGCCGCCGTGGCCGCGCCGGAGATGAGGTACAGGTAGGCGCCGCGACCGGCACCGATGGGGTGGCTGACCCCGACGCCCGGGTTGAGCCGGGCGACATGGACCGATGCGTCCTGGTGGACCTTCACCACCTCGCCGCCCTCGGGGCCGATCACCTTCAGCAGCCGGTCGGTCCGGTCCTCGGTGGTGAAGACCCGCTGCTCCACCCCTGGGCGCAGGCTGGCCGTGTCGGGGAGGATCCAGATCTGGATGAAGCGCATGGGCTCGGTATCCGAGGCGTTGCGCTCGGAGTGGAGGGCTCCCGAACCGAGGGTCATCCGCTGGACGGAGCCCGCCGGCAGCGGACCGAACGGCCCGCCGATGTTGTCCTCGTGCCCGAACGTCCCTTCCACGACGTAGGTCAGGCCCTCCACGTCGCGGTGGGGGTGGAGCGGCCAGACGGCGCCGGGGATGAGCCGGTCGTCGTTGAACACCCGCATCGCGCCGAACTCGTCGTTCTCCGGGTCGCGGTAGGTGTCGAAGCTGAAGTGCCAGCGGGCACGGAACCAGCCGCCCTCGACGTCGTGGATCTCGCGGTCGCGTCGGACAGTGATCATCGGGTGGCCTGCTCGCGCATGGCGTGATAGTAAGTTCCGCCGCGCCGGACAGGCCGGCGCGGCGGTTGGTTACAGGGTCGGAGTTGCGACTACCGGGAGCTCATGCCCGCGTGCATCGGCTCCGGAACCTTCCATTCGGTCAGCTGGTCGGAGAGGACGCGCTTCGCATCGGCGATCTTGTCAACCCCGATCAGGCAGGTGGCCTTGCCATTGGTGGAGTACACCGGCGCGAACAGCTCGATGTTCACTCCGGCATCGGCCAGCTTCTGCGCCGTCAGCGCAGCGGTGCCCGGCCGGTCCTCGAGCCAAATCGTCAGCACGGGGACCTCGCTGGTACTTGATGTCCGCGCTGGTCAGCGCACTCTTCACGCCCGCCTCATCGGCAGCCACGAAGGCCTGCCCGCCTCGCGAGCCCAGCCCCAGGCTGAAGGGGTAGACGTTGATATCGCGCTTCGCGATGACCGATGCGCTCCGGGCAAGCTCACCCGGCTTGTTGGCGCTTTCAATGATGAAAGCCTGCATGGGAACTACCTCCTGCAGCGTCCCGATGATTGAGCCTTGTCTGGGCTCCAGGACCGCTGCTCCGGGCGGGTCCGCCAGGGCGGTGAGGATCGAAATCTCTCGCGGGTGGACCGATGGGTCCACGCCTCAACACCCGTCCGAGTTGCCCCTATTTTCCTCCCATCGGCGCGCGGTGTCGAACAGGTGTTTTAAACCGAAGGACTTCTCGGCTTCGACTTGCGTCGCCTTGCGCGGCTTCACGGGCCTGGCCCGTTGTCTTGTTCACCACCGCGAAGCCGCGGCGCTTGAGGTCCTTATCCAGAGTCAGCCTCGGCCCGAAGGGCGTCCTCCTCCGAGAAGTACGGCCCGAGACCCTCGACGAGGTCGGGCCGAATGGCGCGGAAATACCTGTCGAACCGGGCGGCTCCCTCGAACGGAATCGGTGAGATGGGTGCCCAATCGCTCGCTGGACTGTCCGCGCAGTCTGTCCCACGTACACGTTGGGCTTGTCAGGTAGCCTCCCGGGTCCTGCGCCGTCCTCGAGTTCCAGGACGTAGACGCGCCATTCCTTCTCCACGAACAAGCTCCTGGACGAGAGCCTCGAACTCCGGCAGGTTCCGCGACTTGGGGAGGCGCGCTCGGAAGATCGCGAGGAGACTTCGGAAGTACCAGGCCTGGTCGTCCTTGCCGGCGTTGAACCGATTCCAGACCTTGTTCCCCTTGGCCGCCACGTCCACGGCCATCGACCGCGCGTTGTGGAGCTTGTCGGCGAGGGAGATGCGCAGGACCGATTCGGGTTCCGTCTCGAGGCGTGCGAGGTAGCGCTCCTTCCGCGGCCGCCAGGCCTCCTTCTCCTCGTCCCCGGAGGTCATCGAGTCGCTCAGGCCATCCACCATCGCGGCGACCTCGTCTCCGAACCGTCGGCGGATCTCGGCCAGCACCGGCTCCCCGCCCTGGTCCTCCGGCCCGTCGTGCAGGAGCGCGGCGATCGCCTCGTCCTCGGTCCCGCCGTCCTCGAGCACCAGGCTGCAGACGGCGAACAGATGCGTGACGTATGGAATCGCCGTGCCCTTCCGGGCCTGGTCGCGGTGGAGCTCCACGGCATAGGCGGCCGCATCCACGAAGCGGTCGCTGAGGACGGGTTTGGGCTGGTCTGACATGCGGCCCTCAGGGTACGGAATCGCGGCGCCGAATGGCGACACGCTAGGTGTCACGACGCCCGTCGACGATGCGGGCATGAGCGTCGACTACCACCAGTTCATCAACCGGAACCTGCCCCGCGTCGAGCGCGGCTGCACCTCGAAGGTGATGTACATCAGCCGCGGCGAGGCGAAGTCCATCCTCCGCCACGGCCGCCGCCAGGACGGAAGCCTCAAGCCATACCGATGCGGGTTCTGCCCCGGCTGGCACC
>CAWHAZ010000003.1:0-154150 GCA_963827475.1 uncultured Chloroflexia bacterium
ATCGCGACGACGGCCTCCAGCGGCTCGTCTGAGGCGCCGTTGACCGGGGTTTCGGTCTCGTCCTGCGCGGCCTGGGCCTCCTTGGCGTATTCCTTCTTGCCGCGGCCGGAGAGCATCTCCAGCGAGCTGACCACGACCTCGGTCTTCCAGTGCCTCTTGCCAGCGTCGTCATCCCACTGGCGGGTCTGGAGCCGGCCCTCGACATCGACGAGCTGGCCCTTGCCCAGGAACTGGCCGCAGATCTCGGCCAGGCGGTCCCACGCGACCAAGGCGTGGTACTCGGTCCGCTCCCCGGCGTTGGCGCCGCGGTACTCATTCGTCGCGAGGGAGAAAGTCGTGACGTGCTTCCCGCTCGGCAGCGTGCGCAGCTCCGGGTCGCGGGTCAGCCGTCCCACCAGCATCACCTTGTTCATCTGAGGTCTCTCCTCCAGCCCGCGCGGGGCTCAACGGCGCACCCGGCGAGTGAGTGGCGCGGAGGAGGCTAGGGCTGACCGATTACCGGTCCCTGACAGAGCCCTTACCGCCCGACTGAACGGCACCGATAGGCCTCGCGGCGCGGGACTCCGGCAGCGCGGAGGAGGTCGGTGATGGTCCGATCGGAAAGCCCGGCGCGGCCGGCCGGCGGCGACGAGCGGCGCCGGCGTCCGACGGTCGCGGAGGTCGCGGGCGCGACAGACCCGAGACGACCAGCGTGAACTCGCCACGAGGCGTCGGCAGCGCGGCGGCCACCTCGGCGGGGGTGCCGACGACGACCTCCTCGTGGATCTTGGTCAGCTCACGGGCCGCGGCGACCCGCAGGTCCGGGTGCACCGCGGTCAAACGGTCGAGCTCGCCGAGGAGGCGCGAGACCCGGTGCGGGGCCTCGAACAGGACAACGGGCAGGCCCAGGCCGCCGGCGGCGGCCACCAGCCGCTCGAGCACCGCGAAGCGCGCGGTTGGCGGTCGAGCCGGCAGGAAGCCACCGAACAGGAAGCCACCGCCGGACGCGCCCGCGACGGCCAGGGCGGCGGTGACGGCCGACGGACCGGGCACGACCTCGACGACGTGGCCCGCGGAGCGGGCGGCGGCCACCAGCTCGCGCTCCGGGGTCGGAAACGGCGGGCATCCCGGCGTCCGTCGTGAGTGCCAGCGTGTCGCCCCTGCCGAGCCGCTCCAGCAGGTCCGGCAGGCGGGACGCCGAGTTGTGCTCGGTGAACGACACGGTCGGACGCCGCGCCCCGATGAAACGGAGGAGCTTGGCGGCGACCCGGGTGTCCTCCGCGACGACGAGGTCGGCCTCGCGCAGCGCCTCGGCCGCCCGGGGCGACAGGTCGCCGAGGTTGCCGATCGGCGTGCCCACGACCACGAGCCGACCGGTCATCGGAATACGGCGCTCAGCCGGCAGTCGTGGCGCCGGCCCTGGGGCCCTTGGGCCGCCGCGAGCCGGGGCGACGACGCGGATAGAGGTGGTCGATTCCCGGCGTGCGGAGGCTCACCTTCGCCACCGGCGCCGTCTGGCGCTTGAACTCGTTGCGGGCCACGCGCTCGACGACCCACCGCACGAGCGACTCCGACAGCCCGGCCCGGACGCATCGGTCCACCGACCAGCGCCGGTCGACCACGGCGTACAGGATCCGATCCAGGTCGTCGTAGGTGGCGCCCAGCTCGTCCTCATCGGTCTGTCCCGGCCACAGGTCGGCGGATGGTGGCTTGGCGACGATCTCCGGTGGCACGCCCAGCTCGGTGGCCACCGCGCGCAGCTGGCTCTTGTACAGGTCACCGATCGGCTGCAGCGCCGCGGCCATGTCGCCGTGGAGCGTCCCGTAGCCGAGCAGCGCCTCGGTCTTGTTCGAGGTCCCGCAGACCAGGGCGTCGAAGGCCGCCGAGCGGTCGTACAGGACGATCATCCGCAGCCGGGCCAGGACGTTGCCGCGCCGGATGCGCAGCGCGGGCTCGTCGCCGTGGCCGACGACGGTCAGCATCGGCTCGGCCATGGCCGTGATGTCGATCCGCTGCGAGTCGCAGCCGAGGGCCTCGACCACCCGGAGGGCATCGGTCTCCGACGACGGATCCGATTGGCGGAACGGCATCCGCACCGCCAGCACGTTCTCCGCCCCCACCACCCGAGCGGCCAGGAAGGCGACGGTCGCGCTGTCGACCCCGCCGGAGAGGCCCACCACCAGCCGGTCGAAGCCGGTCTGGTCCAGCTGGGCGCGGAGGAAGCCGGTGATGACCGCCACGACCTGGTCGGCCTGGACCTGCGGCAGCGGCGCAGCCTCGGTCGCGGCAGGACTCGTCGATCCGGCGCTCATCGGTCCCCCGCCGCTTCCTCGGCCGGTTCGTCCGCCGCCTCCAGCCCCGCGCGCTCGGCGATGATCCGGTCCAGCTCGCGGCGGGTGAGGTCCAGCCGCTCGTCGGCCAGGATGGGGAGCTGGTAGCGCTGCATCCGCAGGTCGTCGGTGTCGAGACTGCCGACGACGAGCGCTTCTTCGTACAGCGGCGCCTCCGCCACGACCGCCCCGTTGGCGCCGATCAGCCGCGAGCCACCCCAGAAGGTGAGCCCCTCCTCGTTGCCGACCCGGTTGCAGAACGCGACCGCCACCGTCCCCAGCAGGGCGTACGTCTCCTGCATCTTGTGCCACCCCTCGATCGCCGCCAGGCCGGCGTCGGAGCCGGGCGCTCGGGCTGGGCCGGCGGCGAGGTTGACGAGCAGCGAGGCCCCGTCATGGGCCTGGATCATCGGCACCGAGGGGTGCCAGAAGTCCTCGCAGATGCTCAGGCCGATCCGTCCCAGCGGCTCCCCCACCGCCGTCGTCCGGATCCGGTCGCCTGCTCGGGTGAAGCGCCCCTCGTCGAACATGCCGTAGGTCGGCAGGTAGACCTTGCGGTGGTGGCCGAGGACCTCGCCGTCGCGGAGGAGGACGGCGCTGTTGGTGTACCGATGGTCATCGGTCTCCTCGACGAACCCGATCGCGACCGCGGTCCCCGGCGCGGTGCGGGACAGATCCGCCAGCCGGGGATCGGTCACCGGCATGGCGACCTCGGGCACGAGGTCGCTGAGCAGGTAGCCGCTCAGCGCCAGCTCGGGGAAGACGACGAGATGCGCGCCTTCGGCTGCCGCCGCGCCGATCCGGTCGGCGGCCAGCGCGAGGTTCGCCTCCACGTCCCCCAGGTGGGGCGCGACCTGGGCGAGTGCGACGCGGACCTCCACGCCGCGAAGCCTAGCCGACCGCTGCCTCGGTCGGGGTCGGGGGCGCGGGCGTCTCGGCCTCGTCGACTGCCTCGGCCGACTCCAGGCCCGAGCTCCCGGCGGCCGCGGCGGCGATCCGCCGCTGGCGTTTGGCCGGCTCGAGCAGGTCCTCCGCGAAATGGCACGCGACCTCGTGGCCCCCGCCGACGGTCCGCAGCTCCGGTCGCTCGGTCGCGCAGCGCTCGGGATTGCCGAGCTGGGTCCGCAGCCAGCAGCGGGTGTGGAACCGGCATCCCGATGGCGGGTTCACCGGGGAGGGGACGTCGCCGCGGAGGATGATCCGCCGCCGTTGCGCCCGCTCCGCGGGCTTGGCCACGGGGACCGCCGACAGGAGGGCGATGGTGTACGGGTGGACCGGGAGCCGGTAGATCTCCGCCGAGCCGGCAACCTCGACCAGGGCGCCGAGGTACATGACCGCCACCCGGTCGCTGATGTGCTCGACCACGCCCATGTTGTGGGCGATGAACAGGTAGGTCAGGCCCAGCCGGCGCTGGAGATCGCGGAGGAGGTTCAGGACCTGGGCCTGGATGCTGACGTCGAGGGCACTGACCGGCTCGTCGCACACGAGCAGGTCCGGCTCGAGGACGAGGGCGCGCGCGATCCCGATCCGCTGCCGCTGGCCGCCGGAGAACTCGTGCGGATAGCGCCGGGCGTGGTAGGGCGCGAGCCCGACGAGGTCCATCATCTTGGCCACCCGGTCCGCGCGCTCCTGCGGCGTGCCGATGCCGTGGATGCGGAGCCCCTCCCCGATGGCCGCGGCGATCGGCGCCCGCGGGTCCAGGGACGCGTACGGGTCCTGGAAGACGATCTGCATCCGCCGCCGGTAGCGCTTCAGCTCCGCGCCCTTGACGTGGGTGATGTCCTCCCCGTCGAACACGATCCGGCCCCCGGTCGGATCGATCAGGCGGAGGAGGGTCCGTCCCACCGTCGTCTTGCCGCATCCCGACTCCCCGACGAGGCCCAGCGTCTCGCCCCGGCGGATCTCGAAGCTGACGTCGTCGACGGCCTTCACCTCGCCGATCTGGCGCTGGAGGAGGCCGGCCCGCAGTGGGAAGAACTCGGAGAGGTTCTCGACCTGGACCAGGGGCCCGTTCGAAATCGTCCCTGTCACTGCACCCGGGCTCCCGCAATCGGGGTCCCATCGGTCTCGTGGTAGATCCAGCAGCGGACGTCGTGGCCGATCGCCTGGCCAGCGGATTCGCCCACCGAGCGGAGCTCGGGATGATCGGTCGTGCAGTGCGGTACGTCCTGGGCCACCCGTGGCACGCAGCGCGGGGCGAAGCGACAGGCCGCTGGCAGGTCGATGAGGTTCGGCACGGAGCCGGGGATGGTCGTCAGCTCCGCCTGGACCTGGCCGAGGGTCGGGACCGAGCCGATCAGGCCCTGGGTGTACGGGTGCTTGGGATCGGCGAACAGGGTGGTCGTGTCCGACTGCTCGACGATCTCCCCGGCGTACATGACCGCCACCCGGTCACACATCTCGGCCACCACCCCGAGGTCGTGGGTGATGAGCACGATCGCCGTCCCGGTGTCCGCCTGGAGGGCGCGCATGAGATCGAGGATCTGGGCCTGGATGGTCACGTCCAGGGCGGTGGTCGGCTCGTCCGCGATGAGCAGCTCCGGCTCGCAGGCGAGGGCCATGGCGATCATCACCCGCTGGGCCATGCCGCCCGACAGGGAGTGGGGATACGCCTCCAGCCGCCGCTCGGGATCGGGGATGCCCACCATCCGCAGCAGCTCGGCCGCGCGGGCGCGCGCGGTCCGCTTCTTCATCCCCTTGTGGATCTCGAGCACCTCGCTGATCTGCCGCCCGACGTCATAGACCGGGTTCAGGCTGCTCTGCGGCTGCTGGAAGATCATGCTGATCCGCTCCCCGCGCAGCTTCCGCAGGCGCTCCGAGCTGAGCGTCAGCAGGTCGACGTCATCGAACAGGATCTGCCCGCCCTCGACGCGACCTGGCGGCGCGACCAGGCCCAGGATGGACAGGGCGCTGACCGTCTTTCCACAGCCGGACTCCCCGACCAGTCCGAGGATCTCGCCCCGGTCGACGTGGAAGTCGATGCCGCTCACCGCGCGGACGACCCCGTCGCGGGTGTGGAACGAGGTCACCAGGCCGCGGACGTCGAGCAGCCGCTGCCCGCGCGAACCGACGCGGCGGGGGATCTCGGAGATCTCGGCGATGCCGCCGCTGGTCACCGGTTCAGCCGTGGGTCGAGCGCGTCACGGAGCCCATCTCCGAACAGGTTGAATCCCAGCACGCTGATCGTGAGCGCGATGCCGGGCGCGAGGATGAGCCACGGAGCGTTGAACAGCTGGTTGCGGTCGAGGGCGATCATCGATCCCCACTCCGCCAGCGGGGGCTGGGCGCCGAGCCCGAGGAACGACAGCGCGGCGACCTCCAGGATGGCGCCGGCCACGCCGAGCGTGCCGGCCACGATGATCGGGGTCAGCGAGTTGGGGACGACCCTTCGGAACAGCACGCCGCGTCCCGACTCCCCGAGGGCCCGCGAGGCGGTGACGAAGTCGCGCTCGCGGACGGACAGGACCGATGCGCGCATGACACGGGCATAGACCGGGATGGCCACGATCCCGATCGCGAGCTGTGCGTTGAGCAACCCCGGCCCGAGCACGGTGACGATGGCGATGGCCAGGACCAGGGCCGGGAAGACGAGGAACACGTCCATGATCCGCATCAGGACGTTGTCCGCGCGGCCCCCGCCGAAGGCCGCCAGGGCGCCGATGGTCGAACCGATGGCGATGGCGAAGCCCACGGTCAGGACGCCGACGAACAGGGAAACGCGGGCCCCGTACACCACCCGGCTGAACACGTCCCGGCCGTTCCGGTCGAGCCCGAAGTAGTGCTCGGGCCGGTCCTCCGGACATCCGAGGAGGTGGATGCACGGGGCATACTCGCCGTCGGCCTGGGACAGCCCCTCCTCGATCCCGACCGCCAGATCCGGATCGTGGGTCGCGATCAGCGGCGCGAACAGCGCCGTGGTGAACAGGAAAACCAGCAGCACGAGCCCAACCTGCGCCGACCGCTGGCGGAGGATGCTGCCGGCGGTGTCGCGCCACAGGTTGCCGGGCCGTGCGGCCAGACCCTCGACATCGACCGCCGTCATCCCCTCGCCCGCGGTCACGGTCCGTGCCGCGAGCTGGGCGTCGCCGCTGTCTGGCAGGAATGTCATTTGAGCCGGATCCGCGGGTCGAGGAACGCGTACGACACGTCCACGACCAGGTTCACGGTGAGGTACACGATGGCCGTGATCAGGGTCACCGCCTGGATGACCGGGAAGTCGCGGCCGGTGATCGAGTCGGTGATCGTCTTCCCCAGCCCGGTCAGCCCGAAGATCGTCTCGGTCAGGACCGCCCCGCTGAGCAGGGCGCCCAGGGTCAGCCCGATGACGGTGACGACCGGCAGGATGGCGTTCCGCAGCCCATGGCTGAGGACCACCCGCCGCTCGATGACCCCTTTGGCCCGGGCCGTGCGGATGTAGTCCTGGCCGAGGACCTCGAGCAGGCTGGAGCGGGTCATCCGGCCGATGAGGGCCAGCGGGATGGTGGCCAGCGCGATCGCCGGCAGGATGAGGTGGACGACCGCATCACCGAAGACCGCCCACTGGCCGCTGATCAGGCTGCCGACGACGTACATGTTGCCGACGAAGTCGATCAGGACCCGCAACGGACCGTCGAGGTCCTGCACGCCCCATGCCTCGGCCAGCGGGATGATGATCACCCCCGGCGACAGGCGTCCATTGGGGGGCAGGGCGAACGGCGTGTCCTTCAGGACGACGGCGAAGATGAAGATCAGGATCAGGCCGAGGACGAACACCGGGATCGACACGCCGAAGTTGGCGAACATCATCGTCCCGACGTCCACCTTCGAGTTGCGCCGCGCGGCCGACGCCACGCCCAGCGTGATGCCCAGGATGGTGGCGATGCCCAGGGCCAGGATCGTGAGCTCGATCGTCACCGGCATCCGCTCGATGAGCATCTCCGAGATCGGGCGGCCGTAGGCGATCGAGGTCCCGAGGTCGCCGGACAGCAGGTCCTGGACGTAGATCACGAACTGGACCGGGATCGGCTCGTCCAGCCCGAACCGCTCGTTGAACGCCGCGCACGCCTCCTGCGTCGCTCGCGGGCCGAGGGCGAGGAAGCACGGGTCGCCGGGCAGGACGCGGGCGAGGGTGAAGACGACGACGATGACGCCGATGAGCACCGGGATGGAGAGCAGCACACGACGGGCGATGAACTGGAACATTGGCCGCGAGTGTAGTGCGGAGGCGGGCTGACGGGAATATGAACGGGCGCCACCCGAAGGTGGCGCCCGTCGTGTGGTCCGCGGGCGGGCAGATGCCCGCCCATCGGTCTATTCGGTTACTCCTCCGGCGGCGGAACGTTCAGGAAGGTTCCGAAGAACCCGCCGAAGTACTCGAACGAGCCGGTCCGCCCGATGTGCAGCGGATGTGCGACATCCCACTGCAGCGCGAACGACAGGAGCACGTCACCGGCATCCAGTGTCGCGCCGTCGTGGAACGTCGCGTCACGCAGGGTGCAGGTGAACTCGGTCGCGTCCTCGTTGCCGACGCACTCCTCGGCGAGGGCCGGAATCGCAACCGTCCCTCCCGTCTCGTACGCGTACAGCGCCTCGGTGACCTGCTCGCAGACCCGGAGGGTCTCGCCATCGGTCTCGTCAGCGCAGTACAGCGCGATCGGCTCGGCGTTCTGCATCCAGACCATCTGGTTGTCGGCCGGCGTCACCGCGGCGAACCACTCGTTGCCGAGCGGCGAGCTGTGGGCGCCTTCCACGTCGGCCAGCCACGCGGTGGCGGAAGCCCCGTGCGCGACCGGCACCATCGGGACGGTCTCCCGGATGGCGTTGTTGGCCTCTGCGTAGGCAGCGGCGCGGACCTCGTCGTCGAGGTTCGATCCGGCTTCCCCGATGGGATCGCGGACCGACGCATCGACGACACCGAACTGGTGGTTCGCGTCGTTGTCGAAGTGGTAGTTCAGGAAGTTGGACGTATCGGGGTAGTCAGCGCCCCAGCCGAGCAGGTACAGCCCGTTCAGCGAACCGGCGGTCGCGGCGTCGAGGAACGTCCCCGACTCCATCTCCTCGATCGTGACGTTGATGCCGAGGTTGTCCCGGAGCTGGGCCTGCAGGTCCTGGGCCACGACGGTCGGGTCGGGCAGGTAGCCACGAACCACGTTGCGGAAGTTCAGGACCGTGTCAAACCCGTTCGGCAGGCCGGCCTCGGCCAGCAGGGCCTGGGCGGCATCCGGGTCGAACTCGTACCACTCGTCGCCTTCGCAGCCGTGCGTGATTTCACACGGCGTGAAGTGGCTGGCGACGGACGAGTCGTCGGGGTAGAAGTTGTCGACGATGCGCTGCCGGTCGATGCCCATGGCCAGGGCCTGGCGGACGCGCACGTCATCGAACGGCTCGAAGGTGTTGTTGAACCCGACGTACATCGTGTTCAGCGGATCCCGCGGCACGAGTGCCAGGTTCGGGTCGCCGGCGATGGTGGCCATGTCGTTGGGCGCGGGGTTGTCGATGGCGTCGATCTGGCCCGCCTGGAGCGCGACGAGTCGCGCCGCGGACTCGGTGGTCCACTGGAAGACGAGCTCATCCGCACCGACGTTCTCGCCCCAGTAGTCGGGGTTCTTCTCGAAGACGAGCTGCGTGCCCCGCTGCCAGTCGAGGAGCCGGTAGGGACCGGTCCCGATCGGGTCGGCGAGGATCCGGTGGTTCGCCATGTTGGCTTCGAGGTTGGCGGTGTCGTGGATCGCGAACGCAGTGAACGCGATCTTCGCCAGGAACGCCGGGTCCGGGAAGCACAGCGAGAAGACGACGGTATCCGCGGCTTCGGCGCGAATCTCCGAGAACTCGCCGCCGTAGGCACAGTCAACCGGGCCGTCCGCGGGATACGAGGACGGCGAGAACGGTGCTTCGCTGGCCGGCGCCTCAGATGGCGCGGCGCTGCCCGAGGGCTCTTCCGAGCCCGAGGGCGTACACGCCGCCAGCACGAGGCCGACGACGACAAACAGGGGTAGGACTCTACGCACTTAGGTGACCCTCCGCTTCCTTCGATTCTTCCGACAGGAATGGGCGATACGATCCGGCCGGGGGCCGGTGAGGTCGCATCAGCATATCAGCGCCGCCAACGGGCGGCTATCGGGTGACTGCCCTCCTTCACGTGGTGGCGGCGGGCGCGGCTGCGGTTCCGCCGGTGGGTTCAGGGGCTTCGTCGAGGTGCGCGACACCGACATCGCTGCGCAGGGCGTCCTCGGCGAAGTGACAGGCGGCCTGGTGAGAGGGCTGGATGGTGCGGAGCGGGGGCTCCTCGGTGGTGCACACCTCCGGACGGCCCAGCCGCTCGTACAGCCAGCACCGGGTGTGGAAGCGGCAACCGGACGGCGGGTTGACCGGCGAGGGGACGTCGCCGGTGAGGATGACCCGCTTCCGCTTGCGCTCGGTCTTCGGGTCCGGGATGGGCACCGCCGACAGCAGGGCCCGGGTGTACGGGTGGCCCGGGCCCGCGTACAGCAGGTCCGGGGTCCCGACCTCGACCAGCTTGCCGAGGTACATGACCCCGACCCGATCGCTGATGTGGCGGACGACCGACAGGTCGTGTGCGATGAACAGGTACGTGAGCCCGAACCGCTCGCGGAGCTCGACCAGGAGGTTCAGGACCTGGGCCTGGATCGACACGTCGAGGGCGCTGATCGGCTCGTCGCAGACGATGAACTCCGGCTCCACGGCGAGCGCGCGAGCCACGCCGATGCGCTGCCGCTGGCCGCCGGAGAACTCGTGCGGGTAGCGGTTGCGGTAGTTCGGGTTGAGCCCCACCAGCTGGAGCAGCTCCGCCACCCGGTCCTGGCGGGCGGACTTGCTGCCGAGGTTATGGGTCTCCAGCGGCTCGGAGATGATCGAGTTGACCGTCATTCGCGGGTTCAGCGAGGAGTACGGATCCTGGAAGATGATCTGCATCCGCCGCCTTGCCAGCCGGAGCTCCTCGCGCGAGAGGCTCATGAGGTCGAGGCCGTCGAACAGGACCTTCCCGCCTGAGAGCTTTCGGAGGCGGATGAGCGCGCGACCAGTGGTGCTCTTCCCACATCCGGACTCGCCGACCAGGCCGAGGGTCTCCCCGCGCTTGATCTCGAATGAGATGTCGTCCACGGCGCGGACATCGCCAGTCCGTCGCTGGAGGAGGCCGGAGAAGATCGGGAAGTAGACCCGGATGTTGTCGGCCTCAACGAGCGGCCCGGTGCCGTTGCCCGAGGGCTCGACGGCCGTGGCGGTGGCGGGGACCGTCGTGGTCGACTCGGTCATGGGATCCATCCACCCGGCTCGGTGCCGAAGCATCTCGCCTCGTGGCCCTCACCCGGCCGCGCTGTGAGCTCGGGCTCCTCGGTCCGGCAGCGGTCCTGTGCGTAGCGGCAGCGCGGAGAGAATCGGCACTCGACGGCGGGGTCGACGAGGTCCGGCGGCAGCCCCTCGATCGTGCGAAGCCGGCTGGCACGCACGTCGGTAATGCGAGGCAGCGAGTCGAGCAGGCCCCAGGCATACGGGTGGCGCGAGTTCTCGAAGACGTCATCGACGATCCCGGTCTCCACGATCCGGCCGGCGTACATGACGTTGACGCGGCGGCACATGCCGGCCGCGATGCCGAGGTCGTGGGTGATCAGGATGACCGCGGTCCCGAACTCCTCCGACAGGGAGCGGATGAGGTCGAGGATCTGGGCCTGGATGGTGACGTCGAGAGCGGTGGTCGGCTCGTCGGCCAGCAGCAGCATCGGGTCGCAGGCGAGCGCGATCGCGATCATCACCCGCTGGCGCATGCCACCGGAGAACTGGTGCGGGTAGTCCCCCATCCGGTCGCGTGCCCGGGGAATGCCGACCTTGGACAGCAGCTCCACCGCGCGATCCCCGGCCGCGTTGCGCGACAGGCCGAGGTGGGTGCGTGCGGACTCGGAAATCTGGTAGCCAACCGGCAACGTCGGGTTCAGGCTGGTCATCGGGTCCTGGAAGATGAAGCCGATCTTCCGACCCCGCAGCCGGCGCATCTCGGACCGCGACAGCTTCAGGATGTCGATCCCGTCGAAGATGATCTGGCCTTCGGTGATCTGGCCCGGCGGATCGGGGACGAGGCGGACGAGCGACAACGCGGTGACGCTCTTGCCGCAGCCGGACTCGCCCACCAACCCGAGCGTCTCCCCGTAGTCGACGTCGAAGCTCACCTCGTCGACGGCGTGGACCACCCCGTCGCGGGTGAAGAACTGGGTCGAGAGGTTCCGGACCTCGAGCAGCTTGCGCGCATGGCGGCTGCGATCGGCCAGCTGCTCGGCGAGCCGACGTCCCTCCTCGGTCTCGATCTCGATCGAGTCGGGAAGGTCGCTGACCTCTGCGCCGGCGGGCGGGGTCTCGGGGTCGCTGACCGCCAACCTACTGCTTCCCCTTCAACTTGGGGTCGAGCGCGTCGCGCAGGCCGTCGCCAAGGAAGGTGAAGCTGATGAGGGCCACCGCGATGGCGAGGGCCGGATAGAGGACCAGGTGCGGGAACGATCGAATGTAGACCTGGCCGTCGGCCACCAGGCTGCCCCAGCTGGCGCGGGGGTCCTGGACGCCGATCCCGATGAAGGCGAGGGTCGCCTCCGCCAGGATGGCGGCCGGGATGCCGAGGGTGACGGCCACGATGATCGGCCCGGTCGCGTTCGGCAGCAGGTGCTTGTTCACGATCTTGCGGTCGGACACGCCGATGGCCTGCGCCGCCTCCACGAACTCCTGCTCCTTCAGGCTCAGCAGCTGGCCGCGGACGAGCCGGGCCATCGTCACCCACGAGGTCAGCCCGATCGCGACGAAGACGAGCAACAGCCCATCCATGGCCTGGCCGAAGAACGTCTCGCGGAAGGCGACGCCCAGCAGGATGATGAACAGCAGGTCGGGGTAGGCGTAGACGATGTCCGTGATCCGCATCAGGAAGTTGTCCAGCTTGCCGCCGAACCAGGCCGCCATGGCACCGACCGGGATCCCGATGATGATCACGACCGCCTGGGCGATGAGGGCGACCATCATGCTAATCCGCGCCCCGTCCATGAGGCGGCTCAACAGGTCGCGACCCAGGTTGTCGGTGCCGAGGTAGTGGACGTGGTCGACGCCCTGGATCTGCTGCATCGGCACCAACGGGCGGTTGCCGTTGGCGATGATCTCCTGCAGGTGCTGCTCGTAGTACGGCCACGGCGCAAGCTGCGGCCCAAAGGCCGCGATGAACAGCAGGAACAGGACGATGATCCCGCCCACGATGGCGAGCCGGTTGCGGAGGAGACGGCGGAAGGCGTCGGTCCACAGGCCGGTGCTCTTCCGGCGTTCGAGCGGGAGGCCGACCTCGATGGCGCCGGTCTGCTCGGTCATGGAGCTCCTAGCTGTAGCGGATGCGCGGGTCGATGTAGGCGTACAGGACGTCGACCACCAGGTTCAGCATGACGATGACCACGGCGTAGAACATGGTCATGGCCATGATCATGCTGTAGTCGCGGTAGCTGATGCTGGTGACGTACGAGCGACCGATAC
This sequence comes from uncultured Chloroflexia bacterium, assembly GCA_963827475.1. Lineage (GTDB taxonomy): Bacteria > Chloroflexota > Limnocylindria > QHBO01 > QHBO01 > DASTEQ01. The sequence continues at coordinate 12,801 of CAWHAZ010000003.1, forward strand.
CCGGGACGCTGAAGATGTACTCGATCACGAACGACCCGGTGATCAGGAAGGCCAGGATCGGTCCGAGGATGGTCACCACCGGGATCAGCGCGTTGCGGATCATGTGCACGATGACCACGGTCCGCCGACCCAACCCCTTGCTGTGCGCGGTGCGCACGTAGTCGCGGCGGGTGACCTCCAGCATCGAGGCCCGCGTATAGCGCGCGATCTGGGCGATGGGGTACAGCGAGAGCGCGATGATGGGCAGGACCCAGGCGGTCGGATCCGACTCCCATTCCAGCGCGGTGATCGGGAACCAGCCCAGCATCACGCCGAACACGACGATGAGCAGGATCGACGACACGAACGTCGGCGTCGAGATGCCGAGAACCGAGACGAAGGTGGCCGAGTAGTCGGGCGCCTTGTTATGGCCCAGGGCGGCGACGATGCCGAGCGGGAGGCCAATGGCGACCGATAAGAGGAACGCCATCGCGCCAAGCTGGACGGTGATCAGGATCCCGTCCGCGATGATGTCGTTCACCGACCGGTCGGTGTACTTGTAGGACGGTCCCAGGTCGCCGGTCAGCATCCCTCCGCAACAGCTCACGGCGCCGTCGGAGATGACCAGCGGGCCAACCCAGTTCAGGTACTGGACGACGATGGGCTCGTCGAGCCCGTACTTGTCGTTCAGCCGGTCGATGGTGGACTGCGGGAGCGGCCGCTCGCGCGACCACGGGCCACCGGGGACGGCGTGCATGAGGACGAAGGTGATGACCGACACGAAGAAGAGGACCGGGATGATCCACAGGACCCGCCGAACGATATAGGTCAGCACGTCTGCCTCTCCATGTCATCTGCCGTCGTGGTGTCGACGGCCGTGGCGTCCGAAGAATAATCCTCGGCCGCCGTGGCCGTCGGGCGGGCCGTTCCCGGCCCGCCCGACAGTTGTTACGCCTTACTGGTGCGGAACCCTACTCCTCGTGGGCGGCGATCGTCACCCACGGATAGAAGTGTGCGCCCGCATCCGGGTCAAGCGGAGTCACGGTCAGGCCCACGACGTACGGCTTGACGAGCGTGAAGCGCCCGCCAAACCGGAACGGCATCAGCGGGTTGTCCGCCATCTGCATTTCCTGGACCTGGTTGTACAGGGCGACCTGAGCGTCAGGATCCGCCTCGACCGCCGCTTCCGCCATCAGCTCGTCGGCCGCCTCGTTGCAGTACCCAACGTTGTTGTTGGGGCTCGTGCAGCCGAGGAGGTCGAAGAGGAAGTTGTGCGGATGCGGGAAGTCCGCGATCCACCCGAGTCGGAAGATGTCGAACGGATCGCTCGACAGACGGTCGAGATACGTTCCGAACTCCATGCCCACCGGCTCCAGCGAGAACTCGTCGCCGAACGCCGTCCGCCACTGCTCCGTGAGGTACGCAACGCGGTCCGCGTGGGTACCTTCGGTGTTGTAGCCGATCTGGAGATGAAGATCAGCGGCACTCGCCAGACCGAGCTCTTCCAGGGCGGCATTGAAGTCCGCCGTGGCCTGCTCGACGTCGTACGGAACGAAGACGGTGTCCTGATTCCCCGGCATGCCGGGCGGTACCAGGCTGTTGGCCACGCTGCCGACGCCGCCGTACGGGACGGCGATCATGGTCTCCTTGTCAACAGCCTCGTGGAACGCCTTCCGCAGGAGCGGAGAGCGCGCGAACGGCGAATTCGGATCGATCAGGTCGAAGCCGTAATACTCGACGTTCAGGGTGTTGCCACGGAGGATCTCCTGGCTCACCACCGGGTCTTCCTCGAGGCGCGGAATCTCAGCCGGCGGAGGCGTGGCGATATCCAGATCGCCGGCCTCGTAGGCCGCGAGCTCCACCGAGGAGTCGGCAATGACCGAGTACTCGATGCGCTCAAGGGTGACCGGCTCGCCGCCCCAGCCCGGGTTGGGCACAACGTGAACGGACGCGCCGTGGTTCCACTCTTCCAGCATCATCGGACCGGAGGCGATGTAGCCCTCGGCCTCGGTGAAGGTCGTTGGTTCGCCAAACGGCGCCATATCCTCGCGGATCGGGACGGTCAGCCACATGGTGGTCACGTAGGTGAACCAGGTGGCCGGCGCGCCCAGGGTGACCACGAAGGTCGAGTCATCCGGAGCGGCGACGCCGAACTCTTCGAGCATGGCGTCGATGTCATCTGTCTCCGGGTCGGCGCCGCGAATTTCGGCCCCGTTGGCGACCGTGTCGAGCACGTAGGAGTACTCAGACGCGGTCCGCGGGTCGATCAGGCGCTTCCAGCCGTAGACGAAGTCGCCGGCCACGATGGGCTCGCCGTCCGAATACGAAAAGCCTTCGCGCAAGGTATACGTCAGGGTCATGCCGTCGGCACTGATCTCGGGAAGCTCGGCAAGGCCGGGCGCGAGACCGAGGTCCGCATCGAAGTACAGAAGCGGATGGGTGATCTGACGAAGAACGTTGACCGACTCGCTGTCGGTTGCGATGTTCGGGTCGAGCGACGGAGGCTCCGTCCCGAGAACTACTCGCAGAACCTGCTCAGCCGCCGGCGCCTCACTGGCGGGGGCCTCGCTTCCGCTCGGGGATTCCGACGCGGAGGGCTGGCACGCTGCCAGCAATAGCATCAGCACCAGGCCGGTGCCGACTGCCCTTCTAGTCCACATACACCTTTCCTTTCGCCTGTTTGGCGTGGGGGAATAGCCGCGAACAGCGGCGCTCGGTCCGAAACGTCGCTCGGCAGGCCCTCCTCTTCCTCCCTAACCCTCTTTTCGTACTCCGGGCGCTCGGCAGAAGCCGGGGGCGGCGCCGCGGCGGACCTCGGGATGATGGCCCGCCCCTAGGTCGCTGTCAAGAAAAGGTCAGCGACGCACGCCCACCCGGTAGAACCGGGGTTCCACTATCAATACCCCCCTCTTCGGCTCGAGGTTCACGCCCGTTCGACAGCCCTACCGGCTGTGACCGCCGACGATTCCCGTCGACGGAGCCATCTCCCAGCGGTCGAACGTGGCCACCGCCCCGGTGTGCGGCGCGGGGACGGTGATGTAGCGGAGCCACCAGCGCGCCTGCTCCCCGTCGGCGACATCCATCGCCTCCACCTCCTCGAGGATGCGCCAGGTCGGCTCGCGGGCGGCCAGGTCGGGATGGACCGCGAACGGGTTCAGGTTCGGCGCGACGACCAGGGCGAGGACCACGATCGCGGTCGCGCCGACCGGGGCCAGGCGGAGGACGGGCAGCAGGCGGCCGAGCAGGGTCGGCGGCTCCGGCTCGAGGGCCCGGCGGCGGATCTCGATCCACGCCCCCGGGGACGCGGCGTGGCCATCGAGCCGTGCGGCGAGGGCCCGCTGCAGCTGGATGACCAGCGCCCGGTCGAGGCCCACCGCTTCCCGGCAGGCCACGCACACCGCGAGGTGCTCGAGGTGGGGCGCCGAGCGGGCATCGAGGTCGCCGAAGCGGAAGAACTCGATGACCTCCCGGGAAATCCGCTCGCAGCTCACGGTCCGGTCCTCCGCTCGCTGGCGAGGCGGCCATGCCCGCGGATCGGGGTGCGGCGGGCGACCGGGAGCAGGACCCGCAGCGCGCGGAGCGCGTAGTGGATTCGCGACTTCATCGTGCCGACCTGGCAGCCGGCGATCTCGGCGGCTTCCGCCAGGCTGTAGCCGTGGAGGTAGTACAGGATGATCGCGGTCTGCTGCTTCGGCGGGAGCTGGTCGATGCCCTTCTGGAGGACGTCGACGATCTCCCGTGACTCGACCACCTCGTCGGGTCGGGCCGACAGGTCAGGGGCGAGGTTGCCGATGAGATCGGTCAGCGGCTCGAGCGGCGCACGGCGTCGCGAGAGACGGCTGTAGCACAGGTTGGTGCAGACCCGCTGCAGCCAGGGCAGCGGCGAGACATCGGTGCGCAGCCGGGCACGGACGCGGTAGGCCTTCACGAAGACGTCCTGCAGGATCTCCTCGGCCAGGAACGGGTCCCGGGTGATGGCGAGCGCGGTGAGGTACACGGGGCGCTGGTAGGTCACGAAGAACTCCTCGAACGCCTGCAGGTCGCCCGACTGCATGCGCGCGACGAGGCCCGGGATCGCCTCTGTCACGTTTGCCGTTTCGCCTTCTGCGCGGATGGGTGCTAGATACTACGCGCCGTCCGCCGAATCGGTTCGATCGGCATCCGGGAAGGACCAGCGCAGGTCGGGCTGGCGGGCGGCGGTGGCCTCGTCGAGGCGGCCAACCGGGGTCGTCCGAGGAGCGGCGCGGACGGCGTCCGGGTCACTCGCCGCGCGAACGGCGATGCCGCGCATGACCGCGATGAAGCGGTCCAGCGTCTCCCGCGTCTCGGTCTCGGTCGGCTCGATCATCAGCGCCTCGTCGACGATCAGCGGGAAGTAGATCGTCGGCGGGTGGATGCCCTCGTCGAGGATGGCCTTGGCGATATCGAGCGCGGTCACGCCGGACTCCCGTTTCTGGCGGCGAGCGCTGAACACCACCTCGTGCTTGCACACGCGGTCGAAGGGAAGGTCATAGTCGTCGTCCAGGCTGACGCGGAGGTAGTTGGCGGCCAGCACCGCGTCATCGGTCACCTGGCGCAGCCCGGCGCCCCCATTGGCCCGGATGTAGGCGTAGGCCCGGACGTGCATGCCGAAGTTTCCACCGAACGTGCGCATCTGACCGATGGCGGTCGGCCGGGAGCCGGGCGCCTCCAGCTCGAAGCGGGCTCCGGGCGTGGATCGTCCGTGCCAGGCATTGTCCAGGACGGTGGCCGGGTCCCCCTCCACCAGGCGGGGAAGCGGCGCGGGCAGGAACGGCGCCAGCCGCTCCCCCACCCCGACCGGGCCGGCGCCCGGCCCGCCGCCGCCGTGTGGCGTGCTGAAGGTCTTGTGCAGGTTGAAGTGCATGACGTCGAAGCCGGCCTCGCCGGCGCGGAACCGGCCGAGGATCGCGTTCAGGTTCGCGCCGTCCATGTAGGCGATGGCCCCGGCTTCGTGAACGGCCGCCAGGACGTCGTCGATCTGGTCCTCGAAGATCCCGAGCGTGCTCGGATTGGTGAGCATCAGCGCGGCGGTGTCCGGGCCCAGCGCGGCACGGAGGCGCGTCGAGGTCGATCCCGCCGTGAGTGTTGGACCGGACGGTGCGGGTCGTGTAGCCGACCATGGTGGCCGTGGCCGGGTTGGTGCCATGGGCGCTGTCGGGAACGATGACCACGCGCCGCTGCTCGCCCTCCCCGCGGGAGCGGTGATAGGCCCGGGTCATCAGCATCCCGGTCAGCTCGCCATGCGCCCCGGCCGCGGGCTGGAGACTGACCGCCGCGAACCCGCCGATTTCGCGCAGCAGCTCGGCGAGGAGCCATTGGAGCTCGAGGCTGCCCTGGCTGAGCGCGGCGGGATCGTGCGGATGGGAGCCGGCGAGGCCCGGCAGGCGGGCCGCCCATTCGTTCAGCTTGGGGTTGTACTTCATCGTGCACGAGCCGAGCGGGTAGAAGTCGATGTCGATCGCGTGGTTCAGCCGGCTCAGGCGGTTGAAGTGGCGGACGAGCTCGAGCTCGCTGACCTCCGGCAGGCGGGGCGCCTGGCTTCGGCGGGCCGCCTCGGGAATGGCCGGCTGGCTCGCCGCGGCCGCCTGGGCGGTGGCGGATGGGGCCGGGAAGCGGACCGCCCGTCGCCCGGGGCGCGAACGCTCGAAGATGGTGGGCTCGACCACCTGCAGCGCCTCCCCCGCGGCCGGCGAGTGGAACGCGGCGCCGCGTCCGGAGGCGTCGGGCGCGGTGACCGACTCGACGGCGCTCACGGCGTCGACTCCAGGGCGCCGACCAGGCGGGAAACGTCGTCGTCGGTGGTCAGCTCGGTGGCGGCGAGGAGCAGCGTGTCGGGCAGGCGGGGTACGCGGTCTCGAGGACGGCGCCGGCGACGATCCCCTGCTCCACGAGGGCGGCGTGCCGTCGGGCCGCGTCGGGCAGGTGGACGGCGACCTCGTTCAGGTAGGGCGCGGTGAAGCGACGCGTCGCCAGGCCGGCGCCCTCCAACGTGGCGACGAGGTGCCGGGCCTGCGTGGCGGAGCGCTCGGCCACCTCGCGCAGGCCGTCGGGCCCGACGGCGGCGAGGTAGGCGGTGGCGGCCAGGGCACACAGCGCCTGGTTGGTGCAGATGTTGCTGGCCGCCTTCTCGCGTCGGATGTGCTGCTCGCGGGCCTGGAGGGTGAGGACGTACCCGCGCCGGCCCTCGGCGTCGCGCGTCGCGCCGGCCAGCCGGCCCGGCATCTGGCGCACGGCATCCATCCGGGCGGCCATCAGCCCGAGATACGGCCCGCCGAACGACAGCGGGATGCCGAGCTGCTGCCCCTCGGCGGTGACGATGTCGGCTCCGTACCGGCCCGGCGCCTCGAGCAGGGCGAGGCTCACCGGGTCGACGAAGGTCACGAACAAGCCGCCCTCCGCGTGCGCGGCGTCGGCCAGCTCGGCCATCGGCTCGATCGCCCCGAAGAAATTCGGCTGCTGGACGACGAGGCACGCCACGTCACCGTCGGCGGCCTGCCGCGCGGCGTCGATATCGGTCAGTCCGGTGCCGTCCTCGGCGAGGTCGGCCGGGACCTCGACGACCTCCACCCCGGGGCCGGAGCAGTAGGTGGCGAGCACCCGCCGCACCTGGGGGTCGACAGCCTGCGACACCGCCACTCGATGGCGGCCCGTGAGCCGGCAGGCCATGAGCGCGGCTTCGGCCGTGGCCGTGGCCCCGTCGTAGTGGCTGGCGCTGGCGACCTCCATGGCGGTCAGCTCGCAGATGAGGGTCTGGAACTCGTAGATCGCCTGGAGCGTGCCCTGGCTGACCTCCGGCTGGTACGGGGTGTAGGCGGTCGCGAACTCGGCGCGTCCGACGACCTCGTCGACCACGGCCGGGATGAGGCGCCGGTAGGCGCCGGCGCCGAGGAAGGACACATCCGCCAACCGATTCCGGCCGGCCAGTCGGCTCAGCTCGGCCCGCACCTCCTGCTCGGTCAGTGGGGGCGGGACGTCGAAGCGGGTGGCTCGGACCGCGGCGGGGATGTCCTCGAACAGGTCGTCGACCGACGAGACCCCGACGGCGGCCAGCATGGCCTCGCGATCGGCATCGGTATGCGGGGAATAGGTCATTCGATCCCGATCAGAGCCTCGTAGCCCTTGGCGTCGAGCAGCGCGTCGAGCTCCTCGCCGGCAGCCAGGGTGATGCGACAGATCCAGCCGTCGCCGTGGGGATCCGCGTTCAGGAGCTCCGGCTGGGAGCGGAGCGCCTCATTCACGGCGACCACCGTCCCGCTGGCCGGGGCATACAGATCACTCACCGCCTTGACCGATTCGACCACCCCGAAGCTGGCGAACTGGCTCAATGTGCTGCCCAATGCGGGCAGCTCGACGTAGACGATGTCTCCCAGCTCGGTGACCGCGAACTCGGTCAGGCCGATCACGCCCTCGGCCGACTCGGGCCGAATCCACTCGTGCTCGCGCGAGTAGCGGCGATCGTCGGGCAGCATCAGGTCGTCGGTTCCTCGGCTGGGCGGGGACGGCGGTAGAACGGCAACTTTACCCGCTCCGCCCGGGCCGATCGGTCCCGGATGACGACCGCCAGCGGCCGATCCCCCTCGGCCACGTCGGCGGCCACGAGGGCCATCCCGATGCGCTGGCCGAGGGTCGGCGACACGCTCCCACTGGTCACGACTCCCACCTCCTCGCCGGTGTCCCCGTCCGTGACCGGGTAGCCGTGGCGCGCAATCCCCTCGTCCTCCATGACGAGGCCGATCAGTCGACGGCGCGGGCCGTCCTGCTGGACGGCCGCCAGGGCCTCCCGTCCCACGAAGTACTCCTTGTCGAGCTTCACGACCCGGCCGAGGTTGGCCTCGTACGGGTTCACGTCGCGGCCGAGCTCGTTCCCGTACAGCGGCATGCCGGCCTCCAGTCGCAGGGTGTCGCGGCTGGCGAGCCCGCAGGGCAGGAGTCCGAACGGCTGCCCCGCGCCGTGGACGGCCTCCCACAGCCGCTCGGCGTCGGGCGCCGCACAGAAGAGCTCGAATCCGTCTTCCCCGGTGTAGCCGGTGCGCGCCACCAGGCACGGCACGCCGGCCACCTCGCCGGTGACGGACCAGTAGTTCCGCAGCGCACCGAGGTCGACATCGGTCAGGTTGCCAACCAGTGCGGCGGCGTCCGGGCCCTGCGGCGCGATGAGCGCGGTGCCGTCGGACTCGTCCGCGATCTCGACCTCGTCGTTCCCCTCGGCGGCCTGGGCGGCGAGATGGTCGACCACCGCATCGCGATTGGCGGCGTTGACCACCAGCAGATACCGATCCGCGAGCCGGTAGACGATGAGGTCGTCGATCACGCCTCCGTCCGCGGCACACACCATCGAGTACTGGGCCTGCCCCGGTTCCAGCCGGCTCGGGTCGCTGACCAGGACCCGGCCGGCGAACGCCAGGGCGCCCGGCCCGCGGAGCGCGACCTCGCCCATGTGGGACAGGTCGAACAGCCCGACCGCGGTCCGCACCGCCCGGTGCTCCTCGAGCTCGGAGGTGTAGCGCACCGGCATCTCGTACCCGGCGAAGGGGATGAGCCGGGCCCCGAGCGCCCGGTGGACCGCGTCGAGCGGGCTCCGCCGCGGGGCGGCGGCGAGGGTCATCGGGACCGTTCGGCGGCTGCCGCGGCGGCGGCGGGCATGGCGGCGAGGAGCCGCTCCGCGTTCTCGACGACCTCCCGCTCGGTCGCGTAGTTCATGAGCCGCGTCGCTTCGCCGATCGGCACCCACCGGACGTCGTCGAACTCGTGGTCATGATCCTCCATGGCCCCGCCAACCGGGCGCATGAGGAAGAAATGGACCGTCTTGAAGTACCGGGTCGAGCCGCGAGTGAAGACGTAGCTGATCGGACCGATGGGACCCTCGATCTCGACGGCGAGGCCGGTCTCCTCGGCCGTCTCGCGGAGCGCGGTCTGCTCGATGGTCTCCCCGTTGGCCGGCGTGCCCTTGGGCAGGGCCCACAACGCCGGTGAACGGCGATGGGCGAGGACGATCTCCAGGCCGCTGGTGGTGTGGCGGTAGACGACCCCGCCGGCAGAAGTGGCGCGTGCGTTGCGCTTGACGGCCACGCGCTCGGCTAGCGGTCGGCGCGGGGAAGCCCGAGCGGCAGCGAGGACCGGCGAGCCCGGTGGGAGGCCAGACGGCCGAGGTCCGGGAACCGGTACCGGCTGGTCTGGCACCGCAACGCGTGGACCGTAGCGGTCGTCCGCCGGTCGCGCAGCGGATGATGGTAGATGGTGGTGGGCCGAGGCAGCCCGTAGCGGTCGCGCCGCGCCGCCGACCGGGAGGAGAACAGGAAGTCCGTGGCGGTCGGGCGAGGGCGCATCGTCAGGGCATTGTAGTCGGCGCTTCGTTCGCCGCAACCTTCGCGGCGCGGGCAGTCAACACCTCTGCATACAGCTCGGCAACCTCGGCCACGCGCCGGAGGGCATCGAACCGGGTCGCTCCCTCGCGGGCCTGGGCCGCCATCCGGTTGCGCCGCCGCTGGTCGCCGATGATCTCGCCGGCGGCGCCCGCCAGTCGTTCCGCCCGGGTCGCGGCGGGCTCGGCCGGCACGACGAGGGCATCCACCCCCGGACGGAGCGTCTCGGTCACCCCGGGCCCGTCGACCGCGGCCACCGGAACACCGGCGGCCAGGGCCTCGGCCAGGACCAGGCCCTGTGTCTCCGTCTGCGAGGCGAAGATGAACAGGTCACAGGCCTTGACCAGGGCCAGGGCCTCGACCCGCGGGAGGCGGCCCGTGACGTGGACCCGCTCGGCCAGCCCGGCGGCGGCCGCCCGGCGCGCGACGTCTTCTTCCGCCGGGCCGCCGCCCACGAGCAGCAGCCGCAGCCGCGGCCGGCGACGCGCGGCCAGGACGAAAGCGTCGACCAGGACGTCGACCGACTTCTCCGGCGCCACGCGGCCGAGACTGACAAGGACCAGGTCGACGCCCGGCTCCCAGCCGGCCAACCGACGCGGATGCCCCTCCTCGAGGGCCGCGATGGCGGCCACGTCGATCCCGGTCGGGATGACCCGCACGATCGGGGTACGGCGGGCGCCGAGCGCGCCGCGAATCTCCCCGGCCAGGGACTCCGAGGGGGCCACGATCGCCGCACAGCCGGCCCACCAAGCGGCCAGCCATGCATCGGCCGCCCGCCCGGAGACGGTGGCCAGCGGCCCGAGGTAGTGGCCGTAGTCCGCGAACCGGGTGTGGTGGGTGAAGACCAGGGGCACGTCCCGGCGGCGGGCGACCGCCCGCGCCATCAGGCCGGAGGTGAAGGGCGAGTTGGCGTGGACGATGTCCGGGGCGAAGGCCGTCACCCGGCGGAGCGCGGCGGACACGACCGGCACCGGCATCCGGTATCCCGGCGGCGCCGGCGGCACGTGGTACGAGGGCAGCCATGCCATCTCGGGGTCCGGGCCCGTCGCGCCGGCCGTCCCCGGTTCGGCGCCCCGTGCGGGGCGGGGCACCGCGAGCAGGACCTCGTGACCCAGCGCGCCCAGGCCGCGGGCCAGGGTCTCGGTCGAGACCGTGACCCCGGACAGGTACGGCAGGTAGGACTCGCCGAAGATCGCGACGCGCAGGGGGACGAAGGGACCAGTCACCGGCGCGCATTGTGTGCCCTGCCGGCTCTGGCCTCCCGGACACGCGACCGATACACTCCACGAACAGCACCGAGGTGACATTGCCCATGCCCCGCCAGCCCACTCCCGCCCGGCTGACCGATGAGCAGCTGAAGGATCTCCTCCGCCTGACCAAGGGCTCCGACAGCGTCGAGCTCAAGCTGACCGTCCCGGGCGAGGGCCATCGGTCCGCGATCCGCTCACTGGGCATCGACGCCCTCGACGCCCAGATCCGCCAGGTCTTCTTCTTCGATACCCCGGACCTGACGCTCTACGGGTCAGGCCTCAACCTCCGCGCTCGTCGGATCCAGGGCAAGGGCGAGGACTCGGTCGTGAAGCTCCGCCCGGTGGATCCGGACCAGCTCGAGGCGGAGTGGCGCGTGTCGCCGAACATGAAGGTCGAGGTCGACGCGATGCCCGGCGGCTACGTCTGCTCGGCGTCATTGAAGGGCCGCCCGGCGACCGGCGACACGCGGAAGGTCGCCCTGGGCGGGCTGCCGGTCCGGAAGCTCTTCTCCAAGGAGCAGCGGGCGTTCTACGATCTCCACGCCCCGGCAGGGATCGCGATCGACGACCTGTCGGTGCTCGGCCCGATCTTCGTCCTGAAGATCACCTTCACCCCGGAGGACTTCGATCGGCGAATGGTGGCCGAGATGTGGTTCTACCCGGACGGACGCCGGCTGCTGGAGCTCTCGACCAAGAGCACCCCCCAGGAGATGATGCAGGTCGTGACCGAGACCCGCCTGTTCCTCTCCGACCACGGCATCGACCTGACCTCGGCGCAGGAGACGAAGACGAAGAACGCGCTCCAGTTCTACGCCAAGGAGCTGCAGGCCGTGCCGGCAACGGCCGCGACCAATGGAACCGATGGGGCGGCAGCTGGCGACGAGTTGGTCACGGCCGCAGAAGCCGAGGGTCTGCCGCTCGAGGTGGCCGAGGCGACGACGGACGGTGCGCCGGAAGCATCAGTCGCCGGGCCGGACGCCGGGACCGAGGGCGATCCGGACTGAGCGCGCGCGGTGGTGGGCGATACTGGACTCGAACCAGTGACCTCACGGATGTGAACCGTGCACTCTAACCAGCTGAGCTAATCGCCCTTCGCGGAGCAGCCAGTATAGCCACGGCTCCCGGCGGCTCTCGAGCTCAGCCAGGCCCGGCCGATTGATCCGGCTCCGCTTCCAGGGCCCGGTACTCCGGATCGCGGACACCGGGGAAGAACAGCAGCGAGATCATCGCCAGCGAACCGAGCACGCCGCCGACCACCAGCGTGGTCTCCGGACCGATGATTCCCGCGATCGGTCCGGTCAGGGCGAACGACAGCGGCACCAGGCCGATGCTGACCAGCCAGTCCAGGCTCGAGACCCGCCCGAGGAGGTCGCGGGGGACGAGCTGCTGGAGCAGCGTGTACCAGATGACGGCCCCGAACTCGAACAGCGCCGCGCTCAGGGCGGAGAGCACGAGCGCGTGCCACAGCTCGGTCATCAGCCCGAACCCGGCGATCATCAGCACACCGACCGTCCAGGACGCGAACATCGCCGTGATCGTCCGTCGCGGCAGGCCGGTCTGCCCGACCACCACCGCCATGACGATCGCCCCCACGCCGCCGACGGCAAAGATCAGGCCCAGCGCGTCGGCTCCCAGCTCGAGACGGTTCCTGACCAGGAACGGGAGCAGCACCTCCTCGGGGCCGACGAAGACCAGGAGGCTCAGCATGGACGAGACGAGGGTGGCCCAGATCCACGGCTTCGACCGGACGTAGGCCAGGCCCTCCCCGATCTCGCTCAATGCCTGCCGGACGCCGTGCTCCACGGCGTGGGCTCGTGGCCGGTATCGGATGGCGGCAACGAAGACCGCCGAGACCAGGAAGCTGGCGGCGTCCACCAGGAACGCCGCGCCCGAGCCGACGAGCGCGACGGTGAACCCGCCGATGGCCGGGCCAACCAGGCGCCCGGTCAGCGGTCGCACGAGGCTGCCGAGCGCATTGGCCTGTGGCAGCAGCGTCTCGGCCACCAGGTCCGGCACGATCGCGGTTGACGCGGGGTTGAAGAACGCGTCCCCGATCCCGACCACCGCGATGAGCAGCAGGATGTGCCAGATCTCGAGCACTCCGGCCATCGACAGGATACCCATGACCCCGATCGCGGCGGCCCGGATGAGGTCCGCCCCGACCATCAGCCAGCGGCGGTCGTACCGGTCGCTGAAGACGCCGCCGACCAGGACGAACAGGACGAGGGGCAGGGTCCAGGCCAGTCCCACGACCGACATCGCGGTCGGGACGTTGCTGATGTCGTAGACCTGCCAGGCGAGGGCCACGAAGAAGAAGCCGTCGCCGAGCTGGGAGACGAACGATCCGGCGGTGAGGAAGGCGAAGTCGCGCTCCGCCAGCGGCTGCAGGACGCCGATTCGACCCAGCCCAGCCTGGAGAGCTCTGAGCGGACCCCTCACCAGAGATGGTTCAGAGGGCGTACGTCGCGCGGGTGATCGCGCCCAGGATGAGCATGGCGATGAGCGGCGACCAGTCGATGCCGGACGTCGGCGGGATGACCCGACGAATGGGAGCCAGGATCGGCTCGGTGACCTGGTAGACAAACGCCACGAGGCCGCCACCGCCCCGCGGATTGGTCCAGCTGATGATCACCCGGACCAGGATGAGGATCCACAGGAGCGTGCTCAACATCTGGAGGAAGGTGACGAGCACTGCCGGCACCGCGGCAGCATAGCAGCGCCCGAATGCGCCTCCGCGGAGGGCGCTCAGCCGGGCTCGGGGCGCTCCCCGAAGAGGGCGGTCCCGACCCTGACCAGGGTGGCGCCCTCCAGGACCGCCGGCTCCAGGTCGGCGCTCATCCCCATCGACAGCTCGGGCAGGGGCGTCCCGCTCGCTTCCTGCAGCCGGTCGCGCAGCCGGCGCAGGGTGGCGAAGGCGGAGCGGGAGATCGCCGGGTCGTCGGTGAACGGACCGATGCCCATCAGGCCCACCACGTCCACCGAGGCGACGGTCGTCATGCCGGCGACCAGGCCACCGATCGCGGCGGCATCGGCCAACGCACCCGGACTGAGGCCGTGCTGGCTGCCGGCCTCGCTCACGTTCACCTGGAGCAGGACCTGCGGTCGGGCGCCGTGCTCATGTGCCGCCTCGTCCACCCGACGAAGGAGCTTCACCGAGTCCACGCCATGCAGCCAGCGAAAGGCGGCCACCGCTCGACGGGCCTTGTTCGACTGGAGATGGCCGACGAGGTGCCACTCGGCATCGGGGGCAGCCGGCAGCTTGGCCTCCCCCTCCTGGACCCGGTTCTCGCCGAAGCGGCTCAGGCCGGCCGCGATCGCGGCGCGGACCACCTCCGGGCCGAATCCCTTGGTCACCGCCACCACCCGCACCTCGGCCGGGTCACGGCCGGCCTCCTCGGCCGCCGCCTCGATCCGGCGGCGGACCGCGACCCAGCGAGCGGCGATGGCCGCCGTCAGGATCGGCTGGTCGGTGTCAGTCGTGCTCGCGGTTCGGCTGCCGAAGGAAGCTCGGGATGTCGAGGTCCGTGTCGCCGTAGGCCGGACGGTCGAGCGAGGTCGGTCGGACGGTGACCGGCTCCCGCTCGACGCTCGGAGTCGACTCGGGGTCCTCGGGCGTGCTGTCGGGCGACTCGGGGGCCGGGGTGACGGTGAACGCCGTCCGCTCGACCCGCTCGCGCTCGATCTCGGCCAGCAGCTCGCGGCTCTTCTCGTCCAGCGACGACTCGATCCCGACGGCGGACCCGGCGTCGGCCGGGCGAACGGCCGGCTTCGGCCGGCTCCGCACCGCGTCGAACCCGGTGGCGATGACGGTGACCTTCACCTCGTCGCGCATCCGGTCGTCGATGACCGTGCCGAAGATGATGTTGGCCTCCGGATCGGCGGCCTCCTTGATCACCTCGGCGGCCTCGTTGACCTCGAACAGGCCGAGGTCGCTGCCGCCGGTCACGTTGAACAGGATGCCGCGGGCGCCCTGGATGTTGATCTCCAGCAGCGGGCTCATGACCGCGGCGCGGGCCGCTTCCACGGCTCGGTTCTCCCCGCTCCCGATCCCGATCCCCATCATGCTGCTCCCGGCCTCGCGCATGATCGTCTTCACGTCGGCGAAGTCGAGGTTGATCAGGCCCGGGACGGTGATCAGGTCGCTGATCCCCTGCACGCCCTGGCGGAGGACGTCGTCCACCACCCGGAAGGCGTCGAGGATCGTCGTCTTCTTGTCGACCACCTCGCGCAGGCGATCGTTGGGGATGGTGATCAGGGTGTCGACCTTGTCCTTCAGGGTCTCGGTGTACTGCTCGGCGACGAGCTTGCGCCGAGCGCCCTCGAAGCTGAACGGCTTGGTCACGACCGCCACGGTCAGGGCGCCGAGGTCCTTGGCGATCTCGGCCACCACGTGGGCGGCGCCGGAGCCGGTGCCACCACCCATCCCGGCGGTGATGAAGATCATGTCGGCGTCCTTGAGCGCCTCGTAGATCTTCTCGGAGTCCTCCTCGGCGGCGCGCTGCCCGATCGACGGGTCGGCGCCGGCCCCGAGGCCACGGGTGATCTTGTCGCCGATGCGGATCTTGTGTGGCGCGTCACTCTGGAGCAGCGCCTGGGCGTCGGTGTTCACGGCGATGAACTCGACACCCATCATCTCGGCCCGGATCATGCGGTTGACGGCGTTGCTGCCGCCACCACCGATACCGATGACCTTGATCAGGGCGAAGTTCTCTGCGTCGGACCGGAGCGGCATGGGACATCTCCTGGGTGCGTGTCGGTATTGGCCGGGCACGGGAAGGGTCCGAACCCAGAGTGAATGGGCCTGTCCGCTAGTCTACCGATCGGTCCTTCCGACCGAAAACCGATCTGTCCACAACCTCACCCGGAGTTGTCCACAACCTCGCTGCGGACGGTGGACGAGGGCAGCGGCACTCCACACTGCTCGCCGCGTTTCAGCCGGGGAAGAGGCTCCGGATCCACGTCCGGGCCCGGCTCATGCCGTCGCTGACCGGGGATCGGGTCACGAAGCCGATCGGCTCCGCCCCCACGTGGCGCGCGCCCCACAGCAGCAGCCCCAGCGACGTCGAGAAGGCGGGATTTGCGAGCTGGTCCATGAGGCCGCCCACGCCCTGCGGGGTTGCGACCCGGACCGGCATCTCGAGCACGTCCCGGGCCAGCTCGGCGACGCCGGCCAACCGCGCGCCTCCGCCGGTCAGGACGAGGCCCGCCGGCAGCGGGCTGCCGTGGCCCGAGCGCGCGACCTCCTCGCGAATCAGCTCGTACAGCTCGCGCATCCGGGCCTCGATGATCTCGCTCAGCTTCCGGCGCTGGATCGTCTGGCCGCCGCCCTCGCCCATGACCGCCACGTTGATCAGCTCCTCCGGCTGGACCTCGACCACGTTCGAGGTGCCGTGCCGGATCTTCACGTCCTCGGCCAGGTTCAGGCTCGTCCGCAGTCCGATGGCCACGTCGTTCGTGACGTGGATGCCCCCGACCGGGATGACCGCCGAGTGATGGACCGCGCCGTCGACGAACACCGCCATGTCGGTCGTCCCGCCGCCGACGTCGGCGACGATCACCCCCAGCTCCTTCTCGGTATCGGTCAGGGTCGCCTCGGCCGCGGCCAGCGACGCGATGACCAGCTCGTCGATCTGGACCCCGGCCGAGCTCACGCACTTGGTCAGGTTCTGGAGCGAGGTGCTGGCCCCGGCCACGATGTGGGTCTCGACCTCCAGCCGGACCGCGCTCATCCCGAGCGGGTCCTTGATCCCCTCCTGGCCGTCGACGATGTACCCGCGCGGAATGACGTGGAGGATCTCCCGGTTCGACGGGACCTGCACCGCCCGGGCGGCCTCCGTCGCACGCGCGATGTCCTCCTTCGACACTTCGCGCCGGTGGCCGCTCACCGCCACCACGCCACGGCTGTTCTGGGACGAGATGTGGCCGCCACCGACCGCGACGAACGCGGACCCGATCTTGTAGCCGGACAGCCGCTCGGCCTTCTCGATGCTGGTCGCGATCGACTGCACCGTCTGCTCGATGTTGGCGACCATCCCCTTCTTGATCCCGATCGACGGGGCGATCCCGTAGCCGACCACGTTCACGTCACCGGCGGGCGTGACCTCGCCGATGAGGGTGGTCACCTTGGTGCTGCCCGGGTCGATACCCACCAGGACCGTTTCTCTGTCCAAACTCAGCCTCCGTGAAGCGCGGCCGACCTTACAGGAAGTGGCGCCGGATCAGGGCCACGTTCTGGAAGATGCGCAGGCCGAAGGCGATGAGCGCGACGAGATACAGGTCGATCCCGAGCCGATCCCCGACGAAGGTCAGCACCACCGCCACCGCGGTGTTGGCGACGAAGCCGCTGAGGAAGATCCGGTTGTCGTACTGCCCGTCGAGCTCGGCTCGGACGGCGCCGAGGATCGAGTCGAGGCCGGCGAGGATGGCGACCGCGGTGTAGCGGGCGAGGTCGGGGGTCACGCTGACGTTGAGCAGCAGGCCCAGCAGGATGCCGAGCCCGAGCCCAACAAGCGGGAGCCACATCCGGAGGTTCGACGACACGGCGCTCGGTCGGGATCCGGGTGCCGCCGTTCGGCGAGCGGTCTCAGCCCCGGGCACGGAAATATACCCTCCCCGGATTTCGGGCATCGATCCACGCCACTCCCGCCTCCGGGTGCTGGGCGAAGAGCGTTCGAATGCTGACCGCCTGGTCCAACACCCGGGACCGGATGGTGGCCGAGGTGTCGGCCGGGTCACTGCCGTAGTACCCCATCGCGGCCTGCCAGCCGGCCTGGGGCGAGGTGAGGATGAATCCGTAGGTGGGGTCGACCGAGATCCGAAGGATCGTCGAGGCCGACCCGAGCCGGCTGGCCGGCAGGTCGCCGAGGGCGAGCGCCGCGTCGACCTCGTCGATCGGCAGCTGGTCGCCGATCCACAGGTCGTGGGACGCCTCCCGCTGGTCGTCGACGAACGGCAGCTCCGCGTAAGCGTCGGGCACGATCGCGTCCCGGGACTGGGTGCCGACCACGGTCCCGTCCTCGGCGACCAGCAGCTGAGCGGCGCTGGTGCGCCAGACGGCGACGGCATCGCCCTCCACCAACGCCACCTGCACCTGCCCGAACAGGCCGATGTCCACGGTCGCGCTCTCGACGCCGGGCAGCTCCCCGAGCTCGGTCGCGATCAGGCCCGCGTCCACCAGCAGCGCGCTGTCCCCCATCATCGGTCCGGTCACCGCGTCAAGCGCGGCCGGCTCGGTCCAGTCAGCCCCGCTGTAGGCCACGGCTCGGATCCGCAGCGCCGGCCCGCCGACCAGCCACACGCCGACCGCCACCAGGGCTGCGCACAGTATCGCCGCCGTGATCCGGGTCCAGTTGATGCGCCGCCGACGGCGGCGCGGCTGGGACGGGGCCGCCGGCTTTCGCGCCGCGCGTCGGACGGCCGCGGCCCTTGACCCGGGTCGTCGACCGAGACTTGGGATCGGTGCTGGCCGCTCCCCGCCGACCGCGACGGGGCCGCGTGGGCTCGAACAGGCGCCCGTCGGTCATGGCGGCCCCTCCTCCTCGGCCAGCTCGAGGAGCCGCGCGACGAGGTCGGCGAACGTGATGCCGGCCAGCTCGGCCTGCTTGGGAAACATCGAGGTCGCGGTGAAGCCGGGGATGGTGTTCATCTCGGAGATGAAGACCTCGTCGGGCGTGGCGAGGAAGTCGACCCGGGCCATGCCCCGCGCGTCGACCGCGCGGTAGGCGGCCAGCGACAGCTCCCGCAGCCGGGTGGCCAGCTCGGGGTCGACCTCGGCGCGTGGGACGACCTCGGCCAGGCCGGGAACGTACTTGGCCTCGTAGTCGTACAGCTCGTGGTGGCTGACGATCTCGCCCGGCTCGAAGACGACCGGGTCCTCGTTGCCGAGCACCCCGCACTCGAACTCGCGCGCGTTCGGGACGTAGGCCTCGACAAGGACCTTCGTGTCCCAGCGGAACGCCTCCTCGACGGCCGCGGGCAGCTCCTCCGGAGCATGGGCGAGGGTCATGCCCACGCTGCTGCCCAGGCGGGCCGGCTTGACCACCGCCTGCTGGCCGATGCGGGTCGCGATGTCGTCGAGGACCCGCTGCGGGGACCGCCGCCAAGCGGCGCGCGAGAAGGACACGTAGGTCACCACCGGCAGGCCGTGGCCGCGCATGAGGTCCTTGAACACGACCTTGTCCATGGCCACCGCGCTGGCGAGCACGCCGGCGCCGGTGTACGGGATCCCGGCCAGCTCGAGGAGGCCCTGCAGCGTCCCGTCCTCGCCGTAGGGCCCGTGAATGGCGATGAAGGCGACGTCGATCGCGTCGCCCAGGGCCCGGAGCGCGGCGCGCGCCTGGACAGCGGCCGGCGCGGTCGTGACCGGCAGGGTGACCTGTCCCGCGTCGAGCCGGGCGCTGTGCTCGCTGATCGACTCCACCCCGAGCTGGTCCGCGAGGCTATCCCCTGTTCCGAGCACCGCCGCCGGTCCTGCCGGCAGGTGCCAGCCGCCGGCAGGGTCGATGTAGATCAGGTACGGCTGGTACCGATCGCGATCGATCTCGCGCAGGATGGCCTCGGCCGACGCGATGCTGACCTCGTGCTCGGCCGAGCGGCCGCCGGCGAAGATGCCGATCCGGCGCCGGGTCATGACTCCGGCTCCCAGGCGCCGACGAACTCGATCTCGTACTCGAGCTGGATCCCGGCCGCCTCGTGCACGGTGCTCCGCACCCGGTCGGCCAGCCGTCGGACGTCGGCGGCGCGCCCGTCCCGGTCGGTGACGATGAAGTTCGCGTGCCGGGTGCTGACCGATGCCGTCCCGACCTGCAGGCCCTTCAACCCGGCCGCGTCGATCAGCCGACCGGCGTGGTCGCCCGGCGGATTCCGGAAGACGCTGCCCGCGTTCTGCTCCGCCAGCGGCTGGGTTGCCTGGCGTTGGGCCTGGAATGCGGTGACCCGGCCGGCGACCGCGGCCGTGTCGTCGGGCTCCAGCCGCAGGTCGGCGGAGATGACGACCGTCGCCTCGTGCTTGAAACGAGACTCTCGATAGCCGAAGGCGCACTCTGCCGGTTGCAACCGGCGGAGGTCACCACTCCGCGGGTCCCAGGTCTCGACCGACGCGAGGCGATCCCCCATCTCGCCGCCGTGGGCTCCGGCGTTGGCCCAGACCGCGCCGCCCACCGTGCCGGGGACGGCAATCCCCCACTCCAGCCCGGTGAGGCCGGCGGCGGCGGCGCGCTTGACGAGGAGGGCCATCGGGGCCCCGGCATCGGCTGTCAGGAGGGCGCCGTCAATGGCGACCGCGCGGGCTCGGTTCCGGATGACGACGCCGCGCACGCCGGCGTCGGCGACGACGAGGTTGCTGCCGTTGCCGATGATGAACCACGGCACCTCCGCCTCACGCGCCGCGGCGAGGACCGCGAGCAGCTCGTCGCGGGATCGAGGCTCCACCAGTCGGTCCGCCGGCCCACCCACGCGGAGGGTGGTCATCGGGGCCAGCGGCGCGTCGGGGCGGACCTCGATCAGGCGATCGGCGGCTACCCGGTCGAAGCGGGCGAGCGCGGCGGCACGGGCGGGATCGATGGAAGCTGACACCGTCATGCGGCCGCATCCGCCAGGTCGAGAAGGGCGGAGGCCACGTCCCGCGCCGCGTCGGGGCGGCCGAGGCCGCTCGCCGCGGCCGCCATCCGGCCGCGCAGGGCGTCGTCGCGCAGGGCGGCGACCTCGTCCCGCAGCCGCTCGCCGGTGAGCTCCGCGTCCGCGACAGCCACCGCCGCGCCGTGGTCCGCGAGCCAGGCGGCGTTGGCCGCCTGGTGGCCATGGGCGTACGGATACGGCACGAGGATGGAGGCCACCCCGACCGCGGCCACCTCGGCGCAGGTGGACGAGCCGGCCCGCCCGAGGACGAGGTCGGCGGCGACGAGGGTGGCCGCCATCCGATCGGTCAGGAACGGCTCCGGCCGGTAGCGCTCCCGCAACGGTCCCTTGAGTTGATCGCGCGCAACCGTGGCGGCTTCCATCCCGGCCTCGCCCGCGACGTGGACCACGACCCAGTCCTCGACCAGGGCGGGGAGGGCCTCCTCCAGCGCGGCGGTGAGGCGGGCCACCGCCTGCGACCCGCCGAAGACGAGGAGCATCCGATCGTCGTCCTCCAGCCCCACAGCCGCGCGGGCGGCCGCGCGGTCCAGCCCGGCGAAGGAACGGATGGGGGTGCCCGTCACGAACGCCCGCGGGCCAAATGCCTCGGCCGTGGGCGGGAAGGCCACCGCCATCCGGGTGGCGAAGCGCCCGATGGCCCGCGTGGCGCGGCCCGGCACGACGTTGCCTTCCCACACGATGGTCGGGACCCCGCGCGCCCGCGCGCCCGCCACCAGCGGAACGGCGAGGTAGCCGCCGGTGGAAAAGACGGCCGCCGGCCGCAGGCGGCCGAGCAGGCGCCAGGCCTGGGGCGTGGCCGCGGCCAGCCTGAGCGGGTCGAGCACGGTGTGGTGGCTCCGGCCGGCGGAGCGCAGGGAACGGACCGTCAACTGGTGGTACGGCAGATCGCCGGCGTCCCCCACCAGCCGGCGCTCGAAGCCGCGCACACCGCCCACGTACGCGAGCTCAGCGCCGGGGCGCAGCTCGCGCAGGGCGCTGACGACGGCCAGTGCGGGGTAGATGTGCCCGCCGGTCCCGCCGCCTGAGATCACCAAGCGCATCGAGCACCGATCCTGTCTGAGCCTCGCGACTGATCGAGAGCAGAATCCCGACCGCCACCAGGTTGATGATGAGCGCCGTTCCGCCGTAGCTGATGAACGGCAGGGGGATGCCCGTGATCGGCCACAGAGCCGTCACGACCATCATGTTGATGGCCGCCTGAGCCACGAGCCAGGTCGTGATCCCCGCCGCCAGCAACCCGGAGAAGGTGTCGGGCGCATGGATCGCGATCCGATAGCCCTGCCACGCGATGACCAGGAACAGGCACAGGACGATCATCGTCCCGATCAGGCCCCATTCCTCCCCGATGATCGCGTAGATGAAGTCGGTGGACGGGGCGGGCAGGTACAGATACTTCTGCCGGCTGGCGCCCAGCCCGACCCCGGCCAGGCCCCCCATGGCCAGCGCCATCAGCGCCTGCATCGTGTTATAGCCCGCCCCCAGCGGGTCCCGTTCGGGGTCGAGGAAGGTGGTGACCCGAGCCAGCTGGTACGGCGTCCGGCTGACGAAGAGGGCCGCGGCGGCGAGCACCGCTCCACCAACCACGAACAGCCCGGTCAGTCGGGCGCCTGACATGAAGAACACCGCGAACGCCGCCGCGATGTAGATCCCGGCCGTGCCGAGGTCCGGCTCGAAGAGGATGAGGAGGAAGCCCGGCGCGACGAGCAGCCCGAACGGGATGAGCCCGCCCCGGAATCCGTGCGCCTCCCGGCCCCGCCGGTCGAGCCAATGCGCGAGATACAGGACGATCGCCAGCTTGGCCACCTCCGCCGGCTGGAAGCGGCCGATGATCGGGATCTCCAGCCAGCGCCGCGAGCCGCCCGACTCGAACCCGAGGGACGGGACGAGGACCAGCGCCAGCATCGCGATCGCCGCGAAGTAGGCGGGCAACGCGAAGTACCGATAGAGGCGGAAGTCGATCCGACTGACGATGACCATCGCGGTCAGACCGATGGCCGCGAAGATCGCCTGTGCGATGCCGTACCGCGCCGGGTCATCGCTGGTCAGGAGGGCGTTGATGCTGGACGCGGAGTAGACCATCACCACGCCGATCGCGACCAGCGACATGACGGCGATGACGAGGGGGAGCGCCACCCGGCGACGCTCCCGCTGAACGCCACGGGTCCGAGCCCCCCGGCGGGCGGCCGGGGCTACGCCAACGGCGGTCGTCACGAACGCTCCTCCCCGCTCGGCAGGCTCGCGACCGCCGCCCGGAACGCATCGCCGCGAGCCGCGTAGTCCACGAACATGTCGAAGCTGGCCGCCGCCGGCGCGAGGAGGACCACGTCCCCGGCCCGCGCCGCCCCGGTCGCCGCGGTGACGGCATCGTCCATGGAGCCGGCCCGCAGGACCGGGACGCGGCCGTCGACCAGGCGCTCGAGCTCTTCGGCCGTCTCCCCGATGAGGACCGCTGCCCGACACCGCTCCGCGATCGCATCGGCGAAGGTGTCGTAGGCCAGACCCTTGCCCTGGCCGCCGGCGATGACCACCAGCCCACGGTCGCCGAACGCCTCCAGGGCCGCGATGGCCGCGATCGGGATGGTGGCCTGCGAGTCGTTCACGTACTCGATGCCGGCGCGCGTCCCGAGCGGCTCGAGGCGATGCGGCACACCGCCAAAGCTGCGGATGCCGGCGGCCACGGCCGTCGTGTTCGCCCCCGCCAGGCGGGACGCGACCGCAGCGGCGAGGACGTCGCGCAGGAGGTGCTCACCGCGCAGCGGCACCTGGTCGCGAGGGAGGACACGCTCCCCGCCGACCACGACCCAGCCATCCTCGACCCAGGCGTCGGCGCCGGGACGGGACTCGAGCCCGTACCAGTGGACCCGGGCGTCGGGCAGCGAGCCGGCGATCGCCACGCAGCCGGGGTCGTCCCGGTTGAGGACCAGTGCCCCGTCGGCGGCCGAGAGCTCGGCCAGGCGCCGCTTCACGGCCCGGTAGGCGTCCACGCTGCCGTGGCGGTCGAGGTGGTCGGCAAGGACGTTGGTGTAGACCGCGATGTCGGCCCCCCGGCTCAGCGTCGGGAGCTGGAGCTCGGAGAGCTCGAGCACGGCCCAGGTCCGGCGACTCAGCCGGTCGGCCTCCTCGATGAGCGGGACGCCGATGTTGCCTCCCAGCCGATGCGGCACCCGCGCGGCGGCGAGCATCGAGGCGACCAGGGACGCCGTGGTCGTCTTCCCCTTGGTCCCGGTCACGGCGAGCACCTGGGCTCGGGTCAGGCGCAGGAACAGGTCAACCTCGCCGACGATCGGCGTGCCGGCTGCCTCGGCATCGGTCAGCGCTTCGCGAAGCCACGGATCGGTGGTCGGGAAGCGGGATGACACCGACGGGCTGGTGACCACCAGGTCGGCCTCGGCCAGCAGGGCGCGCACGCGCTCCGGCTCGGCCGCGGCGACCACCGTCACCGGTCGATCCTCGAGGGCGGCGACCGCGTCGGCCAGATCGGATGCGGGCCGCCGGTCGTAGACCGTCACGACCGCCCCGGCGTCCGCCAGGAATCGGGCGGCGGCGATGCCGGACCGGGCGAAACCGAGGACCAGCGCCTGCCGGCCGGCCAGGTCCGCGCGACTGGAGGGGAGGGCGCGGCTGGTGGGTGGCGTTGACATCGGCATCACGACAACCCGGTCGAGGCCAGGAACAGGCTGACGCCGAGCAGCGCAGCCAGGGCAGCGACGATCCAGAAGCGGAGGGTGATCTTCGTCTCCGCCCAACCGAGCAGCTCGAAATGGTGCTGGAGGGGGGCCATCCGGAAGATCCGCTTGCCGCGGGTCTTGTAGGACGCGACCTGGAGGATGACCGATACCGTCACGGCCACGAAGACGATGCCGATGATCACGAGCAGGAGCAGCTGGCCGGTGATCGTCGCCACCACCGCCAGCGTCGCGCCCAGCGAGAGCGCCCCCGCGTCGCCCATGAAGATCTGGGCCGGGTGGACGTTGAACCACAGGAACCCGAGCAAAGCGCCGATGAGCAGCGCGCAGAACACGGCGAGGTTCGGCTGGGACAGCTTCTGGCCCGGGACCTCGACCAGGGCGATCAGCAGGTAGGCGACGAAGCTGAAGACGAGGACGCCGGAGGCCAGGCCGTCGAGGCCGTCGGTCAGGTTGACCGCGTTGGACATGGCCACGATGGCGAAGGCCACGAAGACGATGACCGCCACGGCCCCGACGGCCAGCTCGCCGAGGAGGGGGACGTTGATGGCGGTGATGTCGAAGTGGCGCTGGATGTAGACCGCGGCCAGGATGCCGACCACCGTCTGCCAGACGAGCTTGTAGCGGCCCCGCACGCCGAAGCCGGTGCGGACGTTCACGTAGTCGTCGATGGCACCGAGGATGCCAACCCCGACCAGGGTCAGCATGGGGGTCAGGGTGCTGACGTCCTCGAGGCGCATGGCCATGGCCAGGAACATCACGACCAGCACGATGAGCATCCCGCCGAGGGTCGGCGTCCCGGCCTTGATCGCGTGGCTCGCCGGCCCCTCCGCCCGGATGGACTTGCCGAAGCCGAGCCGCTGGAGGAGGCGGATGTAGATCGGGCCGAGCAACACCATGCCGCCGAAGGCGAGGAGGATGGCGAGGAGGAGCGAGACCATTGGTCAGTGCTCCTCGTCGTCGCGGCCGGTGAGCGCCGCCACCAGCCGGTCGAGCGCGATGCCGCGCGAGCCCTTGACCAGCAGCACGTCGCCGGCGGTCGGGCTCAGGATCTGATCGACCACGGCCAGTGCGGCGTCGGCGTCCGGGGCAGTGGCCACCGGCGCCAGGCCCGCGGCCCTGGCGGCCTCCGCGATCCACGCTCCCCGCTCCCCGACCGCCACCAGTCCGTCGAGGACAGCGGCGGCTTCGACGCCGATCCGCTCATGCAGGGCGCGCTCGTCCGGGCCGAGCTCGAGCATGTCGCCGAGGACCGCGAGCCTTCGGCCGCTGCCGACCGGCGTCTCGGCGAGGAACGCGAGAGCGGCAGAGACCGACACCGGCGACGCGTTGTACGTGTCGTCGACGAGCGTGGCTCCCCCGGGGAGCTCCTCGATCGCCATCCGGTGCGGGGCGCGGCTGCCGGCCTCCAGCGCGGCCGCGACCTCGGCCAGCGGGACGGCGAAGTGCTCCGCCACCGCGGCCGCGGCCAGCGCGTGCGGCACGAGGTGTCGTCCGGGAGCAGCGCTCCGGACCCGTCGGCTGCCCCACGGGGCGACGAGGGTGAAGGTGACCCCGTCCACACCCTCCGAGACGAGGTCCGTGGCCCGCACGTCCGCCCCCTCGCCGAGGCCGAACGTCCGCACCGCAGCCGGCGTCCCGGCGGCCATGGCCGCCACTCGCGGGTCGTCCGCGTTCAGGACGGCGAGGCCGTCGCTCGGCAGTCCCCGCGGCAGCTCCGACTTGGCTTCGGCGATCCGCTCCAGGCTTCCGGCTCGCTCGAGGTGCGTGGGATGGACCGCCAAGACCACGCCGACCTCGGGCCGGCTGATCTCCACCAGGCGGCTGATCTCCCCGACCGTGTACATCCCCATCTCGAGGACGGCGACCTGGTGCCCCGGCTCGAGATGGAGGAGGGTCATCGGCAGGCCGGTCTCCGAGTTCAGGTTGCCCTCGTTGCGCAGGACGGACAGGGTCCGGGCCAGCACATCGGCGGTGACCTCCTTGGCCAGGGTCTTTCCGGTCGACCCGGTGATCCCCACCACCCGAACGGCGAAGCGGTCCCGCCACCAGGCCGCGAGGTCCTGGAAGGCCCGGAGGCTGTCGGCGACGCGGACGACGGCCGCATCGGTTCCCGCCGGGAGGCTGACCTCGCGTTCGACGAGCGCGGCCACGGCGCCGGCGGCCAGGGCGTCGGAAACGAAACGGTGGCCGTCGGTCCGCTCACCGGGGAGCGCCACGAACAGCGTCCCGGGCGTGACCTTCCGGGAATCGACGACGGCAAGGCGGAAGGACCGGACTGTGGTCGGGGCCTGCAGCCGGCCGCCGGTGGCGGCCAGCAGGTCGTCAATGCGGATCGGCGCGGGCACGCGGTTTCCTGCGGCGTTCGGCGGCGAGTCTATCAGCCTCATGGGTGCGCCACGCCCGGCGCGGCTCGGTCCGGCGGGATGCCGAAGTAGTCGAAGACCAGGGGCGCCAGCTGGGAGAAGGCGACGTCCGACCGCTCACCGATTCCGGATCGACTCACCGCCGGGCGGTGGATGAGGATCATCATCACGAACCGGGGGTTCGAGGCCGGCGCGATCCCGATGAAGCTCGAGTCGATCCAGCCCTCGATGTAGGCCTGCCGGGTGATCTCCTCGTAGACCGGCTGCCCGCTGGCATCGGTACCGGTCTGGACCGTGACGGTGACCGGGCCCGCGACCTGGGCCGTTCCGGTCTTGCCGGCAATCGAGTAGCCGGGCACCGCGGCCGCGCTGGCGATGCCGTTGTCGATGGCTCCGGTGAGCATCTCGAGCACGGTGGCGGCCGTCTCGGGCTCCATGACCTGCTCGGGCTCGGGGAGCGGGCGCGGGGTGAATGCCCCGTCGCCGTCGGTCCAGCCGGCCACGACGTGGGGGGTGACCAGCTCCCCGCCGTTGGCGATGGCGGCGTAGGCGGCCGCCATCTGGAGAACGGTGACCGAGAGGCCCTGCCCGAACGCGTTCTGGGCGGTCGTGACCTCCTTCGCCGCGCCCGGGTCGTCGGGGTGGTGCACGACCCCGGTCGCCTCGCCGGCAATGTCCACCCCGGTCGGCTGCCCGAACCCATAGCGCAGCAACGCGTCGTACAGGCGCTGCCCGCCGAGGGTCAGCCCGATGGTGGCCGCTCCCACGTTGTTCGACATGGCGAGGACCTGGGCCGGGGTGATCAGGCCGTGGCCGTTCGGGTACCACTCGCGGTCCGCGTTGCTGATCGTGACGTCGTAGACCTTGAGCTTGTTGTCGTCGAGGAACAGGTCGGTCGGGGTGATCGCCCCCGCGTCGAGCGCGGCCGCCACGGTCATCGCCTTGAGCACCGATCCGGGCTCGTACTGGCGGCTGACCGCCGGGCTCGAGAACAGCGCCGGGTCGGTCGTGGGGTAGGCGTTGGCGTCGAAGGTCGGGACCGAGGCGAGGGCGAGGATGGCCCCGCTGTGGACGTCCATGACCAGGCCGGTCACGCCCTTGGCCTTGTTCCGGGTGTAGTTGTCGAGCATCTGCTCCTCGAGCAGATGCTGGAGCCCGGCATCGATGGTGAGCGTGACGTCAGCGCCGTTCACCGCCGCCTCCAGCTCGTGGACCGATCCGGCGATGAGCCGGCCGGCGACGTCCTCCTGGGCCACGACGGAGCCGGGCGTGCCGGCCAGGACCGCGTCCTCCGCTCCCTCGACGCCGTACTGACCGACTCCGTCGACGTTCACGAAACCGAGGACCTGGGCGCCGAGCGTGGTCCCGGGCACCGCACCGTTCATGGTGTAGACCCGGCGCGGCTCGGTGACCAGTCCGATTCCCGGCAGGCTCAGGGCCCGCACCCGGGTGGCGGTTTCGGGGCTGACCCGGCGGCTGAGCCATGTCCACGCGGCATCGCTGGCGAGCGTGGCCTCCAGCTGGGCTGGGTCGGCCCCCAGGACCGCGCCGAGCATGCGCGCCGCGCGCGCGGGATCGGTGACGGTCGGCGGGGTCGCGAACACCGACTCCGTGGTGAGCGATGTGGCCAGGATCAGGCCCTCGCGGTCATAGATGAGGCCGCGGGCCGCGGGGATCTGCTGCACGTGGGCCAGCTGCGCGAGGCCCATGTCCGCCAGCCGCTCCCGGTCGATGACCTGCCACCACACGAGCCGGTAGCCGATCAGGCCGGCGACGAGGGTCACGACGACCAACATCACCACCGCCCGGACTCGACTGTCGGTTCTGGCAAGCATTGGCAGCTCCGGGTCGCGCGCCGGGCGAGCGACGGTTACGGGTGGTGGTCAGACGATGGGCTGGCGAAGTGGACCGATTCGTCCGGAAGAGGCGTCAGGCCGAGCGCGGCGGCCCGCGCCTCGATGGTGGCCGGCGACTGCGCCTGGCCGATCTGGAGGAGGAGCGCCTGGCGCTCCGCCTCCAGCAGCTCGAGCTGGGCTTCGAGCCGCTGGATCTGGTAGCCGGTGCTGGCGATCCGGCTGGACTGGGTCAGGTACAGCCCGCCCAGCAGGGCGGACACGACGATCACGACCAGCGCCAGCGACAGGCCAGCGGCGCGGCGCCGGGAAGAGGCGCGACGGAGCCGGTAGCCACGGGCCGACCGCGCGCTGCGCGTGTTGCGCAGCGGGCGCCGGAATCCCCAGTCGATGTCCCCCAGGACACCGGCTGGGCGAGCGCCAATGGCGGCCATGGCAGCGGCGGCTCAGGCGGCCGCGGGACGGCCCTGCAGACGCAGGGTCCAGGATGGCGGCGGCTCTTCGGCAACCGGCTCTTCCTCGATCGCGGCCCAGTCGGCGGGCTCGCGTTCGACCCGGAGCCGGCGCTCGCGGATCTCCCGCTGGCGGGCGTTGTACGCCCGGCGGCGGCTGCCGTGGTGACGTGGACGACCTCGACTCATGTGCTCAACCCTCCTGTCATCTCCGCGACCCGCAGCCGCGCGCTCCGCGCGCGGCGGTTTCGTGCCACCTCCGCCTCCGACGGGCGGATCGCCCGACGCGAGGCCAGCCGCACCCGGGCCGTGTGGCCACAGGTGCAGACCGGGGGCAGTGGGACCTCGAGACAGTCACGCGCCTCGCGAGCCAGGAAGCGCTTGACGATGCGGTCCTCCCCGGAGTGGTAGCTGATCACCGCCAGCCGGCCCCCGGGCCGGAGGACGGCGAGTGCCGCTTCCAGACCTTCCTCGAGGACCTCGAGCTCGCGGTTGACCGCGATCCGGAGGGCCTGGAAGGTCCTGGTGGCCGGGTGGATCCGTCCTGCATCGGCCCCCCTGGCCGGGACGGTTTCGGCCACCACGGCCGCCAGGTCGGCCGCCGTCATGAGACGGCCCGACGTACGCGCCGCCACGATCGCCTTCGCGATGCGGCCTGCACGGCGTTCTTCACCAAGCGTCGAGAGGATTCGGGCGAGCTCTCGCTCCGAGGAGCGGTCGATGAGCTCGAGAGCCGAAACACCACTCGTTTCATCGAATCTCATGTCCGGCGGCGCGTCCGCCGTGAAGGCGAAGCCGCGCCGCGCGTCGGCGAGCTGGTAGCTCGACAGGCCAAGGTCGAACAGGACGCCGTCGAGGGGGACCATGCCCTCGGCGCGGGCCACGTCTTCGAGGCGGGTGAAGTTCGCGTGGCGGATGACCGCCCGCTCCCCGAACCGGGCCAGGACGCGGGACGCCTCTCGGACGGCCGCCGCATCGGCATCGAGGCCGAGGAGGCGGCCGTCCGGAGACACGGCCTCCAGGAGCCGCTCGGCGTGCCCACCGCCACCGACCGTGCAGTCTGCGATGGAGCTGCCGGCACGGAGGGCCAACGAGGCGAGAACCTCGTCGACGAGGACCGGCAGATGCCCTTCTCCCATTCGCGACTGTCCCTCATGGGTCCGGTGACGGGCCGAGCGGCCCGGAGACGCATGAATGGCCGGGTCGTGACGTGCGTCATGGCGTCACGGGGCCTAGATCCCGAGGTCCTGCAGCTGCTCCGCCAGCGCCTCGGGCGCGCCCTCGATCCGGGAGCGGTACGGCTCCCAGGCCGAGGGTGTCCAGATCTCGAGCCGGTTCAGCGCGCCAACCACGACGACCTCCCCCGTCTCCAGGCCGGCGTAGGTCCGGAGGTACTGCGGGACCAGGAGGCGACCCTGCTTGTCGAGCTCGGCGTCAACGGCCCCCGACGACATGAACCGGGCGAACTCGCGCGCCTGCGGATTGGTCAAGGGAAGGGCCCGCAGCTTCTCGGCCAGCTCCTCCCACGCGTCGCGGGGATAGACGGCGATGCAGCTATCGAGCCAGCGGGTGATGGTGGCTCCCGCCGACAGGCGGGGCCGGAAACGCGACGGGACCGCGACCCGGCCGCGGTCGTCGAGCGCGTGCCGGTACTCGCCGGTCAGGAACGGGGTCCTCTCCACTCGCTTCCCCTACCACTGTTCCCCATTTGGCCCCACTTTGAGCCACAGGGCGCCATCTTACAGGGCATGAGCCTCCCGTCAAGGTGTTTTCCGCACGATTTGCGTGGGCTCGACGCCGGCCGGCAACGCCGGCTCTGGGGAGAGGGATTGCCCCTCGGTCAGGTCTCGCTGGGTGGGAGGACCGCGTACCGCAGCGAGCCGTCCGAGCCCGCGGTACACCTCGCGGATGAGGAACGGGCCGGACTCCCCGCGAATGAACGACCAGTCGGCCAGGCCGCCCAGGGTCTCCTGCCAGTGCAGGAGCCCGTTCGGCCGCTTCGATGCGCTCGACCGGGCCCTGGCTGACCTGGAGAAGGTCGCGACCTCCTGGTCGAAGATCACCCCGGCGTCACTCACCCGGAACACGACGTAGTCGCCAGGCGTGACCGTCACCTCGTAGCCGATGAACTCGTCGCCGGGCTCGGGCGTCGGATCGGCGGAGGCGGTGGGAACGGCCGATCCGCCCGTCGTGGCCGAGGGCGCGACACTGGGCTCGACACTCGGCGTCGAGCGATGGCTCGGGCGTGGGGGTCGGGTTCTGGGCCACGCCGCCCGGGCCGGCGAGGAACCACCAGGCGCCCACGCCTCCCCCGACCAGGAGCAGGAGCGCCAGCAGGACGACGACGATCCGGCGCCGCCCGCCGTCCTCGGCTGCCGCGGCGGCCACCGGTGGGGGCGGGGGCGGGGGAACCCGCTGTTGCGGGCGTCGGAGGGCCTCCAGCTCGTCGGTCGGGATGACGAGGACGCCCCGCAGGTAGCGCGGGCAGTTCGCATACCCTCGCTGCAGGCAGACGTTGCGCTGCTGCTCCCCGGACACCGGCTCTGGCTCGCCGAAGGCGTAGCAGCGGTGGTCGTCGGTCGCCTGGGCCTCGTACTCGGACCGATCGGCGGCCAGCCCGAGGAACGGACACACCGTCTCCGGCCGGAGGGCCAGCTTCTCGAACAGCGCCTGCCGCTCGGCATCGGCCGTCGACGGCGCGGGCTTTTCGCCCCGCCTGAACATGAGTCGAGGATAGCGCCCCGCGCGGTTCGGCTCGACGGGTCGGGCGACGTGACCCGCCATGGTACGAACGCGCCATTGAGGCTGACCCTATCGGCCGCGCAGGCTCAGAGCCTCATGGCGGTCGAACGCAGCGACGCGCCACAGCGGACCTTGATTCCTCGCGCCGGACAGATCCGTCGCTGCAGCGTGCGGCATGTGGCGATCATCCAGGTTCCCGGGGGGCGCGACGTGCAGGTCAGCTGCCTGCTGGGAGGCCCCGAGCATCCGCTGTCGCTCGGCACGTTCGTCGAGGCCCGCCCGATCTGCAACGCCTGCACGGCCAGGGGGATCTGGCGCGCCGACGAGGACTGAGGGGCGAAGTCCTGGAGGCGGCCTGTAAGCCGAGTTCTGTCCCGGACCGAGGTCCGGTGACGGCCATCCATCTGGGCGACCTACCCGAGGGCTGAGCGAGCCACCTGCCGCGACCCGAAGGTCGCCGCGCCCTCCTATTCGGTCTTGCTCCGGCTCGAGCTTGCCCGTTTCACTCCCGCTTGCGCGGGCATCGTCACTGTGGCGCTGGTCCTCGCCTCACGGCGGACGGGTGTTACCCGCGAGCCTGCTCTATGGAGCTCGGACTTTCCTCGAACGCCGCCTTTCGGCGATTGCGTCCGCGGCCGTCCGGCCGCCTCCAGGACCCTGAGTCTAGACCGATCCCCCCGGTCCGTCGATCGCCACGTTGCTGAGCCGATCCGCGTCCAGGTTCCGCTCGCGCGGCACGTGACCGACGGTGTAGGCCGACAGCTCGCGGAGCATGGCCATCACCCGGGCGTGGATCGGCTTGAGGTCGGGATGCTTGACCCTGTAGCGCCCGGCGATCTGGCGCGCCACCAGCTCGGAGTCCGTTCGGAGATCCACCGCGTCGGCGCCGAGCCGTCGCGCCTCCAGCAGGGCGAGCTCGACCGCGGTCCACTCGGCGTAGTTGTTGGTCCGGACGCCGAGGAACTCGGCGATCTCGGCCACCGTCTCCCGCGTCTCGGCGTCCTGCAGCAGCGCGCCGGCGCCGGCCGGACCGGGGTTGCCGCGGGCGGCGCCGTCGGTGTGGATCAGCAGGCGGCTCAAGCCGGGCGGTCCTCGATGGCCTGGGTCACCTCGAGGATGGCGCGGGTGACGTTGATGCCCCTGGGGCAGGCCTCGACGCAGTTGAACACGGTCCGGCAGCGCCAGACCCCGTCGGCATCGGCCATGAGCTCCAGCCGCTCCGCGTGGGCGGTGTCCCGACTGTCGAAGATGAACCGATGGGCGTTCACGATGGCGGCGGGGCCCACGTAGTCGGGGTTCGTCCAGAACACCGGGCAGGCGGTGGTGCAGGCGGCGCACAGGATGCAGCGGCTGGTGTCCTCGTACTTCGCGCGGTCGAACGGCGACTGGCGGCGCTCCAGGCCGTCGGCCGGGATCTCGTCGTTCACCAGGAACGGCATCGCGTCGCGGTACTTGGCCCAGAAGCCCTCCTGGTCCACGAGCAGGTCCTTGACCACCGGCAGCCCGCGCATCGGCTCGACCTCGATGCGTGCGCCGGCATCCCGGACGAGGACCGCGCATGCAAGCCGGTTGCGGCCGTTGATGAGCATCGCGTCGGAGCCGCACACCCCGTGGGCGCAGGAGCGGCGGAAGGTCAGCGTCCCGTCCTGGTACCACTTCACCTGGTGCAGCAGGTCGAGCACCCGGTCGCTGGGATCGGCCTCGAGGTCGTACGACTCCCAGTGGGGCTCGGCGTCGGCCTCCGGGTTGAAGCGGCGGATGCGGAGCGCGACCTGCATCGGTCAGTACACCCGGGGCGCCGGCGCGAACTCGGTCACCGTCACTGCCTTGTAGGTGAGGGCGACCTTCCCGTTCGGCTGCCGCGTCGCCATCGTGTGCCGCATCCAGGCCTCGTCGTCGCGGTCGGGGAAGTCCTCGCGGGCGTGCGCCCCACGGCTCTCGGTCCGGGCCTCGGCCGAGACGACCATCGCCTCCGCGCAGTCGAGCAGGAACCCGAGCTCGAGGGCATCGGTGAGGTCGGTGTTGTACCGGCTGCCGTGGTCATCGAGGCGCAGGTTGCGGGCGCGCTCGCGGAGCCCGGCGACGCCGGAGCGAGCCGCCGCCAGGCCGGCGGCCGAGCGGTACACGCCGCAGTCGCGGAACATCAGCTCCCGGAGGTCCGTCCGCAGCGTCGCCGGCCGCTCGCCACGGTCGCCGGCCAGCAGGTCGGCGAGCCCCGCGGTCGCACGCGCCTCCGCCTCCAGGTCGCGGGCCGGCGGCGGGGCGTCGCGGAAAGCATCGGTCATCGCCATCCCGGCCCGCCGGCCGAAGACGAGGATGTCGAGCAGCGAGTTCGTGCCCAGCCGGTTCGCGCCGTGGACGCTGACGCAGGCGCACTCCCCCGCCGCGTAGAAGCCTTCCACCAGCGTGCCATCGGCATCGGCCAGGACCCGGCCGTCGACATCGGTCGGGATGCCGCCCATGGCGTAGTGGGCGGTCGGCTGGATCGGCACCAGGTCGGTGAGCGGTTCGAGCCCGAAGTAGGTCCGGATGAAGCCAGCCATGTCCGGCAGCTTGCGATCGAGGATTTCGCGGCCGAGGTGGCGAACATCGAGGTGGACGAAGTCCTGGCCGTTCACTCCACGCCCGGCCGCCACCTCCTGGTAGATGCTCCGGCTCACCACGTCGCGGCTGGCGAGGTCCTTCATCGTCGGCGCGTAGCGTTCCATGAACCGGTCCCCCTCACCATTGAGCAGGATCCCGCCCTCGCCCCGCATCGCCTCCGACAGCAGGAACCCGAGGCGGTACATACCGGTCGGGTGGAACTGGTAGAACTCCATGTCCTCGACCGGGATCCCCCGCCGGTACGCGATCGCCACCCCGTCTCCGGTCAGGGTGTGGGCGTTGGACGTGACCTTGTAGACCATGCCGAAGCCACCGGTCGCGAACAGGACGGCGGGGGCGAGGAACGCGGTCAGCTCTCCGGTCGCCAGCTGGATGGCAAGCACGCCGCTGACCCGTCCCCCTGGACCGTCGGGCATGAGCAGGTCGAGGACCTGGTACTCGTCGAAGAACGTCACCTCGTGGCGGATGCACTGCTGATAGAGGGTCTGGAGGATGGCGTGCCCGGTCCGGTCCGCGGAGTAGCAGGAACGGCGGACCGGCGCCTCCCCGTGGTTGCGGGAGTGGCCGCCAAACCGGCGCTGGTCGATCAGGCCCTCTGGCGTGCGGTCGAACGGCAGCCCGAGATGCTCGAGGTCGCGGATGGTCTGCACCGCGTCGCGACACATCACCTCTGCCGCGTCCTGGTCAACGAGATAGTCCCCGCCCTTGACCGTGTCCCACCAATGCCACTCCCAGTGGTCTTCCTCGGTGTTGCCCAGGGCGGCGCACACGCCGCCCTGGGCGGCGCCGGTGTGGGAGCGGGTCGGGTACAGCTTCGAGACGACACCGATCCGGCCTGCCTCGCCCAGTCCCCGCTTCAGCTCCAGGGCGGCATACAGGCCGGCGCCGCCGGCCCCCACCACCACCGCGTCGAGGACGTGGATGCGAGGCGCGGCCGCCGGGCCGCGCCCGACCATCGGTACGCTCATGCCACTGCGCTCACGAGAACGGGCCGACGGCGGGCGCCCCTTCTGGGTTGAAGAACACGACCACCAGCAGGCCCAGGAGGAGCCAGGCCACGGCCAGCAGCCCGAGACCGGCGACGAGGAGGTTGCGGATGCCGCCACGCGGCACGAGGTCGGTGATGACCACCCGCGCGCCATTTACCCCATGCACCAGTGCCAGGACGAGGAGCAGCGCGTCGTAGATCCGCCAGAACGGCGTTCCCCAGCGGCTGGTCACGAACGCGAAGTTCACCTCCTGCCCGGCGAGCTGCACGAGCACGTGCATGATCAGCATGTGGCCGAGGGCCAGGATCACGAGGGCCAGCCCGCTGAGCCGCATGAACCACCACCAGAATCGCTCGCGCCGCGTGCCGGTCGGCGGGCCCGATCGCGGCGCGGGCGGGTTGCCGAGCCAAACCGTGCGTCCGATGCTCACGGGCTGCCCCACGGGGCGAACGGCGCGAACATCACCATCGCCAGCGGCACCATTGCCACCACCGTGGCGATGACGACGCCATAGGTCAGCGGCCGATACCACGCGGTGGCGGCCGGCACGAAGTCGATGAGGATGATCTTCAGCCCGTTGAGGGAGTGGTACACGAGCGCCGCCATGAGGAGGATCTCGAGGGCGCGGATGACCGGGTTGCGGAAGAAGCCGAGGGTCGTGTCGTACGCCGCCGGGCCGACAAGCACCATCGAGGTCTCGACGATGTGCATGAACAGGTAGAGGAGGACGCCGATCCCCGACAGCCGATGCCCGAACCACGCCAGCTGGGCCCAGCTGACCCGGTAGCGGACCACGCGCGACTGGGCCTGGGCCAGCCTCGACCCGACGGTCATGCGGCTGCCCGCAGCGCCTGGACCCGGTCGGCCACGGCCTGCCCGTACGCCCGCGTGCCGGCCGAGCCGCCGAGGTCGACGGTGATGACCTTCCCCTCGCCGATGACATCACGGACCGCCGCCTCGACCGCAGCGCCGGCGTCGGTCTCGCCGATGTGACGCAGCAGCAGGGCACCCGACAGGATCAGCGCGGTGGGGTTGGCTCGATCCTGGCCGGCGTACTTCGGCGCGGAGCCGTGGACGGCTTCGAACACCGCCGCCACCTCACCGATGTTCGCGCCCGGCGCGACGCCCAGCCCGCCGACCAGGCCCGCCGCGAGGTCGCTGATGATGTCGCCGTACAGATTGGGGGCGACGAGCACGTCGTAGGCCTCCGGCTTCTGGACCAGCTGCATGCACATGTTGTCGACGATCCGGTCCTGGAAAGCGATCCGCCCCTCGTAGTCGGCCGCCACCCGACGGCAGCTCTCGAGGAAGAGCCCATCGGTCAGCTTCATGATGTTCGCCTTGTGGACCGCAGTCACCACCGAGCGTCCGTTGGCCACGGCGTATTCGAATGCGTAGCGGGCAATTCGCTCTGACGCGCCGCGGGTGATGACCTTGATGCTCTCCGCCTCGTCGTCACTCACGGACCGCTCGATCCCGGCGTACAGGTCCTCGGTGTTCTCGCGGACGATGACCAGGTCGACGTCCGCATAGCGCGACTGGACCCCGACGATGCTCCGCGCCGGGCGGACGTTCGCGTACAGGGCCAGGGCCTGGCGGAGCGCGACGTTCACGCTGCGGAAGCCGGTGCCGACCGGGGTCGTGATCGGGCCCTTCAGGGCGACGCGCGTCCGCCGGATGCTCTCGACCACGCGGTCGGGCAGCGGGTTGCCCTCGCTGGTGAGCGTCGCCTCCCCGGCGACCTGCTCGTCCCAGCTGAAGGCGAGCCCGGTGGCTTCCAGCACCTCGCGCGCGGCGGCGGCGATCTCCGGACCGATCCCGTCACCCGGGATCAGCGTCACCTCGTAGGCCATCGGCCCAAGTGTAGGCAGGCGGGGCCGCGTCCGGTGGCGGTCGGCCACGGGACGCGTCGGGTACGCTCGGGGTCGTGAAGCTGCAGGAGTACCGGAGCAAGGAGATCCTTGCCCGGCACGGCATTCCGACCCTCCCCGGGGAGGTCGTCGCCACCCCGGCCGAGGCGCGCCTGGCGGCGGAGCGGCTCGCGGTCCCGGTCGTGGTCAAAGCTCAGGTCCTCGCCGGCGGGCGGGGCAAGGCCGGCGGGGTGAAGCTCGCGGCCGACCCGGGCGAAGCGGAGGCCCGGGCGGCGGAGATCCTCGGCCTGCTGATCGCCGGCGGTCCCGTCCGGCGAGTGCTCGTCACGCCGGCCGTGGACATCGCTGCCGAGTACTACCTCGCCCTCGTCCTCGATCGGGGCGCGAAGGCGGTGACGGTCATCGCCAGCGCCGAGGGCGGTATCGAGATCGAGGAGGTCGCCCACACCAACCCGGATGCGATCCTGCGCCACCTCCTCGACCCGCTGGCGGGGCTCCGACCCTCCGACGTCGCCGCGGTCGATGCGTTCCTCGCCCTGCCCGAGGTGCATCGGCCCGCCTTCGCCTCCCTCCTCGAGGGCCTCGCCGCGGCCTTCTTCGACACCGACGCCGAGCTGGCCGAGGTCAACCCGATGGCCATAACCGCCGACGGGCGTCTGCTCGCCCTCGACGCGAAGATGGTCGTCGACGACTCCGCGCTCCCCCGTCACCCCGACGTGGAGGCCATGCGCGACCTGTCGGAGGAAGAGCCCGCCGAGATCGCCGCGCGCGAGGCCGGGATCAGCTACATCAAGCTCGACGGCACGATTGGCTGCATGGTGAACGGCGCCGGCCTGGCGATGACCACCATGGACCTCGTCAAGCTGGCCGGCGGCGAGCCGGCAAACTTCCTCGACATCGGGGGCGGGGCCCGTCACGAGAAGGTCGCGGAGGCGTTCCGGATCATCCTCGCCGACACGAACGTGCGCGCGGTCCTGATCAACATCTTCGGCGGAATCACCCGTGGCGACGAGGTGGCCCACGGCATCGTCGAGGCCCGGGCCGGCCTGGAGCGCGAGGTACCGATGGTGGTGCGCATCGTCGGCACCAACGCCGACGAGGCGGCACTCATCCTCGAACAGGCCAACCTGCAGACGGCCTACAGCCTGGATGAGGCCGCCGAGCTGGCGGTCGCCGCGGCGGGAGCCACCGCGTGAGCATCCTCGTCAACGCCGAGACGCGACTCCTCATCCAGGGCATCACCGGCCGCGAGGGCCAGTTCCACGGCCAGGCGATGCTCGACTACGGGACGCCGGTCGTGTCCGGGGTCACGCCGGGCAAGGGCGGGCAGCGGACGTTCAACGACCGGGTTCCCGTCTTCGACACGGTGGCCGAGGCGATCGCCGAGACGGGAGCCAACACCAGCGTGATCTACGTCCCGGCGGCGTTCGCGCCGGACGCGATGCTGGAGGCGGCCGCCGCCGGCATCGGTCTGATCTTCTGCATCACCGAGGGCATCCCCGCCCTGGACATGCTCCGCGTGTACCACACGGTCCGCCGCCAGGGCGTCCGGCTGGTCGGGCCGAACTGCCCCGGAGCCACGTCCGTCGGGCAGGCGAAGGTCGGGATCATCCCCGGCAACATCCATCGCCGGGGCCGGGTTGGGGTGGTCAGCCGCTCGGGCACCCTGACCTATGAGGTGGTGCAGGCCTTGACCGATGAAGGCATCGGTCAGTCCACCTGCGTCGGCATCGGTGGCGATCCGATCGTCGGCACCAACTTCATCGAGGTGCTCGACCTGTTCCAGGCCGACCCGGATACCGATGCGGTCGTCCTCATCGGCGAGATCGGCGGCGACGAGGAGGAGCGTGCGGCAGCCCACATCGCCCAGTCGATAACGAAGCCGGTGGCCGCGTTCATCGCCGGCCGGACCGCTCCGCCGGGCCGGCGGATGGGCCATGCCGGGGCGATCATCTCGGGTGGGGCGGGCACGGCTGACTCCAAGCGCGAGGCGCTCCGCGAGGCGGGCGTCCGCGTCGCGGACTCGCCGCTCCAGATTCCGGCGTTGCTGCGGGGGCCGGTGGGCTAGCGAGCCCGGCTGTCCTCGCTCGCGCCTTCGCGTTCCAGCAACTCCCACAGGACGCCGCTCAGCGTCCGCGGGTGCACGAAAGCCACCGATCCCTCGGCTCCTGGGCGCGGAACCTGGTCGACCAGCTCGGCCCCCGCGTCCGCCAGCCGAGCCAGCTCCGCAGCGATGTCGGCGGTCCCGAAACACACGTGGTGCAGCCCCTCCCCGCGCGACGCCAGGAAGCGGGCGACGCCGCTTTCGGCATCGGTGGGCTGGATGAGCTCGATCCGCGCCGCTGGCGCGGGCCCGGTGGGCAGGAAGCAGAGACGCACGGCCTGGGCGGCGATCGTCTGGACCTCCGCGTCGGGAGCCAGGCCGAGCAGCTCGCGGTAGCGCGGCAGCGACGCGTCGATGTCGTGGACGACCACGGCCACGTGGTCGATCGCTCCGAGGCGCGATTCCGGAGTGGTCACGGCCGGTGCTCGCCCCACGTCGCCCGCAGGGAATCGGCGATCTCACCCAGCGTAACGTCCGCCTCGACGCAGGCCCGGATGCGTGGCAGGAGGTTCTCCGTCCCGCGGGCCGCGATGCCGAGCGCCTCGAGTGCCGCGGCGGCCGCCGCCGGATCGCGCGCCGCGCGGAGCGCTGCCGTGCGCTCGGCCTGCTCCCGTTCGGCCGCCGGGTCGATGACCTGCGGCTGCGGCCGAGCGCCCTCGCCGTCCGTCCCATCGGCGGCATCGGTGAAGGCGTTGACCCCGACGACGATGGACTCACCTGCTTCGAGGGCCTGCTGGTCCGCGTACGCCGCGTCGGCGATGGCTCCCGCCTGGTAACCAGCCTCCAGGGCGGCGAGCGGGCCGCCCAGCTCGTCCAGCCGCGCCAGCTCGGCCGTGGCCCGCTCGTCGAGCGCATCGGTCAGTGACTCGACGTACCACGACCCACCGAGCGGATCGATCGGCGCGGTCAGGCCAGACTCGTGGGCCAGGACCTGCTGCGTCCGGAGCGCCAGGCGCGCGGCCTCGGGGCTGGGCAGGCCCAGCGCCTCGTCGAGCGCATTGGTATGGAGCGACTGCGCGCCGCCGAGCACGGCGGACAGCGCCTGGACGGTGGTCCGGACGGTGTTCGTCTCCGGCTGCTGGGCGGTGAGGGTCGAGCCCGCGGTCTGGACGTGGAAGCGGAGGGTCATGCTCCGCGGATCGGTCGCGCCGTAGCGGTCACGGGCGATCCGCGCCCACAGCCGCCGGGCGGCGCGGAACTTCGCGACTTCCTCGAACAGGTCGTTGTGGGCGGCGAAGAAGAACGAGAGCCGGGGCGCGAAGTCGTCGAAGGCGAGGCCTGCCGCGATGGCCGCGTCCGCGTAGCTGATGGCATTGCCCATGGTGTAGGCCAGCTCCTGGGCCGCGGTCGCGCCGGCCTCGCGCATGTGGTAGCCGCTGATGCTGATCGGGTTGAACCGGGGCAGGTCGGAGCGGCAATAGGCGATGAGGTCGGTCGCCAGCCGAAGGGAGGGCTGCGGCGGGAAGATATAGGTCCCGCGCGCGACGTACTCCTTGAGGATGTCGTTCTGGACCGTGCCCCGCAGGCGGGCCGGCTCGACCCCCTGGCGGCGGCCCACCGCCTCGTACAGGGCGAGCAGGATGGCGGCGGTGGCGTTGATCGTCATCGAGGTGCTCACCTCTCCGAGGTCGATCCCGTCCAGCAGCCGCTCCATGTCGTGGACCGAGTCGATCGGGACACCGACCCGCCCGACCTCGCCCGCGACCTGGGGGTCGTCGCTGTCGTAGCCCATCTGGGTCGGCAGGTCGAACGCGACCGAGAGCCCGGTCTGGCCGCCGGCCAGCAGGTCGCGGTACCGCCGATTGGACTCCGTGGCCGAGGTGAAACCGGCGTACTGGCGCATCGTCCACGGCCGGCCGCGGTAGCCCGTGGCGTGGATGCCACGGGTGTATGGGTACGCGCCCGGCTCGCCCAGCCGATCGCCCAGCCCGACCGTCACATCGGTGGACCGATAGACGTCGCCGATCTCGATTCCCGAGCTGGTCCGCTCGTGTCGCGAGGGGCGTTCCGGGGCGTCGCCCGTGGCATCGTCCCGTTCCGGTCCCCTGGTCACGCGGCCGATTCTACGGGTCCGGATCGGCGAGCCGAACGAGGAGGATGCCGGTGGTGATCGCCTGCCCGGGCGCGACCTCGATCGCGGTCACGCGCCCGTGGCGCGGGGCGCGGATCTCGTTCTGCATCTTCATGGCCTCGATCGTCACCAGCGGATCACCGGCAGCCACCTCGTCGCCAACCGCCACGCCGACCCGGACCACGAGGCCGGGCAGGGTGGCGCGGACCTCCGCCGGCCCACCTCGACGGGCAGCCAGGCCGCCGGTCTCAGCCAGCAATCGGTCCCGGTGGCTGCGAACGGCGACGGCGATCCGCCGGCCCCGAACGGTGACCACCCACTCCCCGCCGCCACCCTCGACCGCGACCAGCTCCCGCTCCGGACCGCGGCGAAGGAGCGCCACCCTCTCCGCGCGGTCGACCCAGACGAGCGACCAGTCATTGGCCGGGTCCACCGGCTCGCCGCCGACCAGGAGCTCGACCGTCGTCAGTCATCGTCAACCGCCTCGCGGCGGGCCAGTCGGCTCCACGGCCGTTCACCGTTCAGGGCGGGGCCGGCCCGGAGGCCCTCGCCCGTCGGGCGCGGCTCGGCCAGGTCCCGTCGGGCGCCGGCGACCGCGGCCGCCGCCAGCGACCGATCGCGCTCGGTCATCGGCGGACCGTCGACCCAGGTGTCGGCCACCAGCCCGGTGTCGTACCGCCCGTCCACGAACGCCGGCTGGGCGACCAGCCAGTGATGGAAGCCGAGCGTGGTCGGCATCCCGCCGACGACGGTCTCATCGAGCGCGCGCCGCAGCCGGGCGACGGCCGCATCGCGGTCGGGGGCGTGGACCATGAGCTTGGCCAGCAGCGGGTCGTACGCTGTCGGGAGCTCGTACCCGGCTTCGACGCCGGCGTCGACCCGGATCCCGGGCCCGGCCGCCATCTGCCATGCCTCGATCGACCCCGCGCTCGGCCGGAAGCCGTCCCACGGGTCCTCGGCGTACATCCGGACCTGGATGGCGTGTCCGCGCGGAGCCGCCTCGAGGACCTCGGCCGGAAGCCGCTCCCCGGCCGCCACCCGCAGCTGCCAGACCACGATGTCAACTCCGGTGACCAGCTCGGTGACGCCGTGCTCGACCTGGAGCCGGGTATTCATCTCCAGGAACCAGCGGTTGCCCTCCGCGTCGACGAGGAACTCGACCGTGGCCGCGTTGTGAAACCGGACTGCCTCCGCAACGCGCCGCGCGTCGTCCGCCAGCCCGGCCCGGGTCGCGGTCGACAGGTGCGGCGCCGGCGCTTCCTCGACCAGCTTCTGGTGGCGCCGTTGGATCGAGCAGTCGCGCTCGCCAAGGACCGCGAGGTTCCCCGCCCGGTCACCGAGCAGCTGGACCTCGACGTGTCGCGCCGGGGTGATGAGCTTCTCGACGTAGACCGTGCCGTCACCGAAGGCCGCGACCGCCTCCGCGCGCGCGGCGTCCAACGCGGCATCCAGCTCGCTCGCCTCGTCGACGCGGCGCACGCCGCGACCTCCGCCACCGGCGGCGGCCTTGACCAGCAGCGGATACCCGATGTCCTCCACCTCCGCCGGTCGCGCGGCCTCGACAGCGACCAGCAGTCCGGGTGTCACCGCGACGCCAGCATCAGCCGCGGTCCGTCGCGCGGCCAGCTTGTTGCCGAGGCCCTCCATCGTTTCGGCCGGCGGCCCGACGAACACCAGGCCGGCGGACTCGACCGCGCGGGCGAATGCCGCGCTCTCGCTGAGGAAGCCGTAGCCGGGGTGGATGGCCTCTGCCTCGCTGCGACGCGCGGCGTCGAGGATGGCGTCGCTGGACAGGTACGACTCCGCCGCCGGCGTCGGGCCGATCCACTCCGCGCGATCCATGGCGCGGACGTGCGGCGCATCGCGGTCGGCGTCGGAGTAGACCGCGACCGACTCGACGCCCAGCTCGCGGCAGGCGCGGGCGACCCGGATCGCGATTTCCCCGCGGTTCGCGACGAGGACCCGGCGAAACGGCGGCGTCACTGTCTTTGCGGAAAGACGGCCCGGTCGCGGGTCAGAGTGGGATGTTGCCGTGTTTCCGTCGCGGACCCGCCTGCCGCTTCCCATCGAGTACGGACAGCGCGCCCGCCACGCGCATCCGCGTCTCGGACGGCCGGATCACCTCGTCGATGTATCCGCGGCTGGCAGCGACGTATGGGTTCGCGAATCGCTCCTCGTATTCCGCGACCAGCGCGGCGCGCTCCGCATCCGGATCGGTGGCGCCCGCGATCCGATCCTTGAAGACAATGTTCACCGCGCCCTCGACCCCCATCACCGCGATCTCTGCTGTCGGCCACGCGTAGTTCAAGTCGCCCCGAATGTGTTTGCTGCTCATCACGTCGTAGGCGCCGCCGTACGCCTTGCGCGTAATGACCGTCACTTTCGGCACCGTGGCTTCCGCGTAGGCGTACAGCAACTTGGCGCCGTGCCGAATGATGCCGCGATGCTCCTGGTCCACCCCCGGCAGAAAACCGGGAACGTCAACCAGGGTCAGCAATGGAACGTTGAAACAGTCGCAGGTCCGAACGAATCGCGCGGCCTTGTCGGACGCGTCAATGTCGAGGACGCCGGCCAGCACATCGGGTTGCTGCCCGACGACGCCGACGACGCGCCCTTCGATCCTGCGCGAAACCACAGATGATGTTCCTCGCGAATCCGGCATGCACCTCGAGGAACGAATCGCCATCGACGATTCCGGCGATGACCTGGTGCATGTCATAGGACTGCTGCGCCGAATCCGGTACGAGTGCATCGAGCCCGTCGCCGGAAACCGCCGGCGAGGACCACTCGCCCAGCGCGCGCGACAGGATCCACGTTGTTCTGTGGCAGGTAGGCAAGCAGCCGTCGCGCCAGGAGCAGCGCATCGGACTCGGATGTCGCGAGAAAGTGCGCGACACCGCTGACCTCGTTGTGAATCCGCGCCCCGCCTAAGCCCTCGAAGTCGATGTCCTCGTGGGTCACGGTTTTCACGACCGTCGGCCCGGTGACGAACATGTAGCTCGATCCGTCGACCATGACCGTGAAGTCGGTGATGGCCGGCGAGTAGACCGCACCACCTGCGCATGGTCCGAGAACGACCGACAGCTGCGGCACGACACCGGACGCAAGGGTGTTGCGCAGGAAGATCTCCGCGTAGCCGCCCAGCGAGTCGACCCCCTCCTGGATGCGGGCTCCGCCGGAATCGGCCAGGCCGATGATCGGCGCCCCGCTGGCGACCGCAAGATCCATCACCTTGCAGATCTTTTCCGCATGCGCTTCCGACAGGGAGCCGCCGAACACGGTGAAATCCTGCGAGTAGACGAAGACCGTGCGCCCATCGATCGTGCCCCAACCGGTGATTACCCCGTCACCGAGATACCGCTCCCCATCAAGGCCGAACTCGGTGGTGCGGTGGGTAACGAACGCGTCGAGCTCGACGAACGACGCTTCGTCCAACAGGATCTCGAGCCGTTCGCGAGCCGTCAGCTTGCCGCGCGCATGCTGCTGCGCCATCCGCTCCTCGCCGCCACCGAGCTGGGCGTCGCGTCTCAGTTGTTCGAGGTGCTCAAGCTTGTCGGCTGTCGACACCAATCCTCCAGAAAGGATGTGGGCCCAGCAGGGATCGAACCTGCGACCAGCCGGTTATGAGCCGGATGCTCTGACCACTGAGCTATGGGCCCGATGGGGCTGGGCGGTGGACAACTCCGAGTATAGGGGCTCGTCTTTGCACAAAGACATCGACAGTCGGGGACGTTGTGGATAACCCCGGTGACCCGGGAGCCTCGCCCTGCCTATCATCGGTGACGGATCGCAACTCGCGATTTCGCAGCCCGAAACGTATCCGCGGAAGGTGTTTGCCTTGACCAAAGTCATCTCCCTGGCGAATCAGAAAGGCGGCGTCGGGAAGACCACCTGCACGATCAACCTCGGTGGCGCCCTGGCCGAGCTCGGCTATCGCGTGCTCTGCATCGACATGGATCCGCAGGCCAACCTCACGGTCGGCCTCGGCATCT
Organism: uncultured Chloroflexia bacterium; assembly: GCA_963827475.1. Taxonomy (GTDB): domain Bacteria; phylum Chloroflexota; class Limnocylindria; order QHBO01; family QHBO01; genus DASTEQ01. The sequence goes on from CAWHAZ010000003.1 coordinate 57,779, forward strand.
CGCTGCTCGACGTCCATCGGTCGATGGGAGACGTCCTGAACGAGGATCGCCTCGGTCTCGACGAGGTCATTCTCGAAACGCGGGTTGCCGGCATGTCCGTCGCGCCGGCCACCCTGGAGCTCGCCTCCACCGAGGTGGAGCTGTTCACGGCCATCGGTCGCGAGATGGTGCTCCGCGACGCGATCTCCGGATCGGCGGATCGGCGCTACGACGTGATCCTCATCGACTGCCCGCCAACCCTGGGCCTGCTCACGATCAATGCGCTCGTCGCATCGTCCCGGGTGATCATCCCGGTCCAGACCCAGTTCTACGCGATCAAGGGCCTGACCGCCCTGATCAAGGTCATCAACACCATCCGCGTGAAGCTGAACCACGACCTCGAGATCCTCGGCCTGCTGCCGACGTTCTACGACGGTCGCACCATCCTGGCCCGCGAAATGCTGGAGAACCTTCGCGAGCTCGGGGACCATCGAGTCTTCAACACCATGATCAAGAACACCGTGAAGCTCGGCGAGGCGCCCCTCACCGGCCGACCGGTGACCGAGTACGCGCCCAGCTCGGCAGCTGCCCATGCATTCCGCGATCTCGCCCGGGAGGTGATCGAGCTTGGCTAGAACACCAGTCTTCAAAGACAACATCGCCCGCCTTTTCGACGAAGCGGCCGCCACCGAGCTGACGCCCGGCATCGTCTCGCTCATCGAGTCGAAGGCGACGCGGGCCCAGATCCGGGAGATCCCGGTTGGGAAGATCCTCCCCAACCCCGCGCAGCCACGGCTGTCGTACGACGAGGCCTCGCTCAGCGAGCTGGCGGAGTCGATTCGCGAGCACGGCGTGCTGCAGGCCATCCTCGTCCGGCCGGCCGGGGCCCAGTTCGAGCTCATCGCCGGAGAGCGCCGATGGCGCGCGTCGCGGCTGGCCGGGATGGCCACCATTCCCGCGGTCGTCCTCGAATTCGACGAGGAGACCGCGCTCGAGGTCTCGATCATCGAGAACCTCCAGCGGGAGGACGTCTCGCCGCTCGAAGAGGCGGCGATGTATCGAAAGATGCTGGCCCTCGGCTACTCCGTTCGGCAGCTGGCGGGCAAGATCGGCAAGGACAAGGGCTACGTCGAGAACCGCCTGCGCCTGACCGATGCGCCGCCGGAGGTCCGCGAGCTGGTCGCCGGCCGGAAGGACACCATCAGCCACGCCTACGAGCTGATGAAGGTGACCGACGACAAGACCCGTCGCAAGCTCGCGAAGCGCGTGGCGGCCGGCGAGCTAACCCTCGCCAAGCTCCGGCGGCTGACCGGCACCCGGGAGCCAAAGGAGAAGGACGCCGAGGCCCGCCCGAAGCGACGGTCCCGGACCGCGGCCGGGGTGGCCGTCGCGGCCCGGAACACCGATGACGCGCTGATGGACCTCAAGGGCCGGCTGGCCACGGTGGTCGACGAGCTGGCAGATCTGCTTCGCCAGCGGGAGGTCATCGAGCAGATCCCGAACACCAACCGGGACAACCTGGCCAAGTACCTGACCATCACCAAGCTCAAGCTCGAGAACGCCATCGCCATCGTCCGCGCCTCGCGCGACGAGTAGTCCCGGCCGGGCTGCCCACCCGGCCCGGGGCTAGGGGGTGTAGGACATCACCTCGCGGTGGGCGACGAGGAAGTCGATCAGCTTGTTCCGCGCGTCCGGATCGGTCCGGCGCAGCCCGGCGACGGACTTCGGCAGCTCGAAGATCGGGGCGGCCAGCGCGCCGGCGGTGTCGATCCCGACCACGTGGTCGGGGCCTCCGCCCACCAGGAACACCCGCTGGAAGCCTCGGGCATCGAGCCCCGCGGCGTCGTTGAAGGCGGCGACCGCGGTCCCGACTCCGCGGCGCTTGGCGAAGTCGATGAACAGGTCCGCGGCCCACGTGTCGATCTGGTCATCGGCCTGGGCCGACACCATCTCGCGGTAGGGCATCTCCTCGGTCAGGTCCACGCGATCTCCTCGGTCGGTGCGGGCGGATTCTAGCCGGACGCCGCTGCTATCCTCGGCCGGTGCTGTCCCGCCACAGCGATCCACGCACCGAGGACATCATCACCTTCGACCTGGTCCGCGCGGGGCCCGACGGGGAGGCGGTGATCGGGTCGGCCACCTTCCAGGCCGGCCGATCGCGGGTGGATGCCCCGGAGAACGTCACCGCGGCGCTCGAAGAGCTGCTGGCCCAGCCCTTCGTCGACCGGGTCCGAGCCGATGAGCGGCCGCGTGGCTACCGTCGATCCGGGCAGGGGCAGGTCGACCTCCTCGTGCCGGGCATGGCCGAGCACTTCGTGGCCCGGATGCGTGGCCTGTGGCTGGCCTTCCCCGACCAGACCGTGGTCACCGCCCGCGAGGGCCGCGTCCAGCAGTCCGCTCCCCCACCGTCGTCCCTGCCCGAGGCCGCCGAGGCAGGCCCGCCCGTCGTCGACCCCGCCGTCCGCCGCTCCACCCTGGAACGCGCCGACAACGCGGTCAGCGCCCGGGCTCTGGTCCGCGCCGCGGACCCCGACGCCGGGACGCGACCGACCGGCTCGGTGGCGGTTCGACGGACCGACTGCGGCTGGATCGTGTGAGCGGCCCATCGGTATGATGGCGACGCGATGAGGCTGGCCCGCTACCTGTTCTTCCCGGCGCTGGTGTTCATCACCGCGGCGGTGTACTACACGTTCAGCCAGCCGCAGGACCTGGCCGGCGCAACGATGCTCGTGTTCTTCGGTGGCGCCATGACCTTCTTCATGTGGGTCCTCGTTCCGACCTTCGACCACGAGGGCAACACCGCTCCGATCGACCCGGACTTCGAGCTGCCCGAGGATTGAGCGGCGGCCAGCCGCCCTCACCAGGGCAGGAGCTGGCGCATGGCGAACCACAGGTTGGCCGGCCGCTCGGCGAGGCGCCGCACGTACCACGGGTACCAATAGTCGCCATACGCGATGAGCACCCGCACCCGGAAGCCCTCGGCGCGGAGCCGGCGCTGCTGGTCGACCCGGATGCCGTACAGCATCTGGACCTCGAAGGCGTCTCGACCGATACCGGCCGCCGCGGCGACGCCGGCGATCTCGTGGACGAGGCCGACGTCGTGGGTGCCGAGGCCGAGGCGCAGACGACCGGCGGCCACCTCCGGCAGCATGGACACCGCCAGGTCCCGATAGGCGGTGTCGACGTCCCGCTTGTCCCGGAAGGCGACGGCGGACGGTTCGTCGTAGGCGCCCTTCACCAGGCGGACCGATGCGCCGAGCGGGCGGAGCCGCTCGACGTCGGCGGGCGTTCGCCGCAGGTACGCCTGGAGGCAGAGGCCGACCCCGGGCTGAGCCTCGAGCAGCCGGACGTAGAGGTCCACGGTCCGATCGACGTAGGAGCTGTCCTCCATGTCGACCCACAGGTGGCTGCCGATCGCGTCCGCGTGCCGGGCGAGCGCCAGGCCGTGGTGGAACGTGACCTCCGGATCGAGGTCGAGACCGAGCTGGGTGAGCTTGGGCGAGACCTCCGGATGGAGCCCCCACCGCGCGAATCGGCCCATCAGCTCGTGGTAGTGCGCCGCCACCTCGTCGGCCTGGGCCAGCTCGGTCAGGTTCTCACCCAGACGGGTGAAGAGGGACGGGAGCCCGGCCGCCTGCAGGGTGCCGGCAGCCCGGAGCGCATCGTCCATCGTCTCGCCGGGCATGAACCGGCGAACGGCGCGTTGGGCTCCGGGCAGGCGCGGGACGTGGGTGCGGAGCCACTGGTTGCGGGCACACCACAGCAGGAATTGGCGCACGGCCCCGCGATGGTACCCGCCGACCCCGCCGGCCTCGATGCTCCTTCGCCCTACCGGCCGGCAGCGCACCGATTCTGCCGGATATCGAGATCGAATCTCATATCCTTGTCGCAGCACGCCCGAGCACTCCCTCCGCTCCTGCACAATGCGACCGTGTCTCCATCCCGGACGATGAGGCCCCGTTGGCTGGCCGCGGGGGGCGTGGCGGTCGCGCTGCTCATCGTCGTGGCGGTGGGTGCCGTCGCCCTTCGCGGACCCGTGGCAACGGGGGACGCCCTGCCGGCACCTCACTTCGTCGATGAGGCGGCGGCTGCCGGCGTCATCCACCGGTACGACGGGGAGGCCGACTTCTTCGTGGGCGGCGGCGTGGCGGTGTTCGACTGCGATACCGATGGCCGGCCGGACCTCTACTTCGCGGGAGGCGAGCTCCCGGCGGCCCTGTACCGCAACGAGAGCTCCCCTGGCGGGACCCTTGCCTTCGTCGCCATCCCGCATGCCGAAACCGACGTGCCACCGGGTCACCGGCGCCTACCCGATCGACGTGGACAGCGACGGCACCGTGGATCTTGCCGTCCTGCGCCACGGGGAAAACGTCCTGCTCCGCGGTCTTGGCGACTGCCGGTTCGAGCGCGCGAACGAGGCCTGGGGCTTCGACGGCGGAGATGTATGGACGACCGCATTCAGCGCGACCTGGGAGGGATCAGCCCCCTGGCCGACGCTGGCGTTCGGCAACTACGTCAGTGACGTGTTGCCCGACCCGGATCGCTTCTGCCACGACAACGAGCTCATCCGACCGGCCGCGACCGGGACCGGCTTCGGGCCGCCCGTCGCGCTCAGTCCCGGCTGGTGCGCGCTGTCCATGCTGTTCAGCGACTGGGATCGGTCAGGTCGACGCGACCTGCGGGTGTCGAACGACCGCCACTACTACGGCGACGCCAGCGACGGCGAGGAGCAGCTCTGGCGCGTCGATCCAGGCGAGCCGCCGCGTCTCTACACCCGCGAGGACGGCTGGCAGACGGTGCGGGTCTGGGGCATGGGCATCGCCAGCGCTGACCTGACCACGGACGGCTACCCCGAGTACTACCTCACCAGCCAGGGAGACAACAAGCTCCAGGTCCTCGCCGACGGGCCGGCCGAGCCGATGTACGAGGACATGGCCCTCGAGTCCAACGCGACCGCGCATCGGCCGTATGCCGGTGACGTCGAGCACCTATCGACGGCGTGGCACGCGGAGTTCGACGACGTGAACAACGACGGCTGGCTGGACCTGTTCGTCAGCAAGGGAAACGTCGAGGCCATGCCCGACTACGCGGCAGACGACCCGAGCAACCTGCTCCTCGGACAGCCGGACGGCACGTTCGTCGAGGGAGCGGAGGCTGCCGGCATCGTGAGCTATGCCCGCGCGCGGGGGGCGGCCGTCGCGGACCTCAACCTCGATGGGCTCCTCGACCTGGTCGTCGTCAACCGTCGCGAGAACGTCCTGCTCTGGCGCAACCTGGGGAGTGGCAGCGGGACGACGGCCGAGCCGATGGGCCACTGGCTGGGCATTCGAGTCGAGCAGGACGGCGCCAACCCCGACGCCGTCGGGTCGTGGATCGAGCTCCGGTTCGGCGACCGCATCGCCAGCCGAGAGGTGACCGTCGGCGGCGGGCACGTCAGCGGACAGCTGGGTTGGGCCCATGTCGGACTTGGCGGCCACGAGCAGGCCGAGGTGCGGGTCATCTGGCCCGATGGAGAGATCGGTCCGTGGTTATCGGTCGACGCGGACCAGTTCGTCGTGATCGAGCGCGGCGCGGACGCCGCCCGCCCGTGGCAGCCAGGCGAGGACTGAACGGGGAGCCAGCGACCGCCGAGCTCGGCTAGAGCCAGCCCCTCCAGTGGGCAATCAGCAGGATGACGGCGGACACGGCGGCGATCCCCATGACCGCGACCAGGAACAGCCCGTTCCCCTCGAAGATGGGTGACGAGAAGTTCATGCCGAAGATGCCGGCGATCACGCTGGCGGGCAGGAGGGTAACCGAGACGACGGTGAGCACCCGGACGACGTCGTTCGTCCGCTGCGCGGTGCGGGTCATGACCAGGTCGAACGAGCCCAGGAGGAGCTGGCGGGCGTTCTCCACCGCGTCGATCGCCCGCTCCAGGCGGTCCAGGAGGCCCGGCCATGGGTCGGGACCGCCCGGCGTGATCCCCAGCTCGGGCCGGGCGAGGGCCGCGACGACACCGCGGTGTGGCACGAGGGCGCGTCGCAACCGGGCGACGCGCCGTCGAAGAATCGTGAGCTCCCGCACGAAGGATTGGCCGGGGGTCGCCCGCAGGGCGCGGTCGTCGAGGTGGTCGATATCGCGCTCGATCGCCTCGGTGGCGGCGAAGTAGGCACCCAGCAAGCCGTCGATGAGGAGGGCAACGAACGTGGCCGCGTCGAGCGCGCCGAGCTCCGACCGACCCTCCACCAGGTCGACGAAGTCGGCGAGCCCCGCCACCTCCTCGTCGCGGATGGTCAGCACCGTGTTGCCGCGGGCGAGGAGATCCACGCGCGCCGGCTTGTCCTCCGGCCCGTCGTCGCCCTGCGACAGGCCGAACACGACGAGGTGGACGACATCGTCCAGCCGCATGAGGTCCGGCCGATCCGCGTCACCGGTCACGCGCTCGGAGGCGTTGCCGAATTCGAGCGCCGTGAGGGCTTCGGAAATGGATTCGTCGCGCGCCACGTCGACCCACAGCAGCTCGCGGCGTCCCGGTGAGCGGGGGAGGTCGTGGAGGTCCTCGATCTGTTCCTCATGCTGGCCGGCACGGAACAGGCGGGCGATCACCGGTGCAGGGTACCTGTCAGGCGGGTTCGGCGGCCTGGATCGGGTCTGACGGCGCTCGCTCCCGGCGTGCTAGGAACGAGAACGGGATGACCGCCGCGCTGATGATCCCGGCGAACACGTACGAGGTCGCATAGCCGAACACGTCCGCGGATCGCCCGAGCAGCGGCTGCGCCACGACGCCACCAGCCGATCCCATGAGGGAGTCGAACGAGAGCACCGTCGCCCGCTGGTTGGACGGGATGACGCCGTTGATGAACGCCTGCTGCAGCGGTGAAACGAGCGCCAGGCGAGATGCACCAGGCTGCGAGCAGGGCGAGGGCGGCAACGAACTGGACGTCAAAGACCGATGACGTACCAGCAGGAGAGACGAGGCAATGGCGCCTCAGGATCAGGGCGTCCGTTCGACGGCGGAAGAAGCGGCGGAACCACGGGACGAGGGTCCCGCCCAGGATCTGGGCGCCGGCGACCATCGCCGCCGCCAGGCCGGCGACGCCGTAGGCGGTCGGGATCGCCGAACAGCTCGAGGAGATAGGGCTGCATCGCGTAGAAGGCGTAGATGCCTACGCCGGCGCTGAACGGCGCCGCGAGCATCAGCCAGCGGACGGGCGGGTTGCGGAGGCCGCCGTCGATGGCCCCGCTCACGACGTTCCGGACGGCCCCGATCGGGCTCGCGCCGCGCTGCGGCGTGAAGCCGATATCGCGCATGAACCACCAGGCGACAACGAAGGTCACGCCGAGCATCACGGCGCGAATGATGTACGGCACGCCGAGGTTCGTGAGCTGGGCCACGAAACCACCCAGGACGGATCCACTGAGCATCGCCGCCCCCGCCAACGATCTGGGCCCGGGCGAAGACCGACTCGAGGTTGCCGGTGAAATCGGAGGCGTGGAGGGCGTCGACCAGCCAGGCCTCCGTGGCGCCCGAGAAGAACGTGAACCCGAGCCCCAACAGGGCGGATGCGATCGCCCAACCCCAGAACGGCGCGTCGATATTCCACATCAGCAGATAGAGGAGGGTGGACACGAGGAGGGTGCCTGCCCCGAGGAGGAAGGAGAACCGACGGCCACGGGTATCGGCCACGACCCCGGTGGGCACCTCGAAGATGACCTGGCCGAGGGTGAAGAAGGCGTTCGCCGTAAAGGCCTCCGTGTTGCTCAGGCCCGCGTCGAGCAAGAAGAGGGTATTGATCCCCCAGATGAACGACGCGGCGAGCGTCGTCAGCAGGGTCAGGACCAGGAAGGTGCGCTGGACGACGCGGGCCTGATCGGTCACCGCGTCACGGTACCCGACCGCTCCGTGACCCGCCCGAGGCTCAGAAGGTGATCACGACCTTGCCCCGGGCCCGTCCCTCGTCGACGTACCGGAGCGCCTCGACCACCTCGCTCAACGGATACACCCGGTCGATGACCGGCTTCACCTTTCCGCTTGCCACCAGCTCGAGCAGCGTCGCGACGTCGTCCGCGTCGAACGGCTTCCACCACAGTAGGAGGCCGCTCCACCGGTCGCTGAACCGCGAGATCATCGGTCCGATCACCAGCGCGCTGAAGATCGGCAGGGTGTCCCCGCCCAGGGTGACGTAGACCCCACCCGGGGCGAGTGCCCGGCGGATGGCGAAGATCGAATGGTGCGAGTCGGTGTCCACGATCCAGTCGTACCGCTCCCCGTTCCGGGTGTAGTTCACTTGCGTGTAGTCGAGCACGTGGTCCGCGCCGAGCGACCGGACGAGGTCCACCTTTGAGGTCTGACACACCCCGGTCACCTCCGCCCCCCACGCCCTGGCGATCTGGACCGCAAACGGACCGACATTGCCCGATGCGCCCCCGATGAGCACCCGGTCACCCGGGCCCACCGTTCTCCCGTTTCGCCGTCTCAGTCCCTGGAGCGCGAGGATCGCGGAGTGCGGCAGCGTAGCCGCCTCTTCGAACGTCATGCCTGCCGGTTTCCGGGCAAACACCCGCTCGGAAGCACACGCGTACTCGGCGAACGCCGTCTGGCTGGCGAACAGGTCCCCGAACACCTCATCCCCAGGCCGGAATCGGGCGGCGGTCGACCCGACGGCCTCCACGACCCCGGCGGCGTCGATGCCGACGCGCCGAATCTTTGGCGCCCGCAGACCGATGAACAGGCGAACGAATCCCGGCCGTGGACGTATCCCATCGAGATCGGCGCGGTTGACCGATGCGGCACGTACGCGAACGAGAATCTCGTCGTCTACTGGCACCGGGCGTTCGATCTCCCGCAGCTCGACGACGTCCGGCGAGCCATATCGGTCCTTGAACGCCGCCTTCATCAAGGGGGCCATGGTCGTTCAGACCCTACTCCGGGTGCCGCACGGGCTGCCGGGGCACGAGTCTGAGGACCTCGCGCGCCACCTGCGGCGGATCGAGCAGGCGCCGTCCTGATGGCGTAGCGTTGGGCCGTGAGCCGGGACGTCGAGGATCAGAACCGGAGCCTCCTGCGCGCCCGCGACGCCATGGACCGCGCGTACGCCGAGCCACTCGACATCCGCGCGGTGGCCGCGGTGGCCCATGTCTCCCCCGCGCACTTCATCCGCAGCTTCCGCGCCGTCTTCGGGGAGACGCCACATCGGTACCTCCAGCGGAGACGGGTCGAGCGCTCGATGTTCCTCCTGCGCGAGACCAATCGCAGCGTCACCGACATCTGTCTCGACGTTGGCTTCAACAGCCTGGGGACGTTCAGCCGCACGTTTCGGGAGATCGTGGGTGAGACGCCCTCGGCCTACCGAGAGGGGCACGGACCGATGATTGCGCCCAACTGCTTCCAGATGGCGGCCACCCGGCCGTGGGCCGCTCCCCGTCCAGCCCCGCGGGTCACGCCGCAATCGAGCAGTTTTGGAGAAGCGGCCGAGCCTGCCGCTGCCGTAGCGTGACGGCATCCCCGTAGGAACCCTGCAAGGAGAACGACATGGCTGAGAAGCGGACGGCGACGAAGGCTGCGAAAAAGCCGACCAAGCGCACGGACGACGCCGTCACTCAATGGACCGACGAAGAAATCGCCGCGATGCAGGAGCACGCCAGGGAGCTGAAGAAGGCCAAGACCGGCAAACCAGACGGTGAGAGTGACCTGCTCGCGAAGATCGCCGAGATGCCGGACTCGGATCGGGCCATCGCCGAACGGATCCACGCGGTCATCACCGCCGCTGCGCCCGACCTCGCGCCGAGGACCTATTACGGGATGCCCGCCTATGCCAAGGACGGCAAGGTCCTCTGCTTCTTCCAGCCCGCGGCGAAGTTCAAGGCGCGGTACGCGACTCTGGGCTTCGAAGGCGGCGCGAACCTCGACGACGGCACGATGTGGCCGACGTCGTGGGCGCTGACGAAGCTGACGCCGGCCGTCGAGGCGAAGATCGCCGCCCTCGTGAAGCAGGCGGTGAGCAAATGACCACCAAGCTCGCCGTCACATCGGTCAAGGTCCTCGACCAGGAGGAGGCGCTCGACTTCTATGTCAACAAGCTCGGGCTGGAGAAGGCCCAGGACATCAGGCAGGGCCCGTTCCGCTGGCTGACCGTGCGGTTTCCCGACAACCCCGACGTCGAGATCTTCCTGGAGGAGCCCGGTCCGCCGGTCCACGACGAGGCCACCGCGGCACAGCTGCGTGAGCTCATCACCAAGGGGGCCATGGGCTCGCTGGTGTTCTACACCGACGACGCGCACGGCCTGTACGAAACGCTCAAGGAGCGCGGCGTGACCGACTTCACCCAGGAGCCGATCGAGCACGGCTACGGCATCGACCTGGGGATCCGGGACCCCTTCGGCAACGCCATCCGGATCCTCCAGCCGGCCAAGGCTGCCCGTGCGGCGGCAACGACCTGACCGATCCGCCGAGCTTGAACGAGCAGCCGCCCGCCTGGGGCGCCATCCAGATCCGCGGCGCGCGGGAGAACAACCTCCGCGACGTCAGCCTCGACATCCCGAAGCGGCAGCTGACGGTCTTCACCGGCGTGTCGGGCTCCGGCAAGAGCTCGCTGGTCTTCGAGACGATCGCCGCGGAGTCGCGCCGGCTGATCAACGAGACCTACACCGCGTTCGTCCAGGGCTTCATGGCCACCCCGGCGCGGCCGGACGTCGACTCGCTGGAGGGGCTGACGGCGGCGATCAGCGTGGACCAGGAGCGGATGGGCGCCAACCCGCGGTCGACGGTCGGCACCGTCACCGATGCCCACGCGATGCTCAGGATCATCTTCAGTCGCCTTGGAAAGCCGAAGATCGGGCCGGCAAGCGCGTTCAGCTTCAACCTGCCGGCTGGATCGGTCGCCGGCACCGTCACCCTCGAGCGCAGCAGCGATGCGCAACCGGAATACCAGGAGCACGCGATCTACGGCGGCATGTGCGCCGAGTGCGAGGGACTGGGCCGAGTCTCGAGCGTCGACGTCGATGCGCTGGTGGATCGCGATAAGAGCCTCAACGAGGGCGCGATCACGTTTCCGGGGTTCAAGGTCGGAGGCTGGATGGTGCGGGCCTACGCCGAGTCCGGTCTCTTCCCCGCCGACAAGCCACTCCGCGACTTCACCGACGCCCAGTGGCAGCGCCTCCTCTATGGACCGGACACGAAAGTCAAGGTCCAGGGCATCAACCTCACTTACCAGGGCCTCGTCGACCGGATCCGGAGGGCGTACCTGGTCAAGGACGTGGATTCGCTCCAGCCGAACATCCGGGCGGCCGTGGAGCGGATCGCGACGCACGGTCCGTGCCCGGAATGTGGCGGCACGCGGCTCAACGAGCTGGCGCGCTCCTCGAAGATCGGCGGCACATCCATCGCCGACGCCGCGGCGATGCAGATCAGCGACCTGGTCGAGTGGGTGCGCGGCATCGACGCGCCGGGCGCGAAGCCGGCGCTCGAGCAGCTCTCGACCGTCTTGGGCCACTTCGTCACGATCGGGCTCGGCTACCTGAGCCTGGAACGCGAGTCGTCGACGCTCTCCGGCGGCGAGTCGCAACGGACGCGGATGGTCCGGCACCTCGGCTCGGCGCTGACCGACGTGACGTACGTGTTCGACGAGCCGACGATCGGCCTGCATGCCCACGACGTCCAGCAGATGAACGGGTTGCTGCGGGAGCTGCGGGACAAGGGCAACACCGTCCTGGTGGTGGAGCACGAGCCGGATGTCATGGCCATCGCCGACCACATCGTCGACATGGGGCCGGGCCCCGGTGTTCACGGCGGAGAGATCGTCTACGAGGGCTCGTTCGAGGGCCTGCGGGGATCGGAAACCGTCACCGGCGAGCACCTCGAGGTGCGCCAGGCGGTCAAGACATCGGTCCGGACGCCCATCGGTCACATCCCGATCCGCCACGCGAGCCTCCACAACCTGCAGGACGTCTCGGTCGACGTGCCTACCGGCGTGCTGGTCGCCGTCACCGGCGTTGCCGGCTCCGGCAAGAGCTCGCTCATCCACGGCTGCATGCCCCGGACCAATCCATCGGTCACCGTGATCGACCAGTCGGCGATTCGTGGCTCGCGACGGTCCAATCCGGCGACCTACACCGGCATCCTGGAGCCGATCCGGAAAGCCTTCGCGACGGCCAACAAGGTCAAGCCGGCCCTGTTCAGCGCGAACTCGGAGGGCGCCTGCCCCGAATGCAAGGGCCTCGGCATGATCTACACGGACCTGGCGTTCATGGCGGGCGTGGTGTCTGTCTGCGAGGCCTGCGAGGGACGCCGGTTCAACGACGACGTGCTGGGCTACCGCCTCCGCGGGAAGAACATCGCCGATGTCCTCGACATGTCGGTCGAGGATGCGGCGGCCTTCTTCACCGAAAAGCCGGTCCGGGTCATGCTCGACCGCCTCCTCGACGTCGGGCTCGGGTACATCACCCTCGGGCAGATGCTGAACACGCTGTCCGGCGGCGAACGCCAGCGCCTGAAGCTCGCGATCGAGATCTCCGGCGACAGCGAGGTCTACGTCCTCGACGAGCCGACGACCGGGCTCCACATGCAGGACGTCGACAACCTCATCGGCCTCCTCGACCGATTGGTGGAGTCAGGGCGGACGGTGATCGTCATCGAGCACAACCTCGACGTCGTGGTGCGAGCCGACTGGGTCATCGACCTGGGCCCCGGAGCGGGGCGCGACGGCGGGCGCGTGATCTTTGAGGGGCGGCCGTCGGAGCTCATCCGCGCCGAGGGGTCGCTGACCGGCGAGCACCTCCGGCGTCGCGTCGAGGAGCCGGTCGCGGCGGCTTGAGCCGAGGGTCGCGCGTCAGGGCGAGGTGGCTCCGGCGGTAGGATTCGAACCTACGACCAAGCGGTTAACAGCCGCCCGCTCTACCACTGAGCTACGCCGGAACGCCGGCGGATTATAGGCCGATGGGCGGCGAGATCCGGAAATCCAGCCGGTCGATCAGGCCGACTCGGCGTACTCGGCCGGATGGTCGGAACGGTCCTTCGCCTTCGTCCGCTCCATGATGTCGAGGGTTTCGGCCACCGATCGGCCGTTTTCCTCGGCTGCCGCTTCGATGTCCTCGTAGCGGATGTTGTGCTCCCCCATCTCGAGGTGAGCCTGCATACAGCCACAGGTCAGGCACATCGGTGTCGCCTCCGAAGTTGCGAGTGCTGTTCGGAGCATGCGCCCCGGGCCGCAGTTGCGGCCTATCGGCCCCCAGGGAACTCCTTGCAGCCGCCTGGCAACGGACTACTCCAGGTAGTCCTTCAGCTTGCGACTTCGGCTCGGGTGCCGGAGCTTGCGCAGGGCCTTGGCTTCGATCTGGCGGATCCGCTCGCGGGTCACGTTGAAGTCGCGGCCTACCTCCTCGAGGGTCCGTGACCTTCCGTCCTCCAGGCCGAAGCGGAGCTGGAGGACGCGCCGTTCGCGCGGTGTGAGCGAGTCGAGCACACCCTCCACCTGCTCCTTGAGCAGCTGGTGCGAGGCAGCATCCGCGGGCGCGACCGAAGCCAGGTCCGGGATGAAGTCGCCCAGGTGGGAGTCCTCCTCCTCGCCGATCGGCGTCTCGAGGCTGACCGGCTCCTGGGAGACCTTCATGATCTCGCGAACCTTCTCCGGGCTCACCGTCTGCGGCCCAGCCGCCTCGCGCTTGTCGACCTCGGCCTCGGTCGGCTCGCGCTCGAGCTTGTCGCGCAGCTCGCGGACGATCTCGTCGCGGCTCATCCGCCGCGCGATCTCCTCCACCGTCGGCTCGCGCCCGAGCTCCTGGAGCAGGGTGCGGCTGACCCGGATCAGGCGGTTGATGGTCTCCACCATGTGGACCGGGATCCGGATCGTCCGGGCCTGGTCGGCGATGGCGCGGGTGATCGCCTGCCGGATCCACCACGTCGCATAGGTCGAGAACTTGAAGCCCTTCTCGTACTCGAACTTCTCGACCGCCCGGATGAGGCCGATGTTCCCCTCCTGGATGAGGTCGAGGAAGCTCATCCCCCGCCCGATGTACTTCTTCGCGATGCTGACCACGAGCCGGAGGTTGGCCTCGGTCAGCCGGCGGCGGCCATCGGTGCTCTGCTCGACGAGGCGACCGGTGCGCCGCTCGAGCGGGACCTCCGGCGGGATGGCCGGGTCGTAGCCCATGGACTTCATGTACTCGGCGTCGTGGCCGGCCTCGATGTAGGCCCGGGTGATCCCTTGTGCGGTTTCACGCGCCCAGCGCTCGAGACCGTACAGCTCTTCCTTCCCGGGCTGTTCGAGGACCTTGAACCGATAGGTGTGACCGAACAGCACTGCGTCCTTCAGCGCCTGGCCCGGGTCGGTCGCCACCGACTTCAGGAGCGACTCGGCCTCGAGGATCCGCTGACGGCCTTCGTCATCGAGTTCCGGGTCACGCCGCGCCTTCGTGAACCGGATGTTCGGCCGCTCGATGAGGTTCTTCTTCCTCTTCACCCACCAGTCGATCGCGTCGAGCGTGACGTGGGGCGAATCCTGGGGCAGGTCGAAGGCGCGCATGGCGGCCATCGCCCGCGCCTTCGGCTCCGAGTTCAGGGTGACCCAGGTGTACAGGTTGGTCATCGCCCGCCCGGGGTCCTCGATCGCCAGCTCCCCGAGCTCGATGGCCTTGGCCAGGACGACCTCCTCCTCGGCGGTGAGCAGGGCGACCTTGCCGATCTCCTTGAGGTACATCCGGACCGGGTCGTCGATGCCGATCAGGTCGGCGGCGAGCGCCTCGAGGTCCTCCTCGGGTTCCTTCTCGGCCTTGCCTTCCGCCTCTTCCTCGCCGGGTAGCGAGACGGCGACGTCGTCGGCGGGCTCGCTGAACGTGGGCTGGTTCTCCGCGTCGAAGACCTCGACCCCCTGCTCCTCGGCACCGGCGAACAGGTCCTCGACCGCCTCGAGGTTCGTCTCCGGGCTCGGAACGGCAGCCAGAATCTGGTCGTGGGTGATGAACCCGTCCTCGCGGCCGTGGGACAGGAGATCCTCGACAGCCGACGCCGCTTCCGGCGAAGCCTCGGACGAGATCGGCGTGGACGAGGCCTTTGTGGCCTTCCCCGACTTGCGAGCGGCCGGCCCGGTTGGCACCGCGCCCTTGGCAGCGCCCTTCGAGGAGGTGACCTTCGTCGCCGTAGCCGTAGCCGTGGCCGTGGAGCCTGTGGCCTTGGTGGTCGTGGTCCTGGCCGGGGCCGCCGTCTTCGCCGGGGCAGCCTTTGCCGGGGCAGCAGCCTTCGCTGCAGCTGCCTTGGCGGTGGTCGGCTTCTCGGTCTTCGGTGCTGCCTTCAGTGTGGCCTTCGTCGCCGCCGACGCGGTACTCACCGCCTTGGCCGGTGGCTTGGCTGGCGCCTTGGCCGAGGCGGCCCTGGCCGCGGTCGCCTTCATCGGTGCGGCCTTCGTCGCCGCCGTCTTGGCTGACGCCGTCTTCTCAGGTGCCTTGGTTTCGGCCTTCGCGGACTTGGCCGGCTCACGGGTTGGGGTCTTCACCGCCACGTTCAGGATCCTCCTTGCGCCGGAACGGCCGGCGTCGCCAACATTCGGGTGACCTCGGCCTTCTCCCGGCCGAGCTGAGTGATGTGCGTTTCGATCTGCGCCAGGAGCTCGCGGTCGCCATCGCGTTCCGCGTCCTCCAGCAGGTTGCGCCCGTCGCCGATGGCCTCCTCGATCCTCGCCCGGCGCAGTCGCAGGCGGCAGACCCGCAGCGCCTCGGCAGCGATCGCCGGCTCGAGACGTGGCGCCGAAGCAGCGGCCTCGATCACGGCCCGCGCCAGCTCGGTGGAGACTGGATCGAGTCCGGTCAGGAAGCCTTCCACGTCGACCGGGCTCGATTCGGAAGCCGCGACCCAGCTGCGCCAGGCCTCGGCCAGGGACGCTGCCTCAGGGCGCCCCAAGGGCAGCGGGTTTGCCTCCAGGTCCACGGTGAGCGAGGGATGTCGGATGAGCAGGGCCAGGGTCTCGGTCTCGACCGCGTCCAGGGCGGGCGTCCCGGGTCCAACGGGCTCGGACTGCGCCGCTGCGGGTCGTCGCTGGAGCCGCGGCCGTGCCAGACCCTCGCGCAGGATCTTCTCGTCGACCTTCACGATGCGCGACAGCTCCTGGACGTAGAGATCCTGGACGACCGAATCGGTCACCCGCTGGAGCTTGGCCAGGACGCGTCCGGCCATCTCGCGGCGGCCCGCGACGGTGTTCAGGTCCACGCGCGCGGCCTCGCGCTCCATGAAGTAGTCGATGAGCGGCTTGGCATTCTCGATCGCTTCGCGCCACGCGTCGGGATCGGTCTGCAGGAGCTCGGCGGGATCCTTGCCGGCCGGGATCCGGATCACGCGCAGCTTGGTCACGCTCTGGCTCGGACCGAGCTCCTCGAGCAGCCCGCGCTCGGTCGCGGCCTCGCCGGCGAGGTCCACGTCGTAGGCAAGGGTGATGGCATCCGCGTAGCGGGTCACGATGTCCACCTGGCCGCGAGTCAGCGCGGTCCCCATGGATGCCACGACGTTCGTAAAACCAGCCTGGTGGGCGGCCATGACATCGGTGTAGCCCTCGACGATCACCGCCAGCTTCTCGCTGCGAATGGCGGCCCGCGCGAGGTCGATCCCGTACAGCGTGCGGCTCTTGTCGAAGAGTGGCGTGGCCGGGGAGTTCAGGTACTTCGGGCCCTCCCCATCCGGCATGACCCGGCCGCCAAGCCCGGTCGCTCGACCGGACGCGTCACGGATCGGGATGATGATCCGCCGTCGGAACCGATCCACCGGCCGACCACGCTGGCCCATCGACGCGAGGCCGGCCGCGACCATCTCCTCCGACGAGAAGCCGCGCGACGCGAGCCGCTTGACGAGGGCATCCCAGCTGTCGGGCGCGAAACCGATGGCGAACCGATCCAGGGTCTCGTCGGAGAAGCCGCGCTCGGCGAGATAGCGACGGGCAGGCTCCGCCTGGCGGGCCTGGCGCAGGACCTCGCGGTACCAGGCGATGGCCGCCTCCAGGGCATCGCGCAGCCGCTTGCGACGACGATCCTCCCGAGCGCCAGCCGCGGACAGCTCCACGCCGGCTCGCTCGGCCAGGCGGCCGAGGGCCTCGCGGAACTCGATGCCGTCGCGCTTCATGACGAAGGTGAAGATGTCTCCGTGCTCGCCGCAGCCGAAGCAGTGCCACGACTCGCGCTCCGGGCTGACGGTGAACGACGGGGTCTTCTCGACGTGGAACGGGCAGAGGCCTTTCATCGTCGAGCCGGCACGTTTGAGCACGACCGTCTCGCCCACGATTTCGGCGACGGGCAGGCGGGATTTGATTTCGGCGACGGAGCCGGGTGAGCTCATGGGAGGGTCCTGCGCGCCACTGGGGCGCGTGTCAAGTGATTTGTCAAGAGTTCTGTCAAGTGTCCAGACCCCATTTTAACCCATTGTCAAGCGATCCCAGCGCATTTGGTAGTCCACCCGCGTGACTGGAGTTCAAACGCCCGTGGGCTACCATCCGTGACGTGGAGGAGCACTCGCAGGAGCGGGACTTCGTCGAGCTGCACGGCGACCGTTTGCTGGGGTTCGCCATGCTCCTCACGCTCGGAGACGCGTCGCGGGCGGGGCGACTGACGTCCCAGGCGCTCGGCGCCGGCGTGAAGCGCATCGACCAGCTGCGGCATCCGGTGCGGGCGGCGGCATGGCTTCGGGGGCAGGTCACCCAGGCCGCGGGCCTCCCCGCGTGGGGGCAACGGCGTCCCAACGAGACAGAGCGACGAGATGCGCTCCGGTCGATGGGGGTGGACCCCGCGACGTATGACGCCCTGGCCAGTCTGAACGTCCGCAGCCGCGCGGCAGTGGTCGCGACGGCGGTCGAGGGATTCGCCATCGCCGATGTGTTCGAGATCGTGGGCAGCGACGAGCGGGTGCGGACGGCGCGCCGCGACTTCCTCACCGCGTACCTCGCCGCCTCGGAGGCGCGCGACTCCACTCCTCCCTCGGGCGAGCTCACCGCGCGGGTGCGCGCCGCCGCCGGCGGGATCATGGCCGAGTCCCGGGAATGACCGATTCGCACGATCTGCTCGAGTCCTGGCTGATCGAGGGGGCGGTGGGCGATCCGCCGCGGGAGCTGGCCGTTCACGCCGCCGTGTGCGACTCCTGTGGGCAGCGACTCGGCGCGTTCGACTCGCTGGCGGTCGTCGACGTGGCCGCCGCCGGCTCTCCGCCGCCGGTGGCCTCGCCATCGCGGGTGGTGGCCGCGCTCCTGTGGGCGCGCACCGGGACGGCCGTGGTGGCTACGGTCGCCGCCGGCGTCCTCGTCGTCGTGGCCGCGACACAGCTGGCGGGGATCGTTGGCGGCCTGCCGGCACCTTCGGACGGCGTGGCGTTCGAGACCGGCTCCGGCGCGCTCTCATCGGACGAGTCGGGGTCGCGCGGTCCCGAGCCGGCGGGCGAACCCAGCGTCCCGGGGCCGACACCCACCCCGATCCCGACCTTCATTCCGCTGCCGACCGTCGCCCCCGGCGCAGCGCCCTTGGCCGCGCCGTCCGCTCCCATCCTGGTCCGGGGAGCGGTCACCCAGAGCTCGATCAACATGTTCTGGACGAATGGGAGCGGCGGCGGCCCGGTGCAAAAGTGGGACGTCTGGCGCCGCATCGGTACCGGGACGTGGCAGAAGCTCGGGGAGCTGCCCGCCGGCACGCACAGCATGACGAACTCGGGGCTCGCGTCCGGCACGAGCTATTCGTACCGGATCCGGGCCGTCAACACCAGCGCGCTCGGCTCCTTCTCGAACACGATCACGGGCACGACCCTGTCTCCGCCGGCCCCGACCCCAACACCGGCCCCAACCCCGCCCCCACCGACGCCCACGCCGGAACCATCGATCCCGGACACGCCGCCGCCCACGCCGGAGCCGACACCCGAGCCAACCCCGGAACCAACGCCACCGCCGCCGACACCGGACCCGTCGGCGACGCCCTGACATCGGTCGAACCGGCGTGCGCGTGATGGCGCCGGTCGTGTAGAAGGGGCGCACCGGAATCGGTCCCATCCAGCGGAGGAACGCATGGCTTTCGACATGTCCCTGGTCCAGCGAGGCGCGCGCCTGCGGCGGTCGCCCTTCTACGAGGCGGAGCAGGCCTACAGCCCGAAGGGCTACACCGTCTACAACCACATGCTGTTCCCGACCAACTACGACGACTTCGAGGCCGAGTACTGGCACCTCCTCAACCACGTGACCCTGTGGGACGTCGCGGTCGAGCGGAACCTGGAGATCCAGGGCCGGGACGGGTTCCGCTTCGCCCAGCTGTTGACCCCTCGGGACCTGTCGAAATGCGCGGTGGGCCAGGGCAAGTACGTGCTGATCACCGCGCCGGACGGGGGCATCGTCAACGACCCGGTGATGCTGCGCCTGGGCGACAACCACTTCTGGTTCGCACTCGCCAGCTCGGACGCGCTGCTGTACGCCATGGGGCTCGCCGCCAACCTCGGCTGGGACGTGCAGATCGGCGAGCCGGACGTGTCGCCGGTCCAGATCCAGGGCCCGCACTCGAGCGACGTGGTCGCCGCGCTCTTCGGCCCCGACATCCTGTCGCTGAAGTACTACTGGTTCCGTGAGCTGTCGCTGGACGGCATCCCGGTGATCGTGACCCGCACCGGCTGGACGGCCGAGGTCGGCTACGAGATCTACCTCCGTGACGGCCAGCACGGGACCGCGCTGTGGGAGCGGATCATGGACGCCGGTCGACCGTTCCAGATCAAGCCAACCGGCCCGTCGGACATCCGGCGGGTGGAGGGCGGCATCCTGAACTGGGGCGCCGACATGGGCCTGGAGAACAACCCGTTCGAGGTGGGCCTCGAGCGGCTCTGCCATCTCGACGGCCAGTTCGAGTTCATGGGCAAGGCCGCGCTGCAGGAGATCCGCCACAACGGGGTCAGCCGCAAGCTGATCGGGGTCGAGATCGGCGGGGATCGGCTGGAGATGAACTTCACGAAGTGGCCGGTGACGGCCGACGGGGCACTGGTCGGCCAGGTGACGACCGCGCTGTGGTCGCCACGGCTGGAGCGGAACATCGGCTACGCGTGGCTGCCGATCGAGCGGGCGGTGGATGGCCATGCGGTGACGGTGACGACGCCCGACGGAGAGCGCGAGGCGACGGTCGTCCCGATGCCGTTCATCGACCCCGACAAGGAGATCCCGAAGGCGAAAATCGCGGTCGGGGAGGTGGGCCTGCGCTGACGGGCCGCCGCGCTCAGGACCCGGGCTTGAACACCATGAGCGCGATGATGACGGCGAAGCTCACCAGCTCCAGCCGCGAGACCACGTACAGGCCCCGGATCAACTTCAGACCCGTGACCGATGTGGGCCCTTCCACCTCGAACGTGTCCGCCGCCCGCTTGGCCCGAGGCCCAAGGTAAAGGGCGCCGGCCACGGCCGACGCCACCCACAGGGCGACGGACACGGCGATCCAGACCTCGCCGAAGCTCCAGGCCTGGATGGTCATGGCGACGCCACTGATGATGATCACGAGGGATGCCGGCAGGAACAGCCACTTGCCGAGGCCTTCCATGTGGCGGGCGATTGCCGGCACGAAGGCCGGATCGGACCGTCCGATGCGAATCGCGAGCACCTGGATGGCGACGGCGCCACCGACCCAGATCACGGCCGCCACGATGTGCGCGTACAGCAACAGGTCATACATTGGGCCAAGGATACCGATGGGCGCGGCGAACCCGGGCGCCCCACCGGTACGATGCCGGGCCATGTGGAGAGCCGTGACGATCGAGGCGAGCATCGACTACCCACCCGAGCGGGTGTTTCCATACCTCGCCGATCCTGAGCGCTGGCCGGAGTTCGCGCCGGCGGTGGCATCACGGCGGCGGATCGGCGACGGATCGCCGGCGGTCGGGAGCCGATGGGCGGCGGTGGACCGCATCGGTCCGTTCCGCATCCGGTTCACCGATGAGCTCAGCGAGGTCGAACCCTACCGCGGCGTGGTCTGGCTCTCGACCTCGCCATGGAACTCGCGAGTCGAGTACCGACTCCGGCCCGAGGCCGACGGGACGCGGATCCTGGCCAGCTACCAAGGCGACGTTGCCGGCTGGCTGCGGCTCGTCGCGCTCCTCCCCACGCGCGTGCTGGCCCGGATCCTCATGCGGGATTTCCACGGCCTCGGGCGCTGCCTGGACGCCGAGGAGCGATCCCCCGCCGTATTGGACGTCGCCAGTCCCGGTTGATGCCGGGACCGGCTCAGCCGGCCGGCGGGATGTTCTGGTTCAAACGGAACAGGTTGGTCGGGTCGTACTTCGCCTTGATCGCCCGCAGGCGGTCCCAGGTGGCACCCGGGTAGGCAGCCCGGACGCGCGCCTCGCCCTCGTCGACGAGGAAATTCACGTAGGCGCCATCATCGCCCTGCCGAAGGTCGTCGACGAAGCCGGTGACCCACGCGCGCCGGCGCGGCCGGTCCTCCTCACCCTCGTAGAACGCGGCGACGTTCACCATGACCCGACTCGTGCGATGCGCGAACGCGGTCGCGTCCACCGGAACGTCGGCCATCGCGCCACCCAGCGGTCGGAGCTGCGCGACCCGCATCGGTGAGTCCGATGCCGCCAGCCGCTCGAGGATGAGCTCGGAAGCCGCGGCATCCACCCGGTCGACGAACATCGTCCGCGCCTCGGCCAGCGGCCGGTAGTCGGGATCGTCCGGCATGTAGATCTCCGGGTAGCCCATCGGCTTGAGCCCGTCCATGAGCGGCGCTGCGAGGGCCCGGAAGGGGGCGACCGCCCGCTCGGCGGCATCGGCATCGCCGGCGTAGCACATGATCGCCATGGCCACCATCTGGCCCACGGCCTCCTCGGGAATGCCCGGCATCGGTGGCGCCGGCATGACATTGAGGATCGACGAAAGCTCGTTGGAGGCCGCGTTCGAAGCGGCCATGAAGCCCTCGATCACCTCCGCCGTCGCGGGCAGGATCAGGATGCCGCCATACGCCTCGGGCACCTCGTGCAGCCGGAACTGGAATCGGGTGGCAACCCCGAAGTTGCCGCCGCCGCCGCGGATCGCCCAGAACAGGTCCGGCTCGGTGTCGGCGTCGACCCGCCGCAGCTCACCGTCGGCGGTGACGATGTCGGCCGCCAGGAGCGAATCGATCGTGAGGCCGAGCAGGCGGACGAGGTAGCCGACGCCGCCGCCGAGGGTCAGCCCGCCGAGCCCGACCGACCCGGTGTCGCCGAACCCGACGGCGAGCCCGTGCTCGCCGGCGGCATCGGTGAATGCTGCCGCCGTCAAGCCGCTGTCGGCCCAGGCCACCCGGGCCTCCGGATCAAGCTCGAGCGCGGTCAGCTCGCGGAGGTCGAGGACGATGCCGCCGTCGGTCGCCGAGTGGCCGGCCCCGCTGTGGCCGCCGCTGCGGACCGCCAGCTCGGCGCCGGTCTCCCGGGCCAGGTCGATGACCTCGGCAACGTCCGCGGCATCCGCCACGCGCACGATGAACGCGGGGTGGCGGTCGATGTGGCCGGCGACGACGGTTCGGGTGGCGTCGTAGTCCGGGTCCTCGGGCGTGATGATGCGGCCTCGCACGCGGCCTTCGAGAGCCGTCGCGGAGAGCGGACTGGAAGCGGAAACGGACATCCTGGGATCCTCCGAGGACGAATCAGCGGTCGCGCTCGTCGGCCTCCGCCAGGACGGCCTGGGCGGCCGCAAGACGGGCGACGGGAACCCGGAACGGGGAGCACGACACGTAGTCGAGACCGATATCGTGACAGAACGCGATCGACGATGGGTCGCCGCCGTGTTCCCCGCAGATCCCGACCTTGAGACCCGGGCGAGCCGCGCGGCCTCGCTCGGTGGCGATCCGGACCAGCTCCCCCACCCCCTCCCGGTCGAGGACCTGGAACGGGTTTTCGGGCAGGATCTTGCGTTCGACGTAGCGCATGAGGAACTTCCCCTCCGCGTCGTCGCGCGAGTAGCCGAACGTCATCTGGGTCAGGTCGTTGGTGCCGAAGCTGAAGAACTCGGCGTCCTGCGCGATCTCGCCGGCGGTCAGCGCCCCGCGCGGGACCTCGATCATGGTCCCGAACTTGTAGGCAACCGACTGCCCGGAGGCCTCGGCCACCGAACGTGCCTCCGCCTCGAGGGTGGCCCGCGTCTCGCGCAGCTCGTTGGCGTGGCCGACGAGCGGGATCATGATCTCGGGCAGCGGGGTGACGCCCTCGGCGGCCACTCGCGTGGCGGCGGCCAGGATGGCCCGGGTCTGCATCCGGACGATGTCGGGGATCATGAGCCCGAGGCGCACCCCGCGCATGCCGAGCATCGGGTTCTGCTCGCGCATGGACTCGACCGCCGCCAGCGTCTCCTCCAGCTCCGCCAGCCGGGCGGCATCGGTCCCCCGCTCCTGCAGCCGGGTGACCTCGACCAGGAGCTCGTCGTGCGACGGGAGGAACTCGTGGAGCGGCGGGTCGATGAGGCGGATGACCACGGGCAGGCCGTCCATCGCTCGGAAGAGGCCGGCGAAGTCATCGGTCTGGGTCTGCTCGAGCGCGGCCAGCGCCGCGTCGAAGGTCGCGATCACCTCCACGTCCTCGGGGGTCAGGGCCTCTCCGGCCTCCCGCCGGACCTTGGCAGCGGTCGCGTCGGAGGCGACCAGGATCATCTGGCGGACGGTCGGCAGCCGCGACTCCTCGAAGAACATGTGCTCGGTCCGGCACAGACCGATGCCCTGCGCCCCGTAGGATCGGGCCCGCTCGGCGTCCCGCGGGTAGTCCGCGTTGGCCCACACCTGCAGGCGCCGCACGTCATCGGCCCAGCCCAGGAGGGTGGCGAGGTCCCGCTCCTCCGCGAAGTTGGGGTCGATGGTCGCGAGCGCGCCGGTGTACAGCTCGCCGGTGGTGCCGTCGATGCTGATCGTTTCTCCCTCGGCCACCGTCGTCGGCCCGACCCGCATCGTCCGCGCCTCGTAGTCGATGTCGAGCGCCTCGGCACCCGCCACGCAGGGCAGGCCGAGGGACCGGGCGACCACCGCCGCGTGGGACGTCGCGCCACCGCGCGCGGTGAGGACCCCCTTGGCCACCAGCATGCCGTGGACGTCGTCGGGGCTGGTCTCGATCCGGACGAGGATGACCGGGTCTCCGGCTTTTGACGCCTCCACCGCCCGGTCCGGGTCGAAGATCGCCCGCCCGGTTGCCGCGCCGGGGGATGCGTTCAGCCCGGTGCACAGCCGCCGTTCCGCGGCGGCGCTCCGCGACGCATCGTCGAAGCGCGGCAGGAGGAGCTGGACGACCTGGGCGGGCTCGACGCGCTGGAGGGCCTCCTCGCGAGTGATGATCCCCTCATTCACCATCTCGACCGCGATCCGGACCGCGGCCGGCGCCGTCCGCTTCGCGGAACGGGTCTGGAGCATGTACAGCCGGCCGCGCTCGATCGTGAACTCGAGGTCCTGGACATCGCGGTAGTGGGCCTCCAGCCGCTCCCCGATGCGCTGGAACTCGTCGTAGACCTGCGGCATCTCGTCACGGAGCGAAGCGATCGGCGAGGGGGTGCGGACGCCGGCCACCACGTCCTCGCCCTGGGCGTTGGTCAGGTACTCCCCGTAGAGCGCCTTTTCCCCGGTGTTCGGGTCCCGCGTGAACGCGACACCGGTCCCGCTGTCGCTGCCGAGATTGCCGTAGACCATGGCCACCACGTTCACCGCCGTGCCCAGGTCGTGGGGGATCTTGTTGTACTCGCGGTAGTCGTGGGCCCGGCGGCCGTACCACGAGGCGAACACGGCCTTCACCGCCAGGTCGAGCTGCTCGAGCGGTTCGGTCGGGAACTCGCGCCCGGAGTGGCTGCGGACCACGGCCAGGAACGACTCGGCCACCTCGCGCAGGGCGTCGGCGTCGAGGTCGCTGTCGGCCTCCACCCCTCGCGCCTCCTTCGCCTGCTCGAGGATCGGCTCGAACAGGGTGCCGTCGACGTCGAGCACGATCCGGCCGAACATCTGGATGAAGCGGCGATAGGCATCCCATCCGAAGCGGGGATCCCCGGTGAGCGCGATCAGCCCATCTCGGGTGTCGGGGTTGAGGCCGAGGTTGAGGACGGTGTCCATCATCCCGGGCATCGAGAATTTCGCTCCGGATCGGACCGAGACCAGGAGCGGGCTGGCCGGATCGCCGAAGCGCTTGGCGGTCTGGCGTTCCAGGGTGCCGACCGCTTCGAGGATGTCGTCCCACAGACCCCCGGGGAGCTGCTCGCCGGCGGCGAAGTAATCGGTACAGGCAGCGGTCGTGATCGTGAACCCCGGTGGCACCGGCAGGCCGGCGTTGGTCATCTCCGCCAGGCCGGCACCCTTCCCGCCGAGGAGGTCTCGCATCGTGGCGTCGCCCTCGGCCTGCCCCTCGCCCCAGGCATAGATGTACCGCTTCGCGGCCCGATGGGCGCGCTCGACGGCGGGGGTCACGGCTTCAGCCACGGGACGCAGGCTCCATACGGGGTCGCGCCGAGAATTCTAGAAGGTCCACCGCCGGGTAGTCTGCGCTACCGATATGGCGACGCTTCTGTGGCTGGCGGTCGGGGTCCTCGTCGCGCTGTTGACCTGGGTCCTTGCCGCGAGCCTTCCCGTCCTGGCCGTCGTGGGGCCACTGGTCGTGCTGGCCTTGGTCATCGTCGGATTTCTGGTCCCGCGAGACGTGACCGCGGCCGGGGCGAAGGTCGGGATCGGCTTCGGGGCCACATATCTCGTCCTGTTCGGGCCGAACGTCCTCCGCGACCCGCTGTCCGCGACCGGGGCTGCCTACCTCCTGTTCGGGGGCGGTCTGCTCATCGGGACCCTGGGTCTGGCGGCCGTGGTGCGGAACCGCCTGCGGCGGAGGCGGGAGCGGGAAGCCGCAATCGCCCAGCTCTGAGCGCGGCGGCGAACAGCGGCCGCACGGCGGCCAGCATGCGGCCCCCCAGACCCGCTCGGGAGCGGTACAGGGCGCGGCCCTTGTCCACCACGCGGGCCGCGATGACCGCATCGTCGCCGCCCGCCAACGCCGCATAGCCGGCGAGCGCGGCGGGCTCGTCACCGGCCAGCCAGCGGGCATCCGCGAGCGCCTCGCGCGCCGATCCGGCGTCCGGCATCAGCGTCACCGCTCGCTCGGCGGCGTCCAGCGCCGGCGTCGCCTGCCCCGCCCGGAGCAGCGCGCGGGTGAGGGTCAGCTGGGCGGCGGCGTCGGCGGGATCGAGGCGCAGCGCCCGCCGGGCGGCCTCCATCGCCTCCTCGGACTCGGCCGCTGCCAGCCGCTCGACGGCCTCGGCGCGTGTCCATGCGGCCTGGCGAGGGTCGAGGCGAGCGAGGCGGGCGTACTCCTCGGCCGACTCGCGGTGGGCCCCGGTCGCGGATAGGACCTCGGCCAGCAGCTCGCGGTAGCGGACCTCGTCGGGGTCGAGGCGGACCGCGGACTGGGCGTCGGTTTCCGCGTCGGCCAGGTGCCCAAGCGCGAGATGTGCGCGGGCGCGCAGCTCGTGGGCCGCGTCGTTGCCCGGCTGGTCGGCCAGGATGTCGCCGGCCTGCCGGATGACCGCTGCGTGGTCGCCGCGGTCCGCCGCCGCCGTCAGACCGGCGAAGGCGGAGCCATCGCTCATTCGGAAGCCGGCGCGGGGGCGCTCCCCGTCCACGACGCCGTCCCGTCGACCAGCTCGGCGACGCGCGACGGGATGGCATCGAGGGCGACCCGCTCCTGGGTCATCGAGTCGCGCTCGCGGATGGTGGCCGCGCCATCGGTCAGCGACTCGACGTCCACGGTCACGCAGAACGGGGTCCCGATCTCATCCTGGCGGCGATAGAGCTTGCCGATGGACGCGGTGTCGTCGTACATGGCGGCCATCGTCGTGCTTGAGGTCGGCGGTCAGCTTGCGAGCTACGTCCACGAGCTCGGGGCGGTTGCGCAGGAGGGGAAGGACGGCGACCGCCACCGGTGCCAGCGCGGGACGGATGCGGAGCACGACCCGCTTCTCGCCCGCCACCTGCTCCTCGTCGTAGCCGTCGACGAGCACCGTCAGCGTCGCCCGATCCACGCCCATCGGCCGGCTCGATGACGTAGGGCACGATGTGCTCGCCGGTGGCCTCGTCGAAGACGGTCAGGCTCTTGCCGGAGGCGGCCGCGTGGGCGATCAGGTCGAAGTTCGTCCGGTCGGCGATGCCCTCCAGCTCGGACCAGCCCATCGGGAACGCGTACTCGATGTCCGTGGTCTGCCGGCTGTAATGCGACAGCTCGTCCGCGTCGTGGGGGCGGAGACGGAGGCGTTCGGAGTTGATGCCCATGACATCGGTCCACCAGCGCAGGCGCTCGTCGACCCAGTAGGCGAACCATCGGTCTTCGTCGGCCGGTGGGACGAAGTACTCCATCTCCATCTGCTCGAACTCGCGGAGGCGGAAGATGAAGTTGCCGGGCGTGATCTCGTTCCGGAAGCTCTTGCCGATCTGGGCGATCCCGAACGGCGGCTTGCGCCGCATCGATGTGGCCACGTTGGCGAAGTTCACGAAGATGCCCTGCGCCGTCTCGGGCCGCAGGTAGGCGAGGCTGGCGTCCTCCTCGACCGGCCCGACGTGGGTCTGGAACATGAGGTTGAACTGGCGGGCCTCGGTCAGGGTCCCGCGCTGGCCGCAGTCCGGGCACGCGATCTCCGCTGGCGGCCCCTTGAGGTCGCTCTCGCGGAACCGATGCTTGCAGTTGCGGCAGTCGACCATCGGGTCGGAGAAGCCGGCCACGTGGCCGGACGCCTCCCACACCCGCGGGTTCATGATGATCGCCGCGTCCAGGCCTTCGATGTCGTCTCGAAGGCGGACCATGGATCGCCACCAGGCGGCCTTGATGTTGTTCTTCAGCTCGACGCCGAGCGGCCCGTAGTCCCAGAACCCGCCGATCCCGCCGTAGATCTCGCTCCCGCCGAAGACGAAACCCCGCCGCTTGGCGAGGCTGGCCAGGACGTCGAGGTTGGGCGCCGGCATGGCAGGCGAGTCTAGCGCAGGACCGATGTCGCGCCGGCCGTCGGCGAGGTGACCGTCTCGATCCGGCTGACCTCGTCGAGGAAGTCGCGGGTGCGCAGCTCGCGCTCGAGCACGGCCGAAACCGTGGCGTGGAGGTGGCGCTCCACCTCGCGACCGACGGGCCGGGTCATGGCCACCCGCCCCGCCTCGTCAAGCCGGACGCGCTGGAAGTGGCGCATCGCCTTCAGGGCGGCGGTCGAGATCGCGGCCGCGGTCAGCGAGGCATGGTCGCACTCCGGACCGACCACCCCGCCCGCCACCGCGGCGTAGACGTTCCGGCCCGGCTCGACCTCCGCCCCGCACTCGATGCACGACCCGAGCTCCGGCCGATAGCCCATGGCCTCGAGCAGGTGCAGCTCGAAGCCGCGGGCAATCGCGTCCCGAGCGGGAATGGTCGGCGCGGCGTCGAGGGCGGCCAGGCCCTCGTTGAGCAGCTCGAAGGCGGCCGCGCTCTCGGCGCGCTCCTCGCAGAAGCGGTCCGCCAGCTCGGCGAGGTACCACGCGGCGGCCGTCGCGTGGAGGTCTGCCCGCAGGCCGAGGTGCGGGTCGAGGAGCTGCGACTGGGTGACGACGTCGAAGGTCCGACCGACGGCCAGCACGAGGTCGACCCGGCCCAGCGGCTCCAGGCCGCCGCCGATCCGCGACCGGGGACGGCGCACGCCCTTGGCGATGACCCGCAGCTTGCCGAGGTGCGGGGTGAGGACGGTGAGCACCCGGTCGGCCTCGCCCAGGTCCAGGCCCCGGAGGACGATGGCCTCGGTCTTGTACAGGCGTGAGCGTGGGCTCACGAGCAGCCGGTCGAGTACGCTTCGGACGTGAACACTCGGGTCGAGTTTAGCCAGCTCATCGCGGACGTCGAGGCCGAGATGCAGTCCATCCTCGATGAGCATCGCGGCCCGGCCCGACCGATGTACGACATGCTCGCCTACCACCTTGGGCTGGACGGCACGGACGGTTCGAGCGGGAAACGGATCCGTCCCCTGCTCGGCCTCCTCGTCATTCGCGCCCTGGGCCGTGACTACCGACGTGCCCTCGCCGGGGCGGCGGCCGTCGAGCTGGGCCACAACTTCAGCCTCGTCCACGACGACATCCAGGACGGTGACCGCGAACGCCGGCACCGGGCCACGCTGTGGGCCCGCTACGGGGTCCCGCAGGCGATCAACGCCGGCGACGCCCTGTTCGCCCTGTCCCGTCTCGCCCTGTACCGCCTGAGCGCCGACGAGGACGACCCCGACGCACCCGAGCCTCGGCAGGTCATCGAGCTGATGCGGATCTATGACCAGACCTGCCTGTCGCTGTGCGAGGGCCAGTTCCTCGACATCAGCTTCGAGGCTCGCCTCGACGTGACCGTGGACGAGTACCTGCAGATGATCGAGCTGAAGACCGCGGCACTGATGGCGGCCGGCGTCGAGGCGGCGGCCATGCTCGCGTCCCATGATCCCGAGGTGGTCGGGCGCTTCCGTCGCTTCGGCGACCGGCTGGGTCTCGCGTTCCAGATGGCCGACGACGTGAAGGGCGCGTTCTGGGACGAATCCGCCTCGGGCAAGGACGTGGCCGGCGACCTGCGGCGCCGGAAGAAGACGATGCCGGTCATCTGGGCCCTGAACCACGCGGCGGAGGCGGACCAGGCCCGGCTGCGCGAGCTGTTCGCCCAGCCACAGGATGGGCTCCAGCTGACCGATGCCGAGGTGGCGGAGGCGGCCGCCATCCTGGATCGATCCGGCGCGCGGGAGACGACCCTCCGGGAGGCCCGGCGCTACCGGGACGAGGCGCTGGCGGAGCTCGGGGATCTGCCGCTCGACACGGCCGCGCGGGCCGAGCTCGAGCTATTCGTGGCGGGCGCGATCGCGGCCTAGTCTTCCGCCTCGCGGCCGTTCGGGACCTGGACCGCCATCACCTTCGACACGCGCCGGGAGTCGGCGGCCAGGACGCGGAGCGTGACGTCGCGGTACTCGACCTCGGTCCCGACCAGGGGGATCCGGCCCACCCGGTGGATGATCAGCCCGCCGAGGGTGTCGTACGACTCCTCGTCGGGCTCCTCCAGGTCGCTGAGCTCGAACAGGTCCCGGAAGTCGTCCATCGTGACCCGACCGTCGAGCCGGAAGGCGCGGCGGTCGCCATCGGTCTCCACCGTCTCGACGAGGCTTTCCTCGATGTCGTACTCGTCCTGGATCTCGCCCACGATCTCCTCGACCAGGTCCTCGATCGTGACCAGGCCGGCGGTCCCGCCGTACTCGTCCACGACGATGGCGATGTGGCGCCGGGCCGAACGCATCTCGGTCAGCATCTCGTCCACGCGTTTCGTTTCGGGCACGTACGCGGCGGGCCGGGCGAGGGATCGGATCTCGAGCGGCTCGCGCTGCTCGGCCGCCGGGAGCAGGTACGGCAGCATGTCCTTGGCGTACAGGATGCCGACGATGTTGTCGAGGTTCTCGCGGTAGACCGGCACCCGCGAGTGGCCGGCTCGGACGATGAGGTCCAGGACCTCCTCGATCGGATCCTCGACCTCGACCGCCTTGATCCCGATGCGAGGAATCATGACCTCGTGGATCTGCTTGTCGCCGAGCTCGATGACGCCGTGGATCATCTCCTTCTCGGCTTCCTCGATCTGGCCCTGGGCCGAACCGGTTTCCACCAGGAGCTTCAGCTCCTCCACCGACAGGAGCCCGGTCTGCGGGCGTTCCCGCCCACCAAAGAGTCGGACGAGGAAGCCGCTGATCGTGGTCGTCAACCACACCAGCGGGGCCAGGAAGCGCTCCATGACGCTCAGCGGACGCGCGGCGAGGAGCGAGAAGCGCTCCGGGAAGTTCAGAGCCAGCGTCTTCGGAACCAGCTCCCCGACGATGATCGAGGTCAGCGCGATGAGCAGCGTGACGAAGATGAACGCGATCGACTCGGCCGCATCCTGGATCGGCGCCCACGGGATGGCAGCGACCGCATCGGCGATGACCGCGCTGAACGCGATCGCGCCGATGGCCGACGCGAGGAAGCCGAGGAACGTGATCGCGACCTGGATGGTGGCGAGGAAGCGCTGCGGATCGTCGACCAGGCGGGCCGCGGTCCGCGCGCCGCGGCGGCCCTCGTCGGCGAGCTGGTCAAGGCGCGTGCGGCGGACGGTAAGCAGGGCGATCTCGGCCGCGGCGAACACCCCGCCGATCAGGATCAGGACCAGGACGATGAGCAGGTCAATCCATGGGTTGCCGGTCCCGGCCGCGCCCTCAGGCATCCGGAGGGTCACCCTCCCGTCGTCCCCGCCGCATCTCGATCGGCCGGGCAGGAACGCCGACCACCGTCTTGCCCGGCGCCACGTCGCGGGTGACGACGCTGCCGGCGCCGGTCTTCGCCCCGGGCCCGACGGTCACCGGGGCGCGCAGCATGGTGTCGACACCGATGAACGCGCCGTCGCCGATGACCGTCTCGTGCTTGGTCGTCCCGTCGAAGTTGGCGGTCACGGTGCCGGCCCCGATGTTCACGTCATCGCCGACCTGGGCGTCACCCAGGTAGCTGAAGTGGTGCTGCCGCACCCGCGCCCCGAGCCGGCTCTTCTTGACCTCCGCGTAGTTCCCGATCTCGGAGCCGGCACCGACCACGCTTCCCGGGCGGAGGTGGCTCATCGGTCCGACGTGGGCGTCCTCGCCCACCTCCGACTCCTCGACCCAGGAGCCGTACACGTGGGCCCGAGCGTCGATCCGACTGTCCCGAATCCGGCTGCCCGGACCGATGACAGCCTCGGGACCGATGACCGTGCGCCCGCTGAGCACCGTCCAGGGCTCGATCCGCGCGTCCTGGCCGATCTCGACCGCGGAGTCGATGAACGTGCTCGCGGGGTCGACGATGGTGACCCCGGCCCGCATATGGTCCTCCGCAATGCGCGCTCGGAGCAGGCGATCCGCGGCGGCAAGCTGGACCCGATCGTTGATGCCCATGGCCAGCTCGGGGCGGGGCGCGGTCACCACCCGGACGACCTGTCCCTCGCCGGTCGCCAGGCCAACCAGGTCCGTCAGGTAGTACTCCCCGGACGGGCTGACCGGGACGCGAGCAACGTGGGAGCGCAGCCACGCCCCGTCGAAGCAGTAGGTTCCCGCGTTCACCTCGTCCAGGGCGCGGGTCGCGGAATCGGCGTCCGCTTCCTCGACGATCGCCTGGCAGCTGTCGTCGGGGGCCCGCACGATGCGCCCGTAGCCGGAGGGGTCCTGGAGCCGGGCGGAGAGCAGCACGATCGGGGCATCGGCCCGCGTCTGCTCGTCAACGAGCGCGCGAACCAGCTCCGGCGGCAGGAGCGGAACGTCGGCCATGGTCACCAGGACCTGGTGCACGGCCTCGGGGATGGCGGACAGCCCGACGCGCACCGCGTCGGCGGTGCCCCGCTGCGGCTCCTGGCGGACGGCCACCACGGCCGTGCTGTCCAGCGCGGGCTCCACCGCTTCGGCTTCGTGGCCGGTGACGACCACGATGGGGCTCGCCTCGAGGTCGGCGAGCAGGCCGAGCACATGGTGAATGAGAGGACGGCCGGCCAGCGGGTGGAGGACCTTGGGGAGCCGCGACCGCATCCGCGTCCCCTGGCCCGCGGCCAGCACGATGGCGGCGAGGCTGGGCATCAGAGGCGAGGATGGTAGGAGCGGGCTCGAACGAGCGTCAACTTGCGCCGGCTTCCTCCACGAGCGCCACGCACTCGATCTCGACCCGTCCGTCGCGGGGGAGGGCGCGGACCGCCACCGTCGTCCGCGCCGGATATGGCTCCGGGAACGCGGCCGCGTAGGCCTCGTTCATGGCCGCGAAGTCGGCCATGTCGACCAGGAACACGGTCGTTTTCAGGACACGGTCCAGGCTCGAGCCGGCCGCGTCGAGGATGGCCGACAGGTTGGCGACGGCGCGTGCGGTCTGCGGGCCCGCCCCGCCGGGGACAAGCTCCCCGGTCGTCGGGTCGACCCCCAGGTTGCCGGCGGTGTACACCAGCCCGGCGCCGGCCATGCCCTGGCTGTAGGCGGCAATGGCGCCGCCCGCACTCTCGGTGCGGATCGCGTGCCGAGTGCTCACGGCTGGCTCACCACGGCTCGATGCTAGCCGGTTCGGCTCTCAGGTGAGTGCGGGTTGCCGCCAGCCCGGCCCGCTCGACGCGGCGCGCCACGCCGTCTGCCCGTTCCGGGTCGTCGGTCAGCACGAACACGGTCGGGCCCGATCCGGTCAGGTGAGGCGCTCCCCCCGCCGCGGCCACCAACCGGAAGATGTCGTCGAGCTCAGGCCTCAGGCGGGATGCGGCCGGGAGCAGGTCGTTGCGCCCCGGGGCAGTCTCGGGCGCTTCCTGCGCGGTCGACCAGTCCGCAGGCCGCAGCTCGGCGAAGACCGATGCGGTTGACAGCCCGAACGGTGCGTGGACCAGCACGACCTCCTCGCCCGCGGGGACCTCCGCCCTGGGCTGCACGAACTCACCGACGCCGCCGATCCGGGCCGCGGCTGCCTGGGCCGCAAAGAACGGAATGTCGGCCCCGATCCCGGCAAGAAGGCTCAGGGCCTCCGGGTCGGGCGGATCATCTGCCGCGCCTTGCGTCCGCCGTGCCAGGCGCCAGGCCGCGGCCGCGTCCGACGAGCCGCCGCCGAGCCCGGCCGCGACCGGGATCTGCTTGTCCACGGAGAGGCTGCCGGCGCCGGTTTCGGTCGACCGCCTCCGTGCCCAGGCCCGAGATCCAGCCACGCCAGGCCAGGTTCGTGCGGTCCTCGGCAACGTCCGCGGCGTGCGGACCGCTGACCTCCAGCTCCGGGCCGTCCGGCCCCACGCGCACGACATCGGCCAGCTTGAGGAGCACCAGCAGCGACTCGAGCTCGTGGAAGCCATCCGGCCGACGCCCGACCACGCGCAGCCACAGGTTCAGCTTCGCCGGGGCTGCGAGTCGCCACCGCCCTACGCGATCAGGCACCGTTTTGCTCCAGGAATGGCTTCAGGGTCGCTGCCAGGCACGCCCATTCGGCCACGGACAACGTCTGCGGCCGACGGTCGGGCGTCACCGCGCAGCCGGCCAGGGCCCCGCCCACCGTGTCCCGGTCGACCGGCAGCTCGCGGACGAGGCTGTTGTGGATCTGCTTTCGCCGCTGCCGGAATGCGGCCTGCACCACGCGATGGAACGTCTCGCGCTCCTCGGCCGGCACTACGGGCGACGGGCGAACCATCAGCCGCAGGATCGCGGAGTCGACCTCCGGCGCCGGTTCGAAGGCGCCGGCCGGGACGCGAGCCACGACCTCTGCCTCCGCAAGGTCCTGGACGAACACGGACAGGTAGCTCATGCCCCCCGGCGTCGAGGCAATGCGGTCTGCGACCTCCGCCTGGACGAGCAGCACCGCCCGCACCGGGGGGTGGTCGGCACCGAGGAACTGGTGCAGCAGCGGGCTGGTGATGTGGTACGGGATGTTCGCCACCAGGGCGTATGGCTCGCCCGGGAACAACGTGGCCGGATCGATGGACAGCGCGTCGGCGTGGAGCAGGGTCAGGTCGTCGGCGTCGTCGAGCTCGCGGCGCAGGTAGCCGATCAGGTGCGGGTCGACCTCGATCGCTGTCACCGCACAGCCGGCGGCCAGCAGCCGCCGGGTCAGGACGCCAAGCCCGGGGCCGATCTCCACCACACGGTCGCCGGAGCGCAGGTCGGCGGCGGCCACGATCGTGTCCAGTGCCTCCGCATCGGTCAGGAAGTTCTGGCTGAGGCCGTGCCGCGGACGCAGCCCCTCCTCGCGCAGCAGCCGCCGCAGCTCCCCGGGAGTGGGCGGCCGCAGCGGGTCGTCGGCGCCTCCTCCCATCAGGCTCCGTCCTGCCAGGGCAGGGCGAGGGAGGGCACGGCCTCCAGCTCCGGGCCGGCTCGCGCTCCGGCGGCGAAGCGGTGGGCCGCCGCCGCGCCGATCATCGCCCCGTTGTCGGTGCACCAGGCGGGTGGCGGGACCAGCAGGGGCAGCCCGCCGAGACGGTCCGCCAGCGTGCGCCGCAGGGCGCGGTTGGCCGCCACCCCGCCGCCGAGGGCCACCGCGGCCACGTCGTGCTCGCCGGCGGCCGCCACCGTTCGGCGCACGAGCTGGTCGACCACCGCGCGCTCGAACGCGGCGGCGATGCCGTCGACCGGGATCGGCTCGCCCCGTGATCGATATCCCTCCACCTCGCGCAGGACGGCGGTCTTCAGGCCGGAGAACGAGAAGTCGTAGCGACCTCGCGTCCGCGCCAGCGGAAAGCGCGTCGCGGGGGCAGCTCCCTCGGCGGCGGCCGAGATGGCCGGTCCCCCGGGATACGCCAGCCCGAGCAGGCGCCCGACCTTGTCGAACGCCTCTCCGGCCGCGTCATCCACCGTCTGACCGAGCAGTCGGTACTGGCCGTGATCGGCCATCAGCACCAGCTGGGTGTGGCCCCCGGACACGACCAGGCACAGCAGGGGAAAGGGCGGCTCCGGCGGCTCGGGCAGGGAGTGGCCGGCTTCGGTTCCCCCGCCATTCGGTCGTTCCGCCATCGGTCGTTCCGCCATCGGTCAGCCAATTGGCGTAGATGTGCCCCTCGATGTGGTTGACCGGGACCAGGGGGAGGTCGTGGCTGGCCGCCAGGCCCTTGCCCACGTTGACCCCCACCAGCAGCGAACCGATGAGCCCGGGCCCGTAGGTGACCGCAATGGCGTCGAGGTCGGTCCAGTCGACCTCGGCCTCGCGCAGGGCGGCCTCCAGGCTCGGCACGATCCAGCGCAGCTGCTGGCGGGCCGCGACCTCTGGAACGATGCCGCCCGTCGTCGCATGCAGCGCGACCTGGCTGGCGACGACGTTGGCCTCGATCCGGCGACCACCGGTCACCACCGCCACGCCGGTCTCGTCGCAGCTGGTCTCGATGGCCAGGATGCGCGGGCCGCTCACCGGTCGGCGGCCTCCTCGTCCCGGGCGTCGTCGGCCGCCGCCGCGCGGGCCGCGGCCATCGACTCGCGCATGGCCCGGCTGTCGAGCGGCGGCGTGGTCATGATGTAGGCGTCCTCGCCGTCGTCGGTGTAGTAGCGCTCCCGGCGACCGGCAACGGCGAAGCCGTGGGCCGCGTACAGCGCCTGGGCAGCGAGGTTGGAGACGCGGACCTCGAGCGTCATCGTGGCCGCGCCGAGCTCCTCGGCCACGACCAGCAGGGCGAGCAGCAGCCGGCGTCCGACGCCCTGCCGTCGCCAGTCGGGGTGTACGGCAAAGGTGGTGATGTGGGCCTCGTCGACCATGAGCCACACCCCGGCGTACCCCACCACCGCCCCGCCCTGGCGGGCGACCGTGTAGCGGGCGAGGCGGTTGTGCCGGAGCTCCTGGTGGAAGGCCTCAGGCGGCCAGGGTGTCGTGAAGCTCGCCCGCTCGATCTCGAGGACGGCGGGTATGTCGTCCAGAACCATCGTCCCGATCCGGACCGCGGCGGTCAGAGCCATGTCACCGGCACCTCGGCTCCCTCGACTACGCCCCGCGGCGGGCGCAGATAGACCGGCTCGAGGGCCGACAGGTCATCCGCCGTTCCCGCTGCGAACCGAGGCGCCGCGAGACGGGCGACGGCAACTGCTGCGCCGTCCGGCGGGATCGCGTGGCTGAGGCCGAGCGTGTCGGCCAGCTCCCGGGGGGCGACCAGGCGGGAGGCGCGGCCGTCGGCCGAGATGGCGTCGAACGCGACGAGGCGCGGATCTGGTTCGTCGCGCGAGCGAGCCCACCCCTCCGCAGCCCCGGCGCGGACCAGCGCAGCGACGGCCTCGGGCACGCTGTCCAACCACGCCTCCAGGCTGGGGATCCCGACGATCGGCACGGCGAGGCCCCATGCCAGGCCTTTGGCCAGGGCCAGACCGACGCGCAGCCCGGTGAACGAGCCGGGACCGAGGCCCACCGCCACGCCCTGGACGTCGGCCAGGGTCGCGCCCCGGTCGTCGAGCAGGCCGAGGATGCGGGGCAGCAGCTCGCTGCCCTGGCCCCGAGTCGTGCTCCAGGCCGCATCCGCGAGCGGGGCCCCGGTGAAATCCGCCAGGGCGACCGACTGGTCGGGCGAGGCGCTGTCGAGGGCGATGATCACGCTGCTGTGCCGTCCTCGAGGGCGCGGGCCAACGCCACGTGCGGATCACCGACGGCCTGCCAGCGGATCAGACGATGCTCCGGTTCATCG
Organism: uncultured Chloroflexia bacterium; assembly: GCA_963827475.1. Classification (GTDB taxonomy): domain Bacteria; phylum Chloroflexota; class Limnocylindria; order QHBO01; family QHBO01; genus DASTEQ01. Next base: position 94,824 of record CAWHAZ010000003.1, read on the forward strand.
TCGACGAGCTCGAGCTCGATGCGCAGAACGTCGGCCGCCAGCCAGCCCTCGAGGCGATCGGCCCACTCGATGACGGTCACCCCCTCCGCCTGCCGTTCATCGAAGACGCCGGCCTGGCGGGCCTCATCGGCATCGGTCAGACGATAGGCGTCGACATGGAACAGGGGCAGGCGGCCGGCGTGCTCGTTGACGATGATGAAGGTCGGGCTGTTGACCACGCTCCGCACGCCGAGCCCCTCGGCCACGCCCTTCGCCAGCTGGGTCTTGCCCGCGCCGAGCGGTCCGACGAGCGCGAGCCGTGTCCCCGGCAGCGCGGCACGGCCGAGCCGTCGGCCGACCCGCCGGGTTGCCGCCGCCGAGCCGGACACCAGCTGGCCACTTGTTGCGGTGTGGTTCACGCTCGCCGTCACGCGCCGCGAGTATCTCAGGACGGCTGCGGGCTGGCCTCCAGGTTGGCGAGGGCGATCGCCACCGTGCGCCCCGTATCGAGCCGCACCAGGCCGCACAAGGCGCTGATCCCGGATCCGATGGCCATCGGCTGGCTCGGAACCTCGCGCAACATGCCGACCTGGCCGCGGCCCGGGCCGGTGACGACGACCACGCGATCCCCGACCGCGGCTCGAGACACCCGCTCTGGAGCCGGCGCCGCGTCGTAGACGAGCAGGCGGCGCTGGTCGCCGAGGATCGTGACCGACCGATCGGCATGGGCCTGGAGCCAGGCGAAGCGGGCGGGGTCCATCCCGGATCGACCGAATCCGTCGAGCGCAAGCACCGCGAACGGCGGGGCGGCGGTGCCGAGCAGGCTCCGTCGATGCTGGAGACCGGCGAAGTCCGCCAGGTCGCGGGCGTGGAGCCCGCCAACCACGATGCCGGCCACGCCGACCGCGCGCGCCCGGGTGATGGCCTCGGCCGACGCCCACGATCCGCCGACGATGACCCGACCCGCGGCGTCCGCGTCGATCACGGCCGGATCGAGCGGGGTCTCGGGGTGGCTGACCGCCATCATCAGCTGGCCGTGCACCGCGGGCCCGGTACCGCCCGCGCATGCCAGCTCGACGGCGGGCACGGCGATCGTGATCGCGTCCGGGCCGACCTCCATGACCACGCCACGGACGTTGCTCGCGATCGGTTGGGGGTCACCGAGGGTGAGCAGCTGGGCGTTTCCCCGCGTCGGGTCGTACGCCAGGAAGTAGCCATTGGCCGGGGAGCGGACCTCGCGCTCCGGCGTGCGTGCGAGGGGTTGATCGGCACGGACCCGCGTCCCGGGCGTCACCAGCAGGAGATCGACGACCTCCGGCTTTCGGCGGCGCAGGGGTCGCGCGATGGAAACCGACTGGCTGGCCGCCAGGCGGGCCACGGTCGCGACCGGATCCCCTGGTCGGACCTCGTCGCCGACATTGACCACCGGCTCGGCGCCGGACGGCAGACGGAGGCGGTGGCGGTACGGTCCGGGAGTCATCCGGCGGCGCTGGCGCGCGGCTCGCGCCGGAGGGCTTCCCGCCAGGACTGGATCATCGTCCGGGCATCGCCGGGCCGCCCCGGGAGCTGGATCGGATCTCCACGCGCATCGAGGATGATGCCCACCGCTCCTCCAGTGACGGCTGCCCGCAGGCGCGGGCCGCGGACGGGCGCTCCGACATGCACGCCGCGCTCGAGCTCGATCTCGAGGTCGCCCGACCCCCCGCGCTCGAGGGGGAGGACGGCGATCGACCCGGCCCGAACGTCGACCGGCGGAATGTCCGGCCATCCGGGCCGGTGCAGCCGAGCACGAAACGCGAGCTGGCCGGGCTGGCCGCCCGCCGACCGGACGGAGGTGCCGAGCGGGACGAGCAGGTCATCGCGGAGCGTCTCCAGGCCCTCGTTGACGTCATCGTCGGCCAGCGCGCCGAGCGGCCCACAGATGCCCCACGGGTCGATCGCCAGTTGGGTGACACCGGGTGGTCGCAGCCCGTCGAGCAGGACGAGGGCGGCATCGGCAGGGTGCGGGGCTGCGGCGAGGAGCCGCCCGCCGCCCACGATCAAGTCCACGGCCGGACCGCCGCCCATCAGGTGGCGAGCGGCCGCGAGGCGGTCGACGCCAACCGCCTGCGCGATCGCGGACTCGACCGACGTGGCCGGAAGACCGGAACGGTGCATCTCGAGCCCCGCCATGGCATCGGTGGTGGTGAACTCGTCCGCGTCGGCCGGCAGGATCTCGGCCGCTGCCCGTGAGCCCGGCGGCAGGGTGCGCTCGGTGCGTGGCGGCCAGGATGGCCGTGCGGCCCGGAGAGCCGCTCTCGCGCCAGGCGAGCCACGACGCGCCGAGGTCGACCCCGAGGACCGTGATTCCCAGGCCCTCGGACAGCGCGTCCATGGCACGACCGAAGGCGACTGGCGTGGCGCTGCGCGCCTCGTTGATCTGGTTCAGCACGGTGAGCTCCCGCACCAGGGCGCCGGTCAGGCCCTCGTCAAGAGCCTCGGCGACGGACTCGGCGCGCGTCCCGAACAGCTGGACCAGCTCGCCCACCTCGTCCGGGCGGCCGACGACGAGGACGCGAGCGCGGGATGCCCCGAGCGCGGCGGCCACCAGTCCCCAGAGCGGCCCCGGGCCGAGGGCGGGTGACGGGACCGCCAGCCAGGTGTCGACGTCGGCCGCGCGCAGAAGCTCCAGTCGCTCGGCATCGGTCCGACGGTCGTCGCCGGCCACGCCGGCCTCGACGGTCCAGCCGCCGCGGATCGCCAGGGCCGTCGCCGCATCCAGCCTGGCCGTGGTGTCGGCCGCCACGGCCAGGCGCCCGGGTCGCCGCGGGGAGCGGCAGGTGATGCGCGGAGCTTCCCGCACCAGCAGCGGCAGCCGGCGATGCAGTCGAGAGTCGGCATGCGGGGTGAGCCGGCCGACGAGGTCCTCGACCAGTACCGCGTCCCCCCAGGCCGTCGGCTGCGCGGCGCCTGACACGATCCGCCACCGGCCGCCCGCGCGCCCGACGAGGGCCGCCTTGGTCCACGCGCTGCCGACGTCGAGGAGCAGGGTGAGCTCCGTCTCGGGCGTGACCCGCACCGGAGTCGGGGCGGGCCTGGGCCTCGCCGCGGCGGCCGTGGGCGATGTCGAGGTTGCGTGGTCCACCGAGGTCATCGGTTCACGTGCCTCCTTGGGAGACGGCGGCGGAGCATGGTCGTCACTTCGTAGTTGATCGTGCCCCTCTGTGCCGCCACCTCGTCGGCGGTGATCTCGTCGTCGCCCTGGCGACCGATGAGCACGAACTCGTCGTCGAGGCCCACCGACCCCGCATCGCTCACGTCGACCACCAGACCGTCCATGCTGATCGCACCCACCATCGGCGCCCGCTGCCCGCGAACCAGGGCCGAGCCATTGTTCAAGTGGCTGCGGGGCCAGCCGTCACCGTACCCGATCGGCAGGGTGGCCAGTCGGCATGTACGCCGCGCGGTCCAGCGCATCCCATAGCCGATCGGCGTTCCCGACGCGACCTCGACCACCCGAAGCGGCAGCGCCCGCAGCGCCAACGCCGGGGTCAGGCCGGCGGTGGCGGGCTCGAACGGGTCGGGGCAGAGCCCGTACAGGCCCACGCCCGGTCGCACGGCGTCGGCATCGGTGCCCACGCCGGCCAGGATGGCGCCCGTTCCGCCGACGTGGACGATCCCTGGATCGATCCCGGAGGCGCGCATGGCGTCGAGGACGGAGGCCATGCGATCGAGCTGGGTCTCGGTATGGGACTCGTCCTCAGGCGCGGCGAGGTGGGTCATCGTGCCGGCCAGGTGCAGATGGCGGCTGGCCGCGATCTGGCCGGCCAGCTCGAGCGCGGATTCGGGCTCGATCCCCTGTCGGCCCAGACCGCTGTCGACCTTGAGGTGAACGCCGAGCCGCGTCCTCGTGGCAGCGGCCGCGGTACCCAGGATCGCGACCGCGGCTGCACCATCGACGATCGGCTCGAGGTTCGCCCTCGCCACCGCCTCCGCGTCGCTCTGATCGAATCCGCCCCATAAGACCAGGATCGGGCCGCCCAGTCCGGCGTCGCGCAGCTCGGTCGCCTCCGACACGGTGGCCACCGCGAGGCGTTCGACGTTCAGGTCGATCAGGGTGGCCGCCACCTCGACTGCTCCGTGCCCGTACGCGTTCGCCTTGACCACGCCGATGACCTGCGTGCCCTCTCCCGCCCGCTGGCGCAACAGGGCGAGGTTCGCCGCGATTGCGGCGTGGTCGATCTCGACCCAGGCCCGATGGCGATAGGCTTCCGGGTCCATCAGGCGCCGCTGGCGCCGCCACGAAGCACGGACATCGCCTCCGGGAGCAGGCCGGCAACGTCGGAGGCGAGGGCCCCGGCCACCCCGATCCGCTGCTCGGCGAGCAGGCCGGCCGCCGCGTGCACCGCCACCGCCACCCCGGCGGCGTCAACCGGCTCGAGACCGGCCGCGAGCATCGCCCCGATCGCGCCGGCCAGCACGTCGCCGCTGCCGGCGGTCGCCAGGGCCGGCGTCGCAACGGCCGAACGGAGGATCCTGCCGTCAGGCGCAGCCACCACGGTGTTCGCGCCCTTCAGGATGACGACGTGCTCCCACAGCCGCGCGGCTTGCGCCGCGGCCGCTTCCCGGGCTGCGTCGTCTTCCTCGGGCGGGGGCGGCGCGCCGCCGCCGAGGAGACGGGCGAACTCACCCGGGTGCGGGCTCAGTACCGCGGTCGTGTTCAGCGTCCGCCACCAGCGGTCCCGTGCGGCGAGGGCGGTCAACCCGTCCGCATCGACGACCACCGGTCGTCGGAGCTCACTGATGAGGTGCGCCGTCCGACGGAGGGTGGCCGCGTGGCGGCCGAGTCCCGGCCCGACCACGATCGCGTCATAAGCGCCGGCAGCCGCCGTCAGCTGCCGCCAGCCGGCGGGCGCGACGAGCCCCACGGCCTCCTCCGGCAGCAGGAGCGAGGTGAGCTCCGGCACGAGCCCCAGCAGCCGGAGGCCGACGGTCTCCGGCGTCGCCAGGCACACCAGCCCGGCCCCGCTCCGCGCGGCCCCGAGTCCGGTGAGCAGCGCCGCACCGGCGTACTCCAGCGAGCCGGCCACGACGAGGACCCGACCGAACGTGCCCTTGTGGCTGATCGGGGGCCGCGACGGGAGGTGATCGGCGACCCAGCGCGGGGTGAGCGTGGTGGCACCGCCGGGCATTGGTGCTCAGGCCTCCGCGGGCCGATCGGCGATGGCGACCGCGACGGCCATCCGCCGTTCGTGAGAGATCGAGACGGTGACCTCACCGATGCCGAGGCGGGCCGCCCGGGCAGCGGCACGGCCATGGAGCAGGACCTGCGGCTGCCCGGCGAAGTTGGGCAGGACCTCGATCTCGCGCCAGCCGACGCCCCGCACGCCGAGGCCGAGCACCTTGCTGACCGCCTCCTTCGCCGCCCAGCGGCCGGCGACCCGCTCGATCTTGTCGCCGCAGTAGCGGTCCTCGCGCTCGGTGAGCACACGGCGCCGAAATCGCTCCGGATAGCGGGAGAGCGTCCGCGCGATCCGGTCGATGTCGATGAGATCGACGCCGAGCTCGTGGCGGCTCATCGGGCGTCGCCCACCCGGCAGCTACTCGACAGTGACCGACTTGGCGAGGTTGCGAGGCTGGTCGACATCGGTCCCGCGCGATACGGCGACCTCGTAGGCGAGGAGCTGGAGCGGCACGATGCTGATCACCGGAGACAGCTCTTCCAGCGTCTCGGGGACGACGAGGACGTCCTCGGCGAGCTTCCCGATCTGCTCGTCGCCGGCCGTCGCCACCGCCAGCACCGGCGCCTGACGGGCCCGGGCCTCGGAGACGTTGGACAGGATCTTCTCGTAGACCGCGCCGCGGGTCACGATCGCCACGAGGGGGGTGTCGGCATCAAGGAGGGCGATCGGGCCGTGCTTCAGCTCGCCGGCGGCATACCCCTCGGCGTGCACGTAGGACAGCTCCTTGAGCTTCAGGGCGCCCTCCATCGCGATCGGGAAGCCCACCCCGCGACCGATGTACATCACGTCCTGTACGTTCAGCGCCGCCCAGCGAGCCGCGATCTCGCGCACCTGCGGGGCACAGTCGAGGGCAGCCACCGCCGCCCGGGGAAGTGCCCGCAGGCCCAGGCCGTAGGTCGCCAGCTGGGCATGGGTCATCGTCCCGCGCAACCGGGCAACATGCAGGGCCAGCATCTGGAGGACGAGGACCTGGGTCGCGAAGGCCTTGGTGGAGGCGACCCCGATCTCAGGCCCGGCCTGGAGGTAGACGGTCGCGTCGCCGTCGCGGGCCAAGGCGCTGCCCACGACATTGGTCACGACGACCACCGTCGCACCTCGCTCTCGCGCCAGGCGGGTGGGGGCGATGGTGTCCGCCGTCTCCCCCGACTGGCTGACGCTGACGACCACGGTCCGGTCGGTGATCGGCGGTGGCGCGTAGCGCATCTCGGAGCCGATGACCGAGACGGCCGGCACGCCGGCCCACTGCTGGAGGAGGTAGGCACCCACGTCGGAGGCGTAGTGCGCCGTACCGCAGGCGACCAGGTAGATGCGGTCCGCCTCCCGCAGCTTGTCCTCGACGGCGTCCAGCTCCGGCAGGTGGAGCACGCCCCGGCCATCCACCCGCCCGCGAAGGGCCTCCTGGATCGCGTGCGGCTGCTCGTAGATCTCCTTCAGGGTGAAGTGCGAGAACCCACCCTTCTCCGCGGCCTCCAGGTTCCAGGTGATCTCGGTCACCTCGCGATCGAGCTCATCGCCCTCGAGGTCGATCACCGTCGTCCCCTCCGGTGTCACCGCAGCGATATCCCCCTCGTGGAGGATCACCACCCGCCGGGTGTGCTCGAGGATGGCCGGCACGTCGCTCGCCAGGAACCCCTCGCCCTCGCCCAGCCCGACGATGAGCGGCACGTTCATCCGGGCCCCGACGATGAGGTCGGGGTGATCGGTGTGCATGACCCCGATGGCGTAGGCACCCTGGACCTGTCCGAGCGCCCGTCGCACTGCCTCGACCAGGTCGCCTTGGTAGGCCTCCTCGATCAGGTGGGCGAGGACCTCGGTGTCGGTCTCCGAGCTGAAGGCGTGGCCGGACGCGGCGAGACGGTCGCGGACCTCGGCGTAGTTTTCGATGATCCCGTTGTGGATCAGGGCCAGCTTGCCCGTGCAGTCGGCGTGGGGATGGGCGTTGAGGTCGGTCGGGGCGCCGTGCGTGGCCCACCGGGTATGGGCGATGCCGGGATGGCCGTGGGGCGTGGAGCCGTTGAGCTGATCGGTCAGGTTGTGGAGCTTGCCGGCCTTCTTTTCGACGAAGACGGTGCCGGCATCCGTCCGGATCGCGATGCCCGCCGAGTCGTAGCCGCGGTACTCCAGTCGACGCAGGCCCTCGAGCAGGATGGGCGCCGCATCACGCGGTCCGACGTAGCCGACGATCCCACACATGACGTGTTCTGGCGCTCGACTAGTTCAAGCGCGCGGTGGCCAGGTCCGCGAGCTCCCGGGCAATGGTGGCGATCTCGTCTGGCTCCTCACCTTCGACCATGATCCGCAGCCGGGGCTCGGTGCCCGAGGCGCGGACGAGAATCCGTCCCCGGCTGCCAAGCCGGGCGGTCGCCCGTGCCACGGCGTCCGCAAAGAGCGGGTCGACCTGCCACTGATCCTTGTGGCGGACGGCCGAGTTTATCACCACCTGCGGAAGCCTCGGAATTCGGGCGGCCAGGGTCGAGAGGCTCGCCCCGGGCGCGGCCCGGAGGGCGGCGACCAGCTGGATGGCGGTCAGCAGCCCGTCTCCGGTGGCGGCCAGGTCGCGGAAGATCACGTGGCCTGACTGCTCGCCGCCGAGCATGGCGCCCGAGCGCTCCATGGCCTCCAGGATGTGGCGATCGCCCACCGGCGCCCGAATGACGCGGCCTCCGGCCGCCTCCACGACCCGCACCAGCCCGTCGTTGCTCATGACCGATACCACCAGCGTCTGCTCGGCGAGCGTGCCCGCCTCGAGGCGTTCCAGGGCGCAGATCCCCATCACTCCGTCGCCGTCGACCACCTCCCCCGCCTCGGTGACGGCGATGAGCCGATCCGCGTCGCCGTCGAACGCAAAGCCGAGGTCCAGCCCGTTGACGCGGACGAGGTCCGCGAGGGAGGCGGGGTCCGTCGCGCCGCCACCGACGTTGATGTTCGTCCCATCGGGATCGCAGTGGATGGTCGTGACATCCGCCCCCAGGCTCCGCAGCAGGTCCGGGCCGAAGGAGGAGAGCGAGCCGTTGGCCGCGTCGAGGCCCACCCGCAGCCCGGTGAGCTGGTCGCCGGCGATGGCGACGAGATGCTCCCGGTAGAGGGCGACCGCCTCGGGGTCGCGGCTGACGCGGCCGAGGCCCGCGTTGGTCGGACCGGGGAGTGCTTCGGCCTGGAAGATGAGGTGCTCGAGCTGCTCCTCGGCCTCGTCGTCCATCTTCCGGCCGCCCGACACCACCTTCAGCCCGTTGTCGTCGGGCGGGTTGTGCGAGGCGGAGACCATGACCCCCGCCACGTGCTCGCCGGTCTCGGCCACGAACGCGAGGCACGGGGTCGGGACGACGCCGAGGTCGAGGACATCGGTCCCGACCGAGGTCAGCCCGGCGGTCAGTGCGGAGACGAGCATCTCTCCCGATCGCCGTGTGTCGCGGCCGACGACCACGCTCCGGCCGGCGCCTTCGACGTAGTGGCCCAGCGCGCGGCCGAGGTCGTAGGCAAGGGTCGGAGTCAGGTCGACATTGGCGACACCGCGGATGCCGTCGGTGCCGAACAGGCGGCCCATCGTGCGCTCGGTCGGGTTACGGGCCGCCGGCGGTGAGCGTCACCGTCACCGGGGCGAGGGGTTGGACGAGGGTGATCCCGGCCGGAAGGTTCACGGTCGGTGTGACCTGGTGCGTGCCCTCGCCCAGCCCCGCCATGTTCAGGATCGGGGTGACCTGGGCCGGGGTGAGGGCCGCCACCGCGGACCTCGTCCCACTGACCGTGACCGGGATCTGGCCCGCGGCCGGCTCGCAGGTCAACCCGGCGCCCACGTTGGTGCAGACCGGTCCGGCGAGGATCGTGCGGCTCGCGAACTCCGGGGCGACGTCGACCGTCACCGAGGCCACCGGCTCCACCCCGTCGGCGAGACGGGTCTGGTCCGGAATGGTGAGCGCGACCTCGATCACGGTGTCGGCGGTGACGGTCGCGAGGTTGATGGGCGCCGTGGAAACGCTCGCGATCGACGCAAGCACCGCCGGCGGGCCGAAGATCGTGACCGCGGCTGGTTCGGCACTGACCGCGGTCAGGGTCAGACCGACCGGCGGGCTGCCCTCGAGGTCGAGGGCGACCGGTACCGTCTTCGAGGTCTCGGCGGTGCTGACCTCGATGTCGACCGACGCCGCGTTGGGCGACAGCTCGACCGCCGGCACGGGCTCGCCGTCGACATTGACCGGGACGAGGTCGACCTGCTCGTGCACGTCGATCCCGGAGGGGTCGATCCGCACCCGGGCGAGGGCACGGGTCACGAGCCGCAGGCGGCTCTCCGGGCCCTGTGCCTGGACCGTGGACGGCATGACGTTCTGCGACGTGATCTCCAGCCCGGCCGGGATCTCGCCGCGGTCGACGACCACCTGCACCGTCCGCACCCCGAGCCGGTCGAGGATGACCGACACCTCGAGCGGGGCGTAGTCGAGCACCTCGACCTCCTCGTCCAGGGAGCGGACGTCGACGGGCAGGAGCTGCGGCTCGCCCGCCTGGGTCATGTCATAGACCTCGAGGTCGACGGATACGCTGAAGGTGGTGGCCGTTACCCCGCCGGCGGCCGCGGCTGATGCGCGGTATCCGATGTCGACCGTGCCAAGGTCGCCGGTGAGCAGATACGTGTTCAGCGGCTGGTTCACCGCCCGAATCGCCACCCCGGTAACCTGCTGCTCGGTGAACGAGCCGGAGTACACCAGGCCGGCGTAGAGCAGGACCGACAGGAGCAGGGCGCCCAGCTTCAGCGGCCAGTTGCGCAGCAGCCAGGCCATCAGGCGCGGCGGTCTCCGCTGGCCACCGGCGCCGCGGGGTCGGACGGGTCCGGCGCAGGAGTGGCAGGTTTCTGCGCCTGGGCGGCGGTCTTCTTCGTCTGGGCGGCGGGCTTCTGCCCCGGAGAGGTCGCGTCAGCCGGCGGCGCGACGGAGGTGACCACCCGGTCGTCGGGGTCGATCGGCGCCTCGACCGGCTCGTCCTCGGGCATGCCCCATCGACCCTCCAGCGTGCGCCGCAGGAGCGGCGCTGCTTCGCGCGGGGCCTGGGGCCGGATGAGGCTGAAGATCCGGCGCCGAAGCCGGTCCTCGCTGAGGTTCCGCTCGATGCGCCCCCGGACGACGAGCGAGATGGAACCGGTTTCCTCGCTGACGACCACGATCAGGGCATCGGTCTGCTCGCTGATGCCGATCGCCGCCCGGTGGCGGGTCCCGTACCGCTCGCTGTCGAGCACGTTCTGGCTGAGCGGGAGCAGGACGCCGGCAGCGACGATCCGGTTGCCGGAGACGACCACCGCGCCATCGTGCAGCGCGGTGCCGTGGTAGAAGATCGTGGCCAGCAGCTCGGCATGGAGATCGGCGTTGATCGGCACGCCGGACTCGGCGGTCAGGTCATGGAGGCCGGTCTCGCGCTCGATCACGATCAGTGCCCCGTGGCGCGACCCGGCCAGCAGGCGCGCGGCTCGCGACACCTCGCGGGCCACGCTGTCGGCCGCGGAGACCTCGGACGACACGAACAGACGGTTCAGGGAGCCCATCCGGCCGATCTGCTCGAGTCCACGACGCAGCTCCGGCTGGAAGACGACGACCACCGCGAACAGGCCGACCACCGCCCCGGCCTGGAGCAGGGTCGAGAGCAGGACGAGATCGAAGGCCTGGGCGGCGATGTAGACCAGGGCCACGATGGACAGGCCGATCAGGATCCGGACCGCGCGCGTGCCCCGAATGAGCACGAACAGCCAGTAGATCAGGACGGCGACGACGATGATGTCGATGATCGAGGTCAGCGGCGTGCCGCGCAGGAAGGTGTCGAGGAAGTCGCTGATGCTCTCCGGCACGTTCAGACAGGAGCTCCCCTTCGGTCGGGGGACAATGGTAGCAAAGGCCCCCGAGCGTTCCCCCGGAACGGTCCGGGAGCGGTCCTGATCAGCGCTTGGTGTACTGCGGCGCCTTGCGAGCTCGCTTCAGGCCGTACTTCTTGCGCTCCTTCGCCCGGGGATCACGGGTGAGCAACCCCGCCTCGCGGAGGGCGCCGCGGAAGTCGGGATGGCCAGCGAGCAACGCGCGGGCAATCCCGTGGCGGATGGCCCCCGCCTGGCCGGACGTTCCGCCACCGGCAACCAGCACGCTGGCCGCGTAGCGGCCCTCGGTATCGGTCACCCGGAAGGGCAGGCGGATCGGGGCCACTCGGGCCTCGCCGCCGAAGTACTCATCGGCCGGCTTGCCGTTCACGGTCATCGCCCCGTCACCGGGGAGGAGCCGGACTCGGGCCACCGAGGTCTTGCGACGCCCGGTCCCGTACAGGTAGTTGACGCTCACGACGCCTCCTCGGGCTGCTCGTCGGCCGGGCGCGGAAGCTGGGCCTTGTGGGGATGGTCCGCTCCGGGATAAACCTTCAACTTGCGGTACATCGCGTTGCCGAGCCGGTTGTGGGGCAGCATGCCCTTGACCGCCATCTCGATCACGCGCTCGGGCTTCCGGGCGAGGAGGTCGCCGAGCGACTCCTCGCGCAGCCCGCCGGGGTAGTTGGAATGGCGGTAGTACCGCTTCTGGGCGAGCTTGTTGCCGGTCACCCGCACGCGCGCGGCATTGACCACCACCACGTGGTCCCCGCTGTCGAGGTGCGGCGACCAGGTCGCCTTGTGCTTGCCGGCCAGGAGCGTCGCGACGCGCGTGGCCAACCGCCCGAGCGGCTGATCCGTGGCGTCGATGAGCCACCAGCCCCGGTCGATCTCGCTGGCCTTGACCGCGTAGGTCTTCACGTTCGTCTCTCGTCTCCTGTCGTTCCGAAGCTGATCCGCTCGAGCGTGAGCCCCAGGGCCGGGGCGGCCCGCCCGTACAGGGCGCGCTGCCGGGCCTCGAGGATCTGCTCGACGTCGGCCGAGGCCATCTGGCCCCGCCCCACGGCGAGCAACACCGCCACCAGGCTTCGCACCATCCGGCGGAGGAACGCGTTGCCCTCGACCGTGACCTCGACCAGCGTCCCGCGCTGCCGGACCGTGACCGCCGCCAGGTGGCGGACCGTCTGGCCCCGCGCGTCGCTGCCGAGGGCGGCGAAGTCGCGTTCCCCCACCATCCGGGCCGCGGCATCGCGCATGGCGGCTACGTCCAGGTGGTCGGGGATCTCGAGCGTCCGATGCCGGTCCGTCGGGCGGCGGTCGCCGTCCTGCCGGATCCGGTAGCAGTAGGTCCGCGCCACGGCCGCGCGACGGGGATCGAACCCCGTTCCCGCGCTCCGCAGGGAGCGGATCACCACATCCGGCGCCAGCGCCGCGTTCAGGCGTCGCCGCAGCTCTGCCATTCCGATCCGCTCCCCGCGGGGGCGGCTCGGCAGGCAGAAGGCGATCACCTGACCGGTGGCGTGCACGCCGGCATCGGTGCGCCCGGCGAATCGGACCGTGATCCGCTCGCCGGTCAGCTTGTTAAGCGCGTCCTCCAGCTCGCCCTGCACCGTCCGCTGTCGCGGCTGGCGCTGCGAGCCGGCGAACGCCGTCCCGTCGTACTCGATCACCGCCCGGGCGCATCGTCGCGCCACGGGAGGCATCGGTTCTTCGGTTGTTCGGCCGGTCGAGCGCGCCCTCAGACGAGCTCGATCTGCACCATCGGCGCCGCGTCGCCGGCCCGGGGTCCGAGACGCGTGATCCGCGTGAACCCCGACCCCCGGTCGGCGTACTTGGTCGCCAGTTCGCCCATCAGCTTCTCGATGATGAGCGGCTCATTCGGCAGCTGGGCCACCAGCCGCCGTCGGGCCGGCAGGTCGCCGCGCTTGGCGGTGACGATCAGCCGGTCCACCATGCCCCGCACCTCCTTGGCCTTCGCCTCGGTCGTCTTCAGCCGTTCGTAGCGGAGGACGGCCACGGCCAGGTTGGCGAGCATGTGCTCGCGGTGGGCCGTGGGCCGGCTCAGCTTCCGGCCGGCGATGCGGTGCGGCATCGTTCGGTTTCCTAGGCCTCGCGGTTCAGCTCGGCGGCAACGGCCTCGTCGAGCTCGGCGGCGGCCGGCAGGTCGGCCTCGTCCGCCGTCGGGGTCCCATCCTCGGGCGGGATGAACCCGCGCAGGGCGAGGCGCTCTTTCATGTCGTCGAGGCTCTTCTTGCCGAAGTTCCGCATCCGAAGCAGCTCGTCGTCTCCGAGCGCCAGGAGCTGGCCGATCTTCGTGATGTTGTTGCGCTTCAGGCTGTTGTAGGCCCGCATCGGGAGATCGAGCTCCTCGATCGGGGCGTCGAGCAGGCTGGCCGCCAGCGGCGCGGGGACGTCGTCCCCGGTCGCCATCGCCGGCCGTCCGATCTCGGCGAAGCGGGAGAACTCGCGGACGAGGATCCCCGCCGCCTGGGCGAGCGCTGCCTGGGGGGTGCTGGTCCCATCGGTTTCGATCTCGAGGGTCAGCTTGTCGAAGTTCGTCATCTGGCCGACCCGGGTGTTCTCGACCGAGAAGTTCACGTTGCGCACCGGGGAGAAGATCGCGTCGACCGGGATGACCCCGATCGGCATCTCTTCCGTGTGCTCCGCGGCGCGGTAGCCGACACCGGTTTCGATCGTGATGTCCATGTCGATCGAGCCCGCATCCGAATCCAGGGTGAGCAGCTCGAGGTCGGGGTTCACGATCTCGACGTCTGCCGACTCGGCGATGTCGCCGGCGGTGACGAGCCCGGCGCCGTGCTTGGCGAGCTTGAGCGTCACCGGGTGCGGGGCGAAGGACCGGAGCCGGATCTTCTTCATGTTCAGCACGATCTGGGTCACGTCTTCCTTGACGGCCGGGATGGTGCTGAACTCGTGGTAGACGTTGGCGACCTGGATGGAGGTCACGGCCGCCCCCTCGAGCGACGAGAGCAGGACGCGGCGCAGGGCGTTGCCCAGGGTGACCCCGTAGCCGGCGGCGAGGGGCTGGATCTCGAATCGGCCCGCAGCGCCATGCGCCTCGACCTCTTCAATACGCGGGGTGGACTCGGGTTCGATCATCAGCAAGGGGGACTCCTAGCGCGAGTAGTACTCGACGACGAGCTGTTCGTTGAACTCCATGGGCATCTGCTCACGGGTTGGTTCGGCGGTGACGGTTCCGGAGAGCTTGGTCGGATCCGCGCTCACCCAGTCCGGGACCTGGGCGGCACGCATGGACTCGGGCGCAGCCTGGAAATAGGTGCGGCTGCGGCGCGTGTCGCGGACCTCGACACGGTCGCCCACCGAGACCTGGCGGCTCGGGGACTTGGTCGCCCGGCCGTTGACGTTGAAGTGGCCGTGGGTGACCAGCTGGCGCGCCTGGGCGCGCGAGGTCGCGAAGCCCATGCGATACACGACGTTGTCGAGGCGCATCTCGAGCATGCGCAGCAGGTTCTCGCCGGTCATCCCCTTCTGGCGGGCGGCTTCGCGGAAGTAGTTGCGGAACTGGCGCTCCATGACCGAGTAGCTGCGCCGGACCCGCTGCTTCTCACGCATCTGGAGCCCGTACTCGCTCACCTTCCGCCGGCGGGTGGGGTTCATGCCGGGCGGCGTGCTGCGTCGTTCGAACGAGCACTTCTTCGAGTAGCAGCGGCTCCCCTTCAGGAAGAGCTTCAGCCCCTCGCGACGGCAGATGCGGCAGACCGGATCCGTGTAGCGCGCCATGGCTCAGACCCGCCGCCGCTTCGGTGGGCGGCAGCCGTTGTGCGGAATGGGCGTGACGTCGGTGATGGCGGTGACCTCCAGGCCGGCGGCCTGCAGCGAACGGATGGCCTGCTCGCGGCCGGCCCCCGGGCCCTTCACGAAGACCTCGACCTGGCGGACGCCGTGCTCCATCGCCTTGCGGGCGGCGAGCTCGGCGGTCTGGGCCGCGGCGTACGGCGTGCTCTTGCGCGAGCCCTTGAAGCCGACCAGCCCCGCGCTGCCCCAGGCGATCACGCCACCACCAGGATCGGTGATGGTGACGATCGTGTTGTTGAACGTGGCCTGGATGTGGGCGTGCCCGGACGGGACGTTCTTCTTCTCGCGCTTCTTGGTGCGCGTTTTCGTCTTGCGTTCAGCCATGGATCTCGCTGCTACTCGTTACTTCTTGCGCCGGATGCCGACGGTTCGGCGCGAGCCGCGCCGCTGGCGAGCGTTGGTCTTGGTCCGCTGCCCCCGGGAGGGCAGGTTTCGCCGATGACGAACGCCGCGATAGGCGCCGATCTCCATCAGGCGCTTGATGTTCATGCTGACCTCGCGGCGGACGTCACCCTCGACGCGGTACCGCTTGTCGATGATGTCGCGGAGGCGGGTGACCTCGTCCTCGGTGAGATCGCGGACCCGCGCGTCAGGCGACACGTTGGCCGCGGTCACGACCTTGGCCGCGGTGGCCGGGCCGATGCCGTGGATGTAGGTCAGGGACACGATCACCCGCTTCTCGCGGGGAATGTCCACGCCGGCGATGCGCGCCATCAGCTGCCCCTAGCCCTGCCGCTGGCGGTGCTTGGGGATGCGGCAGATGACCAGCACCACACCCGAGCGCCGAATGACCTTGCAGCGCTCGCAGCGGGGCTTGACCGAAGCAGAAACCTTCATCGCATCCTGTACGTGATCCGACCTCGGGTGAGGTCGTAGGGACTGAGCTCGACTCGAACGGTGTCGCCGGGCAGGATGCGGATGAAGTTCTTGCGGAGCTTCCCCGAGATGTGGGCCAGGACTTCGTGGCCGTTCTCGAGGCGCACCTTGAACATCGCGTTCGGCAAGGGGAGGATCACCTCGCCCTCGACCTCAATGGCATCCTTCTTCGGCAAGCGCTACGCACCCTCGTTCGCGGTCTATCTACTCTCAATTGGGGGGACACACCGAAAGGCCGCCGCACGCGGCGACCGGATCGAAGAGTATACATCCGGCCCCGATTTCGGGCAATCGGCGGCCTGGTTTCATGCCGGCACCGTCCGCCCGGTCAGGCGCTCCGCGCCGTCTGGTCCGATGACGATGGTGTCCTCGAAATGCGCGGACAGCGAACCGTCCGCGGTCACCACCGTCCACCCGTCGTCCATCAGCCGAACATCGTCACCACCGAGGTTGAACATCGGTTCGATGGCGAGGCACATCCCCGGCTCGAGCCGCATCCCGGTCCCCGGCCGGCCGTAGTTCGGCACCTGCGGCTCCTCGTGCATGGCAGAACCGATGCCGTGGCCCACGAACGGCCGGACGATCCCGTAACCGCGGGCGTTGGCCACGGCTTCGATGGCGGCCCCGATGTCCCCCAGCCGGTTTCCCGGCAGCGCCACCTCGATGCCGGCGGCCAGGGCGGCTCGGGTGGCCTCCACCAGGGCGATTGCCCGGGGATCGACCGTCCCCACCGTGAAGGTCCGCGCGCAGTCGGCGTGCCAGCCTTCCCAGATGCAGCCGACGTCGAGGCTGACGAGGTCGCCGTCACGGATCCGGCGTTGTGACGAGGGAATGCCGTGCACCACCTCGTCGTTGAGCGAGGTGCAGATCGTGCCCGGGAAGGGCGGGTTGGACCCGTAGCCCTTGAAGGAGGAGACGGCGCCGGCGTCGCGAATGTGATCGACGGCCAGCGCGTCCAGCTCGGCGGTGGTCACCCCCGGGGCGAGCGCCGCTTCCAGCCGGTCGAGGAGCGCGACCAGGATCTCGCCCGCGCGGCGCATGTTCGCCACTTCCTCGGGTCGCTTGATCGTGGCGCTCGCGTGCCGGAGGGGAATGCCCACGGAGACCAACCTACTCGCTGCCCGCGGGTTCGTCGCCAGACGTCCCGACCTCGCCGACGGCCTCGCTGATCGCGGCGGTCACCGCGTCGATCCGCTGGCGGCCGTCGACTCGCGACAGCAGGCCGCGCGCGTCGTAGTAGTCCGCGACGTCGTACATCGGCGGCAGCTGCTCGCGGAGCCGCGCCCGGAAGACCTCCGGCTTGTCGTCCTCGCGCTGGACGAGCGCGGTCCCGTCGCGATTGCACACGCCGGCCGCGCGCGGCGGATCGTCGGTGGCGTGGTACGGCGTCCCGCACTCGGGGCAGACCCATCGCCCGGCGACGCGCTCGACGAGAACCTCCTCGGGCACGTCGATCAGGATCGCGCGGTCGATGGCTCTTCCCTGCTCGGCGAGGAGCGCATCCAGCGCCTTCGCCTGCTCGAGCGTGCGCGGGAAGCCATCGAACACCACTCCGCCGGCGGCCGCCGTTCCGGACAGGGCCTCCCCCACCATGCGCACCGTGATCTCGTCCGGGACGAGCTCCCCGCGGCGCATGTAGCCCTGGGCCACCTCGCCGAGCGGGCTGCCCTCGCGCTTCGCGCGGCGAAACAGATCGCCCGTGGAGAGATGGAGCAGCCCGTTGTCGCGGGCCGCGATGGCCGCCTGGGTTCCCTTTCCGGCCGCCACCGGGCCGAGCATGACGAGCATCACCGGATGAAGCCCTCGTAGTTGCGCATCATCATCTGCGCTTCGAGCTGTTTCATGGTCTCGACCACGACCGCGACCACGATCAGGACGCTCGTCCCACCCAGCCGGATCGCCTCGGTGCCCGGGATGAAGGCGGAGATGATCAGCGGCGTGACCGCCACGCCACCGAGGAACAGCGCCCCGCCGAGGGTGATTCGGTTGGCGACGCGAGCCAGGAAGTCCTCCGTCGGACGCCCGGGCCGGATGCCGGGGATGAAGCCACCGTTCTTCCGCAGGAAGTCAGCCGTCTGGTCCGGCTTGAACTGGAACGCCGTGTAGAAGTAGGTGAAGAACACGACCAGCACAAAGTACAGCGCCCCGTACACGATCGGCGTCTGCGGGCTCAGGACCGTGCTGATCCAGGTCGCGACCTGGGCCACCAGCTCGTTGGAGCTGGTGGTGAAGTACTGCGCGATCTGGGCCGGGAACAGCAGGATGCTGACCGCGAAGATGATCGGGATCACGCCGGCCATGGTCACCTTCATCGGCAGGTACTGGGTCTGGCCCTGGTACATGCGCCGGCCGCGCACCCGGGAGGCGTACTGGACCGGGATCCGCCGCTGACCCTCGTTCACGAACACGACCGCGGCGATGATCAGGATCGCGACCACGATGAACGGCAGGAGGCGAAGGAGGCCGTCCGGCGCGGAGAGGATCGGCCCGGCCTGGTCCGGCAACCGCCCGACGATGCCGGCGAAGATGATGAAGCTGATGCCGTTGCCCAGGCCCCGCTCGCTGATGAGCTCGCCGAGCCACATCAGGAGGATCGTGCCCGCCGTCCAGGCGATGAGCAGCGAGAACGTCTCGAAGCTGAGGAACGGGGTGGCCGGGATGACGCCGGCGTTCTGGAGCAGGACGGAGAAGCCGAATCCCTGGGCAAAGGCCAGGGGAACGGTCAGGTAGCGGGTGTACTGCTGGAGCCGGTTCCGACCGTACTCACCTTCCCGCTGCAGCTCCTGGAGCCGGGGGATGACCCCCTGCATGAGCTGCATGATGATGCTGGCGTTGATGTAGGGGTTGAGGCCCAGACCGATGATCGAGGCCGTGGCCAGGCCGCCGCCGGAGAAGATGTCGAGCAGGGCGAGCAGCTGGTTGGTGGCGAACAGCTCCGCCAGTCGGGCCTGGTCGACGTTCGGGACCGGAACCGCGGTCAGGATCCTGAAGATCAGGAGGATGAACGCGGTGAAGAGGATCTTGCGCCGGATGTCCGGCGCCTGGATGGCGGTGACGACCGACTGAATCACTCGGTCGCGCCCTCGACGTCAGCCTCCTCCACCTCGTTCGTCGCCTCGGCCGGCGCGTCGTCGTCGTCCGGTGCCGCCGCGGCCTCGCCGCCGGCCTTCTCGCCATCGGAATCGGCCTTCTTGGCGCCGCCCTTCTTCCGCTTGCGCTTCGCGGCCTTCTCGGCCGCCTCGGCCGCCGCCTTGGCCTCCGCCTCCTCGTCGATGGGGTCGCCGTCGGGCCAGCTGATCCGCTGCGCGGTCGAGCCGACCGCGGCCAGCTTGTCGAGGGCCGAGCGGGAGAAGGCGTGGGCATGGATCGTCACGCCCTTCGGGGCGTCGCCGACGCCGAGGATCTTCACCGGCAGGGCCTTCGACTTCGAGCGACGGAGAAGGCCGTCGTGGACGAGGACGTCCGGGGTGATCAGGGTCCCCGCCTCGGCATCGGTCAGCCGGCCGAGGTTCACCGGCGCGTACTCGACCCGGCCCCGGTTGCGGAAGCCGTGGAGCTTCGGGGTGCGGACGTGGAGCGGCGTCTGGCCGCCCTCGAACCAGGCCGGGATCGAGGCCCCGGCCCGCGACTTCTGGCCCTTCGTCCCGCGTCCGGCGGTCTTGCCCTTGCCCGAGCCGTGGCCGCGTCCGACGCGGCGTGCCGGGGTGTGCGACCCGGGAGCCGGCTTCAGGTCGTGCAGCTTCATTCGGACGTCCCCTCGCCACCGGGCTCGGTGACCTCGACCAGGAAGGCGACCCGGCGGAGCATGCCGCGGATCTGGGGCGTGTCCGCGACCACCACGGTGTGATGCAGGCGGCGCAGGCCGAGCGCTCGGATCGTGCCGCGGGCGGCCGCCTTGTGACCGATCTCGGAGCGGACCCACTTCACCTTGATCGTGCGCGGGTTGGACGAGGTGCGCTTAGCGGCCACGCGGCGGGCCTCCGGGGAAGTTCATGGGCTCGGGCCGCTCGCGGTAGACGTGGGGCTGGCGGGCCGCTTCCGCGCCGCGCTTGCCGAGCAGCTGCTCGGCGGTCTTGCCGCGGCGGGCGGCCATGTCGTCGGCGGAGTGCAGGTTGGCGAGGCAGTCGAGCGTGGCCCGCACGACGTTGACCGGGTTCGTGCTGCCCATCGTCTTGGACAGCAGGTCGTGGATGCCGGCCACCTCGACCACGGCCCGCACGGAACCGCCGGCGATGACGCCGGTGCCCGCCGATGCCGGGCGAAGGAGGACGCGCGAGGCGCCGAAGTCACGCTGGATGGTGTGCGGGATGGTGCTGCCCACCAGCGGGACGCGGATGAGGTGCTTCTTGGCATCCTCCACGCCCTTGCGGATGGCCTCCGGGACCTCGCCCGCCTTGCCCAGCCCGGCGCCGACCACGCCGCGGCCGTCGCCGACGACCACGATGGCGCTGAAGCTGAACCGCCGGCCGCCCTTGACGACCTTGGCGACCCGGTTGATCTGGACGACCTTCTCTTCGAGGCTGAGCTTGGTGGGATCGATACGTGGCATGGGTTCTCCGCTCTACAGTTCGAGGCCGCCCTGGCGGGCGCCCTCGGCGAGCGAGCGAACCCGCCCGTGATACCGATATCCGCCGCGGTCGAGGACGACCTGGGTCACGCCGGCAGCGCGGGCCCGCTCGGCGAGCGCCTTGCCCACCGCCTCGGCGGCGGCCACCGTCCCACCGGAGCCGGTCAGGCTGGGCTCGCGGCTGGAGGCCGCGGCCAGGGTGCGGCCGGTGCTGTCGTCGATGACCTGGGCGTAGATGAATCGCGAGCTGCGGAACACGCTCAGCCGGGGCCGCTCGGGGCTTCCGGCCAGGCGGAGCCGGAGCCGGGCGTGACGCTTGCGGCGCAGCGCGTCGCGCGAGGTCTTCTTGATCATCAGGCCGCGCCTCCGACCTTGCCGGCCTTGCCGGCCTTGCGTCGGATCTGCTCCCCGGCGTACTTGATGCCCTTGCCCTTGTACGGCTCAGGCTTGCGCCGGGCGCGGATGGCGGCGGCCACCTGGCCGACCAGCTCGCGGTCGGGCCCGCTCACCGCCAGGCGGGTCGGGGTCTCGACGGTGAAGGTGATGCCCTCCGGCGGTTTGACCTCGACCGGATGCGAGAAGCCGAGGGCCAGGACGAGCATGTCGCCCTGGAGCTGGGCGCGGTACCCGACGCCACTGATCTCGAGATTCTTGGTGAACCCGCTGGTCACGCCGGTCACCATGTTGGCGACGAGCGACCGGGTCAGACCATGCAGGGCCCGGTGGCGCGGAGCGTCGGACGGGCGCTCGACGCGAAGCACGCCGTCCTCGTGGACGAGGGTCATCTCGGGGTGCACGTCACGCTCGAGGGTCCCGAGGGGGCCCGTGATGCTGACGTGCTGGCGGTCGAGGGAGACCTCGACGCCGTCCGGGATGGGGATGGGCAGACGCCCGATACGTGACATCGGTCCCTACCAGACGTAGCAGATCACTTCGCCGCCCAGGTTCAGCTTCCGGGCCTGCTGCCCGGTCATGATCCCGTGGGAGGTGGAGAGGATGGCCACGCCCAGGCCGCCCAGGACGCGGGGAATCTCGGTCTTGCGCGCGTAGACCCGCAGGCCGGGCTTGCTGATCCGCTTCAGGCCGGTGACGACGGGGGTCTTGCCCTCGACGTACTTGAGGGTCAGCACGAGGTGGTCGTGTCCGTCCTCGACCCGGTTCTGGTACGAGCCGATGAAGCCTTCCTCGACCAGGATGCGGGCGATCTCGGTCTTCACCCGTGAGCCGGGGAGCACGACCTCGCTGTGCCGCGCCAGGCTCGCGTTCCGGACCCGGGTCAGCATGTCGGCGATGGGATCGGTGACGTTCATCGCTACCAGCTCGACTTCGTGACGCCGGGCAGCATCCCGTCGAGGGCCCGCTCCCGGAAGCAGATCCGGCACAGGGCGAATCGGCGCATGTAGGCGCGCGGCCGGCCGCACACCGTGCAGCGGTTGTGGCCGCGGACCGGGAACTTCGGCTTGCGTTGGGCCTTGGCGATCATTGATTTCTTGGCCATGTCTATCGGTCCTCAGGCTCAGGTGGCGGAGAAGGGCATGCCCAGCAGGGCGAGGAGGCGACGGCCTTCCTCGTCGGTGGGGGCGGTGGTGACGATGCTGATCTCGAAGCCGCGAAGGCGGTCGATCTTGTCGTAGTCGATTTCGGGGTACATGAGCTGCTCGCGGAGACCGAGGCTGAAGTTGCCGCGGCCGTCGAACGAGCGCGGCGAGACTCCCCGGAAGTCGCGGATGCGGGGCAGGGCCAGGCGCATCGTCCGCTCGAGGAAGTCGTACATCCGCTGGCCGCGGAGGGTGACCTTGGCCCCCACCGGCATCCCGGTCCGCAGCCGGAACTGGGCGATGGAGCGGGTGGCCCGGGTCACGATCGGCTTCTGGCCGGTGATGGTCGCGAGGTCGCCGACGGCGGCGTCGATTGCCTTCGCGTTCTGGATGGCTTCGCCCAGGCCGATGTTCACGACGACCTTGTCCAGGCGCGGGACCTGCATCGGGTTCGCGTAGCCGAACTCCCGCTGGAGCGCGGGCACGACCTCGTCGCGGTAGCGCAGGCGCAGACCGACGGGCTCCCGTCGGCCGGCGGCCGACTTCTTCGACGCGGCTGCCTTCGCGGGTGCGGCTTCGGCGTCGGCCGGTGCCGCGGTCTTGGCGGCCGGCTTGCGAGCGGCGGGCTTCCGAGCGGCCGCCTTGCGGTCCGCTGGATTGCGGTCGGCCGGCTTGCGCGCCGCCTTTGTCGGCTCGTCGGTCACGTGCCCACCTCCAGCTGCTCGCCGCAGTGGCGACAGACGCGGACCCGGGTCTTGTGCGCGTCATCGAGCCGGGCATGGCCGATGCGGGTCGGCTTGTCGCAGTTGGGACAGACCACCATCACGTTGCTGATCTGGATCGGGATCGGCAGGTCGATGATGCCCGCCGTCTGCTGGCGGCCACCGCGGGATTTCTGGTGACGCTTGGCCATGTTCAGCCCGGGAACCACGACCGCCAGGCCACGGCGCGTGCGCTGGACGCGCTCCACCTTGCCCCGCTTGCCGCGGTCCTTGCCGGCCAGGACCATCACCGTGTCACCTTTCCGGACGGCCATCACAGCACCTCCGGAGCGAGCGAGATGATCTTCATGTAGTTCCGCTCCCGCAGCTCGCGGGCGACCGGGCCGAAGATGCGCGTCCCGCGCGGGTTGCCCTGGGGCGTGATCAGGACCGCGGCGTTCTCGTCGAAGCGGATGTGGCTGCCGTCGGGCCGGCCGTAGCCCTTGGTGGTCCGCACGATCACGGCGCGGACGACCTCGCCCTTCTTGACCCCGGAGTTGGGCATGGCCTGCTTGACGCTGGCGACGATGACGTCACCGACCGAGGCGGTCTCGCTCGTGGAGCGGCCGACCACGGTGATGCACATCAGCTCGCGCGCGCCGGTGTTGTCGGCCACCCGCAGCCGGGTCTGGCGTCGGATCACGCGGGCTCTCCCTCGACCGCGGCCGGCTCAGCCTCGGCCTCCGCCTCGACGGCTGGCTCCGGGTGCAGGATCGCCTCGTCGGCCATCGGCTCGGCGGCCGACTCCGAGATCCCGTGGCCGAGGATCTCGACCAGACGCCAGCGCTTGTCGCGCGACAGCGGCCGGCTCTCCTCGATCCGGACGGTGTCGCCGACCTTGGCCGCGTTCTCCGCGTCGTGGGCCTTGAACTTCGTCGAGCGTCGAATGACGCGCTTGTAGATCGGGTGGCGCTGCAGGCGCTCGACGCTGACCACCACCGTCTTGTCCATCTTGTCGGACACGACGCGTCCGACCTTCGTTCGTCGCTTGCCGGCCATCACGCAGTCTCCTGGGTAGCGGCTGCGGCGGCGCGCTCACGCTCGGTCATGACGGTCAGGATGCGGGCGATCCGCTGCCGCGTCGCCGGCAGGCGGCTGTAGTTCTTCTCCTGGCGCGTGGCCAGGTCGAAGCGGATCTTCCACAGCTCCTGCTTGGCATCGGCCAGGGCGACGACCAGGTCGGCGTCGCTGAGGGCGCGGACCTCACTGATGTCCATGTTCGACGCCCTCCTTGATCACGAATTTCGTCGAGATCGGCAGCTTGTGGCTGGCCAGCCGCATCGCCTCGCGAGCGATCGGCTCCGGCACCCCGGACATCTCGAACATCACCCGGCCCGGCTTGACGACCGCGACCCAGTGATCCGGGGCCCCCTTGCCCGATCCCATCCGGACCTCCGCCGGCTTCTTGGTGACCGGCTTGTCGGGGAAGACGCGGATCCAGACCCGCCCGCCTCGCTTGATGTGGTGGGTCATCGCCCGTCGGGCAGCCTCGATCTGGCGGCTGGTCAACCAGCACACCTCTTCGGCCACCAGGCCGTAGTCCCCGAACGACACGGTCGTCCCACCCTTGGCCAGCCCGGCTCGGCGGCCGCGCTGGACCTTGCGGTGCTTGACACGCTTCGGTAGCAGCATGTCAGTCCTTGCCCTTTGGCTTGGCCCTGGGCTTGGCCGGAGTCTTCGGCTTGGCCGGAGTCTTCGGCTTAGTCTTCGGCTTGGCCGGAGTCTTCGGCTTGGCCCTGGGCTTGGCCTTCGGCTTCGATTCGGCTGCGGCGCTGGCCTCGGGCTCAGGCTCGGGCTGAACCGATGCCGGCTCGGGCTCGCCGGCCGCGACGGTTGCCACCTCGGTTTCGGCTGCAGCCGCCACCTCCGGCTCCACCTCGGCCTCGGGCTGGGGCTCCACCGATGCCGGCTTGGCGACTGGCGAACCTCGGCGACCACCTCTTGGCGACCACCTCCTCGGCGGCAACCGCGGGTTCCGTGACCGTTCCGGTGTCGACCGCGACCTCGGGCTCGGCCACGGCCACTGGAGACTCCGGCGCCTCTCCGTCCTCCGCAGCGGCGGCCCGTCCGCGGGCCTTGGGTCGTGCCCGTGTGCTCCGCGCCTCGCGCGGCTCCGTCCGGGCCGAGCCCGGCATGTCGGCCAGGGTCTCGCCTCGGTAGATCCAGACCTTGACCCCGATCCGGCCATAGGTCGTGGCGGCGTGGACGACGCCGTAGCTGATATCGGCCCGGAGCGTGCCGAGAGGAATGCGACCCTCCTTGTCCCACTCGCGGCGGGACATCTCGGTGCCGCCGAGGCGCCCGGAGACCTGGATCTTCACGCCCTTGGCCCCGGCCTTGATGCTGCGCTGCACGCCCTGCTTCACGGCCTTGCGGAACGCGATCCGTCGCTCGAGCTGTCCGGCGATGCTCTGGGCCACGAGGACGGCATCCAGCTCGGGCTGGAGGACCTCCTTGATCTCGAGCTTGACCTTCTTATCGGTCAGCTTGCCGATCGAGTTGCGGAGCAGCTCGACGTTGGCGCCGCCCTTGCCGATGACAATCCCCGGCTTCGCGGTGTGGACGGTCACGGTCACGTGGTTGATGCCGCGCTCGATCTCGACCTGGCTCACGCTGGCGTTCGCCAGCTGCTTGGCGACCAGGCCGCGGATCTTCATGTCCTCCTGGAGCAGCGTCGCGTAGTCGCGGTCGGCGTACCACTTCGCCAGCCACGGCTTGTTGATGCCGATCCGGTAGCCGTAGGGGTGAACCTTGTGGCCCATCAGCTGTCACCTCGGTCAGCGACCGAGACCGTGATGTGGCTCGTGCGCTTCAGAATCTGGAAGGCGCGCCCCTGGGCGCGTGGTCGAATGCGTTTCAGGGTTGGTCCCTCGTTGGCGATGGCGGACTCCACGTGGAGCTCGTCGGCGGTCAGGTTGAAGTTGTTCTCCGCGTTCGCGGTCGCGCTGCGCAGGACCTTGGCCACGTCGCGCGCCGCCGCGTTCGGCAGGAAGCGGAGGATGGCCGCGGCTTCCTCCACCGGGCGGCCGACGATCATGTCGGTTACCAGGCGCACCTTGCGGGCGCTGATCCGGACATACCTGGCGGTGGCGGAGACGCGCATCGGTCTGGTCCTACTTCAGCGCCGAGCTGCGCTCGGTGTGCCGGCCGTGGCCGCGGAAGTGGCGGGTCGGGGCGAACTCGCCCAGGCGGTGGCCGACCATGTTCTCGGTCATGAAGACCGGGACGTGGCGGCGTCCGTCGTGGACGGCGATGGTGTGGCCGATCATGGCCGGGAAGATGACCGAGGCCCGTGACCAGGTCTTCAGCACCTTGCGCTCGTTGCGCTTGTTCATGTCCTCGATCCGACCCAGCAGCCGCGGGTCGACGAAGGGACCTTTCTTGACGGAACGGCTCATGTCGTCTCCTTACCCGCGTCCGTAGCGGCGGCGGACGATCAGCCGATCGCTCGCCTGGTGGCGCCGGGTGCGCAGGCCCATGGCGGGCTTGCCCCACGGGGTCTTCGGTGGCATGCCGATCGGCGACTTGCCCTCGCCACCACCGTGCGGGTGGTCGTTGGGGTTCATCACGACGCCTCGGACCGATGG
Organism: uncultured Chloroflexia bacterium; assembly: GCA_963827475.1. Taxonomy (GTDB): domain Bacteria; phylum Chloroflexota; class Limnocylindria; order QHBO01; family QHBO01; genus DASTEQ01. The sequence goes on from CAWHAZ010000003.1 coordinate 121,018, forward strand.
CCGGCGGCCGAGGTGCCGGTTGCGGCCGGCCTTGCCGATCTTCTGGTTCTCGTGCTCGAGGTTGCTCACCTGGCCGACGGTGGCCATGCAGGCCGCCCGCACGCGGCGCACCTCGCCGGACGGAAGACGGATGGTGGCCATCTCCCCTTCCTTGGCGAGCAGCTGGGCCGCGCTGCCGGCGCTGCGCACGATCTGGCCGCCGCGGCCGGCGACCAGCTCGACGTTGTGGATCTGGGTCCCGAGCGGGATCCGGGACAGCGGCAGGGCGTTGCCGACCCGCGCCTCGACGTCTGGGCCGGCGGCGACCTGGTCGCCGACCTTCAGGCCGTGGGGCAGGAGCATGTAGCGCTTCTCCCCGTCGGCGTAGTGGAGCAGGGCGATCCGCGCCGACCGGTTCGGGTCGTACTCGACCGTCGCGATCCGGGCCGGCACCCCGTGCTTGTCTCGCCGCCAGTCGATGACCCGGTACATGCGCTTGTGCCCGCCACCCTGGTGGCGAACCGTGAGCTTGCCCTGTGAGTTCCGACCGGCCTTCGAGTTCAGGTTCTCGGTCAATGGCTTGTGCGGCTTGTCGGTCGTGATCTCCTCGAACGTCGATCGCGTCATCTGCCGCAGGGACGGGGTGTTGGGCCGATAGCTGCGCAGGGGCATCGTCACACCACCTCGAACAGTTCGATCTTGTCGCCGTCGGCGATGGTCACGACCGCCTTGCGCCAGCCACTGACCATGCCCTTCGTCCGGCGGCCGCGGCTCTTCTGCTTGGGGTGCACGGTCTGGACCCGCACCCCGAGCACGGTGACCTTGAACTCGGCTTCGACGGCGGCCTTGATCTGGAACTTGTTGGCGTCGGTCCGAACCGCAAACGTGTAGTTGTTGCGCTCGATCTCGGCCACCGACTTCTCGCTGACCACGGGGCGCAGGAGCACGTCGTGGATGGTGCGCGCCGTCATGCGAACACCTCCTCGGCGCGTACGACCGCGTCGCGGGTGAAGACGATCGTGTCCGCCTCGAGGAGGTCGACCACGTTGAGGCTGTCGGCCAGGATGATGCGGACCTCGCGGAGGTTGGCCGCCGAGCGCTCGACGATCTCGTCGCGGGCCGCCAGCACCAGGAGCACGCGACCAGCGGCCTCCCAGGCGGCCAGGCGCTCGATCATGGCCCTGGTCTGGATCTTCTCCAACCCAAAGCCCTCGACGACCTTGACCGCCCCATCGGCGGCCTTCGCGCTCAGCGTCCCGCGCAGCGCGGCGCGGCGCACCTTGGCGTTGACCTTGACGCCGAAGTCGCGTGGATGCGGCCCGAAGACCACTCCCCCGCCGCGCCACTGCGGTGAGTTCTTGCTGCCCTGGCGGGCGCGACCGGTCCCCTTCTGGCGCCACGGCTTGCGGCCGCCGCCCCGCACCTCGCCGCGGGTCTTCGTGTCCGACGTGCCCACCCGGCGGCCGGCCAGCTGGGCCATGGCCGCCTGGTGGATGAGCGGCGTCCGGACCGGCGCGGCGAACAGCGAGTCGGCGAGCTCGATCGAGCCCTTCGTGCTGCCGGTGGGAGTCAGGATCGGTGCGGAGGGCATCAGCCTTCCACCTTCCGGATGATCAGCAGCGCGTTCCGCGCACCGGGCACCGCGCCGCGGACGAGCAGCAGGGAGCGCTCGGCATCCACCTTCACGACCTCGAGCTTCTGCACCGTGATCCGCTCGTCGCCCATGTGACCGCTCATCCGGGTGCCCTTGAAGACCCGGCCCGGCGTGGTGCCAGCCCCGATCGAGCCCGGCTGGCGGGTATTGGTCGAGCCGTGGGTCACTGGTCCGCGGTGGAAATGATGGCGCTTGACCGTGCCGGCGAAGCCGCGCCCCTTGCTCGTGCCGGTCACGTCGACCAGGTCACCGACCGCGAACAGGCTCACGTCCAGGGCTTGACCAGGCTCGAAACCTTCCGTCGAGTCGACCCGGAATTCGCGCAACACCGATGGTCGCGGCGCGTCCTTGTCCAATGCCTTCAGCTGGCCGGCGACGGGCTTCGTGACACGGCGTGCCGACCCGGCGCCGACCTGGACGGCGGCATAGCCGTCGCGTTCGACGTTCCGGATCATCGTCACCGTGTTCGGGGCAGCGGCGATGACGCTCACCGGGACGACACTGCCGTCCTCGGCGAAGAGCCGCGTCATGCCGAGCTTGCGCCCGATCAACCCAACCGTCACCCCAACCTCACATCTTGATCTCGATGTCGACGCCCGCCGCCAGCGAGAGCCGCATCAGCGCATCGACCGTCTTCGACGAGGGATCGATGATGTCGATCAGCCGCTTGTGCGTTCGAATCTCGAACTGCTCCCGACCGTCCTTGTGGATGAACGGGCCGCGGATGACCGTGAACTTCTCGATCCGCGTCGGCAACGGAACGGGGCCGACGATCTCGGCGCCCGTCCGCTGGGCCGTGTCCACGATCTGCTCGGCCGACTGGTCGAGCAGCTTGTGGTCGTAGGCCCGAAGCCGGATGCGGATGCGCTGCTTGGCCATCGGTACCTACGCGGTCAGCGCCGTGATCACGCCCGCACCGACGGTGTGGCCGCCCTCGCGGATCGCGAAGCGCTGGCCCTGCTCGATGGCGATGGGCGTGATGAGCTCGACGTCGATGTTGACGTTGTCGCCGGGCATGATCATCTCGACGCCGTCGGGCAGCTGGATGGCGCCGGTGACGTCGGTCGTCCGCAGGTAGAACTGCGGCCGATAGCCGGTATAGAACGGCGTGTGGCGGCCGCCCTCCTCCTTGGAGAGGACGTACACCTCGGCCTTGAACTTCGTGCCCGGATGGATGGAGCCTGGCTTGGCCAGGACCTGGCCGCGCTCGATCTCCTCGCGCTCGATACCACGCAGCAGGAGGCCCACGTTGTCGCCGGCCTGGCCCTCGTCAAGGGTCTTGTTGAACATCTCGACCCCAGTCACGACCAGCTGCTTGGCCTTGGCGTGGACGCCGACCTGCTCGATCGTCTCGCCGGTCTTCACCATCCCGCGCTCGATGCGGCCGGTGGCCACCGTGCCGCGGCCCTTGATCCCGAACACGTCCTCGACCGGCATGAGGAACGGCTTGTCCGTCTCACGGGTTGGGGTCGGGATGTAGTTGTCGACCGCGTCCATCAGCTCCTTGATCGGCTTGTACTCGTCCGCCTCGGGGTCCTCGCTCGTGGACTGGAGGGCCTTCAGGGCCGAGCCGCGGATGACGGGGATGTCGTCGCCGGGGAACTGCTGCTTGGAGAGGAGCTCACGGACCTCCATCTCGACCAGGTCGACGAGCATCTCGTCATCGACCGCGTCCACCTTGTTCAGGAAGACGACGATCGACGGGACCTCGACCTGGCGGGCGAGGAGGATGTGCTCGCGGGTCTGGGGCATGGGGCCGTCGGCCGCGGACACGACCAGGATGGCCCCGTCCATCTGGGCGGCGCCGGTGATCATGTTCTTGATGTAGTCCGCGTGGCCCGGGCAGTCGACATGCGCGTAGTGGCGCGCGTCGGTCTGGTACTCGACGTGGGCGATCGCGATGGTGATGCCCCGCGCCTTCTCCTCCGGCGCGTTGTCGATCGAGTCGAACGCGCGGAAGCTGGCCCCGCCCTTGAGGGCCAGGTACTTCGTGATGGCCGCGGTCAGGGTCGTCTTGCCATGGTCGACGTGACCGATGGTGCCGACGTTGATGTGCGGCTTGGTGCGGTCGAACTTCTGCTTGGCCATGGTGCTTGCTTGTTGCTCCTCCTAGGTGGGTGTCAGCTCTTGGACTTGGCGATCAGCTCGTTGGCGATGGACTGCGGGACTTCGCTGTAGCGCGAGAACTCCATCGAGTAGGTGGCCCGGCCCTGGGTCATCGACCGCAGGTCGGTGGCGTAGCCGAACATCTCGGCCAGCGGGACGTGGGCGGCGATGACCCGCGAGGTGGCTCGCTCCTCGATCCCGTCGACCGATCCGCGGCGGGCGTTCAGGTTGCCGATGACGTCGCCCATGAAGTCTTCGGGGGTGACGACCTCGACCTTCATCACCGGCTCGAGGATGACCGGGTCCGCCTTGGCGACGGCGGCCTTGGCCGCCATCGAGCCGGCGATCCTGAACGCCATCTCGGACGAGTCCACCTCGTGGAACGACCCGTCGATGAGCGTGGCCTTGGCGTCGATCAGTGGATAGCCGGCCACGATGCCGCCGGCCAGCGCGTCGCGGATCCCCTCCTCGACCGCCTTCCAGTACTCGCGCGGGATGGCACCGCCCACGATCTTCGACTCGAAGACGTAGCCGCTTCCCCGCTCGAGCGGCTCGAGGGTGATGACCGCGTGTCCGTACTGGCCCTTGCCACCGGTCTGTCGCACGAGCCGGCCTTCCGCCTTGGCGCCCTGGCGAATGGCCTCCCGGTACGAGACCTGAGGCCGGCCGACGTTGGCCTGGACCTTGAACTCGCGGAGCATGCGGTCGACGATGACCTCCAGGTGGAGCTCGCCCATGCCCGCGATCCGGGTCTGGGAGCTCTCCTGGTCGGTGCTGACCCGGAAAGTCGGGTCCTCCTCCGCCAGCCGCTGGAGGGCGATCCCCATCTTGTCCTGGTCGGCCTTGGTCTTCGGCTCCACCGCCAGCTCGATGACCGGCTCGGGGAAGGTGATCGCCTCCAGCACGATGGGGTGCGCCTCATCGGTCAGGGTGTCGCCGGTAAAGGTGTTCTTCAGGCCCACCGCGGCGGCGATGTCGCCGGCGCTGACCGATTCCACCTCCTCGCGATGGTTGGCATGGAGCTGCACCAGGCGGCCGACCCGCTCCTTGTGGTCCTTGGTCGAGTTGTAGACGTACGACCCGCTCTTCAGCGTCCCGCTGTAGACCCGGAAGAAGGCCAGCTTGCCGACGAACGGGTCGGCGGCGATCTTGAAGGCGAGGGCCGCGAACGGCTCGGTCGGATCGGTATGGCGGACGACCTGCTCGTGGGTGCGCGGGTCCGTCCCGGTCACCGGCGGCACGTCGAGCGGGCTGGGCAGGTACTCGATGACCGCGTCGAGCATGGGCTGGATGCCCTTGTTCTTCAGGGCCGATCCGCACAGGACGGGCACGATCTTGTAGGCCAGGGTGCCCGCGCGGAGCGCGCGCCGGAGATCGGCGACCGGCACCGGCTGGCCCTCGAGGAATGCGTGGGCGATGTCGTCGTCGAGGTCGGCCAGGGCCTCGACCATCGCGTCGTGCCACTTCGCGGCCTCGTCGGCCAGGTCGGCCGGGATGGGACCGGTCTGGCCCGGGTCGTCCGCATCAGCGCCGTAGGTGATGGCCTGCATCTCGACCAGGTCGATGACCCCCCGGAACGCAGCCTCGGTCCCGATCGGGATCTGGACCGGAACCGCCACGGCGCCCAGGCGGTCGCGGATCATGTCCACCACCCGCCAGAAGTCGGCGCCGGTGCGGTCGAGCTTGTTCACGAAGCAGAAGCGCGGCACGCCGTACCGATCCGCCTGTCGCCAGACGGTCTCGGACTGCGGCTCGACCCCGGCCACGCCGTCGAACACGACCACCGCGCCGTCGAGCACGCGGAGGCTTCGCTCGACCTCGACGGTGAAATCCACGTGGCCGGGCGTGTCGATAAGGTTGAGTCGATGATCCGCCCAGAAGCAGGTCGTGGCCGCGGCGGTGATCGTGATGCCGCGCTCCTGCTCCTGCTCCATCCAGTCCATGGTGGCCGCGCCCTCATGGACCTCGCCGATCTTGTAGATCTTCTTGGTGTAGAACAGGATCCGCTCGGACACGGTCGTCTTGCCCGCGTCGATGTGGGCGATGATCCCGATGTTTCGGGTTTGCTCCAGCGGATACTCGACTGCCATCTCGGTCCCCTTGGTTCGCGGGGCGGTCGCGACTACCACCGGAAGTGGCTGAAGGCCTTGTTGGCCTCCGCCATTCGGTGCGTGTCTTCGCGGCGCTTGACGGCGGCGCCCAGGCCGTTGGAGGCGTCGATCAGCTCGGCCGCCAGCTTCTCGCTCATCGAGCGACCGTTCCGCTTGCGCGCGGCCTCGATCAGCCAGCGCATGCCAAGCGAAACGCGCCGGTCGGCGCGCACTTCGACGGGGATCTGGTAGGTCGAGCCCCCGACCCGCTTGGGCTTGACCTCGATCATCGGCATGGCGTTGCGCATGGCTCCCTCGAGGACCTCGATCCCCGACCGCCCAGCCTGCGACTCGGCGCGGCTGAGCGCGTCTTCCAGGATGCGCGACGCGAGCTGTCGCTTGCCGCCGCGCATGAGTTTGTTCGTGAACTGGTCCATGGTCAGCGCGGTGCCGGACAGGGTCTCGTCGTACTTCGACTTGCGCGCGACGGTGGGGCGGCGCGGCATGGCTTACGCCTTCCCCGCCGACTTGGCGCCGTACTTGCTCCGTCCCTGCTGCCGGTCGCGCACGCCGGCCGCGTCGAGCGGGCCACGGATGATGTGGTATTTCACCGCCGGCAGGTCCGGCACACGGCCGCCACGGACCAGGACCACCGAGTGCTCCTGGAGGTTGTGACCGATGCCCGGGATGTAGGCCGTGACCTCCATCCCGTTGGTCAGGCGGACGCGCGCGACCTTGCGCAGGGCGGAGTTCGGCTTCTTGGGCGTGCGAGTCATGACCTGCAGGCAGACACCGCGTCGCTGGGGCGCACCGCGCCCCTCCGATGCGGTCTGGGTCAGGTTGTTGAACGTCCGCCGCAGGGCGGGCGCCTTGACCTTCTTCCGAACCGGCTTGCGGCCCTTGCGGACCAGCTGGTTGATGGTCGGCAACCGATACCTCGCGCTTGTCTGCGCTGCTACATTGGATTGACTCGTTCCGCACCGTTCCGCCGCGCCCGGGCGGGGCGCGGACCCCGAGGGTCGAACCCTCTTGGCGGAACACACACGAACGGCGTCCCGCGGCTCGGGACACCGACCTCGGAGTATAGGTCGCCTGCTACGCGACTGCAAGACGCGCCCCTCGGATTGTTGCTCCCCCGCCCGGCGAGCGCCGGTACAACATCGACATGACCTTTCGGCGCCGCGTGCGTCTCGATCCGGGCCAGGTCCGCGACATGCGTGGCGGGCGCGGCGTGGCCGTCGCCGGCGGCCTCGGCGGCATCGTGCTGGTAGCCCTGTTCATGCTCCTGGGCGGCAATCCGGCCGATCTCCAGCAGTCCGGCGTGCTGGACAGCCTGACCGTCGGCACCGGCCAGGAGAACGACCTGTCGGACGAGTGCCAGACCGGCGAGGACGCGAACCTGCGCGAGGACTGCCGGATCGTGGGCTACGTGAACAGTATCCAGGCCTACTGGGGGCAGCAGGTCGAGGGGTACACCCTGGCGCCCACCACCTTCTTCAGCCAGGCCGCGTCGACCGGCTGCGGAACGGCGAGCAGCGCGGTCGGCCCGTTCTACTGCCCGCCCGACCAGGGCGTGTACATCGACCTCGGCTTCTTCGACGCCCTGACATCGAGACTCGGCGCGGAAGGCGGGCCGTTGGCAGAGGCCTACGTGATGGCCCACGAGTACGGTCATCACGTCCAGAACCTGCTCGGCATCCTGCGACAGACCGGCGATACCGGCCCGAACAGCTACGCGGTCCGCACCGAGCTCCAGGCTGACTGCTTCGCGGGGGTCTGGGTGGCGAACGCGGTGGAGACCGGCTATCTGGTCCCGATCACCGACGCCCAACTGGCCCAGGCGAGAGACGCCGCATCGGCTGTCGGTGACGACCGGATCCAGGAGACGACCTCTGGCCAGGTGAACCCCGAGACGTGGACCCACGGCTCCTCGGAGCAACGTCAAGCGTGGCTGCTGACCGGCTACCAGACCGGGGATCCACAGCAGTGCGACACCTTCTCCGCCGACCTGTAGGGGCGACGGCCCCGACCGCAACCGGAATCAGCCGGTGACGGATCCGTCCCGGAGGAGCTGAGCGTCGAGGGGGAAGACGAACGCCTTGGCGACCGCGATTTCGATGCAGACCTCAGCGCCGGGGATGCGCCCCTCCGAGATGCTCACCGTCCACGGCCGGGCGGAGGTGTCGACCGAGGCGGTGGCGATGCCGTAGCACTCGGGGACGCCACCGAAGAACTGGACGGTGAGCGTCGCGCCGTCGCCGCTGAGGTGGTAGCCGGTGACCGCGACCGGGATCGGGTTCTCGACGCCGACCTCGATATCGACTTCGATCGCGTCGGGCGTGAGCTCGGGCTCGCCGGCCGGGGCGTCGGGCTGCGCGGCATCGGCCACGATGGCGGATTCGAGGGTCAGCACCGTGGACTTCAGGATGGCTTCCATCGTGCATGCCTGGTTCACCGCCTCGGGAAGGGTGCCCTCCCAAACCGTGATAATCGTGACGCCGTCAGGATCGGTGCCGACGTCAACCTTCTGCAACGCGAAGCAGGCCTGGTTGCCACCCCAGAAGTAGACGACCACGGTTCGCCCGTCGGGACCGATGGCGTAGTGGTCGACGGCCGTCGGGTGAGCGTCGACGACGTCGGGATTCGGGGTCTCGCGTATCGCACCGTCGCCGCTCGGCTCCGGGCCGGGGCTCACCGGTTCGCCCACGACCGGCGACTCCGGATCCGCGCTCGGCTCTCCACCGACGAACGGCTGAGACGAACAGGCGGCCAGCAGCGCGCCCACGAAAACGAGCAGGCTCGCAGAACGTCGCATGGCCCTAGGACGCTCGGTCGTGCGCAATGGTTCCAGCGGTCATGCGCGCACCGGCTCCGCGTTCGGCGAGGGGTCGCCAACCGCCGTCCGCCAGGTGAGCCAGGTGAGCCAGGTGAGCCATGACAGCCAGGCGACGAGCAGCCCGTTCCGGACGTTCAGCAGGATGATCATGCCCGGCTCGAGCTGGACCAGCCGCTCGTAGTTCAACGGGAAGATCAAGATCGTCAGCACACAGATACCGGCCAGGAGCCCCGCCTCGCGCAACGGCCGAAAGGCAGCGAGGGGCAGCAGCCACACCAGGTACTGCGGGGAAAGAACCTTGTTGGTCACGATCACGGCCAGCAGCGCGGCCAGGAGGAGGGTCAGCAGCCGCTCGGCGATTGGTGGGTAGGCGGCCGATCCAGCGCGAAGCGACCGATAGCCGAAGGCGAGCAGTGCGGCGAGGAGTCCGACGAGGACAACCTGGCTGATCGTGGCCAGCGCATCCGCCAGGGGGGATACGAGCTGCTGCGAGTTGAACGCATACGTCACATCGACCGGCGTTCCCAGCACGAGATGGCTGAAGAGCGTGAGTCCGCCCGCCACGCTCTCGATCTGCACGCCCCGCTCGAGCTGCCAAGCGACGAACTGGAGGGCATCCGACCCCGCCGCCAGCAGGAAGGGCAGCATGATCGCGGAAACGGTGAGCAGGAACGCGGCCGTGAGTCGGACGGCCTCCAGGCGCTCGCCGCGCGCGATATGGCGGACGAGGAAGACCGGCACCAGGAACGCGGGGTACACCTTGGTCATGGCCCCGAGCCCGAGGGCCACGCCAGCCAGCCCCGGACGATCCTCGCCGTCAGCGACGATGGCGGCGGCGAGGAGGACACCGACGAGGATGTCGTACCGCCACGCCACCATCGGCGAGATGGCGACCCACGGCAGAACGAGGGCGATGAGCACCACGACTGATGCTCCCCGTCCCCATGTTCGCGTGGCCACGAGGGCGAGCGCGCCGGCGATGCACATGCCGAGGACCATGTTCTGGATGAGGAACAGCCAGCGGTAGATCTCGATCGCCTCCTCGGCCGGGGCGACGAGGGCGGGAACGGCCATGGGCAGGATCGCGAGCGGCGGGTACTCGAACGGGAAATCTCGGTACGGCAGGGAGCCAGAGAGCACGAGGCGGCCGACGTCCTGGTACTGGAGCAGATCCCCGCCCCAGGTCCAGAGCGACGAGATGGGCGTGAGCAACCCGACGAGCAGCAATGCGCCGGCCTGGATGGCGACCAGGCCGGCGCTCGAATTCGACGATGGGGTGCGTGGGCGGATCACACCTCCGGCCACCGCCGTGGGGTCAGACCTTTTCGGCCTCGGTCGGCTCCGCCTCGCTGAGGGCCTCGAAGACCTCTTCCTCGACGACGGCCTCGATGGTCGGGTCGTTCCCGGCCCCCATCAGCTCGGCCACCGTCTCCCCCGCCTCCTCGGCGGCCTTCTCGGCCTCCGCGGGCTCGATGACGCCATCGCCGTCGGCATCGGCCTCGCCGGTGAGGAAGGTCATGGCTGCCTCGCGCTCGCGCAGGACCTCGACCTCCTCCGGTGACAGCTCCTTCGCCTTCAGGGCCTCCGCGCGCGCCAGCGCGCCCGTGCCGGCCGGGATGAGCTTGCCGATGATGACGTTCTCCTTGAGACCGATCAGGTGGTCCTTGGCGCCCTGGATGGCCGCTTCGGTGAGCACCCGGGTGGTCTCCTGGAACGACGCGGCGGCCAGGAACGAGCTCGTGTTGAGCGAAGCCTTGGTCACCCCCAGCAGGACGGTCGTGGCTGTCGCCGGCTCGCCGCCCTCGGCCAGGATCCGGTTGTTCGTCTCCTCGAACTCGAACCGGTCGATCATCTCGGAGGGCAGGAGCTGGGTGTCACCGGCGTCGTCGACCATCACCTTGCGCAGCATCTGGCGCACGATGATCTCGACGTGCTTGTCGTTGATTGACACGCCCTGGGATCGGTACACCTTCTGGACCTCGGTCACCAGGAAGCGCTGGACCGAATCCACGCCCCTGATCTCGAGCAGCTCCTTGGGATCGAATGCACCCTCGGTCAGGGCCTGCCCGGCGATCACCTTGTCGCCGGTCTCCACCCGCAGACGAGCGGAGTGCTGGATCTGGGTCTCGCGCCGGTCGACTTCCTCGGATCGGATCACGATGGTGCGACCCTTGCGGGCGACCAGCCCCGCTGTCGGCGACTTGACCTCGTGGATCTCGTCCTTCTCCTCGAGGCGGGCCACGAGCTGGTCCTCGATCACCTCGTCGCCGTCCTCGACCAGGATCTCGTACTTGGCCGAGACCTTGATCGGGGTGTCGAACACCTCGCGGTGCTCGACGACGGCGACGATCGGCGCGTCGGCCCCGCCGCGCTGGACCTCGACCGTGCCATCGATCCGGCTCAGCTCAGCCTTGCCCTTCGGGATCCGAGCCTCGAACAGCTCCTCGACCCGGGGCAGGCCCTGGGTGATGTCCTCTCCCGCGACGCCGCCGGTATGGAAGGTTCGCATCGTGAGCTGCGTGCCCGGCTCGCCGATGGACTGGGCGGCGATGATGCCGACCGCCTGGCCGAGCTCGACCAGATTTCCGGAGGCGAGGTTGCGTCCGTAACACATGCGGCATACGCCATGGCGCGCGGCGCAGGTCAGCGGCGACCGGACGTTGACCCGATCCAGGCCCGAGACCTCGATCTCGGCGACGGCGGCCTCATTGATCTCCTCGTTGCGGGCGACGATGACCTTGCCCGACGTTGGATCGACCACGTCGAGCGCTGCCATCCGGCCAATCAGCCGGTCGATGAACGGCTCGGGGATCTCGATCGACTCCTCGCGGGTGATCCATGACCCGATGTCCGCCTCGCAGTCGTCCGCGCGGGTGATGACGTCCTGGGCCACGTCGACGAGGCGACGGGTCAGGTAGCCGGAGTCCGCCGTGCGGAGCGCGGTGTCCGCGAGGCCCTTCCGGGCACCGTGGCTGGAGATGAAGTACTCGAGCACGCTCATCCCCTCGCGGAGGTTCGAGCGGATGGGCAGGTCGATGATCCGGCCCGACGGGTCGGCCATCAGGCCGCGCATCCCGGCCAGCTGGTGAACCTGGGTCACGTTCCCGCGGGCCCCGGAGTGGGTAATCATCCACACCGATCCCTTGCGGTCGAGGCCGTCGAGCATCCGGTCGGTCACGGTGTCGGTCGTGTTGCGCCAGACATCGACGGTCTGGGTGTAGCGCTCCTCGTCCGTGATGAGGCCACGCCGGAACTCGCGCTCGATGTCGGTCACCTTCTTGTCCGCCTCCGACAGCAGGCCGGCCTTCTCGATAGGGACCTTGATGTCGTCGATGCCGATGGTGATGCCGGCCACCGTGGCGTAGTGGAAGCCGATCGTCTTGACGCCGTCGACCAGGGTGGCGGTCGCCGCCGGACCGAGGTCGCGGTAGCACCGCGCGATGAGCTCCTTGAGTCCCTTGCGGTCCATGATCTGGTTCGCGAAGCCGAGCTCCGCCGGCAGGGCGGAGTTGAAGATCAGCCGCCCGACGGTGGTCTGGACGAGCTCCCCATCCCTCTCGACCCGGATCGGCGCCTGGAGATGGATGATCCCCGCGTCGAGGGCCATTCGCGCTTCGTCGTACGAGGAGAACACCTTGCCCGCACCGGCCGCCTTCTCGTCCTCGATGGTCAGGTAGTAGCAGCCCAGCACCATGTCGTGGGTGGGCGACACCACCGGCGAGCCATCGGCCGCGCTCAGCAGGTTCTGGGTCGAGAGCATGAGCTCCCGCGCTTCCTTCTGGGCGGCGGTGGACAGCGGCACGTGGACCGCCATCTGGTCGCCGTCGAAGTCCGCGTTGAAGGCGAAGCACACCAGCGGATGGATCTGGATGGCGGAGCCTTCGACCAGGACCGGCATGAAGGCCTGGATGCCGAGGCGGTGCAGGGTCGGGGCACGGTTCAGCAGGACCGGGTGGTCCTGGATGACCTCTTCGAGGACGTCCCACACCTCGGGACGCACCCGCTCCACGATCCGCTTCGCGCTCTTGATGTTGTGGGCGAAGCCCTTCTCCACCAGCTGGCGCATGACGAACGGCTTGAACAGCTCAAGGGCCATCTTCTTGGGCAGGCCGCACTGGTGCAGCTTCAGCTCGGGACCGACGACGATCACCGATCGGCCGGAGTAGTCGACCCGCTTGCCGAGCAGGTTCTGGCGGAATCGGCCCTGCTTGCCCTTGAGCATGTCCGACAGGCTCTTGAGCCGATGGTTGCCGGTGCCGCTGATCGCCCGACCACGGCGCCCGTTGTCGATGAGCGCGTCGCAGGCCTCCTGGAGCATCCGCTTCTCGTTGCGGATGATGATCTCCGGGGCCTCGAGGTCGAGCAGCCGGCTCAGCCGGTTGTTGCGGTTGATGACGCGCCGATACAGGTCGTTCAGGTCGGAGGTCGCGAACCGACCGCCGTCGAGCTGGACCATCGGTCGCAGGTCCGGCGGGATGACCGGCAGGGTGGTGAGAATCATCCACTCCGGGCGGGCACCGCTCTTGCGGAACGCCTCGATCAGCCGCAGCCGCTTGATGGCCTTCTTCCGGCGCTGGCCGGAGGTCTGGCGCATCTCGGTCTGGAGCTTCTCGGCCAGCACGTCGAGATCCAGGGTCTCGATGACCTTCTTGATCGCCTCGGCGCCCATGGACGCGTCGAACAGCCGACCGTGCTGCTCCGACAGGTTGCGATGCTCCGACTCGGTCAGGGTCTGCATGACCTTGACGTCGTTGATCTGCGCGCGGGCCAGGCGCGCCGCGAGGCGCGCGTCATCGGTCTCGCGGGAGAGATGCCCGCGGGCCTCGGCCAGGGCGCCGTCGAAGCCGCCGGTCAGGTCGGAGATCTGGAGGTCGTGTCGCTCCTGGGCGCGGGTCCGCGCCTCGCCGGTGTCGGCGGCGACGGAGGCCACCTCGGCCTTCACCGCGGCCTTGACCGCGGCGACGGCGTCCTTGACCGCCTCTCCCTCGCGGGCGACGACCTCACCGGTGGCGGCGAACACGACGTCGCCGGTGACGACCTTGCCGGCCGCCTTCAGCTGGGCCTCGATCTCCTTGCCAGCCGCGGTCAGCTCCGCGGCGCGCCCCTTCTGACGCTCGTCGAGCATCTTGAACTCTGCCGCCAACTCGCCGTCGATGGCCATCCGGCGCTCGCTGACCTGGCCCTCCAGCTCGGCCTGCTTGTCGTCGACCACGGCCTTGGCCGCGTCGATGCGCGCAGCCAGCTCCTCGTCGACCTGGGCCAGCGCCTTCTCGCGCTCACTCTCGTCGACGCGGGTGACGACCGACAGGGCGAAGTACAGGATCCGCTCGAGGTTGCGGGGGCTGATGTCGAGCAGGATGCCGAGCCGCGACGGCGTGCCCTTGAAGTACCAGATGTGGCTGACCGGCGAGGCGAGCTTGATGTGCCCCATCCGTTCGCGGCGAACCTTGCTGCGGGTGACCTCCACGCCACACTTGTCGCAGATGATCCCCTTGTACCGGATCCGCTTGTACTTGCCGCAGTAGCACTCCCAGTCCTTGGTGGGACCAAAGATGCGCTCGTCGAACAGGCCATCCTTCTCCGGCTTCAGGGTCCGGTAGTTGATGGTTTCGGGCTTGGTGACCTCGCCCGAGGACCACCCCTTGATCTCGTCCGGCGAGGCCAGACCGATCCGGATGGCGTCGAAGTTGTTGACTTCCAGCATGTGCGCCCTATTCCTCAAAGCCCTGGAGGTTGATGCCGCCCAGATCGGGCAGCGGGTACGAGCCGGTGTCCTCGACGAACCGGATCTCTTCCTCGTTCTCGTTCAGGATCTCGACCGACAGCCCGAGCGCCTGGAGCTCCTTGATGAGCACCTTGAACGACTCCGGCACGCCCGGTGCCTGGATCTCCTCGCCCTTGACGATGGCCTCGTAGGTCTGCACCCGGCCGAGGACGTCGTCGGACTTCACGGTCAGCAGCTCCTGGAGGATGTTGGCCGCGCCATACGCCTCCAGCGCCCAGACCTCCATCTCCCCGAAGCGCTGGCCACCGAACTGCGCCTTGCCGCCCAGCGGCTGCTGGGTGATGAGCGAGTAGGGGCCCGTGCTGCGGGCATGGATCTTGTCCTCCACCAGGTGGTGGAGCTTCAGCATGTAGATGTGACCGACGGTCACCGGCTGGTCGAACGCCTCGCCGGTCCGCCCGTCGTACAGGACGCTCTTGCCGTCCGTCGGCAGACCCGCCTGCTCGAGGCGCTGGCGGATGTGCTCCTCGGTCGCCCCGTCGAAGACCGGCGTGGCGGCCTGCAGGCCGAGCGTCTTCATCGCCCAGCCCAGGTGCGTCTCCAGGATCTGGCCGATGTTCATCCGGCTCGGCACGCCGAGCGGGTTCAGGACGATGTCGACCGGGGTCCCGTCGGGCATGAACGGCATGTCCTCGCTCGGCAGGATCTTGGCGATGACGCCCTTGTTGCCGTGGCGGCCGGCCATCTTGTCGCCGACGGCGACCTTGCGCTTCTGGGCCACGCTGACCCGGACCAGGCGGTTCACGCCGGGGGCCAGCTCGTCGCCCTGCTCGCGGGAGAACTCGCGGACCTCGACCACGATCCCCCGCTCCCCGTGGGGCAGGCGGAGGGACGAGTCCTTCACTTCCCGGGCCTTCTCCCCGAAGATCGCCCGCAGCAGGCGCTCCTCGGCAGTCAGCTCCGTCTCGCCCTTGGGCGTGATCTTGCCGACCAGGATGTCGCCGGGCTGGACTTCGGCACCTTCGTAGATGATCCCGTCCTCGTTGAGGTCGCGCAGCGACTCGTCGCCGACGTTCGGGATGTCGCGCGTGATCTCCTCCGGGCCGAGCTTCGTGTCGCGGGCCTCGACCTCGTGCTTCTCGATGTGGATCGAGGTGAACAGGTCGTCGCGCACCAGCCGCTCGCTGATGACGATGGCGTCCTCGTAGTTGCCGCCCTCCCAGGGGAGGAAGGCGACGAGGATGTTCTGGCCCAGGGCCAGCTCGCCCTTGTCGGTCGAGGACGAATCGGCCAGGACTTGACCTTCGACGACACGGGTGCCGACGTCGACGATCGGTCGCTGGTGAATGCACGTGCCCTGGTTGGACCGGACGAACTTCTTCAGCGTGTACGTGTCGCGCTGGTCCCCTTCGTCGCGCTCGACCACGATCTCGTCCGCCGTGACCCCCATCACCGTTCCGGGAGACATGGCGACCACGAGTGTCTGCGAGTCGAGGGCGGCGCGGTACTCGACGCCGGTCCCCACCACCGGGGCCTCCGGCACGATGAGCGGCACCGACTGGCGCATCATGTTCGAGCCCATCAGGGCGCGGTTCGCGTCGTCGTGCTCGAGGAACGGGATGAGCGCGGTCGCCACGCTCACGATCTGCTTGGGGCTGACATCCATGTAGTCGACGTCGTCTGCCGGCTCGATGAGGAACTTGTCGCGGTAGCGGACCATGACCCGCTCCTCGACGAAGTGCTGGCCGTCGTCCAGCGGCGCGTTGGCCTGGGCGATGTAGAACTTCTCCTCCTCGTCGGCGGCGAGGTAGTCGATGTGGTCGGTCACCACCGGGCGGACGCGGATCGAGGCGAGCTTCTGCTCCTTGATCGTGGTCCACACCCTGTCGGTGATCGCGGTCCCGGCCTTGGCCAGCACCTTCCGCCCATCGGTTCCGACCAGGTCCTCGGTCAGCGTCTGGCCGACGACATCGGTCTGCTTGTCCTTGTGCGAGACGAATCGCCGAACCAGCCGATATGGCGTCTCGATGAAGCCGTGCTTGTTGATCTTGCCGTAGGTCGCCAACGAACCGATCAGGCCGATGTTCGGCCCCTCCGGGGTCTCGATCGGGCACATCCGGCCGTAGTGGGACGGATGGACGTCGCGGACGTCGAAGCCGGCGCGTTCGCGGGACAGGCCACCGGGACCCAGCGCTGACAGGCGGCGCTTGTTCGTCAGCTCGGCCAGCGGGTTGGTCTGGTCCATGAACTGGCTCAGCTGGCTGCCGCCGAAGAACTCCTTCATGGCGGCCACCACCGGCCGGATGTTGATGAGCGAGTTCGGCGTCGCCTGCTCCGGATCGGTGATCGTCATCCGCTCCTTCACGACCCGCTCCATGCGGAGCAGGCCGATGCGGAACTGGTTCTGGATGAGCTCGCCGTTGGCGCGGATCCGGCGGTTGCCGAGGTGGTCGATGTCGTCCGGCTCTCCGCGGCCATTGTTCAGCTCGATGAGCTTGGCGACGATGGCCACGATGTCGTTCTGGCTGATGACCCGGGACTCGCGGGGCGTGTCCGGCTCCTCGGTCGGCAGCTCGAGCTTGAGCTTGCCGGCCACCTCCGACAGGGCCTTGTTCAGCTTGTAGCGACCGACGCGGCCGAGGTCGTAGCGGCGGAAGTTGAAGAAGAGGCTGTTGACCAGGGTCCGCGCGTTCTCGACCGTGGGCGGATCACCGGGGCGCAGCTTCTTGTAGACCTCCACCAAGGCCTCTTCCTGGGTGGTGGTCGGGTCCTTGTCCAGGGTCAGCTGGATGTAGGGGTGCTCGGGGTTGTCGTCGACCGCGGAGAAGATCTTCAGCATCTCCTGGCTGTCGACCAGGCCCACCGCCCGCAGCAGGGTGGTGACCGGGATCTTCCGCTTGCGATCGACCTTGACCGAGAGGATGGACTTGTTCGAGGTCTCGAACTCGAGCCACGCTCCGCGGTTCGGGATCAGCTTGGCGGTGAACAGCATCCGGCCGGTGGCCGGGTCCTCGTCCGCGTCGTAGTAGGCACCCGGCGAACGCACGAGCTGGCTCACCACCACGCGCTCGGCGCCGTTGATGATGAACGTGCCCTGGTCGGTCATCCACGGGAAGTCACCCATGAAGACCGGGGTTTCCTTGTCCTCGCCCGTCTCCTTGACCTCGAGGCTGACGGTCGCCCACAGCGGACGGGAGTAGGTCAGGTCACGAGTACGGCACTCGTCCTCGTTGAACTTCGCGTCCTTGAAGTAGTAGTCGCGGAAGCGGAGGTCGAAGTTCTTGTTGGTGAAGTCGCTGATCGGGGTGATCTCGTCGAACAGTTCACGGAGCCCGGTCTCGACGAACCAGTTGAACGATTCGATCTGGGTCTGGATCAGGTTGGGGAGCGGGAGAACCTCGGGAATGTGGGAGAAGTTTTCACGGCTCGGTGCAAGCGCCGAGCGGCCGGCAGGGTCGGCCAGGGGCATGCAGCACTCCTTGGAGAGGCAACGTGGAGGGTTGGGGAAGCAGCGTGGGTCGCCGACACGCGAACGAGGAGTATAGCAGTCGGCGCCGCTTCGTCAACTGAAGCGGTCGGGCTGCCTCCTCCCCGAACGCGAGTGAGAGCTACTTGACCTCGACGGTGGCGCCGGCTTCGGCCAGCTTCTCCTTGACGGCGTCCGCCTCCTCGCGGTTGACGCCCTCCTTCACCGCCTTGGGGGCGGCGTCGACGAGGTCCTTGGCCTCCTTGAGGCCGAGGCCGGTCAGCTCGCGGACGGCCTTGATGACGAGGATCTTGTTCGGGCCCACGTCGGTGAGGACGGCCTCGAACTCGGTCTGCTCCTCGGCTGCCGCCGGCGCGGCCCCATCGCCGCCTCCGGCCGCGGGCGCGGCGGCGACGGCCATCGGAGCTGCGGCGGTCACGCCGTAGCGGTCTTCGAAGGCCTTCACCAGTTCGCTCAGCTCGAGGACAGTCATGCCGTCGACGGCCTCGAGGATCTGGTCCTTGCTCAGGGTCTTGGTTGCCATGGTGGTATCGGTTCTCCTTCTTCGGTCAGGTCAGATGCGGGTCAGTCGCTGGGAGATGTGTCCGCGTCTTCAGCGGGAGCCGCGGGTTCGGCGGATTCCGCCTCGGTGGGCACGTCATCGGTGGAGTCCGCCGCCTCGGCGGGAACGTCTTCGGTTGAGTCCTCGGTTTCGGCAGTGCCGTCGGCATCAGCCGTCTCGGCTGGTTCGACAGGGCCCGCGTCGCCAACCGAGTCCGCGGTATCGAGCGTGTCCGAAGTCTCGGGCGAGCCCGCCTCTTCAGTGGAACCGGCGACTTCGGTAGTAGCGGCGGCGGTCGCCCCGTCCGGGGTCGCCGCGCCGGCTCCCTCCGCCTCCCGCCGCTGGTCGGCGACGGCGCTCAGCACGCCGACGAAGTTCCGAAGGTTGGCGGCGAGGACGCCGGCCATCCCGGTCAGCGGCGCGGCCATGCCGCCGGCAAGCCGAGCGAGCAGGACCTCGCGGCTGGGCAGGGTGGCCAGGCGCTGAAGGTCGGCGGCGTTCACCGGCCGGCCGGCGAGCAGTCCGCCACGCAGGCTCACCACCTTGTACGGGCGGAACGCGTCCTGCAGGGCGCGAGCGAGGCTGGCCTCGTCGCCGCTCGTGGCGGCGATGGCGGTCGGGCCCTCGAGCATCGGCTTCAGCTCCGCCAGTCCGGCCTCGTCGGCGGCGATCTTCAGCAGCCGGTTCTTCGCGATCTTCAGGCTGACCCCGTTGGCACGGAGCGCGCGGCGCACGGTGTGCATCTCCGACACGGTCAGGCCGCGGTAGTCGGCCACGGCCAGGGCCGAGCTTCCGCGGAGGAGCTCCGCGAGATCGGTCACCGCCTGGCGCTTGGCATCGGTTGGCATGTGCGTGCTGTGCTCCACCTACGAAAAAGTCCTCGCCGCGGCGAGGACCAGACCCACCGGCGTGGGCGGAGCGTCCTGCCTCGGCGTGCCCCGGCGGTCGTGTCACCGCCGGTGATTAGCCCGGGCCGAAACCCGGGTCACATCGCTGTCTTGGGCTATGCGGTTGTGGGTCCGGGCGTGCCCGCTCCGAGAACGGTCAGGCCTGGGCGGCGGCCAGGGCCGATGGGATGTCGACCGCGACGCCGGGGCCCATGGTGGGGGCTAGCGTCAAAGTCCGCAAGTACGTCCCCTTGGCGCCGGACGGCTTTGCCCGGTTGATGGCGTCCACCAGGGCCGCCACGTTGGCCTGCAGCTGGTCCGGCGTGAACGAGGCGCGTCCCACCGGGGCGTGGACGATCCCCGCCCGGTCGACCTTGAACTCGATGCGGCCCGACTTCACCTCGCCGACCGCCCGCTCGATGTCGAACGTCACGGTGCCGGCCTTGGGGTTCGGCATCAGGCCGCGGGGGCCGAGCTTCTTTCCCAGGCGGCCGACGACGCCCATCATGTCCGGCGTCGCAACGGCGACCTCGAAGTCGAACCAGCCGTCGTCGATCTTCTTGACCAGGTCCTCGCCGCCCACCTCGTCGGCGCCGGCGCGCAGCGCGTCGGCCGCCTTCTCGCCCTGGGCGAACACGATGACCCGCGTCGAGCGCCCGGTGCCGTGCGGCAGGACGACGGTCCCGCGGACCAGCTGGTCGGCGTGGCGCGGATCGATCCCCAATCGCAGATGGGCCTCGACCGTCCCGTCGAACTTCGAGATCGACACCTTGGGCAGCAGCTCGCACGCCTCCTCGATCGGGTAGCGGCGGCCCTCCTCCAGCAGCGCGGCGGCGGTGCGGTACTTCTTGCCGTGGCGAGGCATCAGTCGCGCACCTCGATGCCCATGCTCCGGGCCGTGCCGGCAATGATCTTCATCGCCTGCTCGGTGCTGTTGGCGTTGAGGTCGGCCATCTTCATCTCCGCCAGCTCGCGCAGCTGCGACTGGCTGACCGATCCGACCTTCTCCCGGTTCGGCTGCGCCGATCCAGCCTCCACGCCGGCTGCCTTCTTCAGCAGCGCGGCGGCGAGCGGGGCCATGGTCGTGAAGGTGAAGGACCGATCCTCGTAGACGGTGATCTCGGCCGCCACCGTGTATCCCGACAGGCTGGCCGTCCGCTCGTTGAAGGCCTTCAGGAACTCGAGGATGTTGATGCCATGCTGGCCCAGGGCCGGGCCCACCGGCGCGGCGGCGGTTGCCTTTCCGGCCTCGCCCTGGACCCTGAGGATGGCGCGTACTTTCTTGGCCACGGGGTTACCTCCGAGGTGCGAACGGGGCGGGACACGCCCCTCCCTCTACAACTTCTCGATCTGCAGGAAGTCGAGCTCGACGGGCGTCTCGCGCCCGAAGATGCTGACCAGGACCCGAACCTTGTTCCGCTCGGGATGGACCTCGTCCACGGTCCCGATGAACTCGGCGAACGGCCCGTCGGTGACACGCACGCTCTGGCCCTTCTGGAACTGGACCTTGAACTTGGGCGCTTCAACACCCATCTGCTTGAGGATGGCCTTGACCTCGCTCTCCCGGAGCGGGGTGGGCCGGTTCCCCGAGCCGACGAAGCTGGTGACGCCGGGCGTGTTGCGCACGACGTACCACGACTCGTCGGTCATGATCATCTCGACCAGCACATAGCCGGGGAAGACCTTCTTGTTGACGGTCTGCCGCTGGCCGTTGCGGATCTCGATCTCCTCTTCCATCGGCACGAGGACCTGGTAGATCTGATCCTCGACCCCCATCGACTCGATGCGGTGCTCGAGGTTGGTCTTCACCTTGTTCTCGTATCCGGAGTAGGTGTGGATCACGTACCACTGCTTCGTGGTCCGCTCGGCGGCATCGGGGTCGTCCGGCTGCGGCGCCTCGCGCGAGAGACGGGCGGCCTGGCGTGCTTCCTCTGTGCCGGTCGACTCCGCGACCGGGACGTCGACGGTCGGGCTGTCAGCGCCGCCGTCGGCGGCGGCGGTATCGGCCTGCTCGGCCGTATCGGCCTGCTCGGCAGCCTCGGTCGTCTTGGTCTGCTCAGCGGCCTCGATCTCGGCGGCGTCTGTCGTGTCGGTGGTCTCGGTCTCGGTCATCGGTCAGGTCGTCACTGAGTCAGCAGCTGATCCATGCCGAACAGCAGGATCAGGTCGAGGATGGCGATGTAGGCGCCCACCAGCGCCGAGACGGCGATCACGATCAGGGTCAGATTGACCACCGTTCGGCGCGTCGGCCAGGCGACTTTGCGCAGCTCGGCCCAGCTCTCGCTGAAGTAGGTGCGGGTCCTGGTGATCACGTGTGATGGCTGCTCCTGGGTGTGGGTGGGTTATCCGGGCTGGCAGGGGCGGCGGGACTCGAACCCACAACCGCTGGTTTTGGAGACCAGTGCTCTACCAGTTGAGCTACACCCCTCCGGCTACTTGGTTTCTCGATGCAGGGTGTGGTGCCGGCACCGGGGGCAGAACTTGTTCAGCTCCAGCCGGCCGGGGTCGTTCTTCTTGTTCTTCCGCGTGCTGTACGAGCGCTCCTTGCACTCGGTGCACGCGAGAGTGATGACCGGTCGGTTCTCGGCCTTGGCCACGGATTGAGTCCTTCAGGTTGTCCCCATCGGACACGCCGAATAGAGGCCGGTCACCGGGGGAAGCCTGGTGATGATATGGCTCAGCGCGACGGACTGTCAACGACGTCAGGTAGCGCAGCCAGGTCACGCCGGACCAGGACGATCCGGGTGAACGGGAGTCGGATGTCGCTGAAGACCTCGATGCTGGCCAGGAAGCCGAGGAACAGGAAGGTGATGCCGAGCAGCTGGCCGACGAAGAACGCGCTGGTCGTACCGAACCGATTGAGGCCATCGGTGATGGCCGGGATGAGCCCACCGATGGCGATGAGGATGGTCGCCGGGACGCGGCTCGAGAGGCGCCCGGCGAGGAGGGCGGCGATCGCGCCCGGGACGGACGCGATCAGGTTCACGACGATGGCGATCGGTGCGATGAGCAGGTTGGCCGCGAAGCGGATGGGTCCCTGGCTGGTTTCCAGGGAGTATCGGATCACGCGCCGCTTGGGCATGAAGATGTAGGCGCTGTACAGGGCGCCCAGGACCAGCAGGAATGCGCCGGTGATGTTGAAGAACGGCGTCAGGAGGCGGAGGTAGCCGGGGAACAGGTCGCCGGTCGGAATGCCGGTGGCTGGGTCGACGGCATAGCCCGGGGCCGGCAGCTGGACCGTCGCCATCATCACGGCCGACACCACGGTCCCGCCCACGACCACAGCCCCGGCGAGGTGCGCCCAGCGCTCGTCCCGACGAATGCTCAGGACGACAGAGCCGGAGGCGACAACCAGGCCCACCAGAAAATAGATGAGCGGCGCCGATCCGGAGTCGGGGTACTGGTAGCGCTGATCGGTCAGGAAGGTGAAGAGCCCGGCGAGGAGGATCGAGACCGCGAAGGCGTAGCCGAATCGCGTTCTCGCCAGCAGGTAGGCGGTGCCCAGGCCCAGCCAGCCGGCGACCCAGATGGCGCCGACCAGGTACCAGGTGCGGTACAGCGGTTCGCTCCAGCCAACCGCCCCACCCAGGGCCTCCGTGCCGGCTGCGATGCCGAACCACACCAGCCCGATGGCCCAGACCAGCTGGTACGGCTGGCGGCGCCGGCTCCACTGGTCGGCCACCATGGCCGCAAAGCCGAATGCCAGGATCGATGAGAGGGACGGCAGGACGACGTTCAGATCCAAGGCCGTGCTGTCTCCGTGGATGCGAAGCATGGAGCCCACGTCCGGGCTCGAACCGGAGACCTCATCCTTACCAAGGATGTGCTCTGCCAACTGAGCTACGTGGGCCTGGCGTCCATTCTAGGGTGGTGGGCAGGGAGGGAATCGAACCCCCACAGTCGAAAGACGGCTGATCTACAGTCAGCGGAGCTCACCACCTGCTCAACCTACCCACGGTGGGAGGCGGAGTATACCGATGCCTCCCGCGGCGCGCTCAACAGGGTTGGAGCCGACGGAGGGAATCGAACCCACAACCGGCGGTTTACAAAACCGCTGCTCTGCCGTTGAGCTACGTCGGCCTCAGGTCGCCGATTCTATCCCCCGCTGACGCACGACCTCGAACAGGAGCAGGGCGCCAGCGGCCGCGGCATTGAGGCTGGCCACGCGGCCGGCCATCGGGAAGCGGACGAGGACGTCGCACCGCCGGCGGGTCGCGCCGGTGAGGCCGGCCCCCTCCCCGCCCACGACGACCGCGATCGGTCCGCCAAGGTCCGTGTCCCAGGCCAGCGCGGGCGCGTCCTGGTCGGCGGCGACCAGTCGCAGGCCGCGAGTCTTGAGGTCCGCAAGGGTCGCGCCGAGACTGTCGACAGGGGCCAAACGCAGGTGCTCGCTCGCCCCGGCCGAGGACTTCACCGCGGCCGCGCTGAGCGGAGCCGACCCACGCTCGGGAAAGATCACGCCGTCCACGCCGGCCGCCTC
This sequence comes from uncultured Chloroflexia bacterium, assembly GCA_963827475.1. Taxonomy (GTDB): domain Bacteria; phylum Chloroflexota; class Limnocylindria; order QHBO01; family QHBO01; genus DASTEQ01. Next base: position 144,803 of record CAWHAZ010000003.1, read on the forward strand.
CGCGGTTCGCAGGACAGCGCCCAGGTTGACCGGGTCCTGGAGCTGCTCGAGCACGAGGATGAAGGGTGGTCTGGCCGCGGCGGACGAGGCGGCGAGGATCTCCATCGGGTCGGACCAGCGGCGCGGCTCGACCTCGAGCAGGACTCCCTGGTGCCCATCAAAGCCGGCGAGGCGGGCGAGACGGTCACGCTCGATCTCCTCGACCGGGACCGATGCCTGCGCGGCGGCGGCCCGCAGCGCCCGGAGCTCCGGGGTCGTGCCCGACCCGCGCGCGATGAGCAGGCGACGGGCGGTCCGGCCGGCCGCGAGAGCCTCGGCCACAGGGTGGCGGCCGCCGATCCACTCGCTCACGCGGTGCGCTCGACCGTGACTACCGCCCAAGCCGCGATCCCCTCCGAGCCGGCGAACCCCAGCTCGTCACTGGTCGTGCCGCGGACGGTGACCGACGCCGCCGGCAGGCCGATGCGCTCGGCGATCCGCCCCACCATCTCATCGCGCCGCGGTGCGATCGCCGGACGGGCGGCCGCGATCGCGAGGTCGACACCCCGCGGCATCCAGCCTGCGGTGCGCACCGCTTCAGCCGCGCGGCGCAGCAGGTCCGCGGAGTCCGCGCCCTCCCAGGCCGGGTCGTCGGGCGGGAACACGGTGCCGATGTCGCCGAGCGCTGCTGCCCCAAGCAGGGCATCGATCACGGCGTGGAGGGCGGCGTCTCCGTCCGAGTGGCCGACCAGGCCCCGCGGCTCGCCAGGGAAGTCCAATCCGCCGAGCCGAAGGGCGCGGCCGGCCTCGAGGCGGTGGGCGTCGAAGCCCACGCCTGCCCGGGCGAGCCCGAGCGGTCCAACCAGTTTCGCGCTGGATGGGGCGTGAGCCGGCGCGGCGCGGGCCCGAAGCAGGGCGCCAAGCAGGGGCAGGTCGTCGGGGTCGGTCAGCTTGCGGTTGCCTGGGTCACCCGGGACCACTCGGACGGGGACGCTGATCAGGGCAAGGGCCGCGGCCTCGTCTGTCGGGTCCTGGCCCTGGGCCCGGGCGGCGTCCAGGGCAGCTCGCAAGATCCCGAGACTGGCGGCCTGCGGGGTCTGGGCGCCGAACAGCTCCGAGCGATCCACGGTCTCGACCACCAACCCGTCCCGGACCCGCTTCAGCGTGTCGTGGACCGCAACCACCGGGATCGCTCCGGCTCCATCAGTGGCGGCCGCGGCCACCTCGGTCATGAGCGCCGCCGTGGCCGCCGGTCGTGCAGCATCGTGGACAAGGACGACCGTTCCATCAGTCACTCCGGCATCGGTCAATGCCTGCAGGCCTGCGCGGACGGAGTCGGCGCGAACCTCACCTCCGGCGACCAGCCGGCATCGGTCAGCGGCGGATGAGGGGATGGCCGTGGCGAATCGGTCCATGCCATCCGGAGGCACCATCACGGCAACCACCGACATGCCCGGAACGGCGAGCAGCGCGTCGAGGCTCCAGCGCCAGATGGCGCGGCCGAGCGGCTCGTGCCAGAGCTTGTCCGGGCCGCTCCCCATCCGGCGGCCGCGACCGGCCGCCACCAGCACCCCGGCGAGCGGGGAGGTGGCCTCGGTCACGCCTCGCGGGGCTGGGCGAAGATCATCCGGCCGGCCACCGTCTGGAGGACGCGGGTGACCGTGATCGGGACCTCGGTGTCGATGAACCGGCTGCCGCCCTCGACCACGATCATCGTGCCGTCCTCGAGGTAGCCCACGCCCTGGCCGGGCTCCTTGCCCTCCTGGATGATGCGCACGCTGAGCTCCTCGCCGGGATGGACGACCGCCTTCACCGCGTTCGCCAGCTCGTTGATGTTCAGGACCCTGATGCCCTGCAGCTCAGCCACCCGGTTGAGGTTGTAGTCGTTGGTCAGGATCGCGGCCCCCGTGTCGCGGGCAAGCGCCACGAGCTTGGCGTCCACCTCGTCGAGCTCCGGGTAGCTCGCCTCGCTGATCTCGACCGGCGTGACCGAGTCCTTCTGCAGGGCAGACAGCATCTCGAGCCCGCGGCGGCCACGGTTGCGGCGCAGCGCGTCGGGCGAGTCGGCGATGCGCTGGAGCTCGTCGAGGACGAACCGGGGCGCGACCAGCGAGCCGAGGATGAAGCCGGTCTTGCCGATGTCCACGATCCGCCCGTCGATGACCGCGCTGGTGTCCACCACGACCTTGTTCGGGACGCCGCGTCGCCCTCCGGGGAGCGCACCGCCGAGCAGGTTCATGATCGCGTCCCGCTTGTAGACGAAGGCACCGGCCATGATCGCCGCCAGCGCGAGGGAGACGACCACGGGGAGCCACGCGCCGACTTCCCCGCCGACCGCCGACAGCGGGATCCCGATCAACGCCCCCATCAGCAGACCGATGATGAGGCCGATGACGCCGAGGACGAAGTCGGATGCCTCTGCCTCCGACAACCGACCGACGGCCCACCGGGTTGGGTACAGGGTCACGTAGGGAATGGCCAGGTAGCCGAACAGGAGCGCGGCGACGACGATGGCAACCAGGAACGCCGGCCGGTTGGCCGGATCGATCAGGTCGCCGGTGCGGTCGAGGATGAGCAGCCCGAGGCCGAACCCCAGGATGATGCCCAGCAGCGCCCCCGACAGGCGGACGATGTTCTGCATGAGATTGATGAGTCCGTGTGGTGGCCGTCGCGCGAGCCGGTCACGGTGGATGAAACCGATGAATTCAGGATGAAAGCCGCGCGGATCCCGCCGAGGCGGGCGGCCACACTAGCACTCCATTCCACACCAGTCCAGACCGGCCCCGACGGCCGATGGTCCGGGTTCAGCTGCCGACTTTGACCGGCTGCTTGCGGGTGGTCTTCTTGCCGATTGTGACGTTACCCTCGGCGTCGGCGTCGACCACGATCTTGTCCCCCGGGCCGAACTCTGCCTGGAGCAGCCGCCCCGCGAGCGGATCTTCGATCAGGTGCTGGATCTCCCGGCGGAGCGGTCGGGCGCCGAAGGCCGGGTCGAAGCCCTTGGTGATGATCGCCTCCTTGGCCGCGTCGGTGACGGTGAGCTCCATCTGCTGGGCGGCGACCTGCTCGAGGACGCGAGCCAGCTGGAGGTCGACGATGGACCCCATCTCCTCGCGGGTCAGGCTGTGGAAGACGACCGTGGCGTCGATCCGGTTGAGGAACTCGGGGCGGAACAGGTTCTTCAGCTCGCCCAGGACCTTGTCCTTCATCCGGTCGTACTCGGCCACCGCCGCGGCGGCCTCGTCGCCGCCCGCGCGGAAGCCGATCGACGAGTCCCGCTGCAGGAGCTGGGCGCCGACGTTGCTGGTCATGATCACGATCGTGTTCCGGAAGTCCACGCGGCGGCCCTTGGCATCGGTCAGCTGGCCGTCTTCGAGGATCTGGAGCAGGATGTTGAAGACCTCCGGGTGCGCCTTCTCGATCTCGTCGAGGAGCACCACGCTGTAGCTCTTCCGGCGCACGGCTTCGGTCAGCTGGCCACCTTCGTCGTAACCGACATAGCCGGGGGGAGCACCGACCAGGCGCGAGACGTTGTGGCGCTCCATGAACTCGCTCATGTCGAGCTTCACGAGCATGTCTTCCGAGCCGAACATGAACTCGGCCAGGGCCCGCGCGAGCTCGGTCTTGCCCACGCCTGTGGGTCCGAGGAACACGAACGAGCCGATGGGGCGCTTGGGGTCCTTCAGGCCGGCGCGCGCCCGACGGACGGCGGAGCTGATCGTACTGATCGCCTCCTCCTGGCCGATGACCCGCTTGTGCAGCGCGTCCTCCATCTGGAGCAGGCGTTCCTTCTCCTCCTGGCTGATGCGGACAACCGGGATGCCGGTCCACATGCTGACGACCTGGGCGATCTCCTCGTCGTCGACTTCCGGTGTCTCCTTGGCCGCCTCCTCGTGCCACGCCTTGCGCAGCTCGTCGATCCGCTCACGGCCCGAGGCCTCCTCGTCGCGGAGGCGGGCCGCGCCCTCATAGTCCTGGCCCGCGATCGCCTCGTCCTTGCGCTTGATGATCTCCTCGAGGTCCTGCTGCGCTTCCTTGACATTCGGAGGCGCCGACGCGTGGCGGAGCCGCACCCGCGACCCGGCCTCGTCGATCAGGTCGATGGCCTTGTCGGGGAGCGCCCGGTCGGCGACGTAGCGGACCGAGAGGTCGACCGCAGCGCGGAGCGCCTCATCGGTGTACTTGACGTGGTGGTGCTCCTCATACCGCGCACGGATGCCGAGCAGGATCTCGTTGGCCTGGTCGACGGTCGGCTCATCGACCATCACCGGCTGGAAGCGCCGCTCGAGGGCGGCGTCCTTCTCGATGTACTTGCGGTACTCGTCGAGGGTCGTGGCCCCGATGCACTGGAGCTCGCCGCGGGACAGCGGCGGCTTCAGGATGTTCGCCGCGTCGATCGCGCCCTCCGCCGCACCGGCCCCGACCAGGGTGTGCAGCTCATCGATGAACAGGACCGAGTCACTGCTCGACCGCAGCTCCTCGATGATCTTCTTCAGCCGCTCCTCGAACTCGCCGCGGTACTTCGTCCCGGCCACCAGCGAACCGATGTCCAGGGTCAGCACCCGCTTGTCGAGGAGCGTGTCGGGCACGTCGCCGGACACGATCCGATGGGCGAGCGCCTCGGCGATGGCCGTCTTGCCCACGCCCGGCTCCCCGATGAGGGCCGGGTTGTTCTTCGTCTTGCGTCCGAGGATCTGGATGACCCGCTCGATCTCCTTCTCCCGACCGATGACCGGGTCCAGCTTCCCGGACCGGGCCAGCTCGGTGAGGTTGATCCCCAGCTGGTCGAGGGTCGGGGTCTTCGACGAGCGCTTCGGCTCCTGGGCGGGAGCATTGGCGCTCGACTGGGACAGGACGTGAATAACCTGGTGGCGGACCTTGTCGAGGTTCACGCCGAGGCTCTCGAGCACGCCGGCCGCGATTCCCTCGCCCTCGCGGACGAGGCCCAGCAGGAGGTGCTCGGTGCCGATGTAGTTGTGGCCGAGGCGCCGCGCCTCGTCGATCGCCAGCTCGATGACCCGCTTGGCGCGCGGCGTGAGGCCGACCTCGCCGACGACCGGACGCTCTCCCCGACCGATGATGAACTCGACCGCCTGCCGCACCTTCGACAGCTCGACGTTCATGTTCTCGAGAACGCGCGCGGCGACCCCCTCGCCCTCCCGCACCAGCCCGAGCAGGAGATGCTCGGTCCCGATGTAGTTGTGGTTGAAGCGCTGTGCTTCATCCTGGGCCAGGGTCAGGACCTTGCGTGCCCGGTCAGTGAACTTGTCGAAACGGTCCATAAGCCTCGTCCTTGAGTGTACGGCACCGCCTGTGCGCCGGTGTCCCATGCCGCTCAGGGTGGGTCAATAGGTGATACGGGCCATCCAGCCCAATGGATCAGTGCTGCGGATGACGCGCGTGCCGGCCCACGGCCGGCTCAACCCTCGGCGGGTTCGCTCGATGCGCTGTCCTCTGCGGCATCCGGGGCCGGCTCTTCGTCCGGCTTGTCGGCGCTCTTCGCGGTTCGCTTCCGACTCTTCGCGGGCGGGGCAGCGGCCTCGTCGGCGGTATCGGCCTCGGCCTCCGCCACGGGCTCGGCGGCGGCCTCGATTGCCGGCTCGGCGGCGGCCTCGGTAACCGGCTCGGCGGCGGCCTCGGTAACCGGCTCGGCGGCGGCCTCGGTAACCGGCTCGGCGGCAGCTTCTCGCGGCGGGCGTGTCTGCAGACTCCTCGACTGCCTCAGCCGCTGGGGCTTCGGCCGGCGGCGCTTCCTCGGCTACCGCGTCTCCGGTCGGCGCTTCGGCCGGGGCTTCCGCTCCGGGCTCATCGGTCCGGAACTGGTCGAGGAGACCCGACTCGGCGAATGCCGCGGCCATCGTGTTGTCGATGCCCTCCTCGGGCTCGGCCGTGGCGTCCTCGGGCCGGTAGTCGCGGTCCCGCCGGTCGCGGCGATCTCGCCGCGGACCCCGGTCACTCCGTTCGGCCCGGTCGCTCCGCTCGGTACGATCGGCAGGCCGCGGTCCTCGCTCCGACCCGTCGCCGCCGTCGCCCGAGGGGGCTTCGGTCATTTCGTAGGACGGCTGGACGGTTGGGGTGGATCGGTCTTCGGTCTGCTTCAGGCTCAGGCCGAGCCGATGGCGCTCGGAGTCGAGGCTGATGATCTTCAGCTGGAGCTGCTGGCCTTCCTGGACGACGTCACCCGGATGGGCGACCCGGCTGTTCGACAGCTCGCTGATGTGGATCAGGCCCTCGAGGCCCTCCTCGATCCGCACGAACGCGCCGAAGTTCACCAGCTTGGTGACCGTGCCCTCGATGACGTCGCCGATCTTGTACTTCGCCACCGACTCCTGCCACGGGTCGGGCTGGAGGCGTCGGATCGAGAGACTGATCCGGCCACGCTCGTGGTTGATGTCGATGACCTCGGCCTCGACCTGCTCACCGATGGCGTAGGCGGTCTCCGGGTTGTTGACCTTGTTCCACGAGAGCTCGCTCTTGTGGACGAGTCCATCGATCCCGCCGAGATCGACGAACACGCCGAACGGCGCGATGCTGCGGACCGTGCCCTGCACCCGCTGCCCGACGTTCAGGGAGCTGAAGAGCTCGTCGCGCTTCTCGCGGCGCTCCTCGTAGACCGCGACCTTCTCCGACAGGATGAGCCGATTCGCCTTGCGGTTGACCTCGAGGATCTTCAAGCGGAGCGTTCGGCCGACGAACGGCTGGAGCTTCTCCGCGATCTCCTGGGCCGCGTCGCGGGGCTGCTCGTCGCGCGGGCGGCGCGGGAAGTCGACGATCTGGGAGATGGGGACGAACCCCCGGACCCCGAGGTCCACGATCAGCCCGCCCTTGTTGTGGTCGATGACGCGGGCCTCCACGATCTCGCCCGCCTCGAAGCGCTCCTGCATGGCGCGCCACTTCCGCTCCAGGCCGGCGCGCCGGACGGAGAGGACGGCATGGCCCTCGGGCGACTCGGGCTGGAGGACGTAGACCAGGACCGGGTCGCCGACCTTCAGCTCCTGGCGCGGCTCGTCGCCTTCGCGCGGGCCGCCGCGGCGACCCAGCAGCTCGCGGTTGGACACCACGCCCTCGGATTTGCCGCCAAAGTCGACCAGCAGCTCGTCGGGGTCGATCCGGACGACTGTTCCCTCCACCACATCGCCATGGCGAAGGTTCTTCACCTCATGGTCGGGGTGGTCCATGAACTCTTGCATGGTGGTCGGCTCGGGGAGCGCTGGCGCTTCCGTGGCCGGCTCCTCCGTGGCCGGCTCGTCCGCTGGCCGGCTCAGCGGGTACCGCCTCATCGGTCGTCGGCTCCTCGGCCGTGTCCTCGACAATTTCGGCGGCTTCGGCCGCCTCCGCCGCCACGACCACGGCCTCGATTGCCTCAGCCAGCTCGACCTCGGCGACGGCCTGGGCCTCCAGGGCCTCCGCCACCTCGACCGCGGCGACAGCCTCGGTCGCGTCGGCCACGGCGCGGGCCTCGTCCGCCGGATCCGGCTCGGGCTCGGGCTCCGCGACCATGGTCGCGGCCTCGGTGCTCGGGCTGGTCGGCTCGTCCGTCATGTCCACCGCCGAAGTGGTTCCGGCCGACGACGGTTCATCGGTCGGGGCGGCGGGCTGCGGGTCTTCGTCCAAGTGCGTTTGGCTCCTGTCGGTGTCGGTCTCCCTGAAAACAAAACCGCCCTCCGCATGCGGAGGGCGTCAGCCCGGATTGTGAACGGTCCTGGTCCTCGTGAAGACGACTCGGTGCTCTCCTCCTGGGCGATCTGACGGGCGTCCCGCACGTTATTGGGGTTGTTCTGTTCAGAGGCCGGCGTAGCATACCATCCGGGTCAATGGTGGCCGATCGTGCCTGAGCTGCCGGACCTCGCCATCGTGGCCGAGGAGCTCGCACGGCGAGCGACCGGTCGGGAGATCGCGTCCGCCACGGCTCCTGCGCCCATCCTCCTGCGAGCCACGGGCGAGGACCTCGCAGCCCTCCCGGGGATGACCCTCGGGCCGGCTTCGCGCCGCGGCAAGTTCCTCATCCTGCCGCTGCTCAGGAATGGCCGGGAAGAGCGACTCCTCCTGGCGAACCCGATGCTGGCCGGGCGGTTCTGGCTCCTCGATCGGCCCGGCGAGAAGGTCCGGGCTCGCACCGGACTCCGCCTGACCTTCACCGATGGCGGCGAGCTCCGCTACGTGGATCGCGAGATGCTCGGCAAGCTGTACCTCGTCGATCGCGCCCGCCTCGACGAGGTTCCCGGCTGGGCGGACATGGGTCCCGACGCGGATGACCCGGACCTGACCCTGGAGGTGTTCCGGGCCCGCATCCGCCGCCACCCCGGTGAGCTGAAGAACCTGTTGCGCAACCAGCATTTCGTGGCCGGGATCGGCAACGCCTACAGCGACGAGATCCTGTGGACCGCCCGCCTCGCCCCCCTCCGGAAGCGGCGGACCCTGAGCCCCGAGGAAATCGACCACCTGTACGAGGCGATGCGCTCCGTGCTGGCGGATGCGACCCACCGGCTCCGCGACCTCGTTCCGCCGCATATCGAGGTCCAGAACCGCGAATTTCTGCAGGTCCACCTGCGCGGCGGGGAGCCGTGCCCGCGGTGCGGGAAGCCACTGCGCCAGATCGGCGGTGACGAGGCAACGACCTTCTGTCGGAGCTGTCAGCCCCCGTTCTAGGGAATCGGAATGATCAGGACCTGGCCCACCTGGATGATCTCGCTGGTCAGGCCGTTGGCGTCCATGATCGCCTGGGCGGTGGTCCCAAACCGGGCGGCGATGGCGTTCAGGGTGTCCCCCGACTGGACGATGTACGTGACCGGGGTTGGCGCCGGCGTCGGCGTGGGCGCTGGCGGGGGCGTGGGCGCAACCGATGCCGATGCGGACGGCTCGACCGATGCGGACGGCTCGGACGACGGCGAAGGACCGCCGGATGCCGAGGAGCGGGGCGTCGGTGATGCGTCGGAGGGACCCAGGATGGCGCCCAGGCCGCCCAGCCCGATCCAGGCCACAAGGAATCCGGTCAGCACCAGGCCGAGTACGAGCAGGGCGGCCGTCCCGAGCCGCCGCGGCCGCGGCCCGATCAGGGCGCGGGGCGCCGAATCCATGACCAGCCGGGTCGATGTGTAGGTGGCATCCGGCGCCGCGCCGCGCCAAGCCGGCCCGAGCGGCCCGAACTGCTCGACGTGGGCGACGTACCGCTCGCACGTCTCGTGGCGGCCGGTGAGGCAGAAGCGCGCCTGGTAGTCGCGCTCGATGGTGGTCAGCGTCCGCCCGCGGCACAGCGGTGCGCGGCGTCCGGGCTGCCCGAGACGACCCGGCGGTCACCGCCGAGGGTCAGCAGGGGCAGATGGGGTCCACGGGGCAAGGATACGAGGCTCTGGCGTCCGACCGGGGAGT
>CAWHAZ010000004.1:0-265311 GCA_963827475.1 uncultured Chloroflexia bacterium
CCCGCGGGCCTCGGGGCTCCGTTGCAAAGATCATGTGGGGCGCGTGAAGGCCTGATCGTGTCGGTGGTTCACGCATAGATGCCGAACAGCCGGTTAACGAAGGACGCCTCGGTTCCGCCGCCGATCGCCTCGATCCACGAGCTGAACTGGCCCTTCTTGAACATCCGCATCACCTCGAAGCCCTTGATCGTCGCATAGGCCGTCTTCATCGACTGGAAGCCGAGCGTCGGCTTGATCAAGCGCTTCAGCTTGCCGTGGTCGCCCTCCAGGCGGTTGTTGAGATACTTCACCTGCCGATGCTCGGGTCTCTTTCGGCAGCAGGCCTTCCTTCTTCAGCTCGGCGATCGCCTCGCCATAGGCCTAGCCGCGCATCATCTACATGACGATCTTCCAATAAAATCTGCGCCACCAGCCCGTCGCGGAAGGTGTAGAAATCGCAGCCCCTCACCTCGAGCCGGACGCCCTCTGGGGTGGTGCCGGTGAGGGTCCATTGGAGATGCCGGTGTCGGCGTCGACAAAGTGGGTGGCATCCCCGTAGTGGACATCAGGGAGGCCCTGGAAGCGGCCTGCGAGCGCTTCGCGCACAGTGGCTTTGCCCTCCGAGCGCGCTCCCCAGGGGTCCGGGCCGCGCGGCATCTCGAGCTCGCAATCGTCGGCAAAGTGGGCCATGATGGCATCGAGATCGTGCGCGTTGAAGGCTTCGCACAAGGCTTCGAGCGTACGCCGGATATCGCTCATCACATCCTCTCATACCTCGTCAGAACTTGAACGCCAGGATCGTCGTTAGCGGGTTCTCCTGGCCGTCCACGACGCCAGTCTCGAGCGCCGTGTTGACGTTTCACGAGATGACTCCGCCGACCGAGAAAGGGGCATTTTCGAACATTTCAGGCGGTCTTTCCACGCGTTGCGATCCGTGGCGGAATTGACCGACAGCCAGCTGTGTGGAAGCGGGAGGTAGCCCCAGGCCCTGCCCGTCGCCTTCGGCCGTCGGGGCCCCGTCGCGCCAGGCACGGCGGAAGACGAGGGCCTGGTCGTCGGGCGCGATACCACGCCCAACGTCGCGTACCCCCAACCAGAGCCAGCCGCCGGCGCGTCCGGCGCGGCAGTGGACCACTGAACCGGCAGGAGCCACTCGGAGCGCGTTCGAGACGAGGTTCGCCTGGGCGCGCTTCAGCGCGGACCGGTCTCCGTCGATGACGAGGCCGGACGGAGCGAGCTGCGACAGTCGCACGCCGCGGGTCGAGGCCTCCGCGTCGTACTCCTGGGCGACCTCGGCCACCACCTCGGCAAGGTCGACCGACGTGCGCCGTTCGGGCTGCGCACTCGTCCGGGCGAGCGCCATGAGCTCGTCGACCGTGGTCGACATCCGGTCGGCCGTGCGCCGAGCCACCTCCGCGGCGCGGAGCAGGCCCTCGGTGTCCTCGGGTTCCGAGAGCGCGACATCGAGGGTCGTCCGGATGACCGCCAGAGGGTTCCGCAGCTCGTGCGACGCGTCCTCGACGAAGCGGCGCTGGGTCAGCACACCCTGATCGAGCCGGTCGAGCATCGCGTCGAACGTGTCGGCCAGGTCGCGCATCTCGTCGGGTGGACCGCCGAGCCGGATGCGCCGCGAGAGATCGGTCGCCTCGATCTCGCGCGCGACGGCGGCCATCGTGCCCACCGGTCGCAGGACGCGGCCCGCGACCGCCCAACCGATGGCAAGGCCGACCGGGATCAGCGCGATGAGCGCCACGAGCGAAAGATCGCGAACCTGCTGGAGGGTCTGCTCCCGGACGGCCTGTTCCACCTGCCGCAGTGCATCGGTCGCCCCGGAGTCGCCGCTTCCCAGGAGCTCGTCGAGGCTCATGCCGAGCACCCGCAGCACCTCCTCCTCGAGTGTCGTCGGCTGCTCCTCCGGGATCGTCGCGGCCACCGTGTCGAGGGCCAGGTTCATCCCCAGCACGAGCACACCCGCCGTGACGATCAGGGCAGCGGTCACCAGCATCGCCAGCCGGAAGCGGACCGATCGAACGGAGGCGGCAAAACGCCGGGAGGGAGGGCGACCACTCATGGGACGCTCTCCGCCAGGCGATACCCCACCCCCACGACGGTCTCGATCGGCTGCCCGGCGCCCGCCGCGGCAAGCTTGCGGCGAAGGTTGCTGATCGTGACCCGGACCGTGTTGGTGAACGGGTCGGCGCGGTCGTCCCACACGTGCTCGAGCAGGCGCTCCGGGGTCAGGACCTCGCTCGGATGGAGCATGAAGTAGCGGAGAAGCGCAAATTCCTTGGGGGACAGGTCGAGCCGCTGGTCGTTGCGGTGGGCTTCGTGCCGCGCGGCGTCGAGCTCGAGGCTCCCCAGCCGGATCGCCGCACCACCGTTGCTTGTCGGGCGGCGGGCCAGGGCACGAACCCGTGCCGCGAGCTCTGCGAAGCTGAATGGCTTGACCAGGTAGTCGTCGGCCCCGTCGTCCAGACCACCGACTCGATCGTCGAGGCCGTCCCGGGCGGTCAGCATCAGGACGCGCGGAGGCGTGGCACCCGGCAGCAGTAGCGCGCCGGCGCGAAGCTCGCGGCAGACCTCGCGGCCGTCACCGTCCGGTAGCCCGAGGTCCAGGCACACCACGTCGTATGGAACGTCCTCGAGGCGCTGGCGGGCCTCGGCGGCATTTGCGGCCAGGTCGATCGCATAGCCTTCGCGGCGCAATCCGGTGGCAAGCGCAGTGGCGAGGTCGAGCTCGTCCTCGACGATGAGCAGTCGCACGGCGCCGCAGGATAGCGCGGCCTCGCGAAGTCGTCGGAATGACCTGATGGAGCGGCGCGCGCGGAAAGTCCGTCAGGCTAGGGATCAAGGGAGCCGTCGCCATGGCCAGAACCAAGGAACCCGAGGTCCGCACCCAGGACGCCGTCGGCGCCGACTGGCCGGTCGACATGCCGTACACCCTGTACTTCCCGCGACGCGGAGGCTTCGCCGCGGCCGACATCGAGTACTCCTCGCCCCTCCCTCGGGTGGGCGACACGATCGAGTACATCGACACCCAGGCGATCAGCCACCGCTACCGGGTGATCGACGTGGTCCACACCTTCCAGGACAGCCCCGCGGCACAGGGGCCGGAGGCGATCCGCCTGCTCCGTGCCGGCCTGCCCGCGGTCTACCTCGCCCGCGATCGGCGCAAGCCCAAACCCGGCCGCTGACCGATCGCCCCGTCAGGGCGACACCCGAGAGGGCCGCCCCATCGGGGCGGCCCTCGTAACGGTCAGTCTGGGCTAGGTGCCGGGAAGGTACATCAGCAGCAGCTGGCCCTCCTCGACGCGCTTGGAATACGCACCAGTTGCCGAGCTCGGCGGGCCCTCCCACATGAAGCCGCTTGTCACCGACCCTGCGAGATTTTGGTGGCCCTGGACGTCCAGCGCCCACCAGCCGGGCCCAAATGTCGTGCGCTCGAGGCTGATGATGCCGCTCGACTCGGCAGAAACTCCGCTGCCCGTCACGGTGGCAACCTTCGTCCAGACTCCCGTGGTCAGCGCGTAGTGCCAGATGTCGTTGGCACTCGCCCCATCCTCCTGGACCATCAGGCTGGCGGAACCGATATCCAGGTTGTCGGGGTTGACGAACGCCACTCCAGTCGCGGCATTTCCTCCTGGTGGGACAGGCACACTGTCAGTCAGGACACTGAACTCATCGACGATTCGAGGATCGCGTGGCGTTCAGGACCATCCTGAAGATGCGCCCGTTGGAAAGCGTCCCACCGGACCCGAGCCGCTCTAGGCGCCCGGTCATGGCGTTCTCTGATAGGCGGCTGGTCCCGGTGTCGGCGAAGTAGACGACTCGTGGGTTGTCACGGGCGATACCCGATGTCTTCGATTCGGACGAACTGGAAGACGTTGTTCGCGTTGGACCAGTCTTCGAGCGCCTGTTGCGGGGCGACGCCTGTCACGCCGCGGGCGATGTCGGTTGGAACGTGAATGAACCGTCCCTTCCACGGGCCGGACTCGTTGTTCGTGATCTCGAGGAAGTCGTTCGCGTTGTTAAACCGATCGTACGGATCGGCCAACGGCCCTTCGTCCGTGGCGGTCACTTGGAAGGCCCAGAGCTGACCCTTGTCCGCCATGACGGCTTCGTCGTCCTTGGCGGTGTACAGGTAGAGCTGCGAGCTGGGCGCAAGGAAGGTGTCGTCACCTGACAGGATGGCCAGCTCATTCCAGCCGCCGGGGACGACCACTGTGTTCTCATGGTTGTGGCGACCCGCGCGGCTGATCACGTCGTACGCCCCGGTCTCGGTGTCCAGCCAGACGCTGTAGCCAGCCTGGCGGAGGCCGTTGAGCGCGGGATCCGCGTCCATAGACCGCGCCAGGCGGAACGGTGAGGATGTCTCGTTCGACTCCTCGTTTACCAGGAACGTGTAGTTGTCGAATCCCTCGTCGGGCCCAACCATGGTGGCCGAGCAGAACCGCAGGAATCCGGCGGTGGCCGGAAGGACCTGGGCATCCATTTCGGTCACTTGGCGCTCGGCAACGTCGACCCGCACGCGAGTCACGGAGGAGTCCTCGTAGTCGGCGTAGCGCGTGGTGTCGCCGGGAATGCCGGCGAACGGGACGTGCGACTGTTCGTGGGCGACGTAGATGTCCACGTATCCGGAACCAGCAGGCCCCGGGATGACCCCGAGCCCGTCCGGGATTCCCTGGAAGATGACGTTGTCGTCGGCGAACGGATCGTCACCAGAGTTGATCAACGGAATCCTCATCCCCTCGGAAGCGCCGCCGGGGGCGTATGCGCCGAGCAGGGTGAGAAACGCCGTCCCTGGGTTCGGGTGTCCGTGCGAACCGAAGGAGCTCGCCGGCAGAACCAGGATCAGGGTCAGGGCGGCCAGAATCGCTCCAGTTGAGCGTCGGGGCCGCCCGGATTCGCGGAGTCATGGGGCAATGGCCTCCTGTCACATCGGTAGGGCGGGGATTGCCAGACCCCCAGAACGGTGGGGAGCCTATGGTGCCCCATCCGCGTGGCCCTGGCGAACCGTGTTGAGCGGAAGAATGGCAATTCGTGTTGCACCCGCGCACCGGGCCTCTACACCCATAGCGCGAGCCGAACCCCAACGAGGACGAGAAGGACACCGAACGCCCGCTGCAGCAGCTCGTTCGGGAGGCCAGTGGCGATGCGAGCCCCGATGAACGCTCCCACCACGATCCCCAACGCGATAAGGATCGCCAGGCGCACGTCGACGTAGCCGCCGCGCCAGTACTCCAGCGCGCCCAGGATGCCGACCGGCAGGAGGAGCGCCGCCAGCGAGGTGCCGGCCGCCTGCTTCTGGGTCATCCCGAGCAGCAGGATCAGTCCCGGCACGATCACCAGCCCTCCCCCGATGCCGAACAGGCCCGACAGGACCCCACCGGCCAGACCGATCAGACCACCCAGCAACAGCTGCATCCCGTCTCCTTTCGACTCCACGCGTTCGCCGCATGGTAGGGCCGGCCTGCCCGGTATCCCCGGTCCTTGACCTCCGCTTGACGTGGGCTGACCGCCCGTTGAGGCGGGGTCGTGACCATGTCGGCGCAAATTGCCCAACGCCGAAGGAGTCCTCAGAGTGAAAACGCCCCTGCGTCCTGCTGCCCTGCTCTTTGTCGGCCTGCTCGTCCTGTCCGCCTGTCAGCCGTCCGCGAGCGAGTCGCCTGCAGAGAGTGAGGGGCCTGAAAGCGCCGCGCCCAGCGGGTCGGCCCTGAGCGGTGAGATTCAGATCTCGGGCTCGTCGACCGTCCTGCCCATCAGCAACCACGTGTTCGAGGCGTTCACCGCCGCGAACACGGACGTGACCGGATTCGTCGACGGCCCTGGCACGGGTGACGGATTCGCCCTGTTCTGCGATGACTCGATTGACATCGCCGACGCCTCGCGCACGATCAGCGAGGAGGAAGTGGGCCTCTGCGAGGCGGCCGGCGTCGAGTACGTCGAGCTGAAGATCGGCATCGACGGGATCTCGGTCATCACCTCCACCGAGGACACGTCCCTTGAGTGCCTGAGCTTCCTCGATCTGTACGCCCTCATGGGTCCGGAGTCGCAGGGCTTCGACAACTGGTCCGACGCGGACGGGCTGGCAGGCGAGCTGGCGACCGAGTTCGGCACCGACTTCGGTGAGTCACATGCGCCGTACCCGGCCGAGCCCCTGACCATCGTCGCCCCGGGCGAGGAATCGGGGACCTACGACAGCTTCGTCGACCTGGTGTTCGGTGACATCGCCGAAGCGCGCGGAGCAGGACGCGGTCATGCAGCCTGACTACCAGGCCTCGCCCGACGACAACGTCATCATCGAAGGCGTCTGCCGGCACCCCTGACGCGCCGTACACCCTCGGCTGCGTCGGATTCGCCTACGCCGTCGAGAACACCGATCGCGTCCAGCTCCTGCCCGTAGACGGCGGCGATGGTTGCACGCCGGCGACCGAGGACACGATCGCTGCGGCCGAGTACCCGATCTCGCGGTACCTGTACATCTATCCAAACACCGCGCGTGCCGATGCCAATGCCGCGCTGCAGGCGTTCGTCGACTTCTACCTCTCTGATGAGGGGATCGCCGCGGTCAGCGAGCAGGGCTACGTTCCAGCTCGCCGAGGCTGATCTGGCGGCCACCCGCTCGGCCTGGGAAAGCCGCTGATCGTCGCGAAGTCCAGTTCCCTCCCTCCTCGGGGCCGGGCGCCTCCGGGCGCCCGGCCCTTCCCATCGCTCAGCGAAGACCCTAGAGTGACCCATCCGACCATGACGGCTGTCCCGCATTCACCGCCCGGCGTGCTCCACGTCGAGGACCTGCGGATCGGTCCTCGTCGACGCTTCCGCGAGACGTTCATTCGCGTCGCGATCACGGTCTCTGCCACCGCGTCGATCATCATCAGCGTCCTCATCGTCCTGTCGCTCATCGGCAACGCGTTCGCCTTCGTGCGCGATGTCGACCCGGCGCAGCTGTTCGCGGAAGGCTGGTTCCCGCGCCGGGACCAGTTCTCCATCCCGACCATCCTGGCCGGCACGCTGGTCATCAGCGGGGTGGGGATGCTGATCGCGACGCCCCTGGGGATCGGCGCGGCGATCTACCTGTCGGAGTACGCGTCAGACCGCGTCCGAAAGACCCTGAAGCCGATCCTCGAGGTCCTGGCCGCCATCCCATCGGTCGTCCTCGGGTTCTTCGCCATCACCGTCATCAGCCCCGGCGTGGTGAACACCATCCATCCGGGCGTCCAGGTCTTCAACATGGCGGCCGCGGGCATCGCCGTCGGCATCCTGATCACGCCGCTCATCGCGTCCGTCGCGGAAGACGCACTGCACGCGGTGCCGAATGCCCTGCGCGAGGCCTCCTACGGCCTGGGCGCTCGGCGGCTCGCGACGAGCATGCGAGTCGTCGTCCCGGCTGCCATCTCCGGGCATCGTGGCGGCGCTCATCCTCGGTGTCTCGCGGGCCATCGGCGAGACGATGATCGTGGCCATCGCAGCCGGCGCCACCGGGGGTTCACTGTTCACCCTCAACCCCTTCGATTCCGGGATCACGATGACCGCGGCGATGACTGCCCTCGCGACCGGGTCCGACCAGGTCCGCGGCGCGACGCTGGCGTTCCCGAGCCTGTTCTTCGTCGGGCTGCTCCTGTTCGGCATCACCCTGGTCCTGAACCTCATCAGCGACGCGTTCGTGCGCCGGGTCCGGCAGCGGTACTGATGGCCACGGCGACAGCGGCCACCACGACGCGCCGCCACCGCGGCGGTTGAGGCCGGACTGCGCAGCGGCCGCCGCGATTGGGGCGGAATGGTTGCCGCGCTCCTGCTGCTGCTGACCCTGGTCATCTCGCTCGCGATCCTGTTCGTGCTCCTCGCCGACGTCATGAGCCGTGCCTTGCCGGTGCTCACGACCCGCGGCCTGGACTTCCTCGTCGCGCCGAACAGCCAGAACCCCGACGATCGCCGGCGTGGGCCAGGCGATCGTGGGGTCGATCATCCTGACCGTCTTTGTGATCGTCTTCGCCCTCCCGATCGGGATCACCGCTGCGGTGTATCTCGAGGAGTACGCCGGCGAAAGCCGCTTCGCGCAGCTGGTGAACACGAACATCCGCAACCTGGCCGGGGTCCCGGCCATCGTCTACGGACTGCTGGGGCTGGCGGTCTTCGTCACCACCCTCGGGACCGGGCGCAGCCTGATCGCGGGCGGGATGACCCTGGCCATCCTCGTCCTGCCCATCGTCGTGATCACCACCGCCGAGGCGCTCCGGGCCGTCCCGCTCACCATTCGCGAGGCCGCGTTCGGGGTCGGCGCCACGCGCTCGGAGGTGATCACCAGCCACGTGCTGCCGTACGCCATGCCGGGCATCCTGACCGGCGTCGTCCTGACCCTGGCCCGGGCATTCGGCGAGACGGCACCGCTGATCATGGTCGGCGCCATCACCGGGGTGTTCCGAACGGCCACCGACCAGGGGATCGGCGAAACCCTGTCCGGCCCGTTCACGGCCCTGCCGACCATCGTCTTCTCGTGGTCCAAGCAGCCACAGGAGGAGTTCCGGGCGCTGACCGCGGCGGCGATCATCGTGCTGCTGGCGGTCATCCTGGCCGTCAACGCGGCGGCCATTCTGCTTCGCAATCGATACGATAGGCGGTGGTGAACCCATGTCGATCAAGCTCACGCCTCGCTTCCCGGTGACGGACCAGAGCGACGGCGAGTCCGGGACCGAGACGGTGACCGAGCCGATGGCCACGGAATCGCCGCAGGCTCCGCCTGCCGTGCGGCCGCAGACCGCGCGCTCCGCGACCTGGGAGGAGGCCGAGCCGCATGCCGAGCCGGACGTCGTCTTCGAGCTACAGGACTCTGTCGTGCTACTACGGCGTCGTTCCGCGCCGTCCGCGAGATCAACCTGTCGATCGAGCGGAACAAGATCACGGCCATCATCGGTCCGTCTGGCTGCGGGAAGAGCACCCTGCTGCGCAGCTTCAACCGGATGAACGACCTCGTCCCGTCGGCCCGTGTCGACGGCAAGATCCTGTACCACGGCGTGGACCTGTACGCCGATGGGGTGGACCCGGTCGAGGTGCGGCGTCGGATCGGGATGGTGTTCCAGAAGCCCAATCCCTTCCCCAAGTCGATCTACGACAACGTGGCGTTTGGGCCACGAGTCGCCGGCTTCCGCGGGAAGATGGACGACCTCGTCGAGGAGTCCCTGCGCCGTGCCGCCTTGTGGGACGAGGTGAAGGACAAGCTGAAGACCCCTGGCACGGCGCTGTCCGGCGGCCAGCAGCAGCGGCTGTGCATCGCCCGCGCCATCGCCGTCCAGCCCGAGGTCATCCTCATGGACGAGCCGTGCTCCGCCCTCGACCCCATCGCCACGCTGAAGATCGAGGAGCTCATGCGCGAGCTGCGGGAGAACTACACGATCGTCATCGTCACCCACAACATGCAGCAGGCGGCTCGGGCCTCCGATACGACCGTCTTCCTGACCATGGGAGACGACCGGGCGGGATACCTGGTCGAGACCGCGCCCACCGAGAAGCTGTTCACCCAGCCCGCCAACCCCCTGACCGAGCAGTACATCACCGGGCGGTTCGGATGAGCCAGATCACGCCGGCGCCGGACGACGACGAGTCCGTGGACGTGGCGACCGAGAGCCCGTCCGCCGAAGAGATGTCGGCAGCCGACGAGCAGCCGGCCAGCGGCGAGGAGCAGGCCGGCGGCACGCGGGCGACGCTGGACAGCGAGCTGCGGACCGTCAAGGATGATGTGCTCCGACTGGGCGCCCTGGTCGACCGCGCGCTCGAGCGCGCTGGGCGTGCGGTCTTCGAACGCGACGCCGATCTGGCCGACAAGGTGCGCTGGGACGACGCCGAGGTGAACGACCTCCAGCGCCGGGTGAGCAACGAGATCACCGTCACCCTCGCCACTCAGCAGCCGATGGCCCGCGACCTGCGAGAGCTGCTGACCCTGTACCACGCCGCGGCTGAGCTGGAGCGGATGGGCGACTACGCGGTGAACATCGCGAAGCTCGCGCAGCAGCTGGCATCGGAGCCGGAGATCCCGATGTTCAGCCAGATCCCGATCATGGAGCGCCTCTGCCGGTCTCAGCTGCGCGCCGCGATGCGCGCCCTGGTCGACGTCAGCGAGTCAGACGCGCGAGCGGTCGCCGCCAACGACGACGAGCTGGACCGGCTGTACGACGCCGTGTATCGCGGTGCCATGGAGCTCATGCAGGCCGATCCGAGCCGCGTCCCGCAGGCCACCCATCTCATCTTCATCGCCCACCACCTCGAGCGGCTGGGTGATCGGGTGACGAACATCGGCGAGGACGTGGTCTACCTCGCCACCGGTCAGATCGAGGACCTGAACTGAAGCGAAAGATCCTGGTCGTCGAGGACGACCGTACGCTCCGCCAGGCACTCACCTTCAATCTGGCGCGGGAAGGCTACGAAGTCGCCAGCGCGGTCGACGGTGAGCAGGCCCTGGCGGCCGGGCGCGATCGGCGCCACGACCTCATCCTGCTCGACCTCATGCTGCCGGGGATGAGCGGCCTCGAGGTGCTCCGTACCCTGCGGCGAGAAAGCATCGAGACGCCGGTGATCATCCTCTCGGCCAAGGGCGAGGAGGTCGACCGGGTGGTCGGCCTCAAGGTCGGCGCGGACGACTACGTGCCGAAGCCGTTCAGCCGACCGGAGCTGCTCGCCCGGGTCGAGGCCGTCCTCCGGCGCGACGGGCGGACCGGATCCGAGGCTGACGCCCAGCGCGAGGTGCTCACCTCGGGGACGATCCAGATCGACGTCGGCCGTCGGGAAGTGTCCGTCGGCGGACAGGCGCTGGACCTGACGACCAAGGAGTTCGACCTCCTGTCCCATTTCGTGGCCCACCCTGGTCAGATCTTCACGCGCCATCAGCTGCTCGCGCGCATCTGGGGGTATGACTACGACGGGACGGACCGCACCGTCGACGTCCACGTCAGCTGGCTCCGCACCAAGCTCCGGGCGATCGATGGCCACGACTACTTCCGAACGGTGCGCGGCGTGGGATACGCGTTCCGACCCCGACCGTGACCTCCGCCGAGACCCTGAGCGCCGTTCTGGCTCGGCGCGGGGACGACGCGCTGGTGGTGATCGACGACCGGTTACGCATCCGTGATGCGTCGGCCGAGGCGGCCGCCCTCGCCGATCGGACGCTGGAACAGCTTCGCGGCCTGAGCCTCATCGCCGCCTTCGGGTCGGCGCCGCTGGACGAGCTGGCCAAGAGCGCCATCAGCGACCGCGTTGCGCGCACCGGCGAGGCCGCACTCGGCCAGATGTCGGCTCGCCAGTTCGAGGCGCAGGCCGTTCCCTTGCCGTCCGGCGGTCTGCTCCTGTGGCTCCACGACGTGACCGCGGCGCGGCGCGCCGCGCAGGCCCGGCGCGACATCGTGGCCAATATCAGCCACGAGCTCCGGACGCCGTTGGCCTCCATCAAGCTCCTGGCGGAGACGCTGGCCGACGGGGCCGTGGCCGATGCCGAGATCAGCCGGGAGTTCGCGGTTCAGATCCAGCGCGAGGTGGATCACCTGGCCCAGCTCGTCGACGAGCTGCTCGACCTGTCCATGATCGAGTCGGGCGAGGTCGCACTCGTGATCGAGGCGGTCGCTCCGAAACGGGTTCTCGAGGACGTGGCCGACCGCATCGGTCCCATCGCCGCCCGCCGCGAGGTCAGCGTCCGGATCGCCGGCTCGGGTCGGGAGTCGGACGACGACCGTGTGCGCGCGGCCGCCGATCCCGCCCGCCTGTCCCAGGCGCTGCTGAACCTGGCGCACAACGCGGTGAAGTACAGCCGCCGAGGCGGGGAGGTCCGCCTTGGCTGGGACGGGACCGCGGCCGGCGTTCGGTTCTGGGTGGCGGACGACGGCGTCGGCATTCCGCTCGCCCACCGGGAACGGATCTTCGAGCGCTTCTACAAGGTCGATCGGGCGCGGGCCCGGGCGGATCGCGAAGACGAGCCCCGGCAGATGGGCGGGGCCAGCGCCGGCCTGGGACTGGCCATCGTCCGCCATATCGCGGAGGCGCACGATGGGGCGGTCGGCTTCGAGAGCGAGGAGGGGGTGGGCTCCACCTTCTGGATCGAGGTCCCCCGGGCGGCGGGGTGAGGTCGGCCTAGTCCCCGGCGGCCGCCTCGGCGCGCAGGGCGCGGATCATCGGCACCCGCGGGTCATCGGGCGCGGCGGCCAGGAACTCGTCGAAGGCCGCCAGCGCGGCTTCGGCGTCGCCCTCGCCCTGCCAGGCGATGAGGCCGCGGAAGAAGGGGACGTCGGCCGAATCGGGCTCCAGATCGGCGAGCGCATCGGTCGCCGCCGCGGCATCGGCCCAGGCTTCGGCCCGGATGTAGGCGGTGATCAGCCGACCGTACGGCTCCGGGTCGTCGGGCGCCTGACCGATGAGCGCCAGCAGGACGAACGCGGCGCGCTGGAGGTCCTCGGCGGTGGAGCCGGCAAGGTAGGCATCGGCCAGGTCGGAGAGCGCTTCGGTGTCCCGTGGATCGGCGGCCACCTGATCCAGGAGCTGCTCGATCTCCGCCTGGCGCCGGGCTTCGGCCGCTTCGGCCTCGGCCAGCGGCTGGTTGACCACGGTGTCCGCCGCGAGCCCGTACGGCTCGGGCAGGAAGAAGCCGATCCCCAGCAGCACCACCAGGCCGATCGCGATCGCGACCGCCATCCGGCGGGCACGGAGCGAGGTCTCCGACGGCAGCGATGCGGCCTCCAGGCCGAACGGGGCGGCGGCTCCCGGCGAGATCTCCGCTGCGTCCTCCGACGCTGGAGCACCGGTCGGGACGGAGCAGCCAGGCGGCGAGGACCAGCGCGCCCAGGGCGGTGACCAGCAGCGGCACGAGCCACGGGGCGATGCCGGGCGGGGTGAGCAGGATCCACGGCCCGTAGCGGGCGACGAACGAGTCGCGGATCTCGTCCGGGGTCCGTCCGGCGGTGAGCTGCGCCACGATCTCGCGCCGGATCTGGGCCGCGGCCTGGGTCGGGGAGTCCGCCGCCGACAGGCCCGCACAGTCGGGGCAGCGGAGCTCTGCGGCGATCGCCTGGGCGACATCGGCCTGGGTCTGCGGCGCTCCGGGACGGAGGACGAGCAGCGCCCCGACCACGACCGCGGCCACGACCAGGACGGCGCCCAGCCAGCGAGGACCCGCGGCCCGGGTCACGGGCTGACTCCGATGAGCGCCAGGTTCTCCGCCATGTCGGCCTCGGTCAGCGGACCGAAGTGCTTGGCCCGGATCACGCCCTCCGCGTCGACGAAGAACGTCTCCGGCGGGCCCAGCACGCCGTAGTCAAGGGCCACCGCCCCGGACGCGTCGTCGCCGTTCGGCCATCCCCCGTCGCCGTAGCGGACGAGGAACTGGCGGGCGTCGGCGGGATCGTCGTCGTACAGGATGCCGACCAGCTGGACCTGGTCACCGAACCGGTCGGCAGCGTCCAACAGCACCGGGTGCTCGTCGACGCAGGCGGGGATGCACCAGCTGGCCCAGAAGTTGACGACCATCGGTACCCCGGCCAGCGAGGCTGAGGAGACCGTGGTCCCGTCGAGGCCGGTCAGCTCGAACGGCGGCATCGGCTCCCCGACGAGCGGGGATGGGATCTCGGACGGGTCCCGGCCAAGGCCGGTGAACAGGATCCAGGCCAGGGGCACGGCAAGGATGGGGATGAGCAGCCAGCGGGCGGTGCGCATCGGTCAGGCGTCCCTCGCGGCCACCGGCGCGGCCACGGTCGCGACCGCCGGCTGACGCTGCGGCCAGATGGCGAAGACGGCGCCGAGGACCACGACCGCCCCGCCGACCCAGATCCAGGCGACGAGGGGGTTGATGAACAGGCGGAGGGTGATGGCCCCGCTTTCGGGGTCGTACGCGAGCAGGGTGAGGTAGAAGTCCTCGGCGACGGAGGTCAGGACCGATGGGGTCGCGATCGGGGTCGCCGAGTTCGGGTAGTTGCGCAACGCCGGGCTGACCTGCGCGACCTGCGGACCGCTGACCGCGACCTCGGCCCGGGTCTCGAAGACCCGGGGATCGGTGGCGAGTGGCTCCTGCACGAGCCGGTCGTGGGTCACGGTGTAGGCCGCGAGGCGAGTGGACTCCCCCGGGACGAGGACGGCGGTCGCCTCCACCGCGCTCGTGGCGCTGACCGCGACCGCGATCGCCGCCACCAGCACCCCGACGTGGGCCAGGTACCCGCCGTACCGCCGTCGGTTGCGGGTCGCGACGCCCCACGTGGCGCGGAATGGTCCCTCGCCGCTGGACCGGGCTCGACCAGCGGCCGCGCGCACGACCTCCCCGACCAGCAGCGCGCCGGAGAAGCCGGCCAGCCCCAGGGTCAGCAGCGGGGCGGGACCCCGAACCCCGGCCACCACGCCGAGCACCATCAACCCCACCCCCGCCACGGCGGGAACGACGAACCGGTCGCGCAGCGCCGGCCAGCTGACCGATCCCCACGGCAGGGCGGGACCGACGCCGAGCAGGAACAGGAGCGCGGCGAAGAACGGGGCGCTGACCCGGTCGAACCACGGCGCGCCGACGCTCAGCCGCTCCCCGCCCAGGGCCTCGGCCACGAGGGGGTACAGCGTCCCGAACAGGACCGCGAAGGCCAGCCCGCTGAAGAGCAGGTTGTTCAGCAGGAACGCCGACTCGCGGCTGACCAGGGCGGGCGGCGGGCCGCTGCCGGCGAGGTCGGGCAGGCGCCACAGGATGAGGGCCGCGCCGACCACCAGTGAGACCAGCACCCCACCGAGGAACCAGGCCCCGATCGCCGACTGGGTGAACGAATGGACCGATTCGACCACGCCCGACCGGGTGAGGAACGTGCCCAGCAGGGTGAGTGTGAAGGTGGTCGTGACCAGGATCGCGGTCCACGTCCGGAGGGAGCGGCCGCGCTCGGCGACCATCGCCGAGTGGATGAAGGCGGTCGCGGTCAGCCACGGCAGGAGCGCGGCGTTCTCGACCGGGTCCCAGGCCCAGTAGCCGCCCCAGCCGAGGACCTCGTAGCTCCACCACGCCCCGGCGACGATGCCCGCGGTCAGGAAGATCCACGGCCCGAGCGTCCAGCGCCGGATGACCCGCAGCCAGCCCGCGTCCAGGCGGCGCGTGACGAGTGCGGCCACGGTCAACGCGAACGGCAGCGCCAGCCCCGTGTAGCCGAGGTACAGCAGCGGGGGGTGGAGGCCCATGAACGGGTGGTTCTGGAGCAGGGCATTCGGCCCGTTGCCCTCGACCGAGACCGGGGTGACCGACACGAACGGGTCCGACGGCCAGGTCATGACCGCGAAGAAGAAGGCCGCGACCAGGGCCAGGGTCGCGCTCGCCCAGGGCATGAGCTCGGGGTGGAGCGTTCCGGTATCGGTACAGCAGCAGGCTCGACCACCCGGTCAGGAGCAGCGTCCAGAACAGGATGCTGCCCTCGAGCGCGGCCCACAGCGAGATGAACGAGTAGAACGGCGGGGTGGTGGTGGCGTTGTTGCGGGCGACGTACAGGATCGAGAAGTCGTGGTTCAGGAGCGACACGGCCATCGCCCCGCACGCCACCAGCGACAGGATCCAGGTCGCGTACACCGCCCGACGGCCGGCGGCCGCCAGGCCGGCATCGGCGCTCCGCCCGGCGAGGATCGACACGGCCGCCGCGAACAGGCTGACCGCCAGGCCGATGACGACCGCGCCGTGACCGATGCTGGCCAGCATGGCGCTCAGGGCAGCGGGTAGTCGGACGGGGCGACGTAGTTCTCGTCGTGCCGGACCAGGACCTCGTCGGCCTCGAACACGCCGTCCGCTCGGAGCGTCCCTTCGACCACCGCCCCGGCCCCCTCCCGGAACGAGCTGGTGGGAGCGACCGTCGAGTGCACGGTGATCTCCGTCTCGCCATCGGTCAGGACGAAGGTCAGGTCGGTGGCCGATCCGCTGCGGCTGCCGGGCAGGACCAGGCCGCCGAGCCGGACGGGCGCTCCGACGGCCGCCTCGCCCCGCGCGGCGAGCTCGGTCGGGGTCAGGTAGTAGACGAGCGCGCTGCTGAGGCCGCTGAACAGCAGCCAGGCCAGGATCGCGCCGATGGCGGCGACCGCGAGCCATGGGCCCCAGGCGCGCCGTCGCGCGGGGGGTGGGAGCGGGGCGGCTTGGGTCATCGGTCCGGTGCGGACGGCTCCTCGGGCCCGCCTGTGGCCCGCTCAGCCCGCCGCAGGCGGCGGACCAGGGTGAACGCGTACAGGGCGATCGCGCCCAGGATCACGCCGTAGCCGGCAACGACGAAGACCACGTCGGGAACGGCGGCGATCACGGGTTTGCCTCCCCGGCCGGGGCGAGGCCGACCAGCTGGCTGCGGCGCACGGCGTCCTCGCTGGCCGACTCGAGGCGAGCGAGGCGATAGCGGCTGATCATCAGCCACAGCCACGCGATGCTGAACGCACCGAGCATCAGGAGCAGGGCGGCGACGAACTGGCCGGGCGCGGGCGGGTCGAGCACGGTCTCCGGCGAGCCGAACGTCGGGCCCTGGTGCAGCCCGCGCCACCAGATGACGCTGAAGTGGACGATCGGGATGTTGATGGCGCCGATGACGCCGAGGACCGCCGCCCGCGTCGCGCGCCGGGCCGGCTCATCGGTCAGGCGACGGACGAGCAGGTAGCCGACGTACATCGCGAGCATGACCGCGGTGGTCGTCAGCCGCGGATCGCCCCAGTCCCAGAACGTCCCCCACACCGGGCGGCCCCACATCATCCCGGCCCAGATCGTGGAGGCGGTGAACAGCACGCCCACTTCCGCGCCGGCGAGGGCGACGGCGTCCGCCCGCGGATCGCGACGAACGAGCCACCAGACCGAGGCCGCGGCGGTGACCCCGAACGAGAGGTACGCCAGCCACGCGGTGGCGACGTGGATGTACATGATCCGCTGCGGCTCGCCCTGGTTGAGGTCGGCGGGGACGACGAACAGGGCGAAGAGCGTCGCCGCCGCGACGGCCACGATGGCCCCGATCCCCAGCACCCGTACCGCCATGGCCGCTACTCCTCGAGGGCCAGGCCGTAGGTCAGGCCGCCGGCCAGCAGCATGGCCAGGTCATAGCCCACCAGCAGCTGGAGCCAGCCGGCCAGCTCACCGAAGGGATCGCCGGCCAGGAGCACGGCGGTCGCGCTGACCGATGCCAGCAGGAGCGGGGCCAGGACCGGGAGCAGGAGCAGCGGGAGGAGGACCTCGCGGGCCCGGAGCCGCACGGTGAGCCCGGCGTACAGGGTGCCGACGGCTGCGACCCCCACCGCGCCGAGACCGATGACCAGGGCCAGCGCCGGCCCGGCGGTCGCGAGATCGACCCCGAACAGGATGACGGTGAGCGGCAGGACGAGGGCGCCGAGGGCGAGCATCGCGACGAGGCCGCCGAGCGCCTTGCCGAGGTAGATCCCGGCCCGGCTGATCGGATACAGCCCCAGGAGCTCGAACGCGCCGTCCTCCGTCTCGAGGTGGTGGAGCCGGCCGAGCGCCGCCATCCCGCTCAGGATCACGGCCAGCCACAGCAGGCCCGGACCGGCGGCCGCCAGGCGGTCCTGGTCGGGACCGAGGGCGAAGCCGAAGATGAGCATCGTGACCGCGGCCAGGAACAGGGTCGAGGTCACCGCCTGGCGACCCCGCAGCTCGGCGCGCAGGTCCTTGGCCGCGATCACGCCGGCCACGGCCAGGTGGTGGCGCATCGCGGTCACGGGCGCGCCCCCGCGCGGCTGGGCCCCGGACGTCGGCTCGCGGCCGGGCGCGGCCGTGACGGCGGTCCGGCCCGTGACACCGGAGCCGCCGACCTCGGCCAGCAGACCGTTGTCGAGGCGCATCCAGCCGTCCATCCGCGGCGCCAGCCGCTCGGCCGCATGGGTCGCGACCAGCACGGTGGTCCCGACCGCCCGCCACTCATCGAGCAGCGCGTCGACCAGGGTCAGCCCCTCCGCGTCGAGCGCTGCGTACGGCTCGTCAAGGAGCACGAGGCGTGGATGACCGAGCAGGATCCGTCCCAGCGCCAGGCGGCGCCGCATCCCGGCCGAGAAGCGGCCGACCCGCGCATCCCGTTCCGCGGCGAGGCCCACCCGCTCGAGCGCGGCGCGGACCCGGCCCACTCGATCCGGGCCGGGGATCCGAAGCAGGGCTGCGGCGAAGTCGAGGTTCTCCACCGCGCTCAGGTCGTCGTACAGCCCGGTGGCGTGGGTGAGCAGCGCAACCCGAGGGCGGATTTCCTCCGGTCGCTCGGCGACGTCGATGCCGTCCACCGCCGCCGACCCGAACGACGGCCGGAGAGCCGTGGCCAGGATGCGCAGGAGGGTCGTCTTGCCCGCCCCGTTGGCCCCAAGCACGGCCACGGCGCGCCCGGCCTCGACCCGCACCGAGACGCCGGCCAGCGCCGGACTGCGTCGGAAGAGCCGGGCCAGGTCGCGGGTCTCTATGCCCGGCGTGGTCTGGTCAGTGACCCCCGTCGGGCGAACGTGGATGGTGGTCGGCGACATGCCTCTTCCCGTGGGCGGAGGGGCGGGTGGCGGAAGTGTGGAACCTGCCCCAGAATGCGTCAATTCCCGGGCACTCGCACTCAGATCCCCGGAGACAGGAGATCGTGACCATGTCCACGTTGCGCCCAACCCCGACCTCCCGCCACCTCCATGGGGCTGCATATCTCATCACCGCCGTCCTGGTCCTCGCAGCCTGTCAATCGTCGGCCAGCGGCTCCCCGGAAGAGAGCGCTGGCGCCTCTGAGCACGTCATGTCCGAGGCCCCGTCGGAGGCCGCTTCCGCGGCCCCGTCCGAAGGGCCACAGAGCGGGGAGATCACGGTGACCATCGCCGGTAACTCGTTCGGTCCCGACCTGACCATCACCGCGGGCTCGTCCGTCGTGTTCGTCAACAACGACTCGGTGGGCCACACCGTGACCAACGGAACCGATGGGACGCCCGAGGCCGACGCAGCCTTCGACGTCGCGGTGGCGGACGGCGAAACGACCGACTCGATCGTGTTCGATACCCCCGGCACCTACAACGTGACGTGCAAGATCCACCCGAACATGAGCCTGATCATCACGGTCGTCTAGGTCGTCGCCAGAGTTTTGACCGGAGTTTGACCCTCCCCGGGGGCGGTGCTACCGTTCGGCGCCGTATGGAAGCTGGCCTCCAGGCCCCGATCCCAGCCCCCACCGGTCGAGCCCACCGCCGCGCGGTGGCGAGTCGCGGCGAAACGGCGGCCACCGCCGCCCTGACCGTGCTCGGCCAGAAGTGGGTGCTGCGCATCGTCCACTCCCTCGGGGAGCGGACGCAGCGCTTCTGCGAGCTGCAGGACGCCCTCGGCGGCGCCAACTCGGCGACCCTGTCGCAGCGTCTCAAGCTCCTCGAGGACGAAGGCCTCATCTCACGCCGCGTGGTGTCCAGCGTTCCACCCTGGGTCGAGTATTCGCTGACCCCGAAGGGCCGCGAGCTGCACGAGGCCCTGGCCCCCATCGACCGCTGGGCGGACCGATGGGCGGCCTCCGCCTGAGCCTCAGCACCGGCCGGAGACGCCCCCGGTGAGCCACCCGGTCGCCGAGCCGGCGCCCGGAGAGCCCGTCGACGCGCTTGCCATGGTCCGCGACACGGTGGCCGCCGCGGCGGGACCCGGGGAAGCCGGGCAGGCCGCGGTCGACATCCTCTACGAGCGGTTCCCCCACTACGACTGGGTCGGCATCTACTGGGTCGACCCCTCGGGCACCGAGCTCGTGCTCGGGCCGTGGACCGGCCCGGAGGCGACCGAGCACACCCGGATCCCGATCGGCACCGGCATCTGCGGCGCAGCGGCCGCCAGCGGGCGGACGGAGATCGTGGACGACGTGAACGCCGACCCGCGTTACCTCGCCTGCTTCACGACCACCCGGTCCGAGATCGTGGTCCCGATCTTCCACGAGGGCACGGTCGTGGGCGAGATCGACATCGACGGGTCCGATCCGGCCGCATACGGCGAGACCGACGCGCGTTTCCTGGAGGAGGTCGCGGCCCTGCTCGCCCCGCTGCGCCCGGAGGCTACAGCCCCGCCAGGGCCAGGAAGTAGCTGAGCAGGTAGGGCAGGGCCAGCACCAGGACCACGATCGCCAGCCCGAGGCCGACCCAGGCGAAGACCTTCAGGTTGGGCGGTGAGGGGTGCTCGGGCGGTGGCGTGAGTCGCCGGGGGAGCCGGATCGGCCGGCGGGGCGCTTGGTGCTCGTAGGCGTTCGGCTTCAGCTCAGGCATCGGCGTCAAGGGTAGCGGTCAGCGACCGCAGGCGGGCGTGGCGCGCCTCACGCTCGTTGGCGTAGCGGGTGATCCCATCGACGATGTGCCGCGGCCCGAGGTGCGCCTCGTCGATGACCTCCTCCACCGTGCCGCCCGTCCGCCAGCGGTGATCCCAGTCCGATGACAGCGAGTACGTCTCACCGATCGGTCCGGTCACGAAGTCGTGCATCAGCTTGTAGGCCCGGTTGGTGACGGCCATCCCATCCAGCCGATCGGCCTCGGAGCAGATCCGGTCGCGATAGGCCTGGCCCTGGAGCCGGAACAGCTGGGGGCTGATGCAGGCCACGATCTTCAGGTTCAGGTCGGCCGCGTCGAGCTCGGGCAGGACCTTGACCAGGTTGGCTGTCGACATCGTGCCCTGGACGTAGACCGAGCCGCCGCGCGGTCGGGATGGGTCCGGCTCGCGGATGAGGTAGGCGCCGCGGGCCGCTTCGAGGTGGGACGCCATGCCCAGCGCCGCGCGGTCGGGGATCTCGACCGCGGGCCGGGTGAGGTGGAGGGCCACGATCGGGACCGGCTGGGCAAGAGCCGCGGCCAGTACGACGGGCACCTCGTTGTGCTCCCACGGGTGAAGGTCGATGACGTGGCCATCGGGGAACAGCTGGGTGACGCCGGTCTCGTAGATCCCGAAATGGGTCCGCGAGTCCTCCGCCGTCTCCGGCCCGGAGTGCGCGGCCACCCAGATGACCTTGCCCACCTTCAGCTGGCAGTCCTGGGCCAGCTGCGAGAACAGACGCATCGATCCGTACTTGAGGTACGAGAACGAGCCATAGGTCGAGCACGCGCCCCAGAACCCGTTGAACGAGCTCATCGGGTCGTCCGAAAGGTTGACCGATGCCAGGCCGACGGTCAGGCCGCTGTTCGTGAACTCGGTGATCTGCTGGGGCAGCAGCGACCCGCGCAGGTTCGTCTCTCGGTTGTACCAGCCCCAGCCCGGGAGGTCCTCCCAATCCTTGGCGAAGCCGGCGATGTTCGTCGACTCGGCCAGGTCCGCCGAGCAGACGATGAACAGCGGTCGGTCATAGTCCGCCCGCGCCGTGGCGTTGACCCAGGCCCCCCACGAGGCGAGGGCGGCCCGGTTGGCCGCCTTCTCCCCGGGCGCCTTGAACAGGGCGGGCGGGTAGGCCGACACGTCCGTGAAGCGCGGGTCGTCAAAGATCTCCGCACCGCGGCCCCCGAGATGGAACCCCTCGACCCGCTCGGGCACGAGGGCGGCAACCTCCAGCAGCCGGTCGCTGACCGCGTCCACGACCTCGGTGTTGGCGCGCAGAACGGAGATCGCGAGCTCGAGGTTGTGGCGAGCCTGGGCCGAGCGCTCGGTGGCGTCGGCGGGCGCCTCGGCGTCGACCCCCGCGTATTCCACCCCGTGACGCGACATGAACTCGTGGCGAACGGCCCAGAACTCGGGCGCGTTCATCGGCCATGGCGTGCCATGGCTCTTGTTGTCGTACTTCCCGTAGCCGCGCCCCTTGCGGGTGCGGAACCAACCGACCGAGGGGACGCCCTCGGGGTTGTCGCCCCGGGCCGCCTCCAGCACGGTGGCGGTCACCGGGCCCCATTCGGAGCCGTCCATCGTGCCGGCCACCCGCCAGTGGTACGCCTCGAACCAGCTCTGCGGCGTGCCCGGCACGACCGAGGAGATGGCCGGGTCATCGATCCCGTAGTCGTTCCAGTCCAGCAGGAAGACCAGGTTGGACAGGCCCAGGCCCCAGGCCGAGTTCCGCGTCTCGTGGCTGGCGCCCGGGGTCAGGCCGCCCTCGCCCTCGACCACGAAGACCTTGACCTCCTCCGCCCCGGCCAGCTTCAGCGCGACAGCCTGACCCACCGGCGGCGGTTGGCCGTGGCCGGACGGCCCGGTGTTCCACTTCAGGAACAGGGTCTTGCCCTCCATCTCGGCGTGCCCCGGCAGCCCGCCACGACGGCGCAGGAGGAGCATGTCCTCCCAGCCGAGAGCCCAGCGGCCGTCGTCGGGCAGGAGGAAGCGCGGGTCCGGATCACGCTCGGCGCGCGCCCGGAGAGTCTCGTTCAGGACGGCCAGGGTGGCGTAGATCAAGGGCACCGTGTGGCCGGCCGACAGAATGAATCGGTCGGCGAACGGGAGCCACGGGCGGCGGATGTCCCAGCGCATGGCCCCCGACAGCATCAGGGCGACGAGGAGGTGGACCTTCGATCGCGAACCGCCCGGGTGCCCGCTCTGGCGATAGTTCAGCGACAGGTCGATGACCTCGTCGATGACCTCGCGGATCAGCTCCCAGTGCGGGAACTGGGCCTCCGCCTGGGCCAGCAGGCGATCGGTCCCTGCCGGTTGGACCGCGGTCATCCGGCGGCGGTGACCAGCTCGCCGCTGCGCTCGAGCGACGCCAGCGAAGTGCCGATCCGCTCGAGGGCGGCCTGCAGGTTCTCCCGACTGTTCGCGTAGCTGAAGCGCAGGTATCCCTCGCCGTGGCGACCGAACGCGGTGCCGGCCAGCGCGCAGACCCCCGCGTCGTAGAGCAGGTGGGTCGCGACCTCGGCGCTGGAGCGGCCAAACGATGACAAGTTCGGGAAGACGTAGAACGCGCCGTGGGGCATCACGCAGGTCACCCCGGGGATCTGGTTGAGCCCGTTGACCATGAGCTCGCGGCGGGCGATGAACTCGGCACGCATCGCATCGGCCGCGTCCTGCGGTCCGGTGAGGGCGGCGATCGCGCCCGCCTGGGCGAAGGCGTTGGTGCAGCTCACCGAGTTGATCACCAGCCGGCTGTAGGTCGGGACCAGCCAGCCCGGGATCACGCCGTACCCCAGCCGCCAGCCGGTCATGGCGAACGTCTTCGAGAACCCGTCGAGGGTGATCGTGCGGTCGGCCATGCCGGGCAGGGTCGCGATCGACAGCGGCTCGTCCTCGTACTGCAGCCGGCCGTAGATCTCGTCGGCCAGCACGACCAGGTCGTGGCGCACCGCGATCTCGGCGATGGCCCGGATGTCGTCCCCGGTCAGGATCGAGCCAGTCGGGTTGTGCGGGCTGTTGATGACGATCATCCGCGTGCGCGGGGTGACGAGGCTGGCGACCTCGTCCACGTCCATCCGGAAGTCGCGCTCTTCGCGCAGCGGGGCCGCCACCGCCACCCCACCCACGTACTCGGTCATCGACTCGTAGATCGGGAAGCCGGGGTTGGGGTAGATGACCTCGTCGCCTTCGTCGATCAGGGCGAGCAGCGCGTAGAACATGATCGGCTTGGCGCCCGGCGTCACGATCACCTGCTCGGGCGTCGCCTCGATCCCCTTCCAGCGGCGCACGTCGTCAGCGATCGCCTGGCGCAGGGGGGCGATGCCCTCAGCCGCCGTGTAATGGGTCATGCCCTGCTCGAGCAGACCGCGCGCCGCCGCGTCCTTGATGTGCTGCGGCGTGTCGAAATCCGGCTCCCCGATCTCGAGGTGGATCACGCTGCGGCCGGTCGCCTCCAGCGCTCGCCCGCGGGCGGCGGCCTCGAACGCGGTTTCGGTCCCCATCCGGGACATGCGCTCTGCGAGCTTCATCGGTTCAAGTGTACCGATTGGGCCATTGCGGCCGTGTGGCGGCGGATTGCTATACTTTCCGAAGCGAATCCATATCCGCACGGGAGTACTGCGAACCGTGACGCTCTCTGAAACGACGACCGAGACCCAGACCACCGCGCCTTCGGCCCTGCCCGAGCAGCTGGTCAGCCTGACCGATGCCGCGGCGGCCAAGGTCATGGAGCTGCGCTCCCGAGAAGGGAAAGCGGAAGCCTCCCTTCGCCTGTTCGTGAAGAGCGGGGGCTGCTCCGGCTTCAGCTACGGCCTGGCGTTCGACGACTCGCGGGCCGAGGACGACCGGATCGAGCTCCACGGCGAGGTCCCGATCGTGATCGACGCCTTCAGCGCCCAGTACGTCGACGGCGCCGAGATCGACTACGTCGACTCGCTCATGGGCTCCGGCTTCGCGATCAACAACCCGAACGCGGTCAGCAGCTGCGCCTGCGGCTCGTCGTTCAACACCGATGGGTCGCCCGCCAAGGCCGGGGGCTGCCACTAACCGCCCGCAATTCGCCTGAACCCTGACGACCCCGGTCCCGCCACCGGGGTCGTTCTCTTTCAGCCGCCCGCCCCGTCGGGGAGCAGGCTCCAGATCTGGCGGGCGCCGGTCACCCCCTTCAGCTCGTGGGCGCCGCGGTCCTCGAAGCGAAGGTCGGAGTCCGCGACCAGCTCGTAGGTGGTCCCGGACAGGACGACTTCCCCGGCCGCCCCAACACCGCACACCCGGCTCGCGACGTGCACGGCCACGCCGCGCAGGTCATCGGCCAGGATCTCCACCTCTCCGGTGTGGACGCCGACTCGCAGCCCCATGCCCACGCGCGACGCTTCCGCGCTGATGGCCGCCCCACAGCGGATCGCCCGCTCCGCGCCGTCGAAGATGGCGATCAGGCCGTCGCCGGTGGTCGCCCCGACCTTGCCGCGGTACTTGTCGATCTGACGTCGGCTGGCGGCGTTCAGGTTGGCGAGGGCGGTCGCCCAGCCCGATGCGCCCATCCGCTCCGCGGTCGGGGTCGAGTCCACGATGTCGGTCACGACCAGGGTGGCCAGTACCCGCTCCGCACGGTTGGCGGCCGGGAGGGCGAACGTCCGCGCCCCGGCGAAGTCGTACTGGACGACCGGCTCATCGCCGACGACCCAGGCGTCGTGGCCCGGCAGGATCTCGTAGACGTGGCCCGCCTTCAGCTCCATCTCCATCCCGTCGGCCGTGACGAAGTGCATCTCGCCGGAGAGCATGATCCCGAGATGGTGGTACTCGCACCACTCTGTCCCGGCAATGGGCCTCACGTCGTTGGACCAGCGCCAGCCGGGGTTCATCGTGGCCCGCCCGATGACGAAGTCGCCGAGGTTCCAGACTTCGACCTTGCCGTTCGGGATGTTGCGCTCCTCGTCGGGAAGGTCGAGGGACTTGCGTTGGGAGCTGGCCATGCGTGCCTATTCTCCCGAACCGTCATCGGCGAATGTCTCGTCGGCCGCGCGGATGGTCTCACTCCCGGCCCCGCCGAGGCTGGCCGGCATCGGTCGGGGCAGATCGGGTGGCTGGACGTATCGGTCCACCAGCTCGCGGCTGCCATCCACGCCGAGCCGCTCGAACAGCAGCTCGACGCGGGCGGCGAGGTGGGCACCGATCTCGGCCTCGGCATCCGGACCGATGGACCACAGGGCCTCCTTGAACGGGCCGAGTGCCTTCTTGCGGGTCTTGTATAGGAACTGCTCGTCGGTCTCGCCGGGCTTGCGCTCGTCGGCGCAGTTGGCGAGGCACCAGGCCATCATCTCGGCCCGCAGGTCGGCCGGCAGGCCGCCGCCGTCGTACAGGATGTTCTGGAACCCGGTGGCGAGGTGGATCTCGGCGCAGCCGGCGGCCGGGAAGTGGCCGAAGGCCTCCTCGGGCAGGGTGCTGGCCCCGTGCTGGACGCAGCCGGCGAGCCCGAACTCCTCGCGGGCGACGGTGGACAGGCGGGTGAGGGTGTCGAAGTCGATCGCGACTGGCGCCACGCTGCCGTCGGCCAGCACCACGCCGCCGTGGGACGTTCCGGTCTGGATGCTGACCTTGCTGATCCCCGACGCGTCATTGCTGCCGAGGGCTGTCCGGTACTCGGCCAGGTAGGCACGGAGCTCGGCCTCGGTCGAGTTCGTCTTGCCCACCTCCCCGATCTCGCCGCCCACCGAGATGGTCACCCCCGGCGGCTCCACCTCGCGGACGAGGCGGGTCAGGTCCGCCGTCCGTTCGGCGTTCACTTGTTGCTGCTCAGGGATGGTCGGGTGGGACAGGTCGACGAGGGTGCTGGCGTCGATGTCGACGTTCAGGAAGCCGGCCGCGACCGCCTCGCGGACGAGGTCCCCCAGGCCCTCCACCTCCGCCTCCGGGTCCGCGGCCCAGCGGGTGGCGTTGAACTGGAAATGGTCGCCCTGGAGGAACACCGGGCCGCGCCACCCCTCCCGGAGCGCTGCGGCCAGGATGACCGCGGTGTACTCGCCGGGGCGCTGGTCGGTGTAGGCCATCTCGCTCTTGGCGATCTCGAACACGAGCGCACCCACCGCGCGGCGCTTGGCGACGGCGAATACGGTCCGGGCGGTGAGATAGGCCGCCGCGCGGACGTTGATGGCGGGCACGGTGAAGGCGGTGGGCGGGAACTCCCCGCGTCCCCGAGCGAGGTACAGGTCCTGGATCGAGGCCGACGGGCAGCCGAGCGCCTGGCTGGCGGCCCAGATCGCCCAGCGGGCCGCGTCGCGGGCGGCGGGATCGCGGTGGAAGACCGCGTCGCGGACGAGGGCGTCGGTGAGCGGGCCCTGGAAGGCGGTCGGGTCGGCGACCGAGAGGCCGTGGGTCATGATCTCGGCGGCCGGCGCCAGGGCCGAGCGCAGGGCGTCGACGGGGGCCACCGTCATGGGCCGCATCCTAGCCCAGCCACCCGAAGGTGGCGAGGATGACGAAGGCCAGCAGCGGGGCGATGACGACGCCCACGAGCGCCGCCACCACGTACCAGTCGCGTCCGCCGGCCGGATCCACGCCCGGCCGCCGTGACGTCCGGGCCCACCACGCCACGACCGCGCTCAGCAGCGCGACGTACAGCACCGCGGCCAGGGCGATGACCGCGAGGACCAGGTCCCGGGCCGGGCCGCAGTCCAGCGCCAGCCACCCCCGGGGGGGCACGGGTTCGCGAGCTCGACTCCGACCAGCAGGCCGGTCGCGGCGAGGACGAGGGCCGACCAGCCGAGGTGGACGAGGAGGAGGCGGTTCAGGCTGGCGGGTTCGGCTCAGCCGGCGCGGGCCGATGCGGCGGCGGCCGCCTGGGCGTCCCGGCGGGCGGCGCGGCGGAACTCGTAGTACAGGTAGGCAAGCGCGGTTGCCGTCCCGCCGGCGGTCATGACGCCCAGGCCGAGGGCGATGAGCGGCAGCTCGAGCGGGATGAACGAGCCGCCGGCCACGTTGAACACGAAGTACGGGATGAGCAGCAGCATGACCATGAGGTAGTTGGCGAGGGTGAACAGGCGGATAAGGGTCCAGCCGGGGCCCTGCCGGCCACGGGAAGCCTGGATGAGGTAGGCCAGGATCACGACCAGGATCAGGTTCGTCCAGGCCACCCCGTTGGCGATGATGAACCCGACCTCCTCCGAGAACTGGAGGAACGGGATGTACAGGGTCACCCCGTAGAAGACCGAGTTCGGGACGTAGGTGACCAGCCAGTACACGAACAGGAAGGCGGGCACCGCCTTGAGGCTGGCGATGAGCCAGGTCTCGGCGCCGAACAGCAACCAGGTCGTGAAGTCATCGGCCTCGCCGATGAGGCGGGCCAACAGGCCGCGGCGCCGGGGGAGCGCGTAGGTGGTCATTCGGTCTGGTCCAGCAGGAAGGTGATCAGGGCCTGGAGCGCCGATTCGCTCAGGTCCGACTCGTTGAACGCGGGCATGCCTGTCGGGGTTCCGTCGTTGTAGTTCGCGGTCGAGTCGCGAATCCACTGCTCGAGGAACGCCCGCTTGTCCGCTTCGTAGTCCGCCAGCCGCTTCTCGTTCTGCGAGACCGGGGTTGGCAGGTCGTCGTTCAACGCGGTGCCGATCGTCTGGAGGTTCGGGCCGACGCCGCCCTCCAGCTCAGCCCCGTGGCACGAGAAGCACCCGGCATCCTGGTAGACCTGGGCCCCGGCCTCGACCGTGTCGGGGATCTCCTCGGGCGGGTTGGCCAGCGTCTCCGCCGCCCACTCCCCGATCATGGCGGTCAGGGCCTCGATCTGCTGGCGGGTGAGCGGGCCGCCGTACTCCTGACCCCACGCGGGCATCTCGCTGTCGATCTGGCCGGATCGGACGATCCCGCCCAGGGTGATGACCCACTGCACGTAGTTGTTCAACGTCTGCGCACCACCGGTCTGGGCCCACTTGTTGGCCAGCGCCAGCGAATGGAGGCTTGGTGCGCCGGCGGCGACCCCACCTTCGCCCTGGAAGCCGTGGCAGCGGACGCAGTTGGCGCCGTACGGCTGGAGGTGGGGCAGGATGGCGACGACGGCCAGGGACCCGTCGATGCCCGACGCGGTGACGGTCGTCTCGCCTTCATCCGCGAACTTCACCGGAGCCGAAGCCTCGTCCTCGATCTCGACCTCGAACGGGGTCGTCCCCGTGCCGGTGACCGTGATCGCGCCGCCGGATTCGTTGCTGAAGCTGATGCTGGTGTTGGCGTAGAGCTCGACCGACTCGACCGGCTGCGGCTCCTCTCCCGCCAGCCGCGTGAAGGCGCCGTCGGTGATGTCGACGTCGATCGTGTACGTGTCGTCGGGGAGGAACACGATCTGGCCGAACTCGAGCAGCTCCTCGTCGCGGATGCCGGTGAAGACCTCGCGTCGGGGGGCATCGGTGATCCAGTAGAAGGTCGTGAACGCCGCGAAGCCGACCATCAGCGCCACGCCGAGCGCCTTCATCCGCATCGGCGTGCCCCTAGTTGGCGCAATGCGGGATATCCTCGGTCCGGCGGTTGTCGAAGGTGTCGGTCCCGATCGGCGGGCCGGTGATCCGGACCGACGTATCGACGATGTAGACCCCGTCCTCGAGGCGGTGGGCGAAGCTGTCCATCCCGCGGGGGGCGGGTCCGTCGCGCTTTTCGCCGATGATCGTGTACTTCGACCCGTGGCAGAGGCACTCGAACCACAGGCTGCGGTCGCACAGCTGCGGGACGTTGCAGCCGAGGTGCGGGCACTTCCGATACAGGGCCAGGATGTCCATCCCCGGGTCGGGGACCTCCTCCCCGGTGCCCTCGACCCGCGACTTGCCGGCGGGGACGTTGATGATGAACAGGCGCGCCTTGTTGTAGATGAACGGCAGGCCGCGCACCCACTCCGGCTGCTGGGTCGTGATGTCCGCCGCGCTGCCGATGACCAGGTTCGGGTCGCCGAGGCCGCCCTTCAGGTTCGGCCACAGGAACAGGATCGTGCCGCCCAGGAACTGGAGGGTGAGCAGGCCCACGCCGACCCCGACCGCCTGGCGGAGGAAGTTCCGGCGGCTGATCTCGCGGACCGGTGGGCCCGGCTGCTCCCCCCAATTCGGCGGCTGACTGGTCACGGCGCCGTCCTCACAGGGTGAAGAACAAGCCGTCCCACGGCCAGACCCAGTTCCAGCCCGGGCCGCGGAAGAAGGCACCGATGAGGGTCACCCCGATGCCGAAGAACATGATCGTCAGGAAGAAGATCCACGCCACCTTCCGGTCGCGGGCGGCGCGGTACGGCGACTTGTCGATGTACGCGATCAGGGCCAGGCCGATGAAGTACATCGGCGGGATGACGATCCCGGCCACCGTGGTGTTGAAGTAGGCCAGCAGCTCCTGCAGGCCGAGGAAGTACCACGGCGCCTTGGCGATGTGCGGCGTGACGTTGACGTTCGCCTGCTCCTCCAGCGGGGCCTGGACGAAGAAGGACATCACCAGCAGCATGCCCGTGATCAGGCAGGCCATGAGGAACTCCGCCCGCAGCAGGTGGGGCCAGGTGAGGACCGTCTCGTCCGGCCGCTTGTCGACGCGGACCATGGACTCCTGGCGGACATAGGCCAGCAGCCGGAAGCGCTCCGTGCCGGGCGCGCCGGGCGGCCCGGGCAGCTTGGGCCCCGGACCGGGGACCGCCGGAGCGGTGGGCACCGGGGCCTGGGTCGGGGCGTTCTTGTCGGCCGTGGCGTTCGGCCGCTTCTCGATGGTCATCTGTCAGTCATCGGTCAGTCGCCGCTCATACCGGTCCGCTGATCCCGCCGTCCTTGCGGATCCGCCAGAAGTGGATCGCCAGGAACACGGCGGTGATGAGTGGGAACGCGATCACGTGGTAGACGTAGAAGCGGATGAGAGTCTCCGGACCGATGTCGATGCCGGAGAAGATGATGAATGCCGACTCGGTCGGGACGACCGGGGCGTAGGCGGCCATCGAGCTGCCGACGTTGACCGCCCAGAACGCGATCTGGTCCCACGGCAGCAGGTAGCCGGTGAAGCTCAGCCACAGGGTGCAGAACAGCAGGAACGTGCCGACCGCCCAGTTCCACTCCCGCGGCGGCTTGTAGGCCCCGTGGTAGAAGACCCGCATCATGTGCAGGAACACGGTGAGCACCATGAGGTGGGCGCCCCAGCGGTGCATGTTCCGCACCAGCGAGCCGAAGGCCACGCTGTTCTCGATGGCGATGATGTCCTGGTAGGCGCGGTCGACCGACGGGACGTAGAAGAACATCAGGTACAGCCCGGTCACGGTCAGCACCAGGAACAGGAAGAAGCTCACCCCGCCCAGGCAGAACGTGTACGTGTAGCGGATGGCGTGGCGCTTGACCCGCACCGGGTGCAGGTGGAGGAACACGTTGTTCATGACCGCCAGGGCCCGGGTTCGGGACGTGGTCGGGTACGGCTGGCGGATCAGGGAGCGCCAGAAGTTCGACTCCTTGACGATCCGGATGGGAAGCCAGTCCTGGCCGGGCGGCTTGCGGGTCATCGCTCGACCACCACCCCGGCCTGCTGTCCGACCTGGCCGAGCACGTTGTCCTTGTAGCTCTCCAACAGGACCTTCCCGTCAGGGGTGAACCGCTCGAGCTCGAGCCGGTCCATGGTGATGCAGTTGGTGGGGCACCGCTCGACACACAGGTTGCACCGGATGCAGCGCTCCTCGTCGATGACCATCGCGATGCCCTGCGGCCACGACTGGAACAGGTCGACCTCGGGGTCATCGCCACCCACCTGCGCCTTGTCGACCATGTAGATCACGCCCTCGGGGCAGACGTCAGCGCAGAGCCCGCACAGAATACAGCGGGGTCCGTCGATGTTGATGTTGTGGTTGCACTGGAGGCAGCGGGCCCCCTCCGAGATCGCGCCGCGGGTGTCGTAGCCGATCTCGACCAGCCCGGTGAAGTCGCGCCGCATCTCCGGCGGAGCCATCGGGATGTGCTGGCGCGGGATGGCCTCGTAGAAGCGGGGCATGTCATGGTCGAGCGCCTGGGTGATCGTCGCCCGGTTGATGACCGGCAGCTCGGCGAGCTCCTCGCCGCGCACGCCGGAGAGCCAGCGGTCGACGGCGCGTGCCGCGCGGCGGCCGAGGCCGGCGGCCTCGATGATGGTGGCCGGACCGGTGACGTAGTCCCCCACCGCGAACACGCCGTCGACGTTCGAGGCGAACGTGTTCCGATCGGTCACGATCTTGCCCTTCGCCAGGTCGAACTCGAGCGCGTTGAGCTTGCTGCCATCCGGCCCGATCGGCGTCGAGCCGTTCATCGGCTGGCTGCCCCACGACGAGACCGAGCCGCCGGCGACCACCTCGCGGGTATCGGTCACCCCGACGTGGCGGTTGAGCGGGGAGCCGTACTCGCCGAGGACGTTGTTGTCCGGGGACTGGCTGGTGCACGGGATGACCATGTCGCACGGGATGACGAACTCGCTGCCGGGGATGGGCTCCGCGGTCCGCCGTCCGGATGCATCCGGCGGCCCGAGCTTCGTCCGCTGGAAGACCGCCCCCTTCACGTGGCCGTCGGGGTCGGCCAGGATCTCGACCGGTGCGGCGAAGTACTCGAAGCGAACGCCCTCGAAGCGGGTCTCGTGCTGCTCCTCCTCGTCGACGACCATCTCCTCCGGGCCGCGGCGGTAGACGACGACGCTGGTCTTGGCGCCCAGGCGCAGCGCGGTCCGGCTGGAGTCCATGGCGGTGTAGCCGCCACCGACGATGACCACGTGCTCGCCGACCCACTGCTCCCGGCCGAGGTTCGCCCGCTTGAGGAAGTCGACGCCGTAGATGACCCCGTCCAGCTCCTCCCCGGGGACGTTCATCGCGACCGGGTACATGCAGCCGGTGGCGACGACCACCGCGTCGTGGCGCTCCCGCAGCTCGTCCATCGTGATGTCGCGGCCGACCTCGACGTTGTAGTGGAACTCCGCGCCGTGCTTGGCGACCCAGTTCACGTCGAGCTCGATCACGTCGCGCGGCAGCCGGAAGGCGGGGACGCCGATCAGGCACGTCCCACCGCCGGACGGGAGCGCGTCGTAGACATGGACCTCGTGGCCCCAGCCGGCGAGCTCCTTCGCCGCGCTGAGGCCGGCCGGACCGGCGCCGATGACCGCCACGCTCTTGCCCGTGGCCGGCGCGACCTGGATGTCGTCGGGCATGTTGTTGGCGTAGTGCCAGTCCACGAGGAACCGCTTCATGGCCCGGATGGCCAGCGGCTTGTCGATGTCCGCGCGGCGGCACGCCTTCTCGCACGGGGCGGAGCACACGTAGCCGCAGATGGCAGCCACCGGGTTCGGGTCGCGGGCGAGGATGTACCCCTCCTCGAATCGGCCCTCCGCGGCGAGCATCAGGTAGCCGCGGCAGTTGGTGTTGACCGGGCAGCCTTCCTGGCACTCGATGTTGCACTGGAGCCAGTCGACCCCGACCTCCGCCGTCTGGAAACGAAGGGGCACCGCTTCCCGGGCAGTCATGGGCGTTCGCAGTTCATCGAGCGTCCCCTTTGGATCCCCCAGCGGTCGGCTCCGGATTTCCGGCGGTGAACCGGTGTTCGAGGCGGATTTCAGCGGTTCGATGCTACCCGTCGCCCGCTCGCGGTGTCAAAGACGCGGACCACGGGTTGGGGCACGTTTCAGCGGCTGAAGTAGGTCGCCATCACCCTCCGCACGAGCGGGGCCGTGGAGGACCCGCCGGTCCCCAGCCGGACGCGGGTCAGGATGCTGGCGACCACGATCTCCGGGCTGCCGGTCGGGGCGAACGCGGGGAACAGGGCGTGGGGGTCCGGGCCTCCCGTCTCCGCAGTCCCCGACTTGCCGGCAACCGGGATCCCGAAGCCGGCGAAGGCCGCGGTTGCGGTCCCGTACGAAAACGTCGTGACCGACTGGAGCGCCGTGACCACGTACTCGAGGTCGGCGGGGTCCATATCGATCTGGCGCCGGACCTGCGGTTGGGTCTGGAGCACGATCCCTCCGTCGGGCGTCGTGGCGCTCGTCACGAGTCGGGGCATCCACAGCGTCCCGCGGTTGGCAAAGGCGGCGTAGGCGAGGGCCTGCTGGAGCTGGGTGCCGAGGAAGGAGCCCTGGCCGATGGCGAGCTGGATCTGGTCGAACGAGTTGAACGACACGTACTCGCCCGATCCGCGTCGATGGCTCTCGAACCACAGCCGGTCGGGCAGGACGCCACCCGTCTCCGGCACCCAACCGATGCCCGTGGGCTGACCGAACCCGAAGTCGGAGATGAGCTGGGTCAGCGCGCTGCGATCTCGCTGGTAGATGAGCATCGACAGCGGCATGTAGGTCGTATTGCAGCTGAACGCCATGGCCTCGACCAGGGA
Source organism: uncultured Chloroflexia bacterium (assembly GCA_963827475.1). GTDB lineage: Bacteria > Chloroflexota > Limnocylindria > QHBO01 > QHBO01 > DASTEQ01. The sequence goes on from CAWHAZ010000004.1 coordinate 33,532, forward strand.
GACCAGGCCAGGAAGCTGGTGCTGCTCGAAGTTCACGAACTGGACGCCGCCGAAGTTCCAGGTCGGCGCGCAGCTCATCCTCGTCGCCGGGCTGGCCACGTCGATCTTCAGGGCCGCGGCGAGCGCGAACGGCTTGAACGAGGAGCCGGTGGGGTAGGCGCTCTCGACCGCGTTGTTGCGCATCTGCGCCGCACTCGGAGCGGCGAGCGGGGCGCCGCCGATGGTCGTTCCCAAGGTCATGGCGTTGGGGTTGAACGCCGGTGCCGAAGCGAGCGCCCACACGTCCCCGGTGCGGGGGTCGACCACCGCGGTGGCCGCCTCCGTTCGCCCGGCAAGCGCGTTCTCCGCCGATCGCTGGATGTCGGGCTGGATGGTGAGATGCACGTCCGCGGCGGGGGTCGACCGCCGGTCGAGGACCCGCAGCGGCGTGCCGCCGAACGGCTCGGCGACCAGCGCCCGCGCGGCGCGACCCCGGAGCGGTCCCTCGGCGCTGGCTTCCACCCCGAGCCGGCCGATGAGCTGGCCGGACTGGTAGCGCCCGGCGGCCGGTTGGGTGGCGGCCTCGTCCGCCGTCAGCGGCGTCGCGTAGCCGATCGTCTGGCCGGCCAGCGTCTCCTGGGGGTAGATCCTGACCCCGTCGGCACGGGATTCGGCCAGCACCGTCCCGTCGGCGGCGAGGATGCGGCCCCGGGTCGGCAGCGGGCCCTCTTCGAGGCGGAACGTGCCCCCGGTCGAGCCCAGGGCCGCGAAGAGGAGCTCGGGCGTCCAGCGAATCGCCCAGCCGTCCGCGCCCGCGGTCAGGTCCATCCTCCGCGCGAGCTCCAGGTCGCCGAAGACGTCTGTGTGGAAGGTGAGCTCCACGTGTGCTCGGATGGCGGGGACCGGACCGGCCACGACCTCGCCCGTTTCGTCTGAGCCGGGAATCGGCGCTTCGGACGGGTCCGGCGCGGGCAGATCGACGGGGCGTGCCTCCGGCGGCCGGGCGACGGGCTCGATGCCCACGATCTCCGCGTCCATCCCGGTCAGTCCGACGGCCTCCGCGAACGAGCCATGCTGTCTCGCGAACCCGACCCGGGTGTACCGGCCACGGTCGGCGGCGGCGAGCAGCTCGTACATCCGTTCGTAGGACCCGGTGCGCCAGCGCACGAGATAGCGCTCGACCACCGACCGCGCCTGCTCTTCGGCCGTGTTGGGCGTCGGCTGGCCCGCCCGTGCCACACCGACGGTCGGCGTCCGCGGCATCGGTGGCATCTGTGGCGGCGGCACCTGTCCGGCCAGCAGGACCGCGACCGCCAGCCCGATGACCGGGATCCGGGCTGCGTGGCGGTTCAACGACCCAGCCCCCCGGCGACGACGCTCAGGTCCCACTCCCGACCGGGACGGCGACCGGCTCGGTCCGGTCGGCCGGGGTTGGCGCCAGTGGGAGCCGGATGATCCGATGCGGTTCGCCGACGAGCTGGCTCTCGGCCCACTCGAGGACGGCCTCGTCGTGCGTGAACAGGATGAGCTGCCGCTCGGCGGCCATCGCGTGCAGCATGTCGAGGATCGCCCGCCGCCGGCCCGCGTCGGCCTGGGCGGTGACCTCGTCGAGGAGCATCGGCGCCACCTCGGCGGTAGTGACCAGGTGCTGTGCCATCGCCATCCGCAACAGCAGGTAGACCTGCTCGCGGGTCCCTCCCGACAGGAGGCGGGCCTGGCGCCAGGCGCCGGTCGCTCGCTCCTTGACCTCGATCGACAGGTCCGCCGGGTTCACTCCGGCCTCTTCGTAGACGCCACCGCTGAGGATCGGCAGCCATTGACGGATCGCGGCCGCCAGCAGCGGGGCCAGGTCGCGGTGCACCTGGCGCTGGGCGGCCTCCAGCAGACCGAGGGTCTCGTCGATGAGGCCGGCGAGCTCGGTGACCTGCTCCAGGCGGCGTCGCGCGGTGGCGGCGGCCTCCTCGGCCGCCGGGACGTCGATGAGATCCGCCTCCCGCACCGCAAGCGCCCCGGACAGCGAGGCGGCGCGCTCGCGCTGCCGCTCCACCTCGGCCGCGGCGGACGCCTCGTCGATCCCGTCAGCGCTTCCCTCCTCGGCGCCCGCTGCCGTCGTCAAGGATCCGGCCGTCGCTTCCAGTCGAGCGGCCTCGGCGGCCAGCTCGGCGACCGTCTGACCGTCCAGCAGCCCGGTCAGCTCCTCGTACTCGCGAATCGACCGCTCGGCCTGCTCGGCCTGTGCCGCCCGGCGGGTGCGCCATGCCTCGAGGCCGGCGACCACCATCTCGATCGGGGCATCGACCGCTTCTGGGACATCCGCCGAGGTTGCCGCGGCCCGCAGGAAGCGCTCCGCCTCCGCGCCCGCGCGCGCCCGGTCGGCGGCGGCCTGCTCCGCGGCGCGGGCCGTCGTCAGCTCGTGTTCCAGGGCGACAGCGCCCGCCGCCGCGGCGGCGACCTCCGCCCGCTCGCGGCACGCCGCCTCGTATTCGGCGGCAGCGGCCCTTGGGTCGCTGCCGGGCTCCACCCCACGCGCCCGCAGCGCTGTCGCCAGCGCCGCGCGGGCTGCGACCGTCCGTTCCTCCGCGGCGGCGGGCAGAGCCGAGCCAATGGCTTGCCCCTCCGTCCTCTGGCGGGCCCTGGCCAGGACGGACCAGCCGACGATGCCCACGGCCAGCGCTCCGAGCAGCCCACCAAGCACCGGGGCGCCGAGCAGCAGGGCGACGGCGGCGACCCCAAGGAGCAGTGCCCCGGCCACCAGCGGCGCTATCGGCCAGGACCGCTGCTCGCGACCGGACCCAACGTCCGAGGCCGCCTCGTCGAGCGCGCGTTGCGCCTCCTCGGCGAGCTCCAGCTCGCGGACGGCGGCCACGACCTCGTCCGCTGGTCGGAGGTCCCCGGACGGCCGTGGCGGCAGGGCATGCAGCTCGGCCTCGATCTCGGCGCTCAGGCGCTCGACCATGACCGGCTCAGTCGGCCGCGTCTTCCAGCCGGCGAGCGCAGCCGCGACCTCATCGGCCAGCTCGTCCCGGGCGGCCAGCTCCGCCGGCGGGATGGGATACCGGTCCGCCAGCTCCGCCGCGCGATCGGCCCGCCGACGGGTGGCTACGGCCGCGGCTTGGGCGGCCCCCAGCCGGGCGACGGTCAAGCGACGTTCGGCCTGCGCCAGGGCATCAGCCGCCGCTTCGGCCTGCGCGTGCTGGTCGAGATAGGCGGCGTGCCGGCGGCGTGCCTCCACGAGCTCCTCGTCGCGCGCGGCGACTTCGCGCATGGCCGTGCGCAGCGGCCCCTTGGCGACGGATGTATCGGCCCCAACGGCGCGGCGGCGGTGCTCCCGGAGCCGTTCGATGGCGCCGGCCGCCGTCGCATCGGTCCCGTGCGCGGCAGCCGCGCGCTGCATGTGCTGCTGGAGCTCGTCCGCGCTGTCGGCCACGGCCAGCATCTCGCCCTGTCCGACGGCGAGCGTTGACGCGAACGCGTCGCGGTCAAGGCCGAGCCAGATCGACGCATCGGGCGTCCCGTCGGGTCTGGTGATCTCGGCCGACACGTCGACTCCGAGGTCGAGATCGGTCGCGCGGCAGGCGACCTTGCCGAGCAGATCCTGGACGAGGTCGATGCGCCGATCCGCGAGGTGTATGCGGGCCTCGACCGCCCATCGGTCTGGGTCGTCCCACGGGCGGTGCCGCTCCTCGAGCGCGGCCGCCTCCTTCGTGGCGCTGCCCCTGCCGCGGCGAACGCCGGTGAGCGCCATGCGGATCGCGGCATGCCAGGTGGTCTTGCCCGCCTCGTTCGGGCCGAAGACGACGTTCAGACCCGGCCCGAGCTCCAGGCTCTGGTCACGCAGCGCGCCGAAGGCCCGTGCGGTGACCCGCTCGATCCACATCGGTCAGGCCACCTCCAGCTCAGCCCGGTCCTCGAAGGCCCGCAGGCCGAGGAGGACCACGCGGTGGCGGCGTTCCGGGTCGGAGATCTCGAGCGCGGTCCGCAGAAACTGCCCGCGCACGGTCGCCTCCTCGGCGATGGCCGCCAGGTCGTACCCGACCATGACGCGGTCGCGGCGGATGACGAGCCCATCGAGGTGGCCGCCGAGGGCGGCGAGATCCGCGCCGTCGACCCGGACCACGGGCGCGACCGTCCCGGTGAGGGTCACCCGGACTGAGCCCCGCAGGCCGCCGACCACGGCGTTGACCCGGTCCCGTACGTCGTCCGCGTGCTCGCAGCCGTCGAGCGCGACCTCGACGTCGTGGACCTGGCTGACGGCGACCACGCGTCGCTCGCGTTGCACGAGGCCGTCCGGCCCGACTGTGGCGAGGACCGCTGCCCGCTCACCGGTCTCGCCAAACTCGAGCGGATCCGGGTTGCCCGGGTAGGTGTGGCGCTCCGCGTCCTTCGGCAGGTGGAAGTGTCCGAGGAACGCGTGGGCGAAGCCGGCGGCCTCGATCTCCGCCGCGTCGAAGGGGGCGTGGGGCTGCTTCCCGCTCTCCTGGGCCGTCAACCAGCTCCGTTCCGAGGCGTGGGCAAGGGCGATGTGGACTCCGCCGCCGACGGCGCGGGCGGAACCGAAGAAGTCGTCGGTGTTGGCCGGCGCGCGGTGGGCCGCCCCCCACAGGGTTACCCCATCGGTGAGGGGGACCGGTACCAGCTGCGCATCGGTGAACACGTGGACGTTCGGGCTCCAGTGGGTCACCGCGTACGGGCTCTGGGGTCCGTACCAGTCATGGTTGCCCGGCGCGAGGAAGATCGGTCTGCTGCTCCGGGCGAAGCTGGACTGCAGGAAGGCGACGGTGTCCGGCTGGACGCGGTCGTGCTCGAACAGGTCGCCGGCGCACAGGATCGCATCCACCTGCTCGGCTTCGGCCAGGGCCAGGATGCGGGCCAGGGTGTCGCGCCGATGCTGCCGCCGTCGGTGAGCGGCCTCCGGCTCGAGCCAGGCGAACGGGGCGTCGAGATGGAGGTCCGCGAAGTGCAGCAGCTTCATCGGTGGCAAGGATACGGTCCGCGGCGTGACAGCTCGGGCGTCGCGGCTACGCCTCCTGGGCGCGGCGCAGCTCGACGGCGAGCAGGACGACGGCGACGGCGAGCAGCAGATGGACGATCGGACCGATCTCCACCAGCAGCCCGAGCAGCCAGCCGACCACGCACAGACCGATCCCGATCCACGCCAGCGAGATCCCGTTCATGGAACGGGGTTGGTGAGCGACACGAGGCCCAGGACCGCGGCGATGATGGCCAGGCCGATGAGGGCGACCGCCACGGTGGCGGCCACCTCGCGGCCCCTCACCCGGCGAGGACCTCGACCAGCTGCCCCAGGTGCTCGACGGGTTTGACCCGTGCGAAGGACGTGCTCGACGCGACCGTCCGGACCAATGACGAAGGACGTCCGCTCGACCCCGTGGTACGTCCGCCCCATGTACGTCTTCTCGACCCACGTGCCGTAGGCGTCCGCGACCTTATGGCCCTCGTCGGACAGGAGGCGATGCTTCAGGCCGTACTTGTCGCGGAACTTCACGTGGCTCTTGACACTGTCCGGCGAGACGCCGAACATCTCCGCATCGAGGGCCTCCGCCACCGACCAGTTGTCGCGCAGGGAGCAGGCCTGCGCCGTGCAGCCCGGCGTGTCGTCCTTGGGGTAGAAGTACAGGACGTACCGCTGGCCCGGCGAGGCTCTCGGAGGTGACGAGCGATCCATCGTCGGCTTGCATGGCGAAATCGGGGGCCTTGGTGCCCACCTCCGGGTAGCTCACGGCCGGGCCATCCTATCGCAGGCCGATCGAGAGCAGGACCGTGGGCAGCCGGCGCGGCTGGAGGCGCGCGGCGAGGTCGGCCGCGACCTCCGCGAGCAGATCCGGCGTCGCCTCGCCGAGGTCGTGTCCGGCGCCCGGGACGAGGATGCGTCGCGGGGCGGCGGTCGCGGCCAGGGCGGCGGCGAGCAGCGTGGACTCGTCCGGGTGGACCCACCCGTCCAGCTCGCCGTGCACGAGGGTGACCGATCGGCGCTGGAGGGTGGCCAGGGCCCGGGTCGGGATCCGCATCGCCTGTTCCCAGCCGGCCAGGCCGAGCGTGGCGTGGCGGCCGCCGGCCATGGTCAGGGTCATCTCCGTCTCGCCCCTCTCGGCGCGCTCGATGAGCTCCTCCAGGCCACGATCGAGGGCGACCACGAATGGGTGGGACGGCTCGGGGTTGACTCCGTTCGGATGTCGCCCCCGTTCGGCGGCGGCCCGGCGGAGGACGTCTCGGAGGCCGCGGGCCGGGGCGCCGATCAGGGTCAGGGGACCGACCCCCGGGTCCGCCGCCGCCACGCTGAGCGCGAGCCACGCGCCCTCGCCGTGGCCGACCAGCCCGATGCGGGTCGGGTCGACGGCCTCGTGCCCGCGCAGGGCGGAGAGCGCGTCGCGCGCGTCGTCGACGAGGGTGAAGAGGCCCGCCGTCGACCACTCCCCGCCGGAGCGGCCGCAGCCGCGCTTGTCGAACCGGAGGCTGGCCACGCCGTGGTCGGCCAGCGCCGTGGCGAGGCGGCCGAGCAGACCGCCCGCGGACTCCGGCTCGGGGGCGAACCAGCCGTCGTGCCGGCCCTGGTCGAGCCGGCCGTCTCGATCGCGGGGGAGGAGGCTGGGCAGGAGGAGCACGGCCGGCCAGCGCTGGTCCGGGCTCGCGGCTGCCTCATCGGCTCGTCGATCGGTCGCCTCGTCGGTCGCATCGGGGCGGGTCAGGGTCCCGGCGAGGACGACCTGGCCGGCGGTGATGGACAGCTCTTCGTCACGGGCCATGGCCCGGCCATCATCCTCCACTCAACCGAAGATGAAGGCCCAGCTCCCTACCGCGACGCTGACCGCGACCGCGACCACGCCCAGGACGCCCGCGGCGAGGAGCAGCAGCCAATCGGCGCGTCGCATCCGGGGTGGCCGGGCCAGGGTGCGAGGCGTTCCGCTGTCGAAGCCACGGGCGTCCATCGCCATCGCCAGCCGGCCGGCGCGGCGGATGGTCGACACCAGCAGGATGACCACCGCCGTGAGCGCCAGTCGAGCGGCGACGAGCGGATTGCGGCCCGCGTCCACTCCTCGGGCCCGTCGCGCCATCCCGATCGATTGCCATTCGATCCCCAGGACCGGCACCAGGCGAAGGGTCGCCAGCGCGCCGACCGCCAGCCGGGCAGGCACGTGGAGGTGACCGATGAGCCCTGACGCCAGGTCAGCAGGATCGGTCGTTGCCAGGGCGAGGATCCCGGCCAGGGCGATCGCCGCCACCCGGAGGCCGAGGGCCAGCCCAAGGGCGACCCGATCCACGGCCGTGTCGGTGGGAAGGACGGCGGACGTCCCGGACAGCAGCGCGTTCACGCGTCCCGAGCACGGTGGCCACGACGACCACCGGGAGCAGGAGCCGGCCCACGGCGGCCGGTCGGAGGCCGGTCCCGGCCAGGGCGATGCCCTCGCCCGCGAGCAGGATGGCCGGCGTGACCGGGTCGCGGGACGCGAAGGCGACCGCCATCACGATCACCGCCGCGCCGAGCTTGGCGACGGGATCGGCGGCGGGCAGGAAGGCCGCCGGGTTGGCGAGGGCCGGCGCGCGGAGGTGCATCGGTCAGGCCTCCGCCGGCGACCGGAGGCTCAGGGTGCGGTCGGCCAGCGCATCGACCAGCGCTCGGTCGTGGGTCGCCATCACCACGGCCCGTCCGCTGTCCACCAGCCCGGCGAGGAGCGACAGCATCTCGTCCCACGTCCGCCGGTCCTGGCCGAACGTCGGTTCGTCGAGGATGACCGCGCGGGGCGCCGTCGCCAGCGCGGTGGCGACCGACAGTCGCCGTTTCTCGCCACCGGAGAGGGTGAAGGGGTTCGCCTCCCACACGCCGTCGAGGCGAAGCCGTTCCGCGAGCTCGGTCGCCCGCCGCCGGGCCTCGGTCTCCGGCAGGCCGGCCCGGATCGGTCCCAGGGCGAGCTCGTCCGCGACCCGGCCGGTGAGGAACTGGTGCTCGGGATCCTGGAAGACCGAGCCGATGCGGGTGACGAGCTCCCGTGCCGGCCACCGCCAGATGACCGACCCGGCGTGTCCCGGGGCCAACGCCTCGGAGGCCGTCACCTCGCCACCCTGCGGGCGCAGCAGTCCGCCGAGCAGCCGGGCGAGGGTGGACTTGCCCGATCCGTTGGGCCCGATCACGGCCAGCGCTTCCGCGCTCCGAACCGTCAGGTCGAGGCGGTTGAAGATCGGTCGGTCGGCCAGCGGCGGGCGCGCGGACAGCTGCTCGGCCACGATGACCGACTCGACCGGTTGGCGCGAGGAGCGGGCGCGCCGGCCGGCGGCCGGCGTGGTCCGGTGTCCAGATCCCATGGCGATCGAGCAGCTCGTCGTGCCCGACGAACACGTCCGCCGGCGGGCCGTCCAGCAGGATGGCCCCGCCCTCGGCCATGACCACCACCCGGGTGACGAGGGGGAGCCACTCGGCGACGCGGTGCTCGACCAGGACCAGGGTCAGCGGGTGCGTTTCGAGGATGCGGACGAGGGCTCCGCGCAGCGCGGCGGCGCCATCGGGATCGAGGTTGGCCGTCGGCTCGTCGAGGAGCAGCAGGTCGGGACGGAGAGCGAGGACTCCGGCCAGGGCGAGCCGCTGCTGCTCGCCGCCCGACAGCTGGTCCGTGGGTCGGCTCGGTCCGTAGGGCCAGGCGACGGTCTGCAACGCGGCCCGTACCGCGGGCCAGATCTCGTCGGTCGGGCGCCCGCGGTTCTCCAGGCCGAAGGCCACGTCGTCGCCGGCCCGGCTCATCACGATCTGCGACTCGGGGTCCTGCATGAGCAGCGCGGTTCGGGCGCGGCCGGCCACGGGCGGTTCGCCGAAGACACGCAGCTCCCCCTCCGACTCGCCGCCGCCCCGGTCATCGGTCAGCCCGGCGAGGTGGGTGAGGAGCGTGGACTTGCCCGATCCGGAAGCGCCGAGCAGGAGCACCCGCTCTCCCGCCGCGATCCTCAGGTCGAGGTGGCGGACTGCCCAGCCTGCCCGACCGGGGTGGCGCCAGCCCCAGCCGCTGGCCGCGACCGCCGGGCGCCCCGTGTGTTGCGTCGCTCAGACGGCCGGCTCCGCGACGTCGCGGCCGGACGGGAAGGCGGCCAGCACGCCCGTCGGGCGGAGGAGCCGGACGAGGTACCACGATCCGACCCCGGCAACGAGCGCGCCGCTGAGGAGCATGAAGGCCCCGTAGGCGAGCTGGATCGTCAGCGCGACGCCCACGAAATAGACCGTCATGTCGTGGAACCACATCCCGACGGCAGCGCCGCAGCCGGCGAGAACGGCCATCGGCAACGTCCAGCGGCGGTAGAGGGCCAGGGCGAAGACGAGCTCCGCGCCGGCTCCCTGGACGAGGCCGGAGAAGATGGTGTCGAGCCCGTACGGCGAGCCGAGCAGGAGCGAGACCACCGCGGCCATCGTTTCCGCCAGGAGCGCGGCACCGGGGAGGCGGACGATGAGCGGCGCCAGGACGGCCGGGATGAGCCACACCCCGGACAGGAGGTAGAGCGGTGGGGCAAATGTCCCGGCGGCGACGGCGTTGAAGACGAGGTTCCAGCCGGTGAACACCACCCCGAACGCGACGCCGAGCGCGGCGGTGACCACGATGTCGACGGTCCGCCACCTCATGACCTGTCCTCCTCGCGGCCCGAGTCGATCTCGATGACGAGCAGCCGGCCGCCGGTGATGGTGACCGTCGCCGGCGCCTCGAGGATGACGTTGGCCAGGCCGCGGGACGATCCGGGTTCCAGGCGATCGTTCGCGAGCGGCCATCGCATGCCAGTCGTGGTCACCCCTTCGGCGGGCACGCCGACGGCCAGGAGGCTGACCCGGGAGCCGGAGGGCGCCCTGATCTCGACGCGGCCGGGCCCGGACAGCATGCGGGCGGTCGTGCGGTCGTGCACCAGGCTCGTCGCTCCGGCCGTCGCCAGCTCGGAGCACAGCAACAGCAGGTTCGCGGCCAGGTGGTCGAGCTCACCGCCCAGGGCACCGAGGATCACCACCTCGTCGGCACCGGCGGCTGCCGCAGTGCCCAGGCTGAGCTCCAGGTCGGAGGCATCCTTGTCGGTCGGGTGCCGCTCCACCAGGGCGCCGGCGTCGGCCATTCGCTGGACGGTGCCGGGGCTGGCCGAGTCGAGGTCGCCCACGATGCGATGGGGAGACACGCCAACCGTGGCCAGCCAGTCCGCTCCGCCGTCGGCTGCGATCACCAGGTCCGCGCCGGCAAGCACGCGCCGATCCGCCGGCGCGTGCGATCCATCGGCGACGATCACTGCCTTCACGATTCGACTCCCTACGCTGGCATGATCCAGGTCAGGTTCGAGGGTCTGCGGTCTGGTGCCGCACTCTCAGCGCCGAGGCGCTCCCCTGTCGTGGTCCTGTCGGTCGCAGCCTAGCACTCCACGTACCATCGATCGCATGGCCGGAGCAGAGGATCGGGTCGTCGCCGCCGCGGTCGCGGCGGGCCTCGACATTGCCGTCCGGCGCTTCCCGGAGGGCACCCGGACCGCCGAGGACGCGGCCCGGGCGGTCGGCTGCGAGGTCGCGCAGATCGTGAAGTCCCTCGTCTTCGTGGCGGACGGCCGGCCGGTGGTGGCCCTGGTGTCCGGTGCCCACCGGCTCGATCCGATCCGCCTCGCCGCCGCGCTCGGTGCGACCGCGGTGGAACGGGCGGATGGCGACCTCGTCCGGGAAGCAACCGGCTACGCGATCGGCGGCGTGCCGCCGCTGGGTCACGCCCACTCGCTGCCCATCGTGATGGACCGTGCGCTGCTGGCGCACGACGTGGTGTGGGCCGCCGCTGGTCGCCCCGACGCGGTGTTCGCGGTCACGCCCGCCGAACTCGAGCGGGCGAGTGGCGCCGTGGTGGCCGACCTCGGGGAGGAGCCCGCGGCCGGCCACGCCGGCTGACCGTCACGGCTGTTGCCCTGAGTACACGTAGAGCGGCACGTAGTAGCCGCCCAGGCGGGCATGGTCGAACCAGAAGATCGGCTCGACCAGGAGGTTGAAGGTCTCGCGGTAGGTCCCGACGGCCGACGGCGCCCGAAGGCCGAATGTGAACCGACCCACCCCGTCGGGCGGGACGGTGGCCTGGTCGAGGTAGGTCGGAACCCACGCGGCGGGCCAATCGGCCGCCCGGAACACGCTGGTTCTCCATGCGGGGCTCCAGGTCCCGAGCAGGAGTCGGCTGCCAGCCGTAGTCGCGCGACCAGGTTCGGCCGCCGGTATTCCGGAACTCCACCCAGTGGGTCACGGTCGTCAGCCGCTTGACGGCCACGGTGCCGCCATTCGACTCGGCGCGATAGGCGCCCAGATACGGAACGCGACCCGGCCAGGTCGTCCACATCCGATTGGCCATCGGATCGATCGTCCGCCAGGCGCCCGCGACCAGCTGGAGGATCTGGAAATGGAGATGCGGGCCGGTGCAGTTCCCGCTGCACCCGGACAGGCCGATGGGCTGTCCGGCCACCACCGACTGCGTTTCCGAGACCAACGCGCCGTTCTGGGCGAGGTGGTAGTAGAGCGTTTCGCGCCCGTCGGCATGGCGCAGCCGAACGAAGTTGCCCGACGAGCTGTGCTGGTTGGTGCCGAACGACTCCTCGATGTCGACCACGACTCCGGCGCGAGCCGCGGCCACCGCCGTGAGCACCACCATCGGGTAGTCGAGCCCGGAGTGCTGGTCGTACACGCGTCCGTAGTGCGGCACGGTGTCGTGCCACAGCTGTCCGGCCCAGTCGAGCTGCCAGCCGATCCGCGTGTCGCGGTCGACGCCGTAGCTCAGCCCGATGGACGGGTCGTAGAAGGGGAGGGTGTAGTCATCGGCAGCGGCCACCGGCGCGGGCGCCGATGCCGCAACGGCCACGGCAAGAACCGCGGCGGCAAGAGCTCGGCGGGTCATGGCCGACACCCCCGACCGTCCCCCAGCCAGCAGGCAGTGGGACCGACGCGGGTCAGACGGCTGCCGGTCGTGTCGACGACATCCGTGGAACCCGGGTCGAAGAGCAGCAGGAGTGAGGCGTCGGGCGAGAAGCGGGCGAGCGACCCGGCGCCGATCCTGGCTGGCGAGGCGACGCTGTCGAGCGCCGCGAGCCAGGTCACCCCGGCCTCCGGCCACGCGAGCCATCGCCCGTCCGGGCTGACTTCCACGGCCGCGGCCCGCGGGAGGGCAGTGATTTCCTTCTCGGTGCCGTCGGTCCCAACCTGGATCAGCGCCACCCCGCCTCCAACCTGGTGGCGGACGAGCACGATCGATCCGTCATCGAGAGCGGTCGCTCCGTAGACCAGCTGGCCCTCGGCCGCAACCGTCCCCACCGGGGCGATGTCGCCGGTCGCCGGCTCGACGATCTCGGCCGCGGCCCAGATCGGGGCGTCGACCGAGGACAGCCGGACGGCGAGGATCCGCCCATCGGGGAGGATGGTGGGATCGGGGCCGAAGGGCCCGGGTGCCACCTGAGTGGCCGAGCCGCTGACGGCGTCGACCTGCCACAGGGCTCCGGACAGGTCCACGACCGCCAGCCAGGCGCCGCCGGGTTCGAATGCCGCTCCCCGGACTCCGGGCACGGAGACCTCGAGCTGCGACCCGTCCTCCCGGGCGAGGGTCATCGGACCCGGCTGGCCGAGCTCGACGGTGGAGACGGCCACCGTTTCGCCGTCCGGCGACGCGGCCAGCGGCCGGACGATCGACCGCTCATCGCGCGAGCGAGGCTCGACCAGATCCTCGCCGTCGACCGCGCGCACGGTGAGGGAGAGCGCGCCTCCGCTGTCGCGCAGCGCGGCGGCATTGCGCAGGGTGACCGGCGGCGGCGGACCGGCACGGACCTGCGGCGAAGAGAGAACGACGACGAGAGCCAGACCGAGCGCGATGGCGCCGGCGGCAAGGAACAGCAAGACGCGGGTAGGCACCTCAAACCTCCGAACGGAAGGGGATGGAAGGCGGAATCGGCGGTCGAGGGCGGCTGCGGGATCCTCGGAGCGGTTTCGGACGCGGCCAGCCTGCCAGGCCCCGCTTACCGCGGACGTATCGCATACTCACCGGCCGTGGACGACGCCGCGATCCCCGTGCTGCTGGTCGCGCTCGGGATGCTCGCGATCGCGGGCCGGCGCCGCGCTCGTCCGCTGGAGCGGAGCCGACACCCGCGCCGGACGCCGGCTGGCCGGTGCCCGGCCCGCCTCCCTCCACGACCTCCATGCGGCCGCCGCTCGCGGCGAGCTGCCGGCGCACGAGGTCCGCGTCGAAGGGCGGGTGCGCTGCGCGGATCCCATTCGGACGCCGGACGGCGAGCGGCTGGCCCTCCTCCACCGCGACATCGAGGTCCAGCAACCCGACGGGCGGTGGCGCACGATCGAGCGCCTCCGCGATGCCCGGACGATCGACCTCTGGGAGCGCTCGACATCGGTCCCGCTCGACCTGGGCCGGCTGGCAGAGCCGCTGATCACCATTCCGCACCGGTGGGAGGGCTCGCCGTCGGAGCTCGACGCGACCCACCAACCGGCTGTCGCGCGCGTCGGCTCCGAGGATCAGCCGCCGAAGCGGGCCCGGGCCATCACCCGCCAGGTGATGCTGGTCGACCAGCTCATCGTGCTTGCCGTCCCGAGCCGCGACACCGGATGGGGCGGTACGACTCGATCCCCCACCAGGGGGCTTCCTGGTGGCCACCGTGGAGCTGGACGTGGCGCTTCGCCTGCTGGCCGGCCCCCACCGGCGGCGGATGATCGCCGGCTACGCCGTGGTCGGAGCAGGCCTCGTCCCGCTGGTCATCGGCGTCGTGGCCCTGGGGCTCGCACTCCTCGCCTGACGGGCCCTGGACAGGCTCCACGCCCCCCATTCGGCGAGCGGGTTGGTACGAACGGGGCATGGAGCCGCCGACTTGCCGTTTCTAGCATGGGCTGCACGCCGCCTACCAGATCCTCCATTCATCACCTGGAGGCGGACCCAGGGGAACCAATGGCCTCATCGTCCACAAGCGGATCACGACCGGACGCGCTCATCAGCGTGGCCCAGGCCGCTGCCCTGCTCGGGGTGCACCCCAACACGGTGCGGTCCTGGACCGAAAGCGGGCGCCTCGCCGCGTGGCGGATCAATCCACGGGGCGATCGACGCTACCGGCGCGCGGACGTGGAACGGCTCCTGGCCGAGGGCGCGTCGACGCCGACCGAGGCCTCGGACGCGTCGCCTGCCGGGGCGACCCGACAGCCGGAGGTGGATGCGGAGGCCGCGGTCCTGACCCGCATCTCGCAGGGCACGGTGGACGCCGGCAGCGTGGCCGCCGTCTGCCGGGTGACGGTCGAATCGCTGCGCACGGTCGAGGCCATCGCCCGCGTGGCGGTCTATCTGGTTCGCGACGACCGGCTGGTGCTCGAGACCCATGCGGGGCACAGCACGCCGCCGCCGCCCACCCTGTCGTGGAGCAGTGAGGGAGACGAATTCGGCGCGGATGGCAGCATCCGCCTGCCGCTGACCATCGGCCAGGAGCGGATCGGGGTCCTGCTTGCTGCCGACGACGTGGACGGGGCATGGGTCCGCAGCCGCCGCCGCTTCCTGATCGCCGCTGCCGCGACCGCCGGCGTCGCCCTGCGCCACGCGCGGGCCATCGCCCGGGCCCGCCGCGAGCTGACGCGCGCCCGCGCCCTGGCCAGCGTGACCCGTGAGCTCACCGGGCAGCTCGAGCTGGGCGCCGTGCTGAGCGACATCGCGGACCGGACGCGGGGCCTGTTCGACGCCGACCGGGTCGGCCTGTGGATGATCAACGACGAGCGGGAGCACCCCTTCGACCTGGCCGCCGAGCGCGGGATCAGCCCCGCCTTCCAGGCCATGATCAGCCAGCTCACCTTCACCAGCCCGTCGCTCGGGACGCAGGCCGTCCGCGAGCGCCGCACGTTCGTGGCCCGCCACGCGGACACCGATCCGGCCGTCGGCGTCCTGCAGGACCTCTACCGCGACGAGGGCGTGAAGACCGCCTGCCTGGTCCCGCTCGTCAGCCATGACAAGGCGGTCGGGGTCATCGGCCTGTACCACGCCCGGGATCGGGAATGGCCCGACGACGAGCTGGCCCTCGCCCAGGCCTTCGCCAACCAGGCCGCGGTCGCGATCAGCAACGCTCGCCTGTACCGCGCCACGGCCGAGCAGGCGGCCCGCATGCGGTCCATTCACGACCTCTCGGCGCGCCTGAACCGGCTCACCGATGTGCAGGCCATCGCGGACGCGATCGTGGCCGAGGCGAGCACGCTGGCCGCGTTCCACGACATCCGGATCTACACCGTGGACTGGGAGCGGGGCACGTGCGAGCCAATCGCCTTCACCGACCGGCTGCTGGGGGATGGGGACTTCCGAGACCTGCTGCGGGTCGACATCGGTCCGGGCTCGTTTACCGGCTGGGTGGCCGCCAACGCGCAGCCGATCCTGAGCAACGACGCGATGAACGACGAACGTGGCCTCACGATCGAAGGCACCGAGGAGATCGAGGAGTCGATGCTGGTCGTGCCGATGGTCTACGAGGGTCGGTCGGTGGGCGTCATCGCGCTCTCCAAGCTGGGCGTGAACCAGTTCTCGACCGATGACCAGCAGACGATGATGATCTTTGCCGGCTACGCGGCCCAGGCCCTGGTCAACGCCCGCAGCTATCGGCGACTGGAGGAACAGTCCAGCCAGCTGGCGCGGCAGCTCGACAGCCAGCGACGGCTGCTCGACGTGAGCACCCGGGTCATGGGCACGCTCGAGCAGGAGGACATCCTCGAGGTCGTGGCCGACGGGCTGAAGGCGGTCGTCCACTACGACAACCTGTCGATCTACCGGGCGGACGCCGCCAAGCAGGTCCTGGTCCCGGTCCTCACCCGCGAGGAGCACGCGGCCGAGGTCGCCCGCTACATCATTCCGTTCGGCCGCGGCCTGATGGGATGGGTCGTCGAGCACGGCGAGGCGGTGCTGGCCAACGACGCGCTGGCGGATCCCCGCGCCCTGCAGATCCCCGGCACGCCGGAAGACCAGGAGGCGCTCATCGTCGTCCCGCTGATCAGCGACGGCCAGGTCACCGGGTCCATGAACGTCAGCCGGGTCGGCGGCGAGGACGTGTACTTCAGCGAGACCGATTTCGAGCTGGTCCAGCTGTTCGCCGCCCAGGCGGCGGTCGCCCTCCGCAACGCGGACGAGCACCACGCCATGAGCCTGCGGGCAGAGACCGATGCGCTGACCGGGCTCAGCAACCACGGCGCCTTCCAGCGCGACCTGGCCGAGGCCATCGAGGCGATCGCCGCGGCGCCGTCGGAGGAGGGCCAGCTCGGCCTGCTGATGATGGACCTCGACCGATTCAAGACCTACAACGACCGATTCGGCCACCCGGCCGGTGACGCGCTGCTCCACGCGGTGGGCGAAGCGCTGTACGCGGCCACCCGCAGCGACGACCGGGTCTACCGCTACGGCGGTGACGAGTTCACCGTGGTGCTGTCCGGGGTCGACCTTCCGGCTGCCCGACGGGTGGCCGAACGCGCCCGTCGGCTGGTTGCCGCCGTCTCCCTGGAGCGCGGCGCCGCCCCGGTCACGATCACCATCGGCGTCGCCCTCCTCCCCGATCACGGGGAGGGCAAGGACGCGCTGATCGGCGCGGCCGATGCCGCCCTGTACGGCGGCAAGCAGGCGGGTGGCGACCAGGTGGTGGTTCCGGGTGAGGCCCCGCGGCCGCAGAGCCGCAAGGCGGCGAAGCCGCGCCGCGACCCGGACGCCGTCATCGAGCAGCGACGGCGGCGCAGCGACCCGGATCGGACGAGGACGACCGCGGCCTGACCCCGGTCCCGGCCCGGATCGGACCGGGTGCTATCCTCGCCGCCCCAATGCGTGACCGACGCCGCGATCCGCTGCGCGCTGCGCCGCGGACCGTCCTCCGGCGGCGCGGCACGTGGCTGACCCTCCTCCTCATGATGGCGGTGGCGGCCTGCACCGGATCTCCGACCCCCACGCCCTCGCCCAGTGCCTCCGGGCTGCCGACACCCACGCCCTCGCCGACCCCGCTGCCCAGCCCGCGCTTCTCGAACGAGGCCGACGCCGCTCTGTCGGGATCTCATCCCCGACCAGGCGAACGGCCTGACGGTCGTCAAGCCGGCGCTCACCGAGTACGCGATCACACCCGGTGACATCGGTCAGGCGGCGTACGGCGAGCTCGGCGCCCGCTTCCAGACGCTGGTCGTCGCCTTCGTCCGCGACCCGCGCCTGAGCCTGTACGCGATGCGGGTCGATGGCGACGCGGTGACCAACGCCGACCTCGAGCCGCACCTCGCCACGGCTGGCCGGTACGTCGGCATCGCCGGACTGGTGCGGGAGCCGTGGGAGCTGACCGCGGTGGGCGGCCACGAGGTCTGGGTCCGGCCGTCGGACGGCGCCACACTGGCCGGCACCCGGGTCTACACCTGGGCCACGGACGACCTCGTATTCCTCATGATCGGCGTCAACGACGAGCTGAACCAGGCCCTGCTCGCCCTCCTGCCCGGCGAGCCGCCGCCAACGCCCAGCCCGGCGCCGTCCATCCAGCCCCGACCCGAGCGCCACCGAGGAGCCATCGGCCACTCCCAGCGACTCCTAGACTGCGCGAATGACCGACCCCGTGACCGATGACGAGGAAGTCCCCCACGAGGACGGCTTCGACGAGGACGGCTTCGACGATCTGAGCTTCGACGAGCCTGCTGCCTCCGGCCGCAAGCGCGACCGGCTGGCTCGCCTGCTATCGGTCATCACCATCCTCTACAGCCGTGGCAGCGGAGAGCAGGGCGTCGCCGTCGATGACATCGCCAGCCTGACCGGGATGAACAAGCGAACGGTCTACCGCGACCTGAAGGCACTCGAGGACGAGCTGGCGGTCCCGATCTTCCAGGCCGGCCGCGGACGATACGGGATCGAAAAGAAGTACTTCCTGCCGCCGCTCCAGCTCACCGTGCCCGAAGGGGTCGTCCTGTTCCTCGCGTCACGCCTCATCGCCCAGTGGTCGGACGAGTCGGACCAGGCGGTCATCAGCGCCTTCACCAAGATCGCGGCCGAGCTGCCCCAGCCCATCGCCCGCCACGTGACGGCGACCATGCTGGCCGTGGGCGAGCTGGACTCGAACGAGCCGTTCACCGCGACCTTCAACACCGTCGCTCGCGGCTGGGCCGAGGGGCGGGTGGTCGAGGTCATCTACGCACCAAGCGCCGGTGAATCCCGGAGGACCCGGATCCGGCCGTACCTGCTCGAGCCGTCCGCTGCCGGACGGAGCATCTACGTCATCGGCTACGACGAAACCGCCGACGCGATGCGGACCTACAAGATCGAGCGCATCCAGCAGGCGATCCTGACCGTCGACCGATACGAGATCCCCGACGAATTCCAGCCCGACCAGTTCCTCGCCAACTCGTGGGGCATCTGGTCGTCCGACACGACCGCGCCGGTCGACGTCCGCCTGCGCTTCGACGCCGGAGTCGCGCGGCGCGTCCACGAAACGATCTGGCACCGGTCGCAGGTCCTGACCGACCTGCCCGACGGACGCGTCGACCTGGCGGTGCGCGTGGCGGGGATCGTCGAGATCCGGCCCTGGATCCTGTCGTGGGGAGACCAGGTGGAGGTCCTCGAGCCGCCCGAGCTGCGGGACGTGGTCGCCACCGCTCTCCGGGGAGCGGCCGGCCGCTACGCCTGAGGTTCGCCCAGCGGAAGTCGGAGCAGGAGAGCCAGGGTCGGACGTGCGCGCGGCTCGGCCGGCGTCACCGGCATCCGCAGCCACGCGTCGCCGGCCACCCCGGCCCGGTGGCGCGCCGACAGACGCCGGGCGGAGAGTCCCTCGATCCCGAGACGGGACAGGGCCTCGGCCACCAGCGTTCCATCCCCGACGTAGCCATGGCCGACCGTGATCCGATCCCCGGGAGCCAGGATCCGTCCCAGCCAGTCCCGTCGGATCCGGAAGGTGCGCTTCAGGACAGATTCCCCACCGGCCCACAGCAGGTCGGCGGCGACGTACGCCGCTCGACCGGCGCCGCGCTCGGATCCGCTCAGCCGGGCCCGCAGCAGATCCGCGTCCGGCCGGCCCTCCGGATCGAGGACGAGCAGCGTCCCGTCGAGCGCCACCCCGTCCTCCGCCAGCTGGCCCGGCAGCTCACGCAGCTCGGGGAACGCGGTGTCGGCATCCGCCAGGCCGGCGACCTGGAGCCGGACTCGACCGCGTTCGGCGAGGGCGGTGGCCCGGACCCCCGGCCACCAGGGCTCGAACAGGTAGTCCGGATCGTCGAACGGCGCGGGCGCGTCGGCCGGCTGCATGGGGGCAATCCGTTCCGGCAGCCGGTAACCGGGAGCGTCCGCCTCCGGATAGGCGGGCAGTGGAAGCTGTTCGGGCGGCACGCCGCCGGTCAGGCGGTCTTTCGCCGCCTGGTCTGGGGAGCCTCGTCAGCCTCGGCCGATTTCTTCGCTCGGCTCCGCCGCGCGGGCGTCGGCTTGGCGGCGGCCTTCTCTCCGGCGTCCGCTCCCGCCGCCGCGTCGCGGCGGGCCTCGCGGGCAGCGGCCACGCTGGCCTCCAGGGCGGCCATCAGGTCGCCGATCTTGGTCGGCTCGGTGGCCGCGATCGGCGTCGGCTCCTCGCCGGAGACCTTGGCCTCGATGACGCCCATCAGCGCCTGGCGGTACTCGTCCCGGAACTCCTCGGCACTGAACTCGCTGGTCATGGATGCGATGAGCTGCTCGGCCATCTTCCGCTCCGAGGCCTTGATCTCGATCCCGCTGCTGTCGACCGCCAGCTCCTCGATGGGCCGGATCTCGTCCGGCCAGTGGAGGGTGGTCATGAGCATCGACTCGGCATACGGGTTGATGGCCGCCAGCTGCTCGCGATCCTTCATGACGACCTTGCAGATCGCGCTCTTGCCCTCGTCGGCGAGGACCTGGCGGAGGAGGAAGAAGGCCTTCTTGCCGACGGGGTCGGGCTCGAGGTAGTAGGCGCTCTTCACGAACGCTGCGCCGTGGTCTTCCTTGTCGGCGGCCACGAACATCGCGATCTCGATGGAGCGGACCGTCTTGAGCGGCACCGCCTCGAGGTCCTCATCGGTCACGACCACGTATCGGCCCTTGCTCCATTCGTAGCCGCGGACCGTCTCGGAGCGCGGGACGACCTCGTCGTGGAACGGGCAGTAGATCTTCATCTGGATCCGGTTCAGGCAGCTGGCGTGCAGCATGTTGAAGCCGATTCCGCTCGACTCGGTCGCGAGGTAGAGCTTGACGGGGATCGTCACCAGCCCGAACTGGATCGCCCCCCGCCACATCGCGCGTGCCATAGGGCCGTCGAGGATACACCCGGTCCGCCACCGCGGCGATCGGTCGCCCCGGCCGATTCCGGGCTAGGACTCGACCTCGGGCGGGAGCCAGCTGCGGGCTTCGTCTTCGGGGATGAGGTCCTCGAGGGCCGAGCCGGGCCCGGCGTCATCGGCGACCACCAGCATCTCCGCCACCTTGCGCTGGACCGCGAGTACAGGGGCGTTGCGGTTGAAGCCCGGGAACGCCGCGGATGCCACGGCCACGTCGGTCAGGGCCAGGAACGGATCGGCCACGTTCAGGACGTCGGTCGCCTGGCTGCCGAAGGGAACGTGGACGGTGCCCGACAGCCAGAAGGGGTGCAGCGCGACGTCGATCCGGACCGGGCGCTTCTGGACGACCAGATCCGGGTTCGCGCTGTCGTCGACACCAGTGCTGATCCCGAACAGGACCGCTTCCACGGCGACCATGACCGTGCTCCCGCTGTGGGTCGCTGCCGCGGTCTCGCCGAATACTCGACGACGGTGGCCTGCTCGACGTTGAGGTGGGTCGACCCGCTCAGGTTGAGGATGTCGGCGACGCGCCGAAAGCGGGTCGCCATCTCGCCCCGCACCCGGTAGCCGGGGGTGTACAGCTCGACCTGCACCCGGCTGATCTGCGGACCGAAGGCATCAGGGTCCCATCCCATCGGCCGATCCTAGCGCTTGCGCGCCTTCCAGACCTCTTCGCTCGGCCACCGGCGTGCCCAGTCGATGGTGGCGATGTTCTCCCACGTCGTGGTCGAGCCCTCCGGCGGCTGGATCTCCATGAGGTCCGTGACCTCGAACCCAGTCCGGGTGAGAAGTCGAAACATGTCGCTGTGCGACAGGTGGAACTCCACCGCGTTCGGGTCGTCCGGCCATTCGAACCGATGCATGCCGAACTGGGGACGCCTCAGGCGCTCCCCGGCCGGTCCCTCGGCCTCGGTGTCGGGGACGGCGAGCATGACGAGCACGCTGTTGGCGAGAAAGATCAGCTCGCCGCCGGGTCGGAGCAGCCGCCATGCTTCGGGGATCCACTGGTAGGGATCGGCCCAGATGGCGGCGCCGTACTCGGAGATCGCCACGTCGAAGCTCTCGTCGGGCAGCGGGACGCGCTCCGCATAGCCGAGCATCAGGGGGAACGCGAGTCCGTGCTCCTGCTGAAGCCGTCGAGCCGTTTCGAGCTGTCGGGGAGAGTTGTCCAGTCCGGTGACGCGCGCACCGCGTCGTGCCATCCAGGCCGACACGTAGGCCGTCCCGCACCCGAGCTCGATGACGTCCTTCCCGTCGAGATCCTCCGGCAGCAGATGCACCTGCGATTCGGGCACGCTCCAGATGCCCCATCTCGGCTCAGCGGCGGCCCACGCTCGCTCACCGGGCGCGACGTGCTCCTCGGCCGCTATGTCCCAACCGATGCGGTTGCGGCGGACGTGGTCCGGCAGGTCATTCGGTCACCAGAGCAGTGTGTAGGATCGGGCGATGGACGCGCGGGCCGATGTCCTCGGTTCAGACGCCCCGACCTTCACCGTGGAGGAGGCGGGATCGCTCGCCCACGCCCTCTTTGGCGTCAGCGGCAGCGCGGAGCCGCTGGTCAGCGAGCGGGACCAGAACTTTCGGCTGACCGATGGCGATGGCGTCGCCTGGGTCCTGAAGATCTCGAACGCGGTCGAGGACCCGGCCGTGGTCGACATGGAGGTCCAGGCCGTGCGCCACGTGGCCCGCATGGATCCGACCCTGCCGGTCCCCGTGCCGCGGCCGGCCGAGAACGGAGACGCCGTCGTTCGCGTCCCCGGTCGGGCCGGTGGCGAGCACCTCGTCCGGCTCATCCCGTTCCTGCCCGGCCGCCACGTCGACCCGTCGAGCCTGGGGCCGGAGGCCCTCGCCGAGATCGGGCGGGTCACCGCTCGCCTGGGGCGGGCGTTGCGCGGCTTCTTCCATCCGGCCGCGGGCCGGGTGATCCTGTGGGACCTCAAGCACCTCGATCTCCTCCGGCCGCACCTGGAGGCGGTGACCGATCCGGCCCGTCGAGCCCTGGTCGACTCGGCACTCGAGCGCTACGACCGTCGGGTGGCGCCGGCCCTCCCGACCCTGCGGTCCCAGGTCATCCACAACGACCTGACCCTCGACAACCTCCTGCTCGACGGGGACCGGGTGAGCGGCATCGTCGACTTCGGCGACATGGCGCACACCGCGATGGCGCTGGATCTGTCGGCCATGCTCCAGTCGGTCCTCCGCGGCCGCTCGGACGTGTTCGAGGCCGCGGCCGCGGCGATCCGGGGCTACGTCGAGGTCACGCCCCTCGAGCCGGAGGAGGCGGACCTCCTGGCCGACCTGCTCGCGGCGAGGATGGTCCAGACCGTGCTGATCTCGGTCTGGCGCATCGCGCAGTACCCCGACAACGCCTACATCACCGGCTGGCTCGAGCCGGCATACGAGCTGCTCGAGCAGCTCGAGGCAGCCGGCTGGGAGGCGTCGGGCCATCGCCTGGCGCGCGCGGCGCGCGACCCGGTTGGCGTGCCATCCATGCAGAGCACGGACCTCGCCGCGCGTCGACGGTGTCCTCGGCTCGGCGCTGTCGCCGCTCACCTACGAGCGGCCACTCCACGTGGTTCGGGGGGAGGGGGTGTGGCTCACCGACGCCGACGGCAACCGCTATCTCGACGCCTACAACAACGTCCCGGTCGTGGGCCACGGCCATCCAGTCGTGGTCGAGGCGATCGCGCGCCAGGCCGGCGCGCTCAACACCAACACCCGGTACCTCCACGAGGCGGTCGTCCTGCTCGCCGAGCGGATCACGGCCAGCATGCCGCCCGGCCTGGACACGGTGATGCTCGTGAACAGCGGCAGCGAGGCAAACGACCTCGCCTGGCGCCTGGCGACGGTCTTCACCGGCGGCACGGGCGGCATCGTCAGCCGCTGGTCGTACCACGGCCTGACAGCGGCCGTCGCCGACCTGTCGACCTCTGAGTGGCCTCGCGGGGAGCAGCCACCGGCCGTCGAGACCATCCCCGCTCCAAATCCGTACCGCGGCCCGCACGTCGACGACTCCGACCTCGACGCCGCGAGCGCCGCCGAGCTGGACGGGGCAGTGGCGCGGCTGGCGGAGCGCGGCGTGCGGGCTGCCGCGCTCTACCTCGACGGGCTGTTCACCGCAGACGGGATCGTTCCGCCCAGCCCACGCTACCTGGAGCTCATCGCCGAGCGGGCGCGGGCGTCCGGGGTCGTGTACGTCGCCGACGAAGTGCAGTCGGGGCACGGTCGGACCGGGGACGGCCTGTGGAGCTTCAGCGGGAGCGAGATCACGCCCGACCTCGTGACGTTGGGCAAGCCGATGGGCAACGGCCACCCGGTCGCCGCGGTCGTGGCACGGTCCGAGATCGTCGACCGCTTCGCGGTGGACCATGAGTTCTTCAGCACCTTCGGGGGCAACCCCGTGGCCAGCGCCGCAGCGCTGGCGGTCCTCGACGTCATCGAGTCGGAGCGCCTGGTCGAGAACGCGGCCGCCGTCGGCACCCGTCTGCGGGAGGCCATTCGCGACCTGGCCGCGACGCACCCGGCGATCGGAGATGTGCGAGGCCGGGGCCTGATGGTCGGCGTGGACCTCGTCGAGGACCCCGCGACGCGCGAACCGGCCGCCCAGCTCGCCAAGGCGGTGATGAACGGCATGCGGGAGCGCGGGGTCCTGATCAGCACCACGGGCCGCGAGGGGAATGTCCTGAAGATCCGACCGCCGCTGGTCATCAGCGCGGACGAGGCCGCGATCATCGTCGAGGCCCTCGACGCATCCCTGACCGCCGCCCGCGTCTGACCCCGGCGGGCTACTCCCCCTCCAGGCTCCCGGTGGCGGTGATCCGCGCCTCCTGCCCGCCGCGCCCGGTTGCGAGCAGGATCCGGCCGCTCGCCTGGGCCTCGAACAGGGTCTCGACCGTGGCCAGGGTGTCGATGTCGGCCACCGTCTTGTCGTCGCGGACGCGGGCGATGCGCGGAAAGCGGAGCGCGAAGCCGCTGCCGTGCCGGCCGCTGCGCATGATCCGGTCGAACGCGATCTCGACGATCACCTCGGGGACGACGGTCCGGAAGCGCCCGTGGTCGCGGATGGTCGTCCGCTGGAAGTGCTCGGTGAAGGCCGCGATCTCGGCATCGGTCAGCCCGGTGTAGGCCTTGCCGATGACCACCAGCGACTCGCCGTCCGGCCCGCGGACGGCGAAGGTGTAGTCCGACAGCACGCCCCGGCGCTTGCCGTGGCCCCACTCGACACCGACCACCACGCAATCGAGGGTCGCGAGCGCCTTCTTCAGCTTGAGCCAGCCAAGTCCTCGGCGACCTGGTTGGTAGACCGATGCGGGGTCCTTGACCATCAGCCCCTCGTTGTGCCGCGCCCGCGCGGCGTCGAAGTGGACGTCGACCTCGCCGGCCGAGCCCGCGCGGTCGAGGCGGGCGTACAGGAACCGCCCATCGGTGCGCTCGGGCAGCTCGAGCCCCTCCAGGGCGGCCCGCCGGTCGCGGAGCGGCTGTTCGAGGAGGTCCGCCCCGTCGAGATGGAGCAGGTCGAAGGCGACGAGCACAACCGGGACGCTGTCCAGCAGCCCGGCGTCGGGCCGCACCCGCCCGAGCCGCGTCTGGAGGGCGGCGAAGTCGAGGACCGCGCCTTCACGAAAGGGGATGAGCTCGCCGTCGATCAGCAGGGCGTGGCCCAGGGCGGTGGCAGCGGTCGCGACCTCGGGAAACGAAACGGTGACGTCCTTCAGGTCGCGGCTGAACAGGCGGGCTTCGCCGTCGCGGAGATGGAGCTGGGCGCGGATGCCGTCGTACTTGTCCTCGATCCACGCCTCGTCGCCAACCCGCCGCATGACCTCGTCCGCATCGCCGACCGGGGTGGCGAGCATCGGACGGATCGGCCGGCCGACCTGCAGTGCGGCCTCGTCGAGCCTCTGTCGCCGGGCCAGGGTGGCCGCTTCGCCAGGCTCTCCGAGGAGCATGAGCGCGCGGCGCACCGATGCGAGCGGGGCGTCGAACGCGGCGGCAATCGCCTCCTCCAGCAGCCCTTCGCGCAGGCCGATCCGCAGCTCACGGGCCGCGATCCGGGCGATGTAGCGAGCCTCATCCGATGTGGCGCGACCGAACAGGTCGGCCATGATCCGCACCCGCTCGTCCGCCGCGGAGGCGACGGCCATGGCCCGGTAGGCGGCCGCCACATCGGCCACGGTCAGCGGCGCCGGCGAGAGCGGGCGGGCGGCGAGCAGCTCCGCCGCCACGTCGCCAAAATCGGAGTGGCGCAGCCACGCAGCGGACATGGCGGCCTCGTCCGCCCCGCTCGCCGCGGCGAGCGCCGCCGCCTGGTGGACAAAACCGAGCCCCAGCCGGTCCGCGGAGCCGGGCAGCGGCGACCCTGCCAGGAACGTGGCCGCCAGCGGCAGGTCCCCGGCCGGCAGCTCGCGCAGGTACGCCCCCAGCCGGTCGCGCTTGGCGAGCTTCGACCGTGTCGCGGCGACGTCGTCGGCGGCCTGGGCGAAGGCGGCGAACGGGGAGCTGCGGGCGGCCACGCCCACGAGTCTAGGCGCCCGCTTGACGGGCGCCATCGGTCCGGCCACCCTTCCCGCCGCATGACCTCCTTCGCCCGCGACGTCCCGCCGGCGGTCGCCGACCGCCTGCCGCCGGGGCAGGTGCTCACCGAGAAATTCCCCGTGCTCCAGTTCGGCCAGGTGCCCGCGTACCCCGACCTGTCGGGCTGGGACCTGCGGGTCTGGGGCGCGGTCGAGCAGCCCATCACGCTGAAGTGGGCGGAGGTCCGCGCCCTGCCGGTCCGCGAGGTGACGCTCGACATCCATTGCGTGACCCGCTGGTCGAAGCTCGACACGACCTGGGAGGGTGCCCCGATCGCCCACCTGGCGGAGGCTGCCGCCATCCAGCGGGAGGCGACGCACGTGATCTTCCACTCCGAGTACGGCTACACCGCCAACGTTCCGCTGGAGCATCGCCCTCCAGCCGGACGCGCTCGTGGCCTGGAACTACGACGGCAAGCCCCTCGAGCCGGAGCACGGCTATCCGCTGCGCGCGCTGGTCCCGGGTCGCTACTTCTGGAAGAGCGCGAAGTGGCTGCGCGGGATCGAGTTCAGCGTGGACGACCGGCCCGGATTCTGGGAGCGGAACGGGTACAACAACAACGCCGACCCGTGGCGCGAGGAGCGGTACTCCGATGACTGAGCAGTACCCAACCCCGGCGCCGCCGTATCAGCCCGCGGAGTACCCCCCGCCCGCGCAGTACCCGCCACCGGACCAGCCTCCGCCACCGGCACCGGCACCCAGCGCGGCCCCGTCCCGCCGGCTCTCGCCCCTGTGGCAGACGGCGGTCGTCTGTTTCGTGGGGCTCACCGTGTCCGGCGCTCTGGTCGTCTTGTCCCTGTTCAGCCGCAACCTGTTCGTGCCACTCACCCTGGGGGCCACCTTGATCGCGGTCGCGGTCGGCATCTACGCCGCGGTCCAGGGCTGGCGCGGGTCGCAACGGGCGGCTCGTCGGGGGGCGCAGGGCAGGTCCGCGGCGATCGCGCTGGTATCGGGCGCCATGCTCATCGTGGCCGCCGTCGCGATCTCCGGCGCGATCTGGATCGTGCTCCTCTTCTTCCTCTAGATCCGCCTACCATTGGGGCCGCGAGCCCCCATCGTCTAGAGGCCTAGGACGCCACCCTTTCAAGGTGGAGATCACCGGTTCGAATCCGGTTGGGGGCGCCAGCCCATCGCACCTCAGACGTGGTGGATCTCCATCCGCTCGCCGCACTCGGGGCAGTGGAGGAGGAGCAGTTTCGGATCGTCCGGCGTGGGCCGCCAGGTGTAGACGTCCGCTTCGGTCACGATCTCGCCGCAGGTTGGGCACTCGGCGCCCAGCTGCAGCCAATCGGCCCGAGGAAGGGACTGGCGACCCATCGGTCTTCTCTACGTCTGCGGCTCGGCGGGAGCCGGCGAACCCTCTCCCGAGGCTGGCGGACCCTCCTCGAGCTGCGGCGAGGCGGGCTCGGCGGGAATCACCTCGATCGCCGGCGGCTCGGCGACGGTCCCGCCCGGTGGCGCCCAGCCGGGCATCCGGCTCGGCGGCTCGGCCAATGCGGCGCGTGCGGCCGCCGCTTCCTCCGGGCTGGCCAGCAGCGAGTAGCGCATCGCGTCATAGCCCGGCCAGTGGCCGACGTCCCCGTCGCGGATCATGATCGAGCGGCGGAGGTGGGACCCGGTCACGTCCTGGACCGACCGGTCGAGCACCTCGTAGTCGTGACCGGTGACCTCGCGCAGGGCCGCGGGCAGGGTCTCGACCAGGTAGGCCGGATCGGGGTTGGCCGCCAGCGCGAGGTCCAGCGCCTCGACCACCTGGGCGTCGGGCAGGTCGCGGGGCAGAGGGCGCGACACGTAGGCCATCCGGGAATCCCGGCTGGGCCCCATCAACGTGCGCCACAGGCTCCGCACCATCGGACGGCGATTGTACCGATGCGGCCGAGGCCGCCCGGCGGCGCCGGGCGGCCGGCTGCCCCCCCATCGGTATACTTCCCGCCGCGTGAGACCGTCCGTCCACCCGCCCGGCAGGACCGACCCGCGCCGCTGACAGCCCATTCGGAGGAACGTCGCATCACCTCGCGTGTGCGCAAGGCGGTCGTGCCCGCCGCCGGCTACGGGACCCGATTCCTGCCGGCCACCAAGGCGATTCCCAAGGAGATCCTGCCCCTCGTCGACCGGCCGGTGATCCTGTACGCGGTCGAGGAGGCGGTGGCCTCCGGCATCGAGCAGATCATCATCGTGGTCGGCTCCGGCACGAGCGTCATCGAGGAGCACTTCGACTCCCACCCCGCCCTCGAGCGGTGGCTGGAGGACCGCGGGGACATCGAGCTCCTCCGCGCCGTGCGCCGCCAGTCGGAGATCGCGGCCATCGCGTACGTTCGCCAGAAGGAGCCGTTAGGCCTGGGCCATGCGGTGCTGATGGCCAAGGAGCTGGTCGGGGACGAGCCGTTCGCCGTTCTCCTCCCCGACGACGTGATGGTCAACCCCGGCGGCGCACCGGTCCTCGCCCAGCTGGTCGAGGCGCACGCCGCCCACCGCGGATCCGTCGTCGCCATCACCAAGGTCCCGCGCGAGGAGGTGGGCCGTTACGGCATCGTCCGGACCCGACGCGGCGAGGGTCGCCTGTGGGAGCTGGCTGACGTCGTGGAGAAGCCGGCGGTCGACGAGGCGCCGTCGGACCTGGGCGTCCTCGGCCGCTACGTGCTCAGTCCGCGGATCTTCGACAAGCTGGAGCACACGCCAGCCGGAGCGGGCGGCGAGATCCAGCTCACCGATGCCATCCGCGCCTTGATCGCCGACCAGCCGGTCTACGGCTACGAGTTCACGGGCCAGCGGCACGACGCCGGCACCCGCCTCGGCTGGCTGGAGACGAACGTGGCCCTCGCCCTGGAGTCGGACCTGGCGGACGACTTCCGCGCCTACCTCCGGAGCCTCGACCTGCGAGACTAGCGGGCCATGACCAACGAACCCGTCCGCGTCGTCGCCGGACGCTACCGGCTCATCGCCATCGAGGGCGAGGGCGGGATGGCGACCGTCTGGCGCGCGATGGACGAACAGCTGGGCCGCGAAGTGGCGGTGAAGATCCTCCGCCCGCAGTTCGGGGCGGACCCCGGATTCGCGGCCCGCTTCCGCAACGAGGCCCGCGCCGCTGGCGCGCTCTCGCACCCGAACGTCGTGCAGGTGTACGACTTCGGGACCGATGTCGAATCGGGCGACCAGTACATCGTCATGCAGCTGGTCGAGGGCCAGGACCTGGCCACCGTCCTCCGCGAACGGGGTCCGCTCGAGGTCGACGAGGCGGTGTCCATCGGCGCCTCGGTAGCCGATGCGCTCGACGCCGCGCACCGGGCCGGGCTCATCCACCGTGACATCAAACCCGGAAACATCCTGCTGACCCCAGGGGGCCGGACGCTGGTGGCCGACTTCGGCATCTCCCGGGCGGTGGCCGAGGCCTCCATGACCGTCACCGGGACGACGATCGGCTCGGTCCATTACTTCAGCCCCGAGCAGGCCGCGGGGGAGGAGGTCGGGCCGCCCTCCGACATGTATGCCCTCGGCATCGTGATCTACGAAATGCTGAGCGGCCGCCGCCCGTTCGAGGGCGACAACGCGGCGGGCGTCGCCCTCAAGCGGCTGAACGAGCCGCCGCCCCCCTTGTCGACGGGGGTCCGCCCCATTCCCCCGCCGCTGGAGGCGGTGGTCATGCGGGCCCTGGCCCGCGATCCGGCCCAGCGCTACCCCGACGCGGCGGCCTTCTCCCATGCCCTCCGCAACTGGCGCAGCGAGGACGAGACGGCGGCCATGGTCGCGCCGGTGGTGGCCGCGGCCGCGGTCGTTCCCCCGGTGCTCCCCGACGAGGTGCCCGCCACCGCGCCTCCGCCACCCTACGTCCCGCCCGGACCCCCTCCCAAGAAGGACCGGCCATGGTGGCTCTGGCTCCTGGCCTTCCTGGCCGTGCTCCTCCTCGGCGCCATGGGCTTCCTCGGCGCGGAGCTGCTCGGCGGCGACCGGAGCTCGCCCAGCCCCAGCGCGGATACCTTCGCCCTGCCCGACTGGGAAGACGAGCCGATCACCCAGGTCCGCATCGAGGCCGAGGACCTGGGCCTGGAGCTTCGCGAGCGGCCGGAGAACGACGAGGACATCCCGGAGGACTCCGTCATCCGCACCCAGCCGCCGGCCGGCGCGCAGGTCAGCGAGGGCGACGAGATCGTCGTCTTCGTCAGCAGCGGCGGCGAAACGGTCGAGGTGCCGCGCCTCGTCGGCCAGACGCGGGACGAGGCCAACGCGACCCTGGTGCAGGCGCAGCTGGTCCTCGGCTCGGTCAGCCAGGAGTTCTCCGATCAACCCGAGGGCACGGTCATCCGATCCAGCCCCGCGGAGGGCACGACCGTCGATGTCGGCGAACAGGTCGACATCGTTCTGTCCCGCGGCCCGGAGCCCACGCCGACCCCGGCGCCGACGCCGCCGCCGACGCCGCCACCAACCCCCACACCGCCACCGCCATCGCCGTCATAGCCGGAGCCCGCCCGGGCCCTGCGGCGGTGCTAGGATGGCCGCCGCCTACCCGTCCCACAGAGGTCAGTGTGCCCATGTCCGCCGTCGCCGTCGACGAATCCAGCTTCGAGAACGAGGTCCTCAACAGCGAGAAGCCGGTGCTGGTGGACTTCTGGGCGCCATGGTGCGGCCCCTGCCGGCTGGTGTCCCCGGTGGTCGAGTCGATCGGGGACGCGCACGCCGAAAAGATCGCCGTCGCCAAGCTGAATACCGATGAGAACCAGGACCTCGCGATGCGCTACAGCATCTTCAGCATCCCCACCCTGATCCTGTTCAAGGACGGTCGCGAGGCCGCTCGCCTGGTCGGCTACATGCCGCAGCCGGTCATCGAGGAACGCCTGAGGAACTGGCTCTAGGCCCACGCCGATGGCAGGACGGCCCCCACCCCGTCAGATCGTCATCCGGCCGGAGCGCCGGACCGGTTCCGAGCGTCGCAAGGCCGAGGCCGAGGCCGAGGCGCCGGCCGACCGTCGGCAGGCCGACCGGCGGACGATGTGCTGGGAGGTCGAGAACTGCGACCTCGCCATCCGTTACCGCTGCCCGGCCTTCATCCTGCGCCGCCCCTGCTGGGAGCTGTGGGCGGTCGAGGGCCTGGGACCGGCGCGGGCGTGCTGCCACAACGAGATCGACTGCGAGCCGGGCCGGTGCGCGATCGCCGAGAAGCGCTTCGCCAGCACGGCCACGGCCACGGCCACGGCCGAACCGCTCGCCGTCCACGTCGGCCGCCGCGGGGCGCCGCTCGGGTTCAGTCGGCCCCGGCGCCACAGCTGCCCGAACTTCTACGTGACCCACGGCTCGGGCGGCCGGATCCCGGTCGATGCCCCACACCTCTTGCGCTCGCTGGCCAAGCAGGAGGGCACGGTCTCCCGCTGCCGCGTGCGCGGCGGCGTGCACCTCGACAGCGGCTACGTGACCGACCTGTGCCTCACCGGCCAGTACCGCGACTGCGTGTTCTACGAGGACGAGGCGGACTGACCACGGCCCTCTCCTATCCGGCCGCGGTGGCGGCCATCCGCAGCCGGGGCCGGTTCGGGGTCAGCCTGGGCCTGGCCCGCATCAATCGTCTCCTGGCCGGGCTGGACCACCCTGAGCGCGAGCTGCGTGGGGCGTTGGTGGCCGGCACGAACGGCAAGGGCAGCGTCGTCGCCCTGGCCGGGGCGGTCCTGCGCGGCGCGCGCGTCGTGGTGGGGGCGATGCCGAAGCCGCACCTGGTCACCTACCGCGAGCGGATCACGGTGAACGACGAGATGCTCGCCCCGCGCACCTTCGCCGCGGCGGTGGAGGCCGTCATCGAGGTCGCCGACCGGGTCACAACCGACGATGGGCCGCCGACCGAGTTCGAGGTGCTCACCGCTGCGGGGTTCTGGGCCCTCGCTCGGGCCGGGGTCGACGTGGCGCTGGTCGAGGTCGGCCTCGGCGGGCGCCTCGACGCGACCAACGCCGCCGATCTCGGGGTGGCCGCCATCACCAACGTGGCCCACGACCACGAGCGTCACCTGGGCCGGACGCTGGCCCTCATCGGGGCCGAGAAGGCGGCGATCATCAAGGCCGGCGACCTGGCGGTGACCGGGGCTTCCGGCCGCGGGCTGGAACCGATCCGGGACCGATGCGGATCCCTCCGCGTGCCGCTCCGGCGCGCCGGTCGAGGCCAGGACTGGGACGCGCGCGTGCTGGACAGCGGCTGGGACGGAGTCCTGGTCGACCTGCGAACCCCCGCCGGAACCCTCCGTGACGTGCGGATCGGCTTGCTGGGCAGCCACCAGGCAGCCAATGCCGCTGTCGCGGCTGCCCTCCTGGACGCGTTGCGGGAGGACGGGGAGCGGCGTGGCCGGCCCGTGGACGTGGGCGAGGCGGCCCTCCGGTCCGGGATGGCGTCGGCCCGCTGGCCGGGCCGGCTCGAGCTGGTCCGGTCGGCCGCCGGCGGCCGCGACGTCCTGCTGGACGGCGCCCACAACCCGGCCGGCGCTCGCGCGCTGGCCCGCGCCCTCGCGGAGCTCGGCGTGCGACGCTTCCCGTTGGTGTTCGGTGCGATGCGCGGCAAGCGGGTGACCGCCGTCCTGCGCGCCCTCGCCCCCCTCGAGCCACGGCCGGTGTTCACCGCCGTGGCGGACCCCCACGCCCACCCCCCGGAGGAGCTGCTGCGGACATGGCGGGTGGTCGTTCCGGACGCCCGCGGCGGCGCAGCGGGGACAGCGGCGGCCACGGTCGAGGAGGCGCTGACCCGGGCCGCGGCGGATTCGGGCACGGGCCCGGTGGTCGTCGCGGGATCGCTCTACCTGGTCGGAGCGGTCCGGGCCGCGCTGACCGGTCAGCCCGCGGACGCCTGATGCGGACGCTGCGCTGGGGGGAGCGGACCTCCGTGATGGGGATCGTCAACGTGACGCCCGACTCGTTCTCGGGGGACGGCCTGGCCCCAGCCGGCCGGTCGGAGGACGAGATCGTGGCCGCCGCCCTGGAGCAGGCTCGCGAGTTCGTGGCCGCCGGGGCGGACCTGCTGGACGTCGGTGCCGAGTCGACCCGCCCGGCATCGGTCTACGGGGAGCACCTCCCGGTCGATGCCGAGACGGAAGCCCGGCTGGCCATCCCGGTCGTTGCGGCCCTGGCCGCGGAGCTCGGGGAGCGGGCGATGGTCAGCATCGACACCACCAAGGGCAGCGTGGCGGAGGCGGCCCTGGCCGCCGGCGCCGGGATGGTCAATGACGTGTGGGCCGCGTCCCGGGACCCGGGAACGGCCCGCGCCGCGGCGGCGGCGGGTGCGTACTTCGTCGCGATGCACAACAAGGACGTGGCCGAGTACCCCGACGGCGTCCTGCCCGAGGTCGTGGCCTGGCTCGGCGAGCGGGCCGAGGCCGCCGCGTCGGCCGGGGTCGCGGCCGACCGGATCGTGATCGACCCCGGCATCGGCTTCGGCAAGACCCCGGAGCACAGCCTGGAGGTCCTCCACCGGCTCGGGACGCTCCGCGACGCCCTGGACCTGCCGCTGTTGGTCGGCACCAGCCGCAAGCGGTTCATCGGCGACATCCTGGATGGCGCCCCGCCGGAGGATCGGTTGGAGGGAACAATCGCCAGCGTGGTGGCAGCGGTCGGCGCGGGGGCCGACATCGTCCGCGTCCACGACGTGGCTCCGGTGGTCCGTGCGGTCCGGGTCGCGGATGCCATCGTGCGACGCCGCCCGGCCGGCGAGACCGTGGGCGCAGGGATCGCGGCGCAGGAGTCGCCGCTCCCCGGCCGGATCACGGTGGCCGGAATCGCGGCCCGCGGCCGCCACGGCGTCAGCGACGAGGAACGGTCACGGGACCAGCCGTTCGAGGTCGACGTGACGGTCGCCGTGGATGTCGGCAACGGCGGCCAGGGGCGACGATCTGGCGGGCACCGTCAACTACGCCGCGCTTCACGAGATGGTCATGACCCAGGTCGAGGCCACCACCTTCCACCTCCTCGAGACCCTGGCCGCGAGCATTGGTCAGGCCGTCCTCGAACGATGGCGTCAGGTCACGAATGTCGAGGTCGCCGTCCGCAAGCCGGAGGCGCCGATGCCAGGGCCGTTTTCGAAGGTCGAGGTCCGGGTCCGCCTCGGCCGCTGACGGTCAGGGCTGGGCGGGAAGAGTCCCCAGGGTGACTTCGATCTCCAGCTCCTCGCCGCCGCGGAGAATGGTCAGCGGCACGACGTCGCCTGGACGGTAGGGAAGCAGCAGCACCACGACGTCATGGCCGCTGTCGACGGCCCGTCCGCCCAGCTCGGTGATGATGTCGCCCTGCTGCAGGCCGGCCACGGCGGCCGGGCTGTCGGGGAAGACCGCCGCCGCGCCGTTCGGACCCTCGTCGACCAGGGCCCCCTCCTCGACCGGGAGGCTCAGCTCGGCGGCGATCTGGCGGGTGACCATCGTGTACCACACGCCGACCCACGGGCGGGCGATCTCCTCGCCGCCGAGGGCGAGCGCCATGATCGGCTTGGCGAAGTCGATCGGGATCGCGAAACCGATGCCCTGGGCGTTGGTCGAGACCGCGGTGTTGATGCCGATGACCTGGCCCAGGCTGTTGACCAGCGGGCCGCCCGAGTTGCCGGGGTTGATGGCGGCATCGGTCTGGATCAGGTGGCGGAGGTCCTCCGAGCCGGACGCGTCCCCGGCGCGAATGGCGCGCCCCAGTCCGGAGATGACGCCGGTCGTGACCGTGTCGGCGTAGTCGCCCAGCGGGTTGCCGATGGCGACCGCCAGCTGACCGATCTCGAGCACGCCCGACGCGCCGATCGGCGCGGTCGGCAGATCGGTGCCGTCGATCTTGATGATCGCCAGGTCGGTCAGGGTATCGGTGCCGATGAGGGTCGCGTCGAACTGGCGGGAGTCCGCGAGGGTGACGATCATGCTCGCCGCGTCGCCGGCGACGTGACGGTTGGTGAGGATCCAACCATCGGGGTCGAAGATGAACCCCGAGCCGGATCCGGTGCCACCGGTGGACACCGTCACGTCGATCGTGACCACAGCCGGGGCGACGCTGCTCACCGCCTCGATGACCGCCGACGTCTCGTCGAGGGTGACCTCGTTGACGGTGGTGCCGGGCGGGATGCCCGGGCTGGCCTGCGGCTGGCTCAGACCGACCAGGTTGACGACCGCCAGTCCGGACAGGGAGCCGGCGACGATGCCGGCCGCGAGGGAGATGGCGATGAAGCCGAGCAGGCGTGGACGACGGGCGGGTGCCGGCTCGGGTGGCTCGGGCGGAAGAGAGCGACGGGTCGACCACGCCGGGGCGGAGGACCAGCTGTCGGAGCGGGCGGGGATCGGCGCGGTCGGATCGCTGGCGCCGTAGCGGTCGGTCTCGACCGCGGGTGGCTGCTCGACCTCGAAGTCGGAGTGGGTCACTGGAGAAGTGTGCGGGATCGCGCGTTAGCCGTCGGTCGGGACGGCGGTGAAGATTCGTTGATCAATCACTGGCGGTTGGCAGTGCCTCGCCCGCGTGATCGGCAGCCGCTTCGGGCAGGGGGGCGTCTGCTCGTTCCCCAGCCGCGGCCGCGCCCTGGCGGGGCAGGACGACCCGGAAGGCGGCCCCCTCACCGAGGACGCTGGCCACCTCGATGAAGCCGCCATGCATCTCCACGATCGAACGGGCGATGGCGAGACCGAGCCCGCTGCCCGACGCCCGGGCCTCGCCGACGTTCGTCCCGCGGTAGAAGCGCTCGAAGATGCGGGGCAGCTCTCCGGGTGGGATGCCCGGACCGGTGTCGCTGACCTCGATCACGGCCGCATCGGCCTGGTCGAGGATCTGGACCGCGACCGTCCCGCCGGAGGGCGTGAACTTCACCGCGTTGCCGACCAGGTTGTTCACCAGCTGGACGATCCGTTCCCGGTCGAAGCGGATGGCGACCGTCGTGGAGGGAGCGACGTAGGTGACCCCGATCTGCCGACTCGCCGCCGTCTCGGCCGAGGCCTCGACCGCGGCCCGGACCGGCTCCCGCAGGTCGCCGATCCGCACGTCCATGGGGAAGATGCCCGCGTCGATGCGCGACAGGTCGAGGAGGTTGGCGCTCATCCACTCGAGGCGGCTGAGCTGCTCGCTGGACCGATCGAGGAACTCGAGCCGTGTCTCCTCGTCAACGGCGCCATCCCGCTCCAGCTCGTTGTAGGTGCGGAGCGCGGCGAGTGGCGTCCGCAGCTCGTGGCTCACGTCGGCGACGAATTCGCGGAGCCGGTCCCGGTCCGACTCGAGCAGCCGGAGCGACTCGGTCAGGCGGTCGGCCATGAGGTTGAACTGGTCGCCGAGCTGGTCGATCTCCTCCACCCCGGCTGGTGGTACGCGGGCGTCGAGGTGGCCACGGGCCAGCCGGCCGGCCAGCGTCCCGAGCTGGCTGAGCGGAACGGTCAGGCGGCGTGCGGCCCACACCCCGACGAGGACGGACACGAGCAGGGCGAGGGCCCCCGCGCCGACCAGCGCGCCACGGACCTGGGTCAGGGTGGCGTCACGGGTGGTGTACGGGACCGAGACGACCACCTCGAGCTGCAACGTCCCGTTGGGTGCGAGCGGCTGCTCGGAGAGCGGCAGCTCGATCGAGAAGCCCACTCGGCTGGACGGGGCGAACGGATCGGGCGCCAGTCCCTGGCTCTCGGCGGTCTCCACGTCCTCCGGCTCGGCGAACGCCGCCTCGGAGCCGTCGACCACGTTGAACACCTCGACCGTGACCAGGAGTCCGTCGGCCGCCTCCTGCGCCGCGGGCTGGATGATCCGGGTCTCCCGCTGCTGCTGGTCGGTGAGGAACTCGCGCAGGGCGGACTGGTTGGCGGTGTCGATGATCAGAAGGGCGGTCGTCTGCGCCGCCGACTCGGTGGTCGCGCGGCCCTGCTCCTCGAAGTAGCCGGGCAGGATCTGGTTCAGGGCCACGCCACTGACGACGAGGGCCAGCAGGGCCGTGCTGGCGAGCGCCACCACCAGGCGGACGTCCAGGCGGCGGATGAACCGGCGGAGGAACGTGGGCTCAGTCCTCGGCGAACGCGTAGCCCACGCCACGCACCGTCTTGATGTACCGCGGCTCGGCGGGATCCGGCTCGATCTTGTCGCGGATGTGGCTGATGTGGACGTTGATCGTCCGCTCGTCCTGCTCGACGGCCGCGTCGTAGTCGCGGACCAGCTCGAGCAGCTGGCTCCGCGTGAAGACCCGCCCCGGTCGCGCGGCAAGGTGGCGCAGCAGGTCGAACTCGGTGGCGGTCAGCGAGATCCGCTCCCCGGCCCGCGTCACCCGGCGTCGATCGAGGTCGATGAGCAGGTCACCGCGACGCAGGGTGTCCGCGGCCTGGGTGTCGGCCAGCTCCCCGTAGGCGCGGCGCAGCAGAGCCTTCACCCGGCTCGTCAGCTCCCGCAGGCTGAACGGCTTGACGAGATAGTCATCGGCGCCGATCTCGAGCCCGACGACCTTGTCCACCTCGTCGGTCCGTGCGGTGAGGAACAGGATCGGGACCCGGGTCTGGCGGCGCAGCTGGCGGCAGACCTCGAACCCGTCGATGCCCGGCAGGCGGACGTCGAGCAGGACCAGGTCGGGCGCCAGGTCGCTGAAGCGGCTGACCGCCTCCTCCCCGGTGGGGATGACGCTGACCCCGTAGCCTTCTCGCTCCAGGGCCACCTGGACGCCGCGGGCAACGGCCGGCTCATCCTCGACGATCATGATGCTGGCGGCCACGACCCGCGATTCTAGACCGATGGCCGCGCGCGCCCGTTTGCCCGCCCATCGGTCCACCTGTACCATCCGGCTTCGCATTCCCGTCCTGGAGTCCCCCTGACCGATGACCCTCGAGCTGGCCGTTGACGCCCGGAGCGTGCTCGGCAAGCAGACCAAGCGCCTGCGACGTGCCGGTGCCGTGCCCGGCGTCGTGTTCGGCAAGAACACGGCCTCCATCCCGGTCCAGGTCGACGCCAAGCGGTTCGAGACGCTGTACCACGCCGCCGGTCGGACGACGATCTTCCAGCTGAACGTCCCGGGCGAGGGAGCGCGGAGCGCGATCATCAAGTCGGTCCAGCGCCACCCGTTGAGCGGTCGCGCGATTCACGTCGACTTCTTCCTGCCCGACCTCACGATCGAGCTGCAGGTCGACGTCCCTCTCGTCTTCACCGGTGAGGCGCCGGCCATCGAGGCCACCGGCGGGTCACTGTTCACCTCGCTCGACCACATCAAGGTCAGCGCCCTGCCGGCAAACCTGCCGCATGAGATCCCGGTCGACGTTTCGGTCCTCGTCGACCTCGACGTCGCCATCTATGTCCGCGACCTGGGCGTGGAGTCGGACACCGTCCACGTCCTGACCGACTCCGACGAGATCGTGGCCCGGGTCATGCCGCCACGCGTCATCGAGGAGCCGGAAGTGGTCGTCGAAGAGGGCGAGGAGGGGCTCGAGGGCGAGGCTCCGGAGGGCGAGGCCGGCGAAGGGGCCGAAGCCGGTGCCGAGCGAGGCGAGCCCCGACCGAGCGAGGACGAGGGCTAGGCCGCTCCCTACTCTCACCGCCGCCGCGAGGCGCGCGGGTCGAACGCTTCGCGCATGCCGTCGCCCAGCAGGGTGAACCCGATCAGTGTCACTCCCAGCGCGATCATGGGCGGGATGACCAGCCACGGCGCGGTCCGGATCTCGTCGATGCCGATGTCGATCAGGCTGCCCCAGGAGGCCCGGGGCATCTGGACCCCGAGCCCGAGGAACGAGAGGGTCGACTCGGCCAGGATGGCCATCGGGATCCCGATGCTGACCGCCACGGCGATCGGTCCCATGGCCTGCGGGAGGATGTGCCGCCGGGCGATCGTGTTCTCGGGGACACCGATGGCTCGGGCCGCTTCAATGTCTTCTTTCTGCTTCAGGGACAGGGTCTGGCCACGGACGAGCCGAGCGGTGCCGACCCAGGAGATGAGCCCGATCGCGACAAACGTGGTCAGCAGCCCGTTCTGGAGCCGGAACAGCGGGGTGTCGACCACGGCGGCCGAGACCATGATGATGAACAGCAGGTCCGGGAAGGTGCCGATGATGTCCGTGAACCGCATGAGCGCGGTTTCGACCTTGCCGCCGCGCCAGCCGGCCAACAGGCCGACCGGTACGCCGATGGCGACGACCACCAGCTGGGCGATGAGCGCGACCGTCAGCGATACCTGTGCTCCGTCCACCACCCGCGCCAGCTGGTCGCGGCCGAGCCGGTCGGTCCCCAGCGGATGTGCCGGGTCAACGCCGGGAGGGATCGCGCCGCGGTTGGCGACGACCGCTTCGAGGTCCTGCTCGTAGTACGTCCACGTGATGAAGAGCGGACCGATGAGCGCGATGGCGGTGATCGCCAGCACGATGACGAGGCCAGCGACACCCGACGGCGAGCGGAGAACCCGGCGGAGGGCGTCGTTCCAATAACCCCGGCTCCGCTTGAGCGGTACCGGCAGCTCCTCGACTCCGATGACGCGGGCGTCAGCCACTGGGGACCGCCTCCGCGGTCACGATCCCGTCGCGGATCCGCGGGTCGACCGCGCCGTAGGCGACATCAACCAGCGCGTTGGCGACGGCCACGACCAGCGCATAGATGACCGTGACGGCCATCAGGGTGTTGTAGTCCCGATTCCGGATCGATTGGTAGTAGAGGTTGCCCAGCCCGTCCACGCCGAAGACCCGCTCGACGACGATGGAGCCGGTCACCAACAGGGCGAGGATCGTTCCACCGATGGTCAGGATCGGGATGGCGGCGTTCCGCAGGAGGTGGACGCGGACGATCCGATCCTCGTGGAGGCCCTTCGAGTGGGCGGTCCGGACGTAGTCGGAGTGGAGGATCTCGAGGACGCTGGCCTTCGTGTGCCGTGCGATCTGCGCCAGGGGAAGGGCCGCCATGGCGATGACAGGAAGGACCCAGCTCTGTGCGATATCGGAGAACCACGCGTCGCTGAACGGCTCCGGCACGAGGGTCGGCGGACAGCCGAACGGGCACCATGTGAACGGGTTGATCGGGACGAGGAGTTGGAGAAACGCCGCAACAGCGAATGCTGGAGCCGCCATCCCGACCAGGCTGAGCGCGGTTGCCGCGCGGCCAACCATCGTCCGGTGTCGCATGGCGGCGATGAGCCCCAGCGGGACGCCGACGAGGACCGCCACCCCGAACGCCAGCCCACAGATGATCAGGGTCGGCCCCAGGGCGTGGACGATCATCGCCCCGACCTCGCCGCCGGACGACATGCTCATTCCGAGGTCGCCCTGGATCAGCTTGGCGAGCCACATCAGGTACTGGACCGGAAGCGGCTGGTCGAGCCCGAACTCGGCGTTCAGCTCCGCGATGACCGCGGGGTCGAGCTGGCGACTGCCCGGCTCGCGATTCCATGGGCTGCCGGGAGCGACGTGCATGATCGCGAACGCCACGATCGAGGCCCCCAGGACGACGGGGACCACCCACAGCAGACGACGGATCGCGTATCCGAGCAGCTCAGGACCTCCTGCGTACTACCCCGGCCGATGGCTCCGGGTTCAGTCGAACGGGGTCAGGCCTGCTGGGACACCGTCCGCAGCTCGGCCGTGGGCCCCGTCACGACGATCGACTCCCCCGGCGCGAAGGCCCGGTCATCGGCCGGGTGCGCCTCGTGCCGTTCCTCGCCGAGGAAGACGGCAAGTGTAAAGACACCGCGGTCCCGAAGCTCACCGACCGTTTTCCCGGCAAGCCAGCCCCCCTCGGCGACCGGCAGCTCCTCGATCGAGAACGTCAGCTCGCCGTGGGACAGGGCGGCGTCGATGAAGTCGATGACGCGCGGGCGGACGGCCAGCTCCGCGATCCGTCGGCCGGCGGTGCCGTAGGGCGACACGACCCGGTTGGCGCCCGCGCGCAGCAGCTTCGCCTCCGACTCCGCGGTGTTGGCCCGGGCCACGATGAACAGCTCGCCGTTGAGCTGCCGCGCCGACAGCACGATGAACACGTTCTCCGAGTCGGAGTCCACGCAGGCCACCAGGCCCCGGGCGCGGCGAACGCCCGCCGTCTCGAGCGTCGCGTCGTCGGTGGCGTCCCCTGGGACGGCGAGGTGGCCCTCCGCCGCGGCCTGCTCCCGAGACCCGTCGTCGGTGTCGACCACCACCACCGTCTGGCCGGCGTGGGAGAGCTCGCGGGCGACGGCGGCCCCGACCCGGCCGTACCCGCACAGGATGAAGTGATCCCGCGTCGCCTCCACGGCCCGCATCATGGACCGCGCCTCGCGCCGTCCGCTCGCGACCTCGTCGACGAGGTACTCGCTGACGATCCCGATCGACCCGAAGATGATCGCCACGCCGGCGATGGCCACGACCATGGCCCAGACCCGCCCGGCGCGTGTCCAGCTCGTGGACCTCGCGGAATCCGACGGTCGTGAGCGTGGTGACCGTCTGGTACAGGGCGTCCTCGACCGACCAGCCCTCGAGCACGACGAAGCCCGCCGTCCCGACGGCCACCGCGCCGATCGCCGCGACCAGCAGGATCCGCACGTGGCGCGTCGTGACCCGGGCCGTCCGACCTCCCAGGGAGCGGTATCGCTCGCGCGTCGCCATGGCAATCCGATCGTACGCGACCGGGTGCCCGAAACAGGCCGGTTTCGCCATTCGGCCCGCGATATAGTCGGCCGCGGCAACGCCGCGTTTCGCGCTCGGCCAGCGCGCTCTCAGCTGGACGTCCGCCTCGCGACGGGAAAGGAGCGCCACCCGCCCGTCAGCCGTTCGCACGCTCGCGCTGATCCAATCTCTTCGTCGCGATTCGTCGCCCCGTGTGCAGCAGAGAGGTACCGATGACGCAGCAGTCCAGCAAGGAAGATGTCATCGCCCAGGACCGACAGGACCTGCATGGCCTGGGCTATGCCCAGGAACTCCTCCGGTCGATGGGCGGGTTCAGCAACTTCGCGATCAGCTTCTCGATCATCTCGATCCTGACCGGCGCGGTCATCCTCTACAACTACGGCCTGAACCTGGCCGGACCCGCTGCCGTCGGCATCGGTTGGCCGCTGGTGACCCTGTTCACCCTCATGATCGCCGCCACCATGGCGGAGATCGCCTCCGCGTACCCGACGGCTGGCGGGCTGTACTACTGGGCCAGCAAGCTCCGGAACAAGGGTTGGGGCTGGTGGACCGCGTGGCTCAACCTGGGCGGCCAGATCTCGATCGTGGCCGGCATCAACTATGCGGCCGCGTTCTACCTCACCGCCACGATCATCAACCCCCTCCTCGGCGGCACGTTCGATCCGACCGCCGACACGTTCGGCGTCCAGAACGCGATCTGGGTGACGGGCATCCTCATCACCATCGAGGTTCTGTTCAACGTCGCCGGCACCCGGATCGTGGCCTTCATGAACGACCTCTCGGTCTGGTGGCACATCTTCTTCGTGGCCGCCATCGCGATCGCCCTGATGGCGCTGGGCACGCAACCGACCAATGACATCGGATTCCTGTTCACGGTCGAGCCGGCAGGCACGGCAGCTGATGGGACACCGTGGGCCGAGATCATTCCGTTCGGGATCGCCGGCGCATTCGCCCTGAGCCTGCTCCAGTCGCAGTGGACGTACACCGGCTACGACGCGTCGGCACACGTCGCCGAGGAGACCGTCTTCGCCCGGCGGGCCTCCGCCTGGGGCGTGTTCCTGTCCGTGGCCGTCTCGGCTGTCGCCGGCTACGTCGTCCTCATGGCCCTCAACCTGAAGATGCCCCCGCCTTCGGACGTCATGGCCAACAGCGGTGGCTACGGAGTGGCGTACATCCTCGAAGCGAACCTGGGGGCCGGGCTTGGACAGCTCGGCGGCCTGTTGGCGGCAGGCGTCGCGATCGCCATGACGTTCTGCGGGTTCTCCTCCATCGCGTCGGCCGGACGCATGCTCTTCGCATTCAGTCGCGATGACGGCGTCCCTGGGAGCCGCTGGCTGAAGAAGGTCAGCCACCGGTTCCGGTCGCCGTACATGTCGGTGATTGCGATCAGCCTGTTCTCGTGGCTCCTGATCCTGCTCGTGTACGTCCTGTTCAAGGCGTTCGGCGGCGACCCGGTGTTTCTGATCGCGGGCATCACCGGGGTGAGCACGGTCCTCCTCTACTGGGCGTACGGCCTGTGCATCTTCCTCGGCCTGCGGGGCGACCAGGATTGGCGGAGCCGGCAGACCTGGTCCCTCGGTCGTTGGAGCAGGCCCCTGGCATGGATCAGCGTGATCTGGATCATCTTGATCACGCCGCTGTTCCTCTACCCGTTCGAGCTGAATGCGGCGGCGCTGGCCACCGTGGTCGGTTTCCTGGTCCTGCTCCTCGTCTACTACTTCGCGTGGGCGCGGCGCCGGTTCGCCGGTCCGGTCCCGCAAGGGTCGGAGTCGGAGCTGGAGGCCATCGAGCGCGAGTTCGAGGACGCTGCCGAGGCACTGACCGCCTAGCGGCGCCTGAACCACGCCGCGCCGCGGGCCGGCCGGGCGAACCGGCCGGTCCGCATCGGTCTGACAGTCCGCGTGGCATCCTGCCCACCTCACAGGAGGAACCATGGCCAAGCCCGACAGCCACCCGAAGCGTGACGAGCTGACGGCCGCCATCCGGGAGGGCCGGATCGACACGCTGGTCGTGGCCCTGACCGACATGCAGGGCCGGCTGATGGGCAAGCGGGTCCAGGGCCAGGCGTTCCTGAACGGGGCCATCGACCACGGCGCCCACTTCTGCACGTACCTGCTCGGCA
The DNA here is from genome assembly GCA_963827475.1 of uncultured Chloroflexia bacterium. Taxonomy (GTDB): domain Bacteria; phylum Chloroflexota; class Limnocylindria; order QHBO01; family QHBO01; genus DASTEQ01. The sequence continues at coordinate 77,003 of CAWHAZ010000004.1, forward strand.
CGGACATGGAGATGAACACGCCGGACGGGTTCGAGCTCATGAACTGGGAGACGGGCTACGGCGACTGGATCGCGGACCCGGTGTGGGACACCTATCGCGAGGTCCCGTGGCTGGAGCGGACGGCGATCGTCCTGTCCGACACCGTCGACCACCACGGCAACGAGATCCCGGTCTCGCCCCGCACCCTGCTCAAGAAGGTCTCGGCCCGCGCGGCGGGGGCCGGCTTCCGGGTGATGGCCGGGTCGGAGTACGAGTACTACCTGCTGACCGATACCTACGAGCAGGCCCATGCCAAGGGCTACCAGAACCTCGAGCGGTTCGGCTACTACAACGAGGACTACCACCTCCTGCAGGCGACCAAGGCCGAGCCGATCCACGGTCGGCTGCGGAACCTCATGACCGAGGCCGGCATCCCGGTCGAGTTCTCCAAGGGCGAGGCTGCGCCCGGCCAGCACGAGGTGAACATCCACTACACCGACGTCCTCGACATGGCCGACCAGTCGGTCCTGTTCAAGCACGGGGCCAAGGAGATCGCCTGGCTGAACGGCTACGGGCTGACCTTCATGGCCAAGCCGGACCACACCTGGACCGGCTCGAGCGGGCACCTCCACATGTCGCTGTGGGACAAGAGCGGCAAGCAGCCGCTGTTCCACGACGCCAGGGCCAAGCCGTACGGGATGTCGACGACGATGCGCCACTTCCTGGGCGGGATGATGAAGTTCTCCCGCGAGCTGGCCATCTTCTGGGCCTGGAACGTGAACTCGTACAAGCGCTACGCGGTGGCGTCATGGGCCCCGGTCAACGTCGTCTGGGGTCGGGACAACCGGACGACCGGCTTCCGGATCGTGGGCGACGAGGCCGGCCTGCATATCGAGAATCGCTTCCCCGGCGGCGACATGAACCCGTACCTCACCTACGCCGCGGTGGTCGGCGCCGGGCTGCTGGGCATCGAGCGCGAGATCGAACCGCCGGACGAGTACCGCGGCAACGGCTACGTGGCCACCGGCTGCGACCGGATGCCGCGGGCACTCCACGAGGCGATTCGCGAGCTGGAGGGCAGCCAGGCCGCGGTCGACATCTTCGGGGCAGACGTCGTGGCCCACTACCTCAACGCGGCCCGCGTCGAGCAGGAGCAGTACGACGCGATCGTCCACCCCTGGGACCGCGAGCGCTACCTCGAGCGCGGCTGAGGTCTGACCGATGCGGCTCGCGGACAAGGTCGCGCTCATCACCGGCGCCGGCAGCGGCATGGGCCGGGTGGCGGCCGAGATGTTCGCCGCCGAGGGGGCGAAGGTCGTGGCCGCCGAGTTCGACGAGGGGCATGGCCGCGAGACGGTGGAGGCCATCGAGGCGGCGGGCGGCGACGCGGTCTTCGTCCAGGCCGACGTGTCGGTCGAGGCCGATGCGGCGGCCATGGTGGCCGCCGCCATGGATCGGTATGGCCGGGTCGACGTCCTCTACAACAACGCCGGGATCATGCCCGAGGCCGACCACTCGGTGACCGACACCGATGTCGCGGTCTGGGACCAGGTCATGGCGGTCAACGTCCGGGGCGTGTTCCTCGGCTGCAAGTACGCCATCCCGCGGATGGTGGAGCAGGGGTCCGGATCGGTCATCAACATCAGCTCGTTCGTGGCGTTGGTCGGCTGCTCGGTCCCGCAGGACGCGTACACCGCCTCCAAGGGCGCGGTCCTGTCGCTGACCCGCTCGCTGGCGGTGCAGTTCGGGCCCCAGGGCGTCCGCGTCGAACGCCATCTGCCCCGGGCCGATCGAGACGCCGATGCTCATGGACTGGCTGGTCCGCGACGAGGCGGCGACGCAAGCTGCGCCTGAGCCGCAATCCGACCGGGCGGTTCGGCAAGCCGGAGGAAATCGTCAACGTCGCCATCTACCTCGCCTCGGACGAGTCGCGGTGGACGAACGGCGCCCACTTCGTGATCGACGGCGGGCATCAGCGTCAACTACTTCTGACCGGTGCCTGATCGCTCGCCGCTGACGATCGTTGCCGGTCTGCTGCTGCTCGCGTGGGCGGGGCTACTCGCCTATGTCAGCCTGCCGACGCTGCTGAGCGACGATCCGTTCTGGGACGGAGGGATCTCGGTCCTCGGCGCGTTCCTCGCGGGCGCTCACCTGGCGGCCGGGCTGGGCGTGCTGGCGCGGGCACCGGGCGCCCGGCGGCTGGGCCTGATCGTGGGAGGCATCGGGCTGTTCGGGACGGTGGCCGTCGTCGTGACCCTGGCGGCGAACATGCTGTCGACCGACCTGACGGAGGAAACACTTCTTGTGCTGGCAATCCCGGCCGGCATGGCGATCGCCTACGGATTCATCGTCCTCGCTCTGTGGCGGGCGAGGGACGAGTTCACGCCGGAAGCGGTCGCCGACTAGCATTCCGCCGATGAGCGGCGGCAGGTGGGCAGTCCTGTGGCTCATCGGCCTCGCCTGGCTGGCGCTGGCGGGCTACATCCTCGGGCGGTTCGCGAGCAACGCCTTTCCGACCTACTACCTGTTCCGACCGCTGCTCTGGGCCGTGCCGTTCGCCATCGGCATCGGGCTGGTCGCGTACGCGCAGGGCCCGCGGCGCGGGCCGGTCGTTGTCGCCGTGCTGGCCGGGATCCTGGCGGGGTGGGCGACCTTCACGCGCTACTGGATCCCGGTCCTGGTCGTCTTGGTCGCGTGGATCGTCGTCCGCCAGGTGGCGCGGACCCGCGGTCGGGAGGTCCCGCTGGTGCCCGACGTGGTCTCCACCCTGGCGACGGTCGGGATCATCGCCTTCTTCGCGGTCGGCCTCGTCCGGGCGGTGTCCACCTTCGAGGGTCCGATCGCCCCGGTCGAAGCCACCGAGACGGCCACCGGCCCGAACCTGTACCTCATCCTGCTCGACGGCTACCCCCGCAGCGACACCCTGCGCGAGGACCTCGGTTACGAGAACGCGCCGTTCGAGGACGCCCTCGAGGAGCGGGGCTTCGACGTCTACCGCGACGCGATGTCGGACCGGCGGAACACCGACTACACGCTGCTCGGGATGCTGAACGGCAGTCTCGACGGCGTACCGCCCGACACCGACCTGAGCCAGGAGGGCCAATGGGATCGGCGCCGGCAGCTGTCCGAGGCGGTTCTCCCGATCGAGGCCCAGGAAGCGGGCTACGAGTACTGGGTCATCGACTCGCCGGCGGGTTTCGTCACCTTCACCGCCGGGAACCACATCCAGCACGGCGCGATGAACACGCTCGAGGAGTACATGCTGGCCACCTCGGCCCTCGCGCCGCCAGTCGCCCTGGCCTGGCCGACGCTCCCCACCGACTCGCAACGGGACCACTTCGAGGTCAGCCTCGAGAGCGTCCTGGAGCTGGCCGAGCCGGACACCCATCGGCTCGTGCTGGCCCACCTCTTCCAGCCCCACATCCCGTTCCTGTGGGACGCGGAGGGTGGCCCGCAGCCGGTTCAGTCGTTCTGGCCGGAGATCAGCATGTTCGTCTGGCAGCTCGAGGACGTCGACCTGACGCTCGACGAGTACGCCGAGCTGATGGGCACCAACCTCGACGCGCTGAACCCGCGCCTGCTCGAGATGGTCGACGAGATCGTGGCCCGCGATCCGACCGGGGTGGTCGTCCTGTTCAGCGACCACGGCGCCCGCTACGCCTTCGAGTTCGAGGATACGGAGTGGTACCGCAACTTCCTGGCGGCCAGGACGCCGAACCATCCGGATCTGTTCGCCTCGGACCCGTCGCCGACGAACCTCCTCCGGACCATCCTCGACACCTACGTCACCGGCGGTTCCGACTAAGGGCATGTCGGTCGAGCGTCTCATCGGGGTCGGGTTGCTCGCCGTGACTGCGGTGTTCCTGGTTCGTCTCCTCCTGCAGGCCATCCGCGTTCTGCAGACCTACCTTGGAACGAGCCAGCGCCGCCAGGAGGACGCGACCGCCAGCGCGCCGGAGCCGGAACCCGATACCGCCGAGCGCGTGGCCGGCCTTGGAGCGCTCGGCTACCACCCGATCGGGGCCACGCGGACCGTCCTGCCATTCGGCGTCCAGTACGGGCGGATCATGGCCGCCGATGATGAGTCCTCGTATGCGATCGTCGTCGATGCACCACAGGGGCTTCCGGTGCTTACCGCCTTCTACTCGTCCTGGCCCGACGGGAACTGGATCGGGACCATGTATCCGTCCGGCGACCCGCACCAGCGGCCGGGGCTTCAGCTGTCGGTTAGCTCGGGCAGTCTGGGGGACGCCGTCGCGGCCCATCGCGCGGCGATCGAGCGCCTGGGCCCGGACCATGGACACCCGAAGCAGATCACCCGGATGGCCGACGTGCTGACCCTGGACGCGGACTATCGGCAGCGCTTCGGCGGTCGGGAGCTGCGGCCACTCGTCGTTCGCGCGCTGGCACCGACGGTCGCCCTGCTCGTCCTCTGGGTCATGACGCTGTACGTCTTCCTGACGATGCCCTGAGCGACGGTGCGAGCCCGAAGGCCGAGTTGGGGCCACACCGCTGGCCGGGGATATACTCGGGCCGCTTCCTGAGCTGCGCTTGAAGGACTCCGCATGACTACAGAGACGTCTACGCCCGCCGACGCCGCCCCTGCCCTGGCCGCGGCCCAGATGATCATCGGTGGCGAGCACGTCGACGCGGCGGACGGGCAGACCTTCGACGTCATCAACCCAGCCACCGGTGAGCTGCTGGCGACCGCTCCGCTGGGCGGTCCCGAGGACGTCAACCGGGCGGTCGCGGCGGCCCAGAAGGCGCTCGACGAGCCGAAGGGCTTCTCGTCGTGGTCGGCCGCGAAGCGCGGCCGGGCCCTCCAGAAGCTGAGCAACCTGGCCAAGGATCACCTCGAGGAGCTGGCCCAGCTCGAAAGCCGCAACGTGGGCAAGCCGATCTCCGGCGCCCGCGGCGAGGCCCTGGCGGTAGGCCTGGTGTTCGAGTACTACGCCGGAGCGGCGAACAAGCACTTCGGCGAGACGATCCCCACCAGCGCGCCCGGGCTCGACTTCACCCTCCGCGAGCCGATCGGCGTGGTTGGCCTCATCGTGCCGTGGAACTTCCCGATGAACATGGCCTCGTGGAAGCTCGGCCCAGCTCTGGCCACCGGCAACGCCTGCATCCTCAAGCCCGCCTCGTACACCCCCTTGACCGCGCTGAAGCTCGGTGAGCTGGCCCTGGAGGCCGGCTTCCCGCCCGGTATCGTGAACGTCGTCACCGGCCCCGGCGGTTCTGCGGGCGCAGCCATTGCCGCCCATCCCGGCATCGGCAAGGTCGCCTTCACCGGCGAGACGACGACCGGCCAGGAGATCCTCCGCCTGGCGGCCGGCAACGTGAAGAAGGTCAGCCTCGAGCTGGGCGGCAAGAGCCCGAACATCGTCTTCGCCGATGCCGACCTGGACCGATTCGCGCGCGAGTCGCCCTACGCGGTCTTCGACAACGCCGGCCAGGACTGCTGCGCGCGGAGTCGCATCTTCGTCGAGGCATCGGTTCACGACCAGGTCGTCGGCGCCTTCACCGAGGCGACGGCGAACCTGAAGCTCGGCGATCCCGCCGACGAGCAGACCGAGGTGGGATCCCTCGTCAGCCAACGCCAACGGGAGCGCGTGACGGACTACGTCGCCGTCGGCCGCGAGGAGGGGGCGGAGCTGGCCTACGGCGGCGAGGCGCCGACCGGCGATCCGTTCGATGCGGGCGCGTACTTCACGCCGACCATCTTCGACGGCTGCCGGACCGACATGCGCATCGTGCGCGAGGAGATCTTCGGCCCGGTGGTCGCGATCATCCCGTTCGGGGACGAGGCCGAGGCGGTGAAGCTGGCCAACGACACACCGTACGGCCTTTCGGGATCGGTCTGGAGCCGTGACATCGGCCGGGCCATCCGGGTGGCGAAGGGGGTCAAGGCCGGCGTCCTGTCGGTGAACTCGAACAACAGCGTGCACACCGAGGCGCCGTTCGGCGGATACAAGATGAGCGGCACGGGTCGGGAGCTCGGGATGCATGCCCTCGACCTGTTCACCGAGGTCAAGAACGTCTTCGTCGACCTCACCTAGGGTGACGCCGCCGCCGTTCCGGCTGCCGGCCTCCAAGCCGGCGCCGCCCCTTACCGTTCGGCGCTTCGTGGCGCTCGTCGCCGGCAAGGCGGCCGCCGTGGGGTCTCGCCTGTCCGGGCGTGGTGGCGGGACCTCGTTGCCGGGCATGGTCGCCCGCCGCGTGGATCCCGGCATCCTCCGCGCGCTGGTAGCCGAGCAGGGGGTCACGGTGGTGGCGATCACCGGCAGCAATGGGAAGACCACCACCGCTCGGTTCATGGCCGCGTTGCTCCGCGGGGCGGGCGTGCCGGTCGCGCACAACCAGGCCGGCGCGAACCTGGTCCAGGGCGTGACCTCGCTGGCGGTCGCCGCCGCGGACCTGCGCGGCCGAGTCGAGCCGGTGGTCATGGTCAGCGAGATCGACGAGGGTGCACTGCCGCTGGTCGCGCCGGAGATCCGGCCCCGGGCGGTGGCAGTCACCAACCTGTTCCGCGACCAGCTTGACCGCTACGGGGAGATCTACGCCGTCGCCGACGCGTTCGAAGTCGTCGCCGCGGCCCTGCCACCGGACAGCGTGCTGGTGGTGAACGCCGACGACCCGATCGTCGCCGGCCTCGCTCCGGCTCGCGACGGGCGGCGGGTCACCTTCGGCCTGGAGCTGCCGACGTCGACCGACACCATCACCCGCGCCGCGGACACCATCCGCTGCCCGTCCTGCCGGGCGAACCTGGAGTACAGCCACGTCTACCTGTCGCACATGGGGGCCTGGCGCTGTCCGGCATGCGGGCTGGAGCGGCCGCCGGTGGACGTGGCGGTCACCGCGGTCGAAGTCCGCGGCCTGGACGAGACCCGGTTCACGATCCGGACCCCGGACGCGGAGATGGACTTCACGATTCCCCAGTCGGGCCTCCACGTCGCCTATGACGCCGCCGCGGCGGTGGCGCTGGCGTACGGCCTGGGCGTCCCGCTCGACGGCGCGCCGGCCGCGCTGGCCGAGGTCGGCCCCGCCTTCGGCCGACTGGAGCGAATTGCGGCCGGCGACCGCCAGATCGTGCTCGGCTTCGCCAAGAACCCGACCTCGTACAACGCCACCCTGCGGGCGCTGGCCAGCGAGGAGCTGCCCCGCCACCTGCTGATCGCGGTCAGCAACACCCTGGTCGACGGCGAGGACTTCGGTTGGCTGTGGGACGTCGACTTCGAGGCCATGGTCCCCCGCCTGCAGGCGGTGACCGTCTCAGGCCTGCGCGCCGACGAACTGGCCAATCGGCTCAAGTACGCCGGGCTGGACCCGGTGAAGATGACGGTCGTGGAGGACCGGGTACCCGCCCTGGACGCCGCCCTGGCAGCGACCCCGGCAGAGGAGCCGCTGACCATCGTGGCCGGCTACACCCCGATCATCGAGCTCCGCGAGGAGATGCGCCGCCGGGGCTGGGTTGGGCGATACTGGGAGGCCTGATGGAGTACCCGACGCTCCGCATCGCGCACCTGTACCCGTCGCTCCTGAACGTGGCCGGCGACGGCGGCAACGTCATGGCCCTCGTCCAGCGCTGCGCGTGGCGCGGGATCCCAACCGAGGTGGTCGAGGTCGAGCAGGGCGACACGCCGGACTTCACGACGTTCGACCTCATCCTGTTCCACGGCGGCCAGGACGTGGAGATGGACGTGGTCGCTCGCGACCTCGGGCTCAAGGTCCCGTCCCTCCAGCAGGCGGCCGACCAGGGCGTCCTCATCTTCGCGGTGTGCGCCGGCTTGCAGCTGCTCGGGCATCGGTACATCCCGTCGGTGGGCGAGCCGATGGAGGGCGCCGCCATCCTCGACCTGGAGACGCGTGGCGGGCCGCAGCGGTTCATGCAGCACGCGGCGATCGAGGTGACCTTGAACGGCGAGACCGGAACAGTGGTCGGCTTCGAGAACCATTCCGGCCAGACCACTCTCGGGCCGGGCGCGAAGCCGTTCGGCACCATGGTCGCCGGCGCCGGGAACAACGGCCGCGACGGGACCGAGGGCGCCGTCCGGGACAACGTCTACGCGACGTACCTCCACGGCCCGGTCCTGCCCAAGAACCCGTGGCTCACCGACCAGCTGATCAAGATCGCGCTTGGAGCGGCGAACGGGGCAGCCGGTGGAGCTCGCGCCGCTGGACGACACCGCGGAGGAGCGGGCCCACCTGGTGGCCCTCGCCAAGGCGATGCGCAACAAGGGCCAGTACACCGCCCTGACCCCCGCCGAGCTGGTTCGCAACCGCTAGAAAAAGTCGTTGACGGCGCCGAAACGGGGCGCCCATACTCCCCGCCAGCCCCCACGCCCGCGCCCTGACTACGCGGGCCTCCGATCCCTGCGTCCCTTGCGTCTGTGGAATCGCCCAGAAACGGATGAAGGAGACTCGCCTTGACTGTGGATCAGACCCACGACGAGCAGGTTGCCCGCGACGACGCCCACCTGCGATCGCTCGGCATCAAGCCCCAGCTGAATCGAACGCTGGGGCTGTTCTCGAGCTTCGCGGTCGCGTTCAGCTACATCAGCGTCGCGACCGGCTCATTCACCCAGCAGGCGGTCGCCATCGGCGTCGGTGGACCACCGTTCATCTGGGCCTGGGTGCTGGTCATCATCGGCCAGACGTTCGTGGCCCTGAACTTCGCCGAGCTGTCGAGCCACTTCCCGGTCGCCGGCTCGATCTACCAGTGGTCGAAGCGGCTGTCGAACAAGACCCTCGGCTGGTTCACCGGCTGGTTCTACTTCTGGGCAGGCGTCCTGACGGTCACCGCGGTGGCGGCCACCGTGCCGCTGGTCCTGTCTCCCCTGTTCGGCATCGACCTCGCGGCGGCGAGCCCCATTCCGTTCCTGAACACGTGGTCGTTCCTCGCCGTCATGGCGATGCTCGTGTCGACGATCATCAACGCCTTCGGCGTCCGGCTCCTGACCTTCCTGAACAACCTCGGCGTGGCGGCCGAGATCCTGGGCATGGTCGTCCTGGCCCTCGTCCTCCTGATCTTCGCCAACAACCAGCCCATCTCGGTCATCTTCGACACGTCGTACACCGCGGACCTGGCGGGCGGGAACTACGCCGCGGTCTTCCTGGTGGGCATGTTCCTCGCCCTGTTCGTGGTCTACGGCTTCGACACGGCGGGCACATTCGGCGAGGAGACGGTGGATGCCGGCACGCCACGCACCGCGAGGGGTGCTGGCCGCCATCTGGCTGTCGGGCATCGCCGGGCTGATCTTCCTGCTGGCCATCATCCTGTCCTTCCGCGACATCGATGCCGCGGTGGCGGAGGGCCAGGCATTCGGGTTCCCGTTCGCCACGACCATCCAGGAGAACCTGGACCAGGTCCTGTTCGGCGACGTGACCCTGGGCGACCTGTACCTCGTCGTCATCCTGATCGCGGTGTCGGTCTGCACCCTCGCCATCCAGGGAGCCACCACGCGCCTGATGTTCTCCATGGGGCGCGACGGTCGCCTGCCGCTCGGCGGAACGTGGGGCCACGTCAACCAGACGTTCAAGACCCCGACCAACGCGGCCGTCGGCGTAGGCATCCTCTCGACCCTTCCGCTCCTCATCACCGGGGCGGCGGCGTCGTTCTACCTCGCCATCGCCGCCACCGGCACGATCTACATCAGCTACCTCCTCTGCAACTGGGGCGTGCTGCGGGCTCGCCGTCGTGGCTGGCCGCACCAGGGTGCCTGGTTCAAGCTCGGCAGCTGGGGGACGATCATCAACGTGCTGGCCCTGGTGTGGGGCACGGCGATGGTCATCAACATCGGCCTGTGGGAATGGGAGGGGTTCGGCGACTTCGGCAACGAGCTCCGAAGCATCTGGTCCAACCCGCCGATCAACACCTTCCTCCAATGGAACGGTGAGGTGCTGACCGACCTGCCGGCCATCCCGGTGTTCGAGTTCTTCGTCGGCTCGGTCATCGTCGTGGGCATGCTGTACTACCTGCTGAGCGGCCAGCGCGGCAAGGAGGACGTCGAGCAGCTGACGGCCGACGAGGCCACCGGCGAGACCATGATCGCGTAAGGTCGATTCGCGCCCGCCCAGGCGAGCGGCTCGGCGCTTCGGCGTCCGGGCCGCTCGCGTTTCCCGGCACCATGAGGGCCCATGTCGTTGACCGATCCCGCCACGCCCCAGGCGCCACCGGATGACGAGCCGCTCCACGGCGAGCTGTACGACCAGCTGACCGATGCCCTCCAGCGCGTGCCGGAGACGGCGGAGCGCGAGCTCACCCTGACCGCGCTGTCGGGCGGGATCACGAACCGCAACTTCCTGATCACGATCGCCGGCGAAGCCGATCGGTATGTCATCCGGCTGGCGGGCAACGACACCCACCTGCTCGGCATCAGCCGCGAGGTGGAGCACGCCGCGACCGTCGCCGCTGCCGGGGTGGGCGTTGGGCCGGAGGTGCTGGGCTTCATCCGGCCGGAGGGCTACCTCGTCACCCGGTTCATCATCGGTACCCCGGTGTCGCTCGAGGACGTGCACCGGCCGGAGACGCTGGAACGGGTGGCCGACTCCATCCGTCGCATCCACGGCGGACCGGCCATCCCCGGCCTGTTCGTCCCGCTCCGGGTGGCGGAGGCCTACCTCGCCCTCGCCGGGTCACGGGGCGTGCCGCGCCCCGCCGGCTGGGAGGCGGCCCACGCCTCGGCCACCGGATCGAGCGGGCCCTGCTCGACGCGCCGATCCCTCTCCACCCGTGCCACAACGACCTGCTGAACGCGAACTTCATCGACGACGGCGACCGGATCCGGATCGTGGACTGGGAGTACGCCGGCATGGGCGACCCGTTCTTCGACCTGGGCAACTTCAGCATCAACCACGAGCTCACGCCGGACGAGGACGCCGCCCTCCTTACCGCCTACGACCAGACCGATGCGCCCGATCCCGCCCGCCTGGCCCGGCTCACCCTCATGCGGGTGGTTTCCGACTTCCGCGAGGCGATGTGGGGAGTCCTCCAGCAGGGGATCAGCACCCTGGACGTCGACTTCGTGGCCTACGCCGACGAGCACTTCGACCGGCTGGCCCGCCACGCGGCCGAGCCCCGCTTCGAGGAGGCTCTCGCCGAGGTCGCCGGTGGCTGACGGCACGGTCGATGCCGCCCGGGTGGTCATCATCGGCGGGGGTGTCGGCGGGACGGCCGTCGCCTACCACCTCGCTCGCCTGGGCTGGACCGATGTCGTCCTCCTCGAGCGGTCGGAGCTGACGAGCGGGTCCACCTTCCACTCGGCGGGCCTGGTCGGCCAGCTGCGGGGCAGCCCGACCCTGACCCGGATGATGGTCGACAGCGTGGCGCTCTACCGCCGGCTGGCCGCGGAGACCGGCGTCGACCCGGGTTGGCGGGAGGTCGGCTCGCTCCGCCTCGCCTCCTCGCCGGAGCGGATGGAGGAGCTCCACCGCCAGGCCGGCTGGGCGAAGGCCTACGGGCTCGAGATGGAGCTCGTGTCGGCGGTGGAGGCCCGAGACCGGTTCCCGCTGATGTCGACCGAGGGCGTCCTCGGCGCCGCCTGGCTGCCGACCGACGGCTACCTCGATCCGTCGGGGCTCACGCAGGCCCTGGCCGCGGGCGCCGCGCCAGCGTGGCGCGAGCATCCGCGAGCGAACGCGGGTAAGCGCCATCGGCGTCAGGGACGGCCGGGTGACCGGGGTCGAGACCGATGCCGGACCGATCCGGGCCGAGGTCGTGGTGAACGCCGGCGGGATGTTCGCGCCGGAGATCGGGGCCCTGGCCGGGGTGACCGTGCCGGTCATCCCGTTCGCCCACCAGTACCTCGTCACCGAGCCGATCGAGGGCGTCACGCCTGACCTGCCCCAGCTGCGCGACCCGGACAACCTCGTCTACTTCCGACCGGAGGTCGCCGGGCTGGTGATGGGCGGCTACGAGCGCACCCCGGCGGCATGGGGCCTCGACGGCATTCCGCCCGACTTCAACGGCAAGCTCCTGCCGGCCGACTGGCCGCGGTTCGAGGAGATCAGCCGCGGCGCCCAGCATCGGGTCCCGGCGATGACCGATGCCGGCGTTCGGCAGGTGATCAACGGCCCGGAGGGCTTCACGCCGGACAACGAGTTCATCCTCGGCGAGTCGGAGGTTCGCGGCTTCTTCATCGCCGCCGGGTTCTCGGCACACGGCATCGCCGGTGCCGGGGGCATGGGAGAGCAGCTCGCGCAGTGGATCGTCGACGGGGAGCCAGGGTACGACCTGTGGAAGATGGACATCCGTCGCTTCGGCTCGCCGTACCGCTCCCGTGACTACACCCTGGCCCGGGCCACGGAGAACTACGCGACCTACTACGACATCCACTACCCGTACGAGGAGCGACAGTCCGGAAGGCCGCTGCGCGTCTCCCCCACCTACGACCGGCTCGCTGCCCTCGGGTGCGCGTTCGGCGAGAAGTCCGGATGGGAGCGGCCGAACTGGTTCGAGTCCAACGCGGCCGCCGGCGACGAGTCGCTGCGCCCGCGAGGCTGGGCCGGGAAGCACTGGTCGCCCGCGATCGGGGCCGAGGCGCTCGCCACCCGGCAGAGGGCCGCGCTGTTCGACGAGACGAGCTTCGCGAAGATCGAGATCAGCGGCCCCGGCGCGCTCGCCCTCCTGCAGCGGCTGTGCGCGAACGACATCGACCGCCCGGTGGGCCGGATCACCTACACCCAGATGCTCAACCGGCGAGGCGGGATCGAGTGCGACTTCACCGTGACCCGCCTCGGGGAGGATCTGTTCTTCATCGTGACCGGGACCGCCTTCGGCGGGCACGACATCGGCTGGATCCGCTCGCACGCACCCGACGATGGATCGGTCCAGGTGGCCGAGGTCACCGCCGAGCGGGCGTGCCTCGGGCTGTGGGGGCCGAGCGCCCGCGACATCCTCGGATCGGTGACCGATGCCGACCTGTCGAACGACGCGTTCCCCTACCTGACCGCCCAGGCGATCACGGTCGGCGGCGTGGCGGCACTGGCGTTGCGGGTCACGTACGTCGGGGAGCTGGGGTGGGAGCTGTACTGCGCCATGGACGACGCCCTCGCCCTGTGGGACGCCCTGTGGGCGGCGGGACAGCCGCACGGGATGGTGGCCGGGGGATATCGGGCCATCGACAGCCTCCGCCTGGAGAAGGGCTACCGGGTCTGGTCCTCCGACATCACTCCCGATGACACCCCGTACCAGGCCGGAGTCGGCTTCGCCGTGCGGCTGGACAAGGAGCCGGCGTTCATCGGTCAGGAGGCGCTGAAGGCCGTCCAACGGGGGGAGGTCGACCGGCGGCTGAGCTGCCTCGTCCTCGACGACCCGCTGGCGGTCGCGGTCGGCAACGAACCGATCCGCGCCGGCGACGAGGTGGTGGGCCGGGTGACGAGCGGGGGCTACGGATTCTCGGTCGAGGCCAGCATCGCCTACGGCTACCTGCCCGTGGCGGCGGCCGAGGTCGGAGCGCGCGTCGAGGTCGAGCTCTTCGGGGACTGGCAGGGCGCGACAGTCAGCGCGGAGCCGCTGTACGACCCGTCCGGGTCGCGGATCAAGGCGTAGCCCGGATCAGGTCGTCGCCGCGAACTCGCGGGCGGCATCGAGGAACGAGGCCCACAGCCGCTCGAACTCCGGGGACGTGAACTCGGTCCGCTCCGGGTGGCTCTGGACGGCCACCAGCCAGCGGGCCGGATCGGTGTCCTCGAACGCCTCGACCAGGTCGCCGTCGGGGTGCTCGCTGTATCCGCTGATCCGCAGCCCAGTCCCGACCTGCTCGGGCCGGATGGCCTGATGGTGGTAGGTGTTCACGGTGGCCGCTCCCTCGCCGAGGACCGTGGCCAGGCGGGTGCCGGCTTCGATCTCCAGGTCGTGCGAACTGGCCTCCGGCGCTGGGTAGGCAGGGCTGGTGTGGCCTTCGATGTCCTGGACCAGGGAGCCGCCCCGGAAGACGTTCACCGCCTGCATGCCGCGGCAGACCCCGAACACCGGGACGCGGCGCTCCTCGGCGACCTGGAAGGCGGCCTGCTCCAGCGCATCACGGCCGGGTTCGACCACGGTCGTGGGCAGCGCCTCCTCCCCGTAGAGCGCCGGATCGAGGTCGGCGCCACCCGAGAGCAGGAGGCCGTCCATGGCGCCGAATGCGGCCGCGCGTTCCTCGGGCACGGAGTCCTCGTCGAGGACGATCACGTCGCCGCCATGGCGGTGAACCGCCTCGAAATAGCGGTCGTTCTTCCGCCACGCCACCTCCTCGTTGGCGGCGTGCTCCGGTGACTGCACCGTGACCACGATCCGAGGACGGCGAACCTGCACATCGAGATGTTACCGGGTACGCTGCGGGCTTCATGGGTCGCCGAAGCCGCTCCCTGACGCTCGCCACGCTCGTGGTCGTGATGGTCGTGGGCGCGGCCTGCGGAGCGATCTCCGGCCCGGTTTGCCTTCTGTCGGATTACACCGCCGACATCCAGGAGGAGCTCGACGCGCTGACCGCGCTCGATCCGGCCCTCGTCGCCCAGTCTGGAACTGCCGAGAACGCGGCAGCCCTCGCGGCCGTCGAGTCGCTCGAGGCGACCGTGGCGGCCGCGCAGGAGGCGCTGGACGCGGCATCGGACGATGAGGTCGGCGGGGTCGTGCGCGCCGCATTCCAGGCGGTGCTCGATACCACCTCGACGGCGGCGGCGGACATGCGCACCGCGATCGAGTCCGGGGACGCGAACGAAGTCGCGGACGCGCAGGAAGGGGTCCAGCTGGCATCCGATGCCATCGGCGCCTTCCAGGGCACGGTCGACGGTCTGGGCATCGAGTGCCCGGGCGCCTCGCCACGCCCTCCGAGGGCCGCCGCCTGCGCCATCGGAGAGCCTGGCGCCATCGGTCGCGCCGACACCGGTCGTAACCCCGACTCCGGCTCCCACGCCGGTACCGCCCACCGCGACGCCCGAGCCAGTGGAGACGCCGGAGCCCGTGGAGACGCCTGAGCCCGAGGACACGCCGTCACCGACCGCGGCCCCCGCAACGCCCGTTCCGACGCCCACCGCGACGCCCACGCCGTCCCCCACCCCGAGCCCGTCGCCGAGCGCATCGGCGACCGCTTCGGAATCCGCCTCCGCCGAGCCCAGCCCGTCGGCGAGCGGCGAAGGGGATGAGGGCTCGGGGCTGCTGCCGTGGATCCTCGTCCTCGGCCTGCTTGGCACCGGCGCCGCAGCGATCGTGCTGTGGTACACGAGCCGGAACGAGCCGCCGGCCGACACTCCGCCGACGGACGTCCCGCCCGCCGTCTAGCGCTCGGCCGCCGCTCCCGGGTCTCGCCCGCCCGGCGGCTCCGGTCGCCACCGCCCGATCCCGGGCAGGAAGCGGCCAGTCCGTTCCGCGTACCGCCGGTAGGCCTCGCCGTGCACGCGGAGCAGGTACGGCTCCTCGACCAGGCGCACCTGGATCTGGTGAGCGGTGATGACGGCCGCCACCATGACCAGCGAGAAGGCGTTCGGCACCAGCAGCGCAATGCCCACGGCGGTCAGCTCGGTCCCGAGCAGGATCGGATTGCGCACGACCCGAAACGGGCCGCCGGTCACCAGCTCCGACCCGGCGCCTGGGTCGACATCCGCCGCGCCAGGACGTGCCCATGGCGGCCTGCGACACCAGGGTCAGACCGATGCCAACGACGTACAGCGCAAGGCCGGCGCCGACGGCAACCGGCTGGTCCAGGAATCCGATCGGCGGAAGGCCGGCCAGCGCGGCGATCGGGGCAGCCGCCCCACACAGGACACCGACCGTCGAGATCCAGCGGGCCCACCACTGGGCTGATCCGCGCGGATCCCGGTACCGGGAAACCACCGCGCCGCAGCGCCGGGCCCGCGAAATGGTGGGCACCAGCGAGACGAGCAGGATCCACACCACGAAAAGGACAAGGGCGAGGACAGCCACGGCGGACTCGCTCATCCGCGCTCGGCGGCGACGCGATTGGCGGCAGTCTGGCTGTACGGGTTCCCGGTGACAGCGGACAGGAACGGCGCGCACTCGAGCCGGTACGCGCGGCAGTCCTCGGCCGCACTCACGGTCGCGTTGCGCGGCTGGCCACTGATGAGGGCCACCTCGCCGAACGACTGTCCGGCGCCCAGGTCGGCGAGGTGGGCACCGTCTCGGGTGACCTCGACGGTACCGTCGACGAGGACGTAGAAGGCATCACCCGGATCGCCCTGGCGGATGATCTCGCTGCCCCTGGGATACGCGACTTCCTGCAGTCCGCTCGCCAGACGCTCCATGACCGCGAGCGAGAGCGGCTCGAACATGGGCACGCCCTGGAGCAGGCGCAGCTGCTCACGGGGAACGATGAGCTGGTCGTCGAGCCGCCGCAGCCAGGGCCACAGGCCGATGGTGACGACGGGCAGGATGGCTCCGGCAATGATGAACGTCGTCTCGACACCGACTCGCTCGAGCAGAAATGGGGCTGAGATCTCGCCTGCCGCGACGGTGAGCCCGATGGCGGCCTCGAGTACGCCCAGCACCCCGGCGCGGACGCGATCCGGGACCGTGCCCTGGAGCAGGGTGAACGCCGACGTGTCGACGAAGGAGTTGCTGAGCCCGCAGATGAGAAGGAGCACGATCGCCGCGAAGGGGTCCATGAAGATCCCGATCAGCAGGATCGGCAATCCTCGCCCGATGAGGCCCAGCGCAAGGCTCGGGGCAAGCCGGGGACTCCCAACCAGCCCCAGGGCGAAGATGCCACCGATCAGGCTGCCAATACCGATCGCCGCGTTCAGGGTGCCGACGCCGGGCGAGCCCAGGCCCAGCGTCGCGATCGCGGCCTCCACCAGCAGGACGATCAGCATCCCGCGCACGAAGGTCCGCACCGAGAGCACCGCGATGAGCAGGCGCGGAGCGGGCAGGTGTCCGAGAGCCCGCAGTCCGTCCGCGGCAGCTCCGAGGACGGCGGCCGGATTCTTCCAGCTCCTCTCGGCGAGTGGCGCGACGGTCTGTGCGACGTCGATGCGCATGACGAACAGCGCAGCACCCGCCCTGGTGACGGCCACCACCACGGCGACGGCCTCGGGCCCGGCGACCGCCAGGACCACTGCCGCCACCGCCGGCCCGAGAATCGCGCCGATGCCGTCGGAGGCGCCGCACACGACATTCGCGGCGATCAGCTCCCCGGGACGCCGGGCCAGGGCAGGGAGCAGGGCCATCTGCACCGGCCGCGCCGCCGCACCGACCGTGGCGGATACCCCAGCGAGGATGAAGACCGCCACCGCGTTGCCCTCGTCCTGCAGCGCGAACGCCAGCGCCGCAGCGGCGATGGCGCCGCCGGCGTAGATGGCCGCGAGGACTCGCTGTCGACGGAACCGGTCGCCCATGCCGGTGATGACCGGCACGGCGAAGACCGACGGCAGCATCTGGATGACGCC
Organism: uncultured Chloroflexia bacterium; assembly: GCA_963827475.1. Lineage (GTDB taxonomy): Bacteria > Chloroflexota > Limnocylindria > QHBO01 > QHBO01 > DASTEQ01. Next base: position 94,361 of record CAWHAZ010000004.1, read on the forward strand.
GATCAGCGCTACCGAGCCGGCCCCACCCACCTGGTACGCGAATACGTACAGGCTGACGTTCAGGGCCCATCGGCTGGAGAAGAAGGCGGTCCCGGTGAGGATGACGTTGCGGATGTGCGGGTTCGCGACCGCCTCACCGAATGCAGCCCGCGACCGCGCGGCGTCAGCGCGGAGTCCCGCCGTCATCGGCCGGTATGAGGTGCGCCCGTGCCCGCCACCTGGCCCATGCCTCCCCGATCGTCCCTCAGCAGTGGTCGGAGCCTAGGGACTCACCGGCCAGTACGTCAACGATCGGATGGGAGCCAGAGGAGTGTGGAGCCGAAGGTGGGATTCGAACCCACGACCGACGGTTTACGAAACCGTTGCTCTACCCCTGAGCTACTTCGGCCCGGCGGGCGATTCTAGCGTCCCCGGCGGCGCCCAGCCGTGGAGCAGCTCGTCGTGGTACCGCGGCCCGCGGTCCAGGGAGCGGGGCACGGGCGCCATCCGGGCCTTTCCCTTCTGAACCAGGGCGAAGTACGGGCACAGGTCGGTCAGCGGGCAGAGGCCGCAGATCGGCCGCGGCGCGCGGCACACCTCACGACCGTGCCCGATGAACAGGACATGGGCGGCGTACATCGACTCGGGTGGCACGACCTCTTCGAGCAGATCGTGGGCGCGGGTCAGGTTGGTCTTCGGCGGCAGCAGCCCGAGGCGCGCGGCGACCCGGTAGACGTGGGTGTCGACCGGCAGCGCCGGTCGACCGAAGGCGAACAGCAGCACGATCGACGCGGTCTTGCGCCCGATGCCCGGCAGCGCCACCAGCCAGGCGAGGGCGTCCTCGAGCGGCCACTCCCCGAGAAACCCCAGGTCCCACGTCCCGTGCGTCGCGTCGTGGACCTCGGCCAGGACCTGCTGGATCCGCCGTGACTTGGTCGGCGCCAGGCCACCGGGGCGGATGACATCGGCCAGCTCGTCGGTCGGTGCGGCCAGCACCGCGTCCCAGGTCGGGTAGGCGGCCCGCAGCGCAACGAACGCCCGGTGCGAGTTGATGTCGGCCGTGTTCTGGGCGAGGACGGTCAGCACCAGCTCGGCGACCGGGTCCAACCGAGGCCCGGACCAGGCGGGCAGGCCGTATCGGTCCGTCAGTCTCTCGAGGATCGGACCGATGCGCGCGCGCCGCACGCGGCGCAGCGCGGCGAGCCGCCGACGGTTGACCTTCACGTCGCGCTGACGCGCGCGACCTCGCGCGCGTAGCCGGACCAGGCTCCCGCTCCCAGGCGCGAGGCGGCGCCGAGGTCGATGATCCGCCCGCGACCCTCCTGCCGCTCCGACCACGTCTCCGCGTGCTCTGACGAGCACAGCAGGACGGTCGGCGCACAGAAGTCCTCGCGCATCCGCGGTCCACCGGTGGCCAGCCACAGCCGCTCCGGTCGATCGGCCGTGGCCCCACCCGGCAGCGGGAGGGCGATGGCCCGGCCGCAGACCCCGCAGCGGGTCGAGATGGAAGCCGGCTCTCCGAGAGCGGCAGCGATCCCGATCGCGTCGTACGCGCACCACGTCCGGTAGTCCCGCCCGCGCAGGAGCATGCCGTGCGGCGCCGGCCCGAGCGTCAGCCCGCCTGCCCCGACCACGAAGCCGGACGGATCCCGATCGACCAGGCCGCTTGCCGCGAGCTCCTCCACGGCTTCGGCGATGCCACCGGGATCGGGGGCGCCGGTCGCCGCGGTCAGGGTTTCCAGCGCCACCGGTCGGCCGTCGCGCACAAGGAGCGCGAAGGCGGTGCGTCGGACGAGCTCGACCTGCTCAGCGCCAGCCACGGGAGCCCAGCCGCCTACCGATGCCGATGCCGCGTGCGAGGCGCGCGGCGGCGTTGGCCAGCAGCCGCTCGGTGTCGGCCATCGCCGTCTCGAGGTCGGTGGGGCGATCGACGATGGGCTGGACCACGGCAAACACGCCGGAGGCCTCGACGATCTCCGCTCCGGGACCGAGTCCCCCGCACAGGAGCAGCACCGGCGCGCGACCCGCGTGGTGGGCCACGCCGAGGGCCGCCTTGCCGGCCAGGGTCTGCTCGTCGGCGCGGCCCTCGCCGGTGATGACGATGTCCGCGCCCTCGCACGCCGCTGCCAGGCCAACCAGCTCGGCCACGACCTCGACCCCGGGCCGGACCTGCGCGTGGGTGAACCCCAGCAGGCCGGCGGTCGTGCCGCCCGCGGCCCCCGCGCCGGGCACGTCGACCACGTCCCGGCCCGTGGCCCGGCGGATCTCGGCACCCCATCGGCCAAGCGAGCCATCGAGCTCGGCCACCGCCGCCGGGTCGGCGCCCTTCTGCGGGGAGAACGAGGCGGCCGCTCCCCGAGGTCCGACCAGGGGGCTGGTCACGTCCGACGCGATGACGAGCTCGACCGCGTCGAGTCGCGGGTCGAGCGTGTCGGTCTCGACATGGTCCACGGCGGCGAGCGCCGCGCCGCCGTCGGCGATGGCCTCGCCTCGGGCGTCGAGCAGGCGCAATCCAAGCTCGGCCAGCAGCCCCGACCCGCCGTCCGTGGTCGCCGACCCGCCGAGACCGATGACCAGGCGCGTGACCCCGGCGTCCAGCGCGGAGCGGATGACCAGGCCCGTCCCCCGGGTCGAGGCCACGCGCGCGATGGCGGGGGTCCGCTCGGACGGGGCGAGGTGGGCCAGGCCGCTGGCGGCGGCCATCTCGACGAAGGCGGTGGCTCCGTCGTCGAGGGCGAGCCAGTCGGCGGTGATGTCGCGGCCCAGCGGGTCGACGGTCCCGACCGACCGTCGGTCGATGCCGTCCCCCATCGCGGCCGCGATCGCGGCCAGGGTCCCCTCGCCGCCGTCGGCCATCGGGATCATGACGATCTCGTCGTCAGGACGGGCTGACGCCCAGCCGCGGGCCATGGCCGCCGCGACGGCCACCGAGTCGAGCGCGCCACCGAACGAGTCGGGAGCCACGACCACCCGCAGGGCGGGGCTCACGACCCGCGCTCCGACGCGCGTTCCGACGCGCGCTCCGAGCGCCGGGCGCGGTAGGCGGGAATGCTGATCATCGGCGGCCGGATCTCGTCACCCACCTCGTGGACGTCGAGCGTGAACCGCGCGCCCTCGACCCGGATCTGGTTCATGCGCTCGCCCATCTCGGTCATCAGCTCGATCTGCTGCCGCTCCTCGAGCTTGGTGAACGCGGCCTTCAGGATCGTGAACGACATCCGCGACAGGTCGATCAGCGACTGGTTGCGGTGGATCCGCTGTTCGAGGTCGACCTGGCCGATCCCCGGCAGGCCGACGCGGTCCAGGACGTCGATGAGCAACCCGATCTCGACCGCGTAGCCGGTGAAGAATGGCACCGACTCGAGCAGCTCTCGGCGTCCGGCATACTCGCCGGCCAGGGGCTGGATGACGCCCGACAGCTCGGGGAAGAAGAGGTTGATGAGCGGCCTGGCGGTCAGCTCGGTCACGCGGCCGCCCTCGTGGGGCTGCATCCGACCGTCCGCCTGGAGCGGACGCTGGTAGAAGCCCTTGACGTACTGGATCCGCGGCTCGCGGAGCAATGGCCCGAGCAGCCCGTACACGAACCGGGGCTGGATGTTGCGGATGTCGGTGTCGACCCACACCACCAGGTCACCGCGCAGCTCGTGCAGGCTCTTCCAGAGGGCTTCTCCCTTGCCCGGGTAGCTGCCCAGCTCGGGCAGGATCTCGTCGTGCTGGCGGACCGGGACCCCGAGCTCGCGGGCGATCTCGACCGTGCGATCGGTGCTCGCGGAGTCGATGACGAGCATCTCGTCGAGGAGCGGCACGCGGTCCATCAACGCGTCGCGAATGCGGCGAATGACGAGCCCGACCGTCTTCTCCTCGTTCAGCGTCGGCAGCCCGACGCTGATCGTCAGGCCCTGGCGCTCCTTCAGCTCCACCAGGCGGCGCAGGTCCCGGAACTCCGAAGCATGGAACGTGTTCTCCGCAAACCAGCGGTCGACGATGGTCGGCAGGCTGGCGGGCTGGGCGAGCGCCTCGTCCGCGGCGGGGAGGCTCTGGTCATCGGCGCGCAGCTCGTGGAAGGTCCGCGGCGTCACCGGCTGACGCGTCCGGACCACCATCACCGTCGCCTTGGCCCGCGCCGCCACGGTCTCCGCCAGCCGCCCGAAGAGCCGGCGGCCGGACCCCACCCCGGCCGGCTGGGCGGCCGCGCCGACGACCACCAGCTGGTGGTTCGCCGCCTCTCGCAGGATGGCCCCGCGGACGGTTGGCGCCTCGATCACGAGGTGGTCGACCTTGATGCCGCGGGTGGCCCGCTTCACGAACGCCGCCAGCGCGGCACGCTCGCGCTCCAGCTCGGCCGCCCCGCCACCGGGCGGCACGACGTGGAGCACGACCAGCTTGGCGTCGAAACCGCGGGCCAGGTCGGCGGCGAGGGAGATGGCCAGCTCCGCGTTCGGACCGCCGCGGACCGGGACCAGGATCGACTCCACCGTCCCCAGTCCGCGCTGCTTGACGACCGCGATGTCGCACGGCGACTCCCGCGCGACCTCGTCGATGGTGGTCGAGAAGACGGCCCGCCGCTGCTCGGTCCGCGGCGGCCCCGCCCAGCCGAAGATGACGAGGTCGGCGCCGATCTCGGCGACGGCCTCGACGATGCCCTCGGCAGCCTGGCGGCCGATGCGGACCGCGGTCCGAACCTCGACCGTGTCATCGTCGCGGAACTCGGGCACGCGCTGGAGGAGGCGCCGCGCCTCGCGGGCTCGGGACGCGCCCTCGGCCAGGGACACGCCCTCCGGCACCTCGACGATGCCCAGGGCCGTGATCTCGGTCGGCCGCCGGGGAGCGAGGTGCGATCCGATCCGGACGAGGTCGCGCGCCGTCCGCGGGTTGGCCAGCGGCATGAGGATCCGATAGGGGCCGCGGCGGCGGGCCATCAGGCTTCGCCCGACGCCTGAGCCTGCCACGCCCGCACCAGCCAGGGCTTGAGGTCCTCGAACTCGCGGGCCTGGCCTTCGACCAGTCGTTCGGCCTGCTCATCGGTCATCTCGCGAGCCTCGCTGATGAAGCCCGCGGTCCGTCCGAAGTAGAGGCCGGTGAGCCCGGCCAGCAGCGCCTCGCGGTCGGTGCCCGGCCGCTGGAAGGCCAGGAGCGCGTCGTACAGGCAGCGGATCCACAGCTCGGATGGGAACCCGAACGCCTCGGCCGACTCGGCGGGAAGGGTGAGCACCCGCTCGAGCTGCTCGCCGCCGAGGATGCGCTTCCACACCGCCGCCTGGGCCAGGCGGGCGGTCTCGAACGCGTCGACGAGCTTCAACTGGTTGACCGTGATCGGCTCCGGCAGAACCACCCGCTCGAAGCCGTATTCGGGCACCGGTTGCGAGCCCCGGATCGGGAGCCACGTCTCGGCCTGCTCCCCGGCCATCCGGAACAGGGTCCCCACCACCTGGCGGAACATCGGCCCCAGGTCGGACGCGGGGTCCTTCGGGTCGTGGATCTTGGCCCCCAGGCGGGTCTGGCACACCGCGTAGCCACCGGCCAGGGCGTGATGGGTCATCCACACGTCGATCCCGAAGCGGGCCGTCGCGTCGTCCCAGTCGGGGTACTCCAGCAGGGCGTGGACCAGGTCACGGCTGATCGCGAACTCGCCGCCGATGGGCTGACGGATCCGGCGGCCGTACAGGGACCGGGTCAGCGGGAACGCGATGTTGTTCGTGATCGTGCCGTCGAACTTGTGCCGGGCGTAGAGCGGCGCGACGTAGTCGTAGCCGCCCTTGAGGATCGGGCCGGCCAGGAGCTCGATCCACTCCGGCACGATGGAGCGCAGGTCGGAGTCGACGAGCACAAGAGCCTCGACCTTCAGCTCACGCGCCACCTCGAGCAGCGCTCGCACCGCCGATCCCTTGCCGTTGGTGCCTCGGTAGGTCACCGCCATCCGTCGGAGTCGATGCGGCGGACGGACGAGGATCATCCGCTCGATGTACTCGGGGCTCTCGGTGCTGACCGCGACCCTGGGGGTGTCGTCCTCCGAGCCGCCGTCGGCGTTGACCAGGACCGGCTTCAGGTCGGGGAAGTACTGGACCATGCCGGCCATCGCCGCCCGGACGACGTAGCCGATGGTCTCGGCGTTGCCGAAGCTCGGAATCCCGACCATGAGGTCCGCTTGGCCGACCCCACGCACCGCGGACCGACCGCGCGCATCGAGGGCGGAGGGGACGCTCACCGCCGGATCTCGTGCTTGCGACGTCCCTTCCAGAACAGCCCCTGAACGCCCGGCGCGCGATCGGACTCGATCGTGATGATGATCCAGTCAGGGCTCACCGTCCCCGGCTGGTAGCGGGAGTTGGCGTGCTTCACCACCGCCCGGCTGAAGCCGTTCTCCCGCCAGGCGTGGAACCACGAGCCGACCGGCATCCGGACCGATGGGGTGACTCGCAACCGGACCCCCTCGTTGATCAGGCCGCCGAGCAGCCGGCGCCGCTCGGCGAAGGGCAGGTCGCCGAGGTTCTGACCATCCAGCTCGAGGACGTCCACCACGACGAAGGCTCGTCGCGTCTCGAGCTCCTCGGGCGCCGGCAGGACCTCCGGCGGATCGGAGGCTTCCTCCGCCTCCTCGGCGATGGCCTCGGCCCAGCGTTCGGCGGCCGAGCCGTGGCCGAGGAACGGCTGCGCGGTCCAGATCCCGTCCAGGATCGCCTGGTCCGCGTCCACCGACGTGGCCAGCACCTGGGCCAGGTCGCGGTAGAAGTCGTCCACCGCGTTTCCCTGGGCATCGGTCAGCGATACCCGGTCTCCGGAGATCCGCGCCATCAGCCGGTCGCCGATCCAGTACGGCTCGAAGAACCAGTGCGGGCTGTTGATCCCCACCTTCGCTTCCGCGGCGAACTGGGGCAGGATGGCGTTCGGGTTGACGGGCGCGGTGGTCGGCTCCGTCATCGGTACAGGTTGAGCTCCCCTTCCTCCACCTCGACGCCCACCTCGGCCTTGATCGCCTGCCAGGCGTCGAGATCCCACTCGGCCACGAAGGTGATCGCGGTCCCGGTGCGGCCGGCGCGCCCGGTCCGCCCCACGCGGTGGATGTAGGTGTCGGCGTCCTCGGGGATGTCGTAGCTCAGCACGTAGGGCAGGTCGACGATGTCGAGCCCGCGGCTGGCGACGTTGGTCGCGACCAGGAACTGGATGGCGCCGGCCTTGAAGGCGGCCAGCGTCCGCTCCCGGTCGCGCTGCGACAGCCCGCCGTGGAGCGCGGCGACGTTCCGGCCGCGCCGCTTCAGCGAGGTGGTCAGGCGGTCGACCCCGATCTGGGTGTGCCGGAAGACGAGCAGGCGATCGAAGCCGAACGTGTCGGCCAGCTCGACCAGGGCGGCGGCCTTGTCCTGCTCGGCGACGAAGTACACCAGCTGCCGGGTCGTCGCCACCGTCCGCAGCTCCGGCCGGACGGAGATGTGCTCGGCGTCCCGGCGCATGAACCGGTCGCAGATGCGGAGGATGGCGTACGGCATCGTCGCGCTGAACAGCGCGGTCTGCCGCTGCCGCGGGCAGCGGGCCAGGATCGTCTCGACGTCGACGATGAAGCCCATGTCGAGCATCCGATCGGCCTCGTCGAGGATCACGATCCGGACCGCATCCAGCCGCAGCTCGCGTCGGCGAATGAGGTCGAGGACGCGGCCGGGGGTGCCGACCACGACCTGCGTGCCCCGATGGAGCGCGTTGATCTGGCGATCCATGGCCGCGCCGCCGTAGATCGCCACCGTCTTGACGTTTCGGAGGCGGCCGATGCGCCCGATCTCGTCGGTCACCTGCTGGCACAGCTCGCGGGTGGGGGTCAGGACCAGCGCCTGGACCGATGGGTTGGCCGGATCCACCTGCTCGACGATCGGGATGCCAAAGGCCGCGGTCTTGCCCGTCCCCGTCTGGGCCTGACCGATGAGATCGCGCCCGGCCCGAAGCGGGGGGATGGACCGGGCCTGGACCTCGGTCGGGGTGACGTAGCCCATCTGCTCGAGGGCCCTGGCGATGGTGACCGGGACCTCGATCTCGCCGAACCGGTAGCCGGACGCGGCGGCCAGGACGGCGGCCGTGAGGGCATCGTCGGCGGGTGACGATGGCTCGGTGGGCGGGTCGACGGGGACGGGCTGGCGGCCGTCAGAGGCGGGCGAACGAGATGAGCGGCGGCGGGTTCGGCGACGGGGTGCGGTGGGAGTTGGCGGCAAACAGGGCTCCGAGATGCTGTGAAATGTGGTGCGGTCGGATCGTAGCACGGCGACCCGGCAACCTTGACCAGGGCTCCTGATCCGGTTGATACTGTGTCTCAGGTATGCCACCGCTGCTGTGGGCCATGTCCGCCACCGCCGTCCTCTCCGCCCTCACCGGCGGAGTGATGGCCCTGCGCCTCGTGCGGCAGGTCGGCTACGTCATCGCGGTCGGGGCCGGTATCCGGATCGGAGCGGCCTTCTTCGACCTCCTGCCGGAGTCGGTCGAGCTCATGGGCGGGCGCACGACGCTGGCGATGGCGTTCGCGGCGGTCGGGTTCCTCGCCTTCTACGTCATCGAGAAGGTCACCCTCCTCCACCTCGGCCACGAGACAGCCACCGAGCTGGACCATGACGACGCCGCCCATCGCCACGTCGGCCTGATCGGGGCCGGGGCCATGTCGGTCCACAGCCTGCTCGACGGGGTGGCCATGGCGGCCGCCTTCCAGGCCAGCCCCGAGCTCGGTTTCGTGGTCGGCCTGGTCGTCGTGATCCACCGCTTCAGCGACGGGATCGGGATCGTCAGCCTGCTGCTGGCCAATCGGGTTCCGCGGTCCGCCGCCATGCGATGGGTCTTCCTCGTCAGCCTGGCCCCGGTCCTCGGGGTTGCGGTCACCGCCTTCTTCGTGATCCCCGACGAGGTGCTCGGCGCGCTGCTCGCCACGTTCGCCGGTTTCTTCCTGTACGTCGGCGCGGCCGAGCTGCTGCCGGAGGCGCACCGCAACGAGGGCTCGCGGTGGGTCATCGCCGCAACCCTGGCCGGGGTGGCGGCCATCATGCTCATGAGCGTGGGCCTGGAGCCGCAGCTGTGAGCGCCGCCACGGCCCGCCGCCTGCGGCGGGCGGGTCAGCGGGTCACGAGCCAGCGGCTGGCGGTCGCGGCCGCGCTGTCCGCGTCTCCCCGCCAGGTCACTGCCCAGGAGCTCTGGGAGCGCATGCGCCCGCGGCACCGACGGCTCGGCCGCGCGACGGTGTTCCGCACCCTCGAGGCGCTCAGCGAAGCGGGCCTCGCCCGCCGCCTGGAGCAGGACGGCCACGTCTACGCCTACGTCGCGTGCCGACCGCCGCACCACCACCACCTCGCCTGCCGGGTGTGCGGGACGGTGGAGGAGGTCGGGGAGGACCTGGTGGCGGACCTGTCGCGCCGCGCCCGGCGCGAGCTGGGATTCGAGATCGAGGATGCGCGGCTGGACTTCTACGGGGTCTGTCGCCGCTGCACGGCCGACGCGGCCGCGGCCGGCGGGACCGCGACGGGCAGCAGCTAGCCCCTGACCGGGACCGCGACTCGCTCCGATCGGGGTGCGGGTTCGCCGTCAGCCGCTGCCGAGCCGTCGTCGGCATCGGTCCCACGACCGCCCGCATCCGCGGGCCCGCCGGATCGTCCGTGGTGGCGCGGGGCCCGCGGCTTGCGCTTCGCGTAGCCGGTGGGGTGCGACAGCTTCCAGGCCCACGCATCGGCCAGCATCTGCTCGAGGGAGGACTCGCGCGGCGACCAGCCGAGGTCACGGCGCGCTCGCCGGGACGAGGCCACCAGCCGGGGCGGGTCGCCGGAGCGGCGGCGGACGACGCGGGCCGGGATCGCCCGCCCGGTGACCTTGCGGGCGGCCTCGATCACCTCGCGCACGGAGAATCCCGCGGCCGAACCGAGGTTGTAGACCTCGAACGAGGGCTCGGCCTCGCCGGTCGCCTCCAGGGCGAGGAGATGGGCGGAGGCCAGGTCGCGCACGTGGATGAAATCGCGGATGCAGGTCCCGTCCGGGGTGTTGTAGTCCTGGCCGAAGATCCGGACGTCGGGCAGCTCCCCGGCCGCGACCTTCAGGACGAGCGGGATGATGTGGGTCTCCGGGTCGTGGTCCTCCCCGTTGCGCTCGGTGGCGCCGGCGACGTTGAAGTAGCGCAGGCTGATCGCCCGGAAACCGTGGCACGCCGCATACCAGCGCATCGCTCCCTCGAACGCGAGCTTCGTCTCGCCGTACGGGTTGATCGGCTCGGTGCGGTCGGCCTCCGCGATCGGCACCCGCTTGGGCTCGCCGTACACCGCGGCGGTGGAGGAGAACACGATCCGCGGCACGCGCCGCTCGCGCAGGGCCTCGAGCAGCTTGACCCCGTTCGACACGTTCTCGCGGTAGTACAGCTCCGGGTGCTCCATCGACTCGCTGATCAACGAGCGCGCGGCGCAGTGGAGCACGGCCTGGATGCGGTGCTCGCGGAGCACGCGCTCGACGCGGTTCTGGTCGGACAGGCTGCCGACGATGAGCCGCGCGCCGCGGATGACCGCGTCGCGGTGCCCGGTCTTCAGGTTGTCGTAGACCGTGACGTCGTGACCGCCGTCGACGAAGCTCTCGACGCTCGTCGAGCCCACGTACCCTGCGCCACCGACAACCAGAATCCGCACGCCTTCAACCCGGCCGCGTCAGGCGACAGACCGATGGACGGGCAGGGCAGCCCGTCGGGCACTGACACTCATGCGGGGAGGGCTCCTCCGATGGGTCCGGCCGCCGATTGTAGCAGCGGCCCACGCGCGCTCCGAGAGTCGTGAACCTCGCCTGTGGTGCGTTGGCGCACCACTCGGTGCATCGGCGCCGTGCCGACCGTGCCTCAGGCGGGCGACGAGCCGTGCGCCTCGCGGGCCAGGCGGAGCAGGGTGTCGCGCTCGTTCCGCCGCGGATCGTCGAGGGCGGCTTGCAGAAGGAGGTCGAGGAGGCGACCGACCTCCGGGCCGGGCTCCACGCCGAGCTCCCGCATCAGGTCGGTGCCATCGACCGCCAGCTCCGAGACGCTGAGCACGGCCGTCGAGGCGAGGGCGGCGACCCGTGCCTCGAGCTCGGCTGCGGCCGCGTCGCGGGCCTCCGGGCCGGCGGACGCGGCGGTGTCCGCCCGGCGCAGCGCGAACAGGTCGGTCATCGACCGGCCCGGCCCGATGCGGCGGATGAAGCGCCGGACGGCGGCATCGGTCCAATCCGGGCTGTACAGGATCATGTGGTGGCGGACCAGGTGGGTGACACGCTCGATGTCCGCCCGGGGCAGGGCGAGGGCGTCGAGCCGCTGTCCCACGAGCTCGGCCCCGACGGCTCTCATGACCGATGAAATGGCCGTCGGCACCGGTGCGCGCCTTGCCCACGTCGTGCAGCAGTCCGGCAAGGCGCAGCGTCGGGTCGGTGGCCGGGAGCGCGTCCGCGGCCCGCAGGGAGTGGTCCAGCGCATCGCCCCCGAGCAGCTTTCCCTGCTCCACCCCGCGCAGGGCGGCGAGCTCGGGGAGGATCACGGCCAGGATCGCGAGCCGCTCCATGAGCAGGAACGCGGGCGCCGTCGCCCCGTCGAAGGCCAGGAGGCGGAGCAGCTCATCACGAATCCGCTCCCCGGAGAGGCGTCCCGCGGCATCGGCCAGGCGGGCCATGGCCGCCTCGGTCGCCGGGTCGAGGCGCAGGCCGAGGGTCGTCGTGAACCGCACGCCGCGCAGAAGGCGCAGGGCGTCCTCGGTGAAGCGTTGCTCCGGGTCTCCCACCGCGCGGAGGAGCCCGGTGGCGAGATCCTCCCGGCCGCCGAACGGGTCGACGAGGTGGCCCCGGCCCGCATCGAGGTCATCGGGAACCCAGGCCATGGCGTTGATCGTGAAGTCGCGGCGGCCGAGGTCATCGGTCAGCTCGGTCGCCCAGCGGACCTCGTCGGGCCGCCGGCCGTCGGTGTAGCCCGACTCCGAGCGGTAGGTCGTGACCTCCACGTCCATCGGTCCGGAGCGAACCGTGACCGTCCCGAAGATGTTCGTCCAGGTCGTGTCGGGGAAGAGGCCGGCCACCGTCTCGGGGGGCGCGGCCGTCGCTACGTCCCAGTCGTCCGGGTGGAGGCCGCGGACGAGGTCGCGGACGCAGCCTCCGACCAGCGCGGCCTGGTGGCCGGCGGCAGCGAGGGTCTTCAGGACGGTGGCGACGTCAGCGGGGAGCGCCAGCGTCCCCAGGTCGGAGCTCAGGTCCGTGAGGGCTCGTCCACGAACAGGAACGTCCGCCACGCATCGTTCCGCTCATCGGTCAGGTAGGAGCCGTACAGGTAGCGCGCGTCGGCGCGTGGGGCGCGCGGCTCGCGGCGGAGGAACATGTGCGTCTCGGCCAGCGTCTTCGACCCCTTTCGGTGGTTGCAGCGCCGGCAGGCGGCGACGAGGTTCTCCCATTCGTGGCGGCCGCCGCGGTGGCGGGGAACGACGTGGTCGATGGTCAGGTCGTGGGTCACCGTCCCGCAGTACTGGCACGTGTGCCGGTCCCGGGCGAAGACCTCGCGCCGGCTGAGCTTGACCCGTGGCTGGGGGCGCTTCACGAGGTACACGAGGCGGATGACCGATGGCGCCTCGTAGGCTCGGGTCACGGTGTGGATGACCTGGTGGTTGCGCGCGATGAGCTCCGCCTTCTCCGCGCCGAGCAGCCGGAAGGCACGCCTGATGTCACAGACGTTGAGCGCTTCGTAGTTCTGATTGAGGACCAGGACCGGTGCGTTGAGCAATCTCCGCCTCCAGTGGCCGCGATCATAGCCGAGCGTACAATGCGGGCCTCATGACGACCATCGAGCAGCCCCCGCAAACCTCGACCTGGGCCACCAAGGTCGGGCTGGCCCGCATGCTCGCCGGCGGGGTGATCATGGACGTCGTCACCGCCGACCACGCCCGCATCGCGGAGGAGGCCGGGGCGGTGGCGGTGATGGCCCTCGAGCGGGTCCCGTCCGACATCCGCAAGCACGGCGGCGTGGCCCGCATGAGCGACCCGAAGCTGATCGAGGAGATCAAGCAGGCGGTGACCATCCCGGTCATGGCCAAGTGCCGGATCGGGCACTTCGTCGAGGCCCAGATCCTCCAGTCGCTGGAGGTGGACTACATCGACGAGTCGGAGGTCCTCACCCCGGCCGACGAGGCGCACCACATCGACAAGCACCAGTTCGCCGTCCCGTTCGTGTGTGGCTGCCGCGACCTCGGGGAGGCGCTCCGGCGGATCGGCGAGGGGGCGGCCATGATCCGGACCAAGGGCGAGGCGGGGACCGGGAACATCGTCGAGGCGGTGCGCCACATGCGGGCCGTGCGGTCGGGAATCGCCCAGCTGCGCGCGATGCGCGAGGACGAGCTGTTCGCGGCCGCCAAGGAGCTCCGCGCCCCGCTCGAGGTGGTCCGCCAGGTGGCGGAGATGGGCGAGCTGCCGGTCCCGAACTTCAGCGCCGGCGGTGTCGCGACCCCGGCCGACGCGGCGCTCATGCGCCAGCTCGGGGCGGAAGCCGTGTTCGTGGGCAGCGGAATCTTCAAGTCGGAGCACCCCGAGAAGGTCGCCAAGGCCGTGGTCAAGGCCACCACCCATTACGACAACCCCGACATCCTGGCCGAGGTCAGCGCGGGCCTGGGTGAGCCGATGCGGGGCCTGGAGCTGGCCGAGATTCCCGACCAGGAGCGGCTGGCCTCCCGGGGTTGGTAGACCGCGATCGCCGACCGCGGATCGGCATCCTCGCCGTGCAGGGGGACGTGGCCGAGCACGCTGCCGCGCTGCGCGACGTCGGGGCCGAGCCGGTCGAGGTCCGGCTGCCGCGTGACCTGGCCGGCGTCGAGGCCCTGATCCTGCCCGGCGGGGAGTCGACCGCCATGCGGCGGCTGATCGACGGGTACGGCCTGGCCGAGCCCATCCTCTCCCTGGCCGCCTCCGGCGCACCGCTGTGGGGCACCTGCGCGGGCATGATCCTGCTCGCGCGCCGGATCGCGGACGGGGATCCTCCGACCCTCCCCCTGCTGGACATCGAGGTGCGACGCAACGCCTACGGGCGCCAGCTCGACTCGTTCGAGGCCGATCTCGCCGTGCCCTCGCTGGGCGACGAGCCGATCCACGCGGTCTTCATCCGGGCGCCGGTGGTGACCGATGTCGGTCCGGGCGTCGAGGTGCTGGCGACCGATCCGATGGGCCGCACGGTGGCGGTCCGCGAAGGGCGTGTCCTGGCCACCGCGTTCCACCCCGAGCTGACCGGGGACCGTCGCTTCCACCGCGCCCTGCTCGAGCTCATCGGCGCCGAGGCACGGGCATGACCACCGTCGCCAACGACGCGGGCGAGGTGCGAGCCGCCCGCCTGACCGATCGCCAGGCCCTCGCCGACCTGTCCGGCCAGGTGCACGCCGCGGAGGACGCCTACCGCCGCAGCCTGGGCGTGCCGGCCCCGACCGAAAGCCCCGGCATCTCGCTCTCGACCCTCATCCCGTCCTGGCTGCCCCTGCGGCCGCCATCGGTTCATCTCGTGGCCGAGTCCGACGGCCAGCTCATCGGCTCGTGCCGGGCGATCACCGAGCCGCATCGCGACGACTGGGTGATCATCGAGCTCGACGCCGCCGACGGTCCGATGGCCGGCGAGGTCCGCTGGGCGATGCTCGAGGCGCTCATCGAGGAGGGCGCGCGACGGAACGTGGCGCGGTACCACGTCGCCTGCGCCGACGTCCACGAGAACCTGACCCTGTTCGGGATGGCCGGCTTCATGGCCTACGCGCAGGAGGAGATCCTCTACCGCCCGCCCGAGACTCCTGGCCGACGGGGCGGTGGCTTCCTGCGACGGCGTCGTCGCTCGGCGGCCCGTCGCGGGGCGAGCCCGACCGAGATCGCGCTGCAGCCGGCCGGCGCCCCGGACGCGTGGCACCTGTTCGACCTGTGGACCCACTGCACGCCGCCGGCCATCGCCCGGGTCGAGGATTACCACGCCGCGGACTGGGAGTCGGTGGGCCACGAGGCGATCGTCCCGCGCTCGAGCCTGAACCCGATCCTCCATTTCGGAGCGACCAGCGCCTGGCTGTACACGGTGAACCAGCGGGCGGGCGGGTTCGTCCAGCACGGAGCCAGCCGGGTGGGGCCGCACTACCTGCGCTTCCTGATCCGTGACGGGACCGACGGGGAGGGGCTCCTGGCCGCGGCGCTCGCGCGGCTGCCCGCCGAGGCGATGGCCGCCGGTATGCTTGCCCCGGTGCGAACCTACGAGGCGGCGGGGCTCAGCGCCGCGGCCAGCATCGGCTTCGCCCCGGTCGGGCGGGTGACGCTCCTCGTGCGCGAGGTGCGGGCCGCGGTTCGCCAGCCGGCGCTCGTGCCCGCCGTCAACTGAGCGCCCGACGAAGCGTGGAGAAGCGCGTGCCCCACCTCGAAACGACTGACGACCTCGACGACCTGCTCGAGTCGCTGCCGCCCGAGATCGTCGAGCGCGTCCGCGAGCTCGGCTCCCGGGCCGACCTGCTCGAGATCGTCCTCGACCTCGGCCGGCGGCCGGAGGCCCGCTTCACGCACAGCGAGGCCGTCCTGCTCGAGCGTGAGGTGACCGAGGCCGACATCGCGTTCGTGGTGGACCACATCGGCGCCTTCGGCGACGACAACCGCGCCGGCATCGAACGGACCCTGCATCGGATCAGCGCCATCCGGAACCGGGCCGGCAAGGTGGTGGGCCTGACCTGCCGCATCGGTCGGGCGGTGTTCGGGACGATCGACATCATCCGCGACATCGCCGAGTCGGGGCAGAGCATCCTCATCCTCGGCCGCCCGGGCGTGGGCAAGACGACCATGCTCCGCGAGGTCGCCCGGGTCCTGGCCGACGACCTCGGCAAGCGCGTGGTCGTGGTCGACACCTCGAACGAGATCGCCGGCGACGGGGACATCCCGCACCCGGGGATCGGGGACGCCCGACGGATGCAGGTCCGGACCCCGACCGAGCAGCACTCGGTGATGATCGAGGCGGTCGAGAACCACATGCCCGAGGTCATCGTCATCGACGAGATCGGGACCGAGCTGGAGGCGGGCGCCGCCCGAACCATCGCCGAGCGGGGCGTGCAGCTGGTGGGCACCGCCCACGGCAACACCCTCGACAACCTGATGCTGAACCCGACCCTGTCGGACCTCATCGGCGGCATCCAGACCGTCACCCTCGGCGACGAGGAGGCCCGGCGGCGGGGGACGCAGAAGAGCGTCCTGGAGCGGAAGGCGCCGCCGACGTTCGACGTGGTGGTCGAGATCGTGGAGCGGGACCGGGTCATCGTCCACCGCAGCGTGGCCGAGACGGTGGACGCCATCCTGCGCGGCCACATGGTCCCGCCCGAGTCGCGCTGGCGGGACGAGGCGGGTGAGGTTCGAGCGGCGACGAAGTACGACTACCGGATCCACGAGGCGACCGCGTACGGGTCGCCCTTCGTCACCGCGGAGCCGGGCGGGGGGCACGGCACCTTCCGGCGGCCCGGCGCGTCCGGTCTCCAGTCGCTGCCCGGCGGGCGGTCCCGTCCGGTGGCCGAGGCGAGCGAGCCGCGGCGCCAGATCGAGGAGGCGATCGCGGCCTCCGACCGCGGGGCGGACGACGGCCAGGGTGAGCCGCGCGCCACGCGGGAAGCGCGGGTCGCCAGCCTCCGACCGATGTCCCTGTTCCCGTACGGGGTCAGCCGCAAGCGCCTGGAGCAGGCGGTTCGCGAGCTCTCCGTCCCGGTGACCGTGGCCCGCGACCTCGAGGACGCCGATGCGGTCGTGACCCTGCGCACCTACTACCGCCGCAAGCCCCCCGCCCTGCGCGACGCGGAGGCGGGCGGCACACCCCTGTTCGTGCTGAAGACGAACACCCTGGTCCAGATGGAGTCGATGCTCGCCAACCTGTACGAGCTGGAGGCCGATCCCCAGGAGGCCGCCCTGCGGGAGACGGCGGAGGCCATCGGCCTGGTCCACGACCACGGCCGGCCGGTCGAGCTGGCCCCACAGAACGCGTACGTGCGACGCCTCCAGCACCAGATGGCGGAGCAGCACAACCTCATGAGCCGCTCGCGAGGCAGCGAGCCGAACCGACGGGTTCAGCTCCTCCCCGACGAGGGGCGCGCCTGGCGCTGACCGAGCCGTGACCGCGGCGCCCGGCCGCGGCCGGTTCATCACGCTGGAGGGTCCCGAGGGGAGCGGCAAGAGCACGGCCGCCCGTCACCTCGCCGACTGGCTGGTGACCAAGGGCGTGCGCGCCACGGTGACGGCGGAGCCGGGCGGCACGCGTCTCGGGGAGGAGATTCGCCGCCTCGTCCTCCACGCCCGCTCGATCTCCGACGACCTCGACCCGCGGGCCGACGCCCTGCTCTTTGCCGCGGGCCGGGCGCAGCACGTCGCGCGCAGGATCCGCCCCGCCCTGGAATCGGGGGAGTGGGTGGTCTGCGCGCGCTACCTCGACTCGTCGCTCGCCTACCAGGGCGGCGGCTACGGCCTCGACCTCGACACCCTGCGCACGCTCCAGGCGTTCGCCACCGACGGCCTGAAGCCGGACCTCACGATCCTGGTCGACGTGCCCGTCGACATCGGCCTGCGACGGAAGCGGAAGGACCGCTGGAACCGCTTCGAGAGCACGGAGAGTGCCGCGTTCTTCGAGCGGGTGCGGCAGACCTACCTCGACCTGGCCGCCGCGGAGCCGGATCGGTACCGGATCCTCGACGGCTCCGGATCGGTCGACCAGACCGATGCGGCGATCCGCGCGGTGGTGGCTCCACTCCTGGATCGGTAGGGCATACTGAAACCGATGAAGCTGGTCGCAGCCATCGTCCATTCCGAGGACGCCGGAGCCCTGGTCGACGCCCTCCTCGAGAAGGAGTACCGGACCACCCGGCTCAGCTCGTCGGGCGGCTTCCTGAAGCAGGGCAACGCCACGATCATCGTCGGCGTCGAGGACGATCAGGTCGATGCGGTGCTCGAGCTCATCAGCGCCAACTGCCACGCCCGCAAGCAGTTCGTGAACCCCATGCCGCCGATCATGGAGCCGGGCGAGTTCTACATGCCGTACCCGGTCGAGGTCGAGGTCGGCGGGGCCACGGTCTTCGTCCTCCCCGTCGAGCGCTTCGAGCGCCTCTAGCCCGGCAGACCGATGAGTCCGGGGGCGTCGGACGCGGCCGACGAATGACCGGTGCGAGCTGGGTCACCGAGCTCGAGCAGGGCGCTCCGGACGTGGTCGCCGTCTGGCGGGCGATCGACCCCGACCAGGAGAGCGACGACTACAGCGCCGCACGTGACGACCTCGAGACGCGCTCCGTTCGCCTGGGAGCCGCCGCCATCCTGGCCCAGCAGGAGGCGGTCGGCCGAGGCCCTGGAGGGCGTCCTGCAGGCGATGCCGGACGACATGCTGCGCGCCCCGGGCGGCGAGGGGGACTGGAACGTGTCGCAGGCCTTTGCCCACACGACCGGGGCGCGACGCTACCTCCCGGCCGCCGCCGCGATGGCCGCGACGGGGCGGTGGCCGACCGCCGACCCGCCGCGGGTCACGCCGGGCATCCCCGGACCGGCGGACCTCGACCGCGAGATGCTCATGACCTACCTGAACAAGAGCCGCCGCTCGCAGGCGGTGTCCGCGGCGGCGATCGCGGGGCACGAGACCGAGCTGTGCCCGATGGACCACCCGCTCATCGGCCATCGCCTGTCGTGCGGGGCGTGGCTCCTGTTCGCCGGCGTCCACGACCTGATGCATCTCGAGCAGCTCCATGGGCTGCTCGACGCATGGGAGGCATGACCGCCAGCGAGCGGCCGGCGCCGCTGGTCCTGATGGGGGCCGCGGCGGATCCCGATGAAGCGGAGTTCGGCTCGTACCGGGCGGTGCTGGGCACCGGCCGGCATCTCCTGGCCGCGGAGCTGAGCCAGCGGCTGGCTCGGCAGGGCGCGGCCGTCGCAGCGCATCCCGAGGGACGCGACACCCGGCGGATTCCACTGGGGGAGGTGGTACGCGGCCGGGGCTCGCGCCGCGCTCGACGCGGCTGGGGACCGCGTCGACGCCGTGGGCTGGGTCGGCGCCGGCGCCCTGGCCCTCGTGGCCGACGAGACGCTCGACGCGCTCCTCTCCCCCACCGCCGGCGAGGTCGTCGCCAACAACCGGTTCAGCGCCGACGCGTTCGTGGTCGCCGGGGACCTCGTGGCCGCGCTCGGCGCGCTCGCCGGGCTGGGGGCGGACAACGGTGCGCCGCGCGCCCTGGAGGCCGCCGGCTTCAGCGTCCGCGATGTCGCCGCGTCCCCGTGGTCCCGTTTCGACGTGGACACGCCGCAGGACCTCGCCCTGCTGCGCCTGGCCACCCGGCTGCCCGGCACCCGACCCCTCGACCCGGCGCTGGCCGCGTTCCTCGAGGGTGTGCAGCTGCCCGGCGGCCGGCCGCTGGCCATTCCCCGCGTCGAGGAGCTGCTCGAGGTCCTGCGCAGCCGGAACGCGGAGCTGGTGGTGGCCGGCCGCGTCCCGGCGGCCTCGTTCGCCTACCTCGAGGAGCAGGCCGCCTGCCGGGTGCGCCTCTACGCCGAGGAGCGGGGGATGCGGGCCGCGCCCGCGAATCGGCCGCGGTCGCTCCTCGCGGACTGGGTGACCGAGCACGGAGCCGCTTCGCTGGTCGAGCGGCTGTCCGACCTGGGCAACGCGGCGATCATCGACAGCCGGGTGGTGATGGCCGCCCTCGTCGGCTCATCGGATCCCGCGGTGTGGCCCGCCGATGAGGATCGGTTCGCCTCCGACTTCGCCGATCCCTCGCGCGTCGAGACCGAATGGCTGCGCGAGCTGACCACCGCGGCGGAAGCCGCATCGGTTCCGATCGTGCTCGGCGCTCACACCCTGGTCAGCGACGGCCTTCGTATCCTCACCGACGCCGCCTGGCTGACCAGCTGAAGCGGGGCTCAGCCCGCGGCGGGCGGTTCGGCCGGTGGAGACGCCGGGGGAGCGGTCACCACGGGGGACGGCGGCACGGTGGGAACCGGTACGGCCTCGAGCTTGATCTCGACGCCGCCCGCGAAGCCAGCCACCCAGTTGTAGAGCAGGCACGCGATGGCGGTGAAGATCCAGCCGAAGATGCCGTACAGGGCGGCGGCGATGGCTCCGAAGATCAGGACGCCGATCGCGCCGACCCCGGCGTCGAATCCGGGCAGGCCGCCCGGCAGATTCGGGGACTGGACCCCGGCGAGCAGCACGAACACCGCGAAGATCGCGAAGAAGACGAGCGCGGCGAGCGCGTAGATCAGCGCGAGCACGCTCGCCGTGCGCAGGACGCCAAATCGACGAATGCGGACCATGGTTCACCTCCTGGCGCCGAGTATGCGCGGCGAGAAGGCGCGCCGGAGGGACTGTCCGAGCACCGGCTGATACACTCTGAGCAGGAGAATCAATGCTGCGGACCGCTTCGAGTCCGCCCTGATCGAACGAGACGACGATGGACCAAACCGGACTGCTCTACGTCCTGGGTTTCGGCTTCGCCGCGACGACCTTCGTCTTCGGCACGATCATCTTTTCGTGGCTCGTGTCGCACCGGCGCAAGCAGGCCCAGAAGGGGCTGCCCTACGAGTGCGGGATCGACACCATCGGTGACACCTGGTCCCGCTTCGGACTGGCGTTCTACCTGTACGCCCTGCTGTTCGTCGCCTTCGACGTCGAGATCATCTTCATCTACCTGTGGGCGATCGTGATCCGCGACATCGCGGTCAACGGGATCGTGTTGATGGGCATCTTCCTGGTGGTCCTGATGTATGGCGAGTTCTACGCCTGGAGGAAGGGGGACCTGCAGTGGCGGTAGAGCAGCCGAAGCGCGCCAAAGCGGCCTCGGTCGCCAAGGCGGCCGCCGACCCCAAGGACGCCCCGCCGCCGAGCACCGCGCTCGCCAAGCCGGAGGCCATCGTCATCCCCGATCCCACGGGCGACGACGACCTCCTGTCCGAGTTCGGGATGGAGGCCCACCCGCGCGGCGGCTTCCACGGCCTGCTGGAGGTCATCCCGACCAGGGCGGACTACATCCTCGACCTGATCCGGGCCAACTCCCTGTGGCCGCTCCTGTCGGGGCTGTCGTGCTGCGCCATCGAGATGATGAGCACCGCCACCCCGATGAACGACATGGACCGCTTCGGGATGTTTCCGATGCGCGCCTCGCCGCGCCAGGCGGACGTCCTGATCGTGGCCGGCACGCTGACGACCAAGATGGCCGGCCCCCTCGTCCGGCTGTGGGCACAGATGCCCGAGCCGAAGTGGTGCGTGGCGATGGGCACCTGCACGACCAGCGGCGGGCGCTTCAAGCGCTCGTACAGCGTGGTCCAGGGCGTGGACCGGGTCATGCCCGTCGACGTCTACGTGCCGGGCTGCCCGCCCCGCCCCGAGGGCCTGATCTACGGAATGATGAAGCTCCACGAGCTGGTCAAGCAGCGTCGCGGCCAGTGGGACACGTTCGCCGACCGCGGACCGGAGCTCCGTTCCTGGGAAGGAGACGTCCGCTGACCGCTCCCGCCGCGGCGGGGCCACTCGTCCGGCTGCTCGGTGACAAGCTCGGCGACGCGACGAGCCAGCTGTGGACCGATGAGGACACGGTCGAGGTCCAGGTCCCCGGCGACAAGATCGTCGAGACCCTTCGGACGCTCCGCGACGACCCCGACTTCGCGTTCTTCTTCCTGGCCGATGCGGCCGCGGTCGACTACGGGGTGGGCGAGCACTTCGAGGTCGTCTACCACCTGCACTCCGACAGGCACCCGGTGTGGCTTCGTGTCCGCGTCCCGGTCGACCGCGAGAACCCGCTGACCCCGACCGTCACCGGGCTGTGGGAAGGGGCGATGTTCCACGAGCGCGAGATGTACGACATGATGGGCATCGTCTTCCAGGGCAACCGGGACCTGCGCCGGATCTACATGTCGCCCGACTACCGATCCTTCCCGCAGCGGAAGGATTTCCTGCTCCCCGATGACGCCGCCGACTCCCCGGCTGCCGGCAACATGCCCCTCGAGCGCCCCGAGACCTGGGACCTGACCCGGCTCGAGGAAGCGGCCGCCCACCGTGACGAGCCCGGGGGGCCGGTGTGACGACGACGAAGGAACCGCGGGCCCGCAAGCCCCGGGCCAAGGCTCCGCCGGAGGACGAGGCCGCTCTCCGGGCAGCCGCCGAGGGGCGGATTCCCGACCCGATCGAGCTCGACGCCACGATGACCAGCCCCGCGGGGACGCGACGCCCGGAGTTCATGGGCTTCGACATCGTCCCGCCGCCCGACCGCCCCCCGCAGACCGAGCGCGAGCGCGAGGTCTACACCCTCGGCGACGGGGAGATGCTGGTGAACATGGGCCCGCAGCACCCGTCGACCCACGGCGTGATGCGGATCGTGCTCAAGGTCCGCGGCGAGGTCGTCATCGACCTCGACCCGGTGCTCGGATACCTCCACCGCGGCATCGAGAAGCTGTGCGAGAACGCGACCTACACCACGGTCCTGACCTACGTCGACCCCATGGACTACATGTCGGCGATGCACAACGAGCACGCGCCGGCGCTCGCCTTCGAGAAGCTGTACGGGATCAAGGCGCCGCGGCGGGCGGAGTACATCCGGGCCCTGGTGGTGGAGCTGAACCGGGTGTTCAGCCACGGCCTGATGATGGGCTTCCTGGCCCTCGACCTCGGCGGCCTGACGCCGATCCTGTACGGGTTCATCAACCGCGACCAGGTCGTGGACATGCTGTCGGCGATCTCCGGCCAGCGGATGCTGTTCAACTTCTTCCGGGTCGGCGGGGTGAACTTCGACGTGAACGACGAGTTCCTGTCCCGCCTCGGGAAGTGGCGCGCGGGCGTGCTCGACACGATCGAGATGAACGAGAAGCTGCTCACCGAGAACGAGATCTTCGGGGCCCGGACCAAGAAGATGGGCGTGCTGACCGGCCAGCAGGCCATCGACCTGGGCGTGTCCGGCCCCAACCTGCGGGCCAGCGGCGTGCCGTTCGACGTCCGCAAGGCCCATCCGTACCCGCCCTACCCCGAGCTCGAGTTCGAGGTCATCACCCAGGAAGGCGGCGACACCTACGCGCGGTACATCCAGCGCATCGCGGAGCTGAAGCAGAGCATCCACCTCATCGACCAGATCGTCGACCGCATGCCCCACGGCCCGGTCCAGGCCCAGGTGCCGGGCATCATCCGGCCTAGGCCAGGGCGGGCATACGCGGCGGTGGAGTCGCCCCGGGGGCTGTACAGCGTCTACGCCATCAGCGACGGCGGCCCGAACCCGTATCGGTTCCGCATGCGCGACCCAAGCTTCATCACCCTCCAGGTCATGCCCAAGGTCATGCCGGGCCGCCTGATCGCCGACACCATGGCGGTGATGGCCAGCCTGGACCCGATCATGGGCGGCGTGGACAAGTAGGCCGGACGAGGCGCCACCATGGACCAGGGCATGATCGACCTCATCCTTGGCATCGGCCGCTTCGTGGTCGCCACCACCCTGCTCCTGCTGCTCACGGTGCCGACCGCGTTCATCGTGATCCAGATGGAGATCAAGATCATCGCCCAGATGCAGCTGCGCTACGGCCCGAACCGGGTCGGGCCGCGGGGCATCTTCCAGAGCACGATCCACGGCTTCAAGTTCCTGGCCAAGGAGGACCAGACCCCGGATCGGGCGGACGTGCCGACGTTCACGCTGGCGCCGTGGATGGTGTTCATGGCCGCCGCCATGAGCCTGCTGGTCGTTCCCTTCGCGCCCGGCCTGGTGGCGTTCGACTCGCAGATCGGCGTCATCTACTTCTTCGCCGTCATCGGTCTGTCGGTGGTGGGGCTGCTGATCGCCGGCTGGGCCAGCTACAACAAGTACTCGCTGCTCGGCGGGCTGCGGAGCGCGGCCCAGATGGTCAGCTATGAGATCCCGCTGACCCTGTCCATC
The DNA here is from genome assembly GCA_963827475.1 of uncultured Chloroflexia bacterium. Lineage (GTDB taxonomy): Bacteria > Chloroflexota > Limnocylindria > QHBO01 > QHBO01 > DASTEQ01. The sequence continues at coordinate 118,198 of CAWHAZ010000004.1, forward strand.
GTGGGCGTGGTGGTCCTGACCGGGTCGCTGTCGTTCACCGAGATCGTGGAGTGGCAGCGCGAGCACGGGTGGGCGTTCCTGTGGCAGCTGGTCGGCTTCCCGATCTTCCTCATTGCCGCCGCGGCGGAGATCAACCGCGCCCCGTTCGACATGATCGAGGCCGACAGCGAGATCGTCGCCGGCCCGTTCACCGAGTACAGCGGGATGCGGTTCGGGTTCTTCTTCTTCGCCGAGTACGTGGCCCTGTTCATCATGAGCGCCATCCTGGTCACCCTGTTCCTGGGCGGCTACCTCGCGCCGTGGCCGTTCCCCGCCACCCTCGACGGCTTCGTCGGAACCCTGTACGGCCTGTTCTGGTTCTTCGTGAAGACGTACTTCTTCGTCTTCGTCGCGGTCTGGGTGCGGGCCACCCTGCCGCGGGTCCGGGTTGACCAGCTGATGGGCGCGTCGTGGAAGGTGCTGCTCCCGCTGGCCCTCGTCAACCTGTTCCTCACGGCCATCGTCGTTCTCGCCCTCAACCTGTAAGGTTCGACCCATGGCGATACCGGGCTCGGGCATGCTCACCGGCATGGGGGTGACCCTGCGGAACCTGTTCCGGCCCAAGGTGACGCTGCAGTACCCCGAGGAGCGGCCGCACATCCCCGACCGCTGGCGCGGGCGCCTGGACCTCATCTACGACCCGTTCGGCGAGCACAAATGCGAGGTCTGCTTCCAGTGCGCCCAGGTCTGCCCGGTCGAGGCCATCGACATGAGCGGGTTCGACAGCGAGGGCAACCGGATCCGATACGGCCTGCCGGAGATCTACGACGAGCGGAAGGACCCCAATGCCTACCGTCGGGCCGGCCTGCCCGCTCGCCCGGAGCGCAACGCGGCCCGCTGGCAGGAGGACGTGGACAACGCCTGGGTCGACTCGGTGATCGACGGCTTCGGCGGCCGGCCCGAGTCGCTGGTCGCGATCTTCGGCGCGGTCCAGGCGAAGTACGGATACCTCCCCGAGCCGGCGTTGCGCCGGATCAGCGACCGGATGACGATCCACTGGGCCCAGGTCTTCGGCGCCGCCGGCCTGGGCGGGTTCCGGCTCCTGCCCGCCGAGGGCCACCTCGTGACCGTCTGCTCGTGCGCCGCCTGCCGCTTCGCCGGCGGGGACAGGCTCCTCGCCGCGCTCGAGGAGGAGCTCGGCATCCGGGCGGGCGAGGTGACCGATGACGGGTCGTTCACCCTGGAGACCGATGCGAACGTGGGGTCGGGCGCGATCGCGCCGGCGGTCCGCATCGACACCCTGGTCTACGGGCCGCTCTCGGTGGACGAGGCGCGTCACCTGATCTACGCCCGCCGGGCCGAGGCAAGCCCAGCCGCCTCCGCCCCGGCCCGGGCCTGATGGCGGTCACCCTCTCCCCCCAGATCCGGATCCTGGACGGGGGGCAGCAACGCCTCCTGAAGGGCATCGGGACCCTGGATCCCGGGTCGCTCGCCGCGTATCGCAAGGCCGGTGGCTACAAGGGTCTGACCCGGGCGGTGACCCAGCGGTCGCCGGACGAGGTCATCGGCGAGATGGCAGCCGCGCGTCTGCGGGGACGGGGTGGCGCCGGCTTCCCGGTCGCGGACAAGTGGCGAGCCGCCCGATCGGCACCCGGCGACCGCAAGATCGTGGTCGCCAACCTGATGGGCGCCGACCCCACGTCCCTCGGCGACCGGACGCTGGCCGAGGGCAACCCGCATCTCGTCCTCGAGGGGGCGCTGATCGCCGCTGCCGCCGTCGGCGCCAGCGAGGCGATTCTCGCCGTCCGCCGCGACTGGACGCTGGCCATCGAGCGCCTGCGCGCCGCGGTGGCGGACGCGGAAGCGGCCCACCTGGCCGGCTACCTCATCCTCGGCACGGACGTCTCGGTATCGGTATCGGTCTGGGAAGGCTCCGGTGCCTACGTCGCCGGGGAGGAGACGGCCCTCATCCACGCCCTCCAGGGTGACCGCGGCATGCCGCTCATCCGGCCGCCCTACCCGGCCGAGCGCGGCCTGTGGGACGTGCCAACGGTCATCCACAACGCCGAGACGCTCGCCCACGTGGCCTGGATCGCCGGCCACTCGGCTGCGGAGTTCACGAAGGCCGGGACCGAGGCGGCGCCGGGCACCAAGCTGGTGACCGTCGCGGGTGCGGTGACGACGCCGGGCGTGGCCGAGGTGGCGCTGGGAACATCGGTCGAGAAGGTCATCAGCCTGGCTGGAGGCTCGACGGGGACGGTCAAGGCCGCGTTCATCGGCGGCCCCGGGGCTGGCGCCCTCGCCGCCGACGAGCTGTCCGCCACCGCCTACGCGTACGACGAGCTGGCGGAGGTCGGCGGCCACATCGGCTCGGGAACGGTGCTGGTCACCGACGCCGGCACCTGCATGGTGGCCACCGCCCGCTTCCTGCTCGACTTCTCGGCCCGCGAGGCGTGCGGCAAGGCCGTTCCCTGCCGCATCGGCACCCGCCGCCTGGTAGAGGCCCTCGACCGGATCCTGGCCGCGACCCCACGCCCCAATGACCTGGTCCTGCTCCGCGAGCTGTCGGCGAAGATCGCGGACACCGCCCTGTGCCGCCTGGAATCGCTCGCTCCGCGGCCGATGCTCACGACCCTCGATCGGTTCGCCGACGAGTACCGCGCCCACGCCGAACGCGGGGTGTGCCTCGCCGGCTCGTGCTCGACCGATGCGGTCCTGCCGCTGCTGACCCCGCTGGCCGAAGCCGTAGGATTGGACCGATGACCTTCGTCGGCAACGGCAATGGCAAGGGCAACGGCAAGGGCGCCGAGCACATGGAGGACTACGCGCCGATCTGGCCGGTCGTCCCCGGCACCCGACCGATCACGGTCACGATCAACGGCCGCCAGGTCCAGGCCGAGGAGGGGCAGACCATCCTCCAGGCCTGCCGGGTGTTGGACATCGAGATCCCGACCCTGTGCTACGAGCCGAAGCTCTCGCCCTACGGGGCCTGCCGCATCTGCGTGGTCGAGGTCGAGGGCGAGGAGAACACGCCGATCTCGTGCGGGACGAAGGTCGCGGACGGGATGGTCATCACCACCCACTCGGAGCGGGTCATCGAAAACCGCCGCCTGGTGCTGGAGCTGATCTTCTCGGACCACGACGCGTACTGCCTGCCGCCGTGCCAGTTCAAGTGCCCGACCCGGGTCGACATCCCCGGCTACCTGAAGGCCAACGCGGAGGGCAACTGGGAAGAGGCGACCCGGATCCTGAAGCGGTCCCTGCCCTTCCCGGCCATCCTCGGCCGGGTCTGCCCCGCCCCGTGCGAGACCCACTGCCGGCGCGAGGAGGTCGACATCGCGATCGCCATCCGCGACTCGCATCGCTACTGCGCCGACCGCGTGCTCGAAGTCGACGCGCCAGCCCCCCTGCCGTGGCCGAAGGAGCCGCCCACCGGGCGGCGGGTCGCGGTGGTGGGCTCCGGACCGGCCGGGATGACGGTCGCGTACTACCTCCAGCTCCGCGGCCACCAGTGCGACGTGTTCGAGGCCGACCCGGAGCAGGGCGGCATGCTGCGCTACGGAATTCCCGAGTACCGCCTGCCGAAGGCGTGGATGGACCGCGAGCTGAACCACGTCTGGGAGCTGGGCGCCACGTTCCGGCCGAACATGCGGCTCGGGCGCGACTTCCACCTCGCGGACCTGCTCGACCAGGGCTACGACGCGGTGTTCGTGGGCACGGGCTGCTACAAGTCGAACGAGCTGGGCATCCCCAACGAGTTCGCGGACGGGACGGTCAACGCCCTCGAGAACCTCTACAACAGCACCCGCGGCGTCCCCGTCCCGCAGCTGAAGGGGGCGCGAGTGGTGGTCATCGGCGGTGGGTTCACCGCCATCGACTGCACACGGACCTCGCTCCGCCAGGGCGCGGAGGCGGTCACCATCGTCTATCGCCGCGACCTGAAGGACATGCCGTCGCAGGACGAGGTCCACGAGGCGATCGAAGAGGGCGCGACGGTCATCTTCCAGGCCGCACCGGTCCGCATCGTGACCGACGCCAAGGGTCGGGTGACCGGGGTCGAGTTCCAGAAGATGCACCTCGGCGAGCCCGACGAGAAGGGTCGCCGCCGGCCGGAGCCGATGCCCGGCACCGAGTTCATCGTCGAGTGCGACACCGTGCTGGGGGCCATCGGCCAGGGTCCGGAGCTGAGCTGGGTCGACCTCGAGCCGGACGAGATCCGCGGCGGGCTGGAGGTCAGCCGCCAGGGTCGCCTGGTCGCCGACCCGAACACCTTCCGCACCGGCGTCCCTCAGGTTTTTGCCGCCGGCGACGTGAACCTCGGCGCCACGACCGTGGTCGAGGCCATCGGTGACGGCCGCCGCGCCTCGTATGCGATGGACTACTGGCTCCGTGGCCACGACCTCGATGACCCGCAGGTCCGCCGCATCGTGTCCGAGCCCCAGCCCTCGTTCCTGACCATCGTGCCCTTCACCGACGACGTGAAGGAGCCCCAGGCGGTGATGGGCAAGAAGGGGCCGGAGGAGCGGAGCGACAACTTCGGGGAGTACGAGTACGGCTACACCCACGACCAGGCGATGGGCGAGGCGGCCCGCTGCCTGCAGTGCACGTGCGAGGCGATCGGCCACTGCGACCTCCGCGAGGCGGCGATCGAGTACGAGACCACGCTGAACATGGCGATCGACGAGCGGTCGATCCAGGACAACCCGTACGTCGGCATCAACCACGGCTACGGCCGGGACGAGACCCACTCGTTCATCCTCCGCGACTACAGCCGGTGCATCGACTGCGGCCGCTGCGCCCAGGTGTGCAAGGACATCGTGGGCGCCGGCTGCTACGACTTCATCGGCAAGGGCTTCGACTCATTGGTCACCACCGCGGACTTCGTCTCGCTGAACGAGACGCCGTGCGTGTCGTGCGGTCGGTGCGCGGAGACGTGCCCGGTCGGGGCCCTCATGCCGCGGCCGCGGATCCTGGAGACCTATCAGCTCGACGTCAGCCGCTGCATCTTCTGCGGCATCTGCGCCGACGCCTGCCCGTACGACGCGCTGCGCTGCGGCCCCGAGTTCGAGTTCAGCGAGTACCAGCGCGATCTGCCGATGCTCGACATCCTCGAGATGTCCGACCGGGAGCGGCCCACCCGCTAGCCCGCGTCCGCGGCGCTCCGGGACGGTGTCGCGCGGTTGAACCCGAAGCGGAGGAGCCGGAACAGCAGGTAGCCGATCAGCGCGCCAACGACGTTCAGGAGGACGTCGTCCACGTCGGTCATCCGGTTCGGGATCCGCAGCTGGGCGAGCTCGATCGCGACGCTGAGCACGACCGCCACCAGCAGGACTCGGGCCCACCCGTTCATCGCCGGGAACGCGATCGGTCCGAGCAGACCGACCGGGAGCAGGAGCAGGAGGTTCCCGATCAGCTGGCCGGCCCAGAACGGGGACTCGAGGTTGTCGAGGTAGACCTGGATCGTCCGGAACAGGACGAAGTTGTCATCCACGATGAAGCCAGGCGGCGGTTCCACGGGCTGCAGGGTCATGAGCAGTCCAAGGGCCAACCACGCCGCCAGGAGCACGCCGGCGGTCACACGGGCAGTCATCGGCCGCCCAGTCTGTCAGCCCCGGCGGTTTTCTGCCGATGCGGGGCGCCGGGCGGTATCCTCGGCGGCGCATGGCCGATCTCCCCCAGCAGCCGATCGAGATGATCCTGCTCCGCCAGCTGGCGGAGCACCTCGGCATCCCGGTGTGGGTCATCGACAGCGCCGGCGACCTGGTGTTCTTCAACGAGGCCGCCGAGCCCACGCTCGGGTTGCGGGCAGATGACGTGGACCAGATGCCGTACGAGGCGTGGACGACCGGGTTCGCGCCACGGGACCTCGCCGGCAACCCGGTTCCCGGTGAGGCGCTGCCGCCGATCAAGGCCCTGCGCGAGGGAAAGCCGCAGCACGACTCGCTCGAGATCACCGGCGCCGACGGCGTGGCCCGCCAGATCGTGATCACCGCCTTCCCGTTGACCGGCGGGCACGGGGACATCATGGGGTCGGTCACGATGTTCTGGGAGTCGAACGGGGAGTCGGAACAGGCGTGATCGTCCGGCTGTGGGGCACGCGAGGCTCGGTCGCGAGCGCCGGTCCCCAGACGGCCCGCTACGGCGGCAACACGGCCTGCGTCGAGGTCCGGGGCGACGACGGCTGCCTGGTCGTCCTCGACGCCGGCACCGGCATCCAGCGCCTGGGCAACGAGCTGGAGGACGACATCCATCGCATCGACATCCTGCTCACCCACCTCCACATGGACCACATCCAGGGCCTGGGTTTCTTCGCCCCGATCTTCCGCAAGGGCTGCGAGATCCACGTCTGGGGTCCCCCATCGCCGACGCTCCACCTCCGCGCCCGGGTCACCCGCTACATGTCGCCCCCGTTGTTCCCGATCCGCCTGCGCGACCTGCGGGCCAACTTCGAGTTCCATGACGCCCCGCAGGACCCGTTCACCATCGGTTCGTTGACCATCAAGGCCGACGAGGTCATCCACCCCGGCGCCACCCTCGGCTATCGGGTCAGCGAGAACGGCCGGTCACTCACCTATCTCAGCGACCACGAGCCGGCGCTGGCCGCCAACAACGGCGAGCCCGGCCCCGGCTGGATCAGCGGCCTGGCCCTTGCCCACGACGCGGACGTGCTCATCCACGATGCGCAGTACACCCAGTCCGAACGCGAGGAGCGGCTCGGCTGGGGGCACTCCTCGGTCCCGGAGGCCATCGACTTCGCCCGCACCGCGGCCGCCAAACAGCTCGTCCTGTTCCACCACGACCCCGCGCGGACCGACCACCAGATGGACCTTCTCCTTGCTGAGGCGGAGGCTCTCGCGGACGGAATGCCGGTGACGGCCGCGCGCGAGGGTGACGTGCTCGTCCTTTAGAATCGGGCTCGGCCTCCGGAGCGAGGCCCGTGAGCGCTCAGCCCGAACGGAGAGTCTCGGCTCTGGACATCTCGATCGTCCTCTTCGTGGTGCTCGCCGTCGGCGTCCTCGGCGGTGGCCTGGCGGCCGTGCTCCTGCGGAACGTCATTCATTCCGCGGTGGCCATGATGTTCTGCTTCGGCGCGCTCGCCGGGACCTACGCGCTGCTTGGCGCACCGATCGTGGCGGCGGCACAGGTCCTGATCTACCTCGGCGCGATCAGCGTCCTGATCCTGTTCGCGATCATGCTCACCCAGGCTGGCGACGCGAACCTGCCCGCCCCATTCCAGCGCCAGGCGCCGGTGGCGGCGCTGGTCGCGCTCGGGATCGTGTTCCTTGTCGGCTGGGCCATCGTCAGCACCGACTGGCCGAACGCCACCGTCGTGATCGCGGTTGACCTCAACAAGCTGGCGACCGCCATCTTCACCGACTACGCCCTGCCCTTCGAGATCGTGGCCTTCCTGCTGCTGGCCGCGATCATCGGCGCCATCTACCTGGCCCGACGGCCCGAAGAAGACGAGCGGGCGAACTGACCGATGGGCCTGCCCGCGTACCTGTTCCTCTCCCTGCTCCTGTTCGGGATCGGAGCCTTTGGGTTCCTCGCCCGGCGCAACGCGATCATGATGCTGATCTGCATCGAGTTGATGCTGAACGCGGTGAACCTCGCCCTCGTCGCGTTCAACGCGTTCGACTACGGCGCGACGAATGACGCGGGCGCGGTCTTCTCCCTCCTGATCATGGCCGTCGCCGCGGCCGAGGCGACGGTGGGGCTGGCGCTGGTCATCGCCATCATCCGGACCCGTCAGACCCCCGAGGTCGACGAGTACTCCGACCTCAAGGAGTGATGCCCTGACACCGGAGCAGCTCATCCCACTCATCCCGGCCCTGCCGCTCGTCGGCTTCCTGTTCGCGGTCCTCCTCGGGTCGCGTCTCGACCGCATTCCCGAGCACGGTGACCACGGGGATGGGCACGGAGCGGGGGCCGGCCACGACACCGGCGGAGACCCGCACGCGTCGCACGACGAGGCGGTGGACGAGTCCGCGTTCCGCACGATCCCGACCGAGGAGGAACAGCGCGAGACCTCGCCCCACCGGGGCCACGCCGACGACCTGGCCAACGCCAACGGGGCAGATGGGGTCATCCCGGACGAGCTGAACGACGGACGGGGCCAGCCCGGCCACGTCTCCCCGGGCGGGCCGCGACCGGTCTACCGCTCGTGGTGGGTCCCCGTGGCCCTTGTCGCGCTCATGTGGGCCGCGGCCATGGTCGTGTTCGGATCGGTCATCTTCGACGGTGCCGAGTACCGGGTCACCGTCTACGAGTGGATCGTGTCCGGCGACTTCCGGGTCGAGATCACGTTCTTCGTCGACGCGCTCACCGCGGTCCTGCTCCTGGTCGTCAGCACGGTCGGCCTCCTCGTCCACGTCTACTCCATCGGCTACATGGACGGCGACCGGAGCGTGTGGCGCTTCTTCGCCTACCTGAACCTGTTCATGTTCAGCATGCTGCTGCTGATCCTGGCCGACAATTTCCTGCTGCTGTACGTCGGCTGGGAAGCGGTGGGCCTGTGCTCGTACCTGCTCATCGGCTACTGGTACAAGAAGCCCTCGGCCGCCGGGGCCGCCAAGAAGGCGTTCATCGTCAACCGGGTTGGCGACTTCGGATTCGGGCTCGGCGTGATCCTGATCTGGACGTTGCTCGGCACCCTCGCGTTCGAGGAGGTGTTCGCCGGTGTCGGCGGGCTGGAGGAGTGGCAGGTCACGCTCATCGCGCTGCTCCTGTTCGCGGGCGCGGTCGGCAAGTCCGCCCAGTTCCCGCTCCACGTCTGGCTTCCCGACGCGATGGAGGGGCCGACCCCGGTCAGCGCCCTGATCCACGCCGCGACGATGGTCAACGCCGGCGTCTACCTGGTGGCGCGCTCGAACCCGATCTTCGCCGAGGCCCCGACCGCCATGGCGGTGGTCGCGGCCATCGGTGTCTTCACCGCCGTCCTGGCCGCGGCCATCGCGCTGACTCAGAACGACATCAAGAAGGTCCTCGCCTACTCGACCGTGAGCCAGCTGGCATACATGTTCTTCGGGCTGGGCATCGGGGCGTGGGTGGCGGCCATCTTCCACCTGCTGGCCCATGGCTTCTTCAAGGGCCTGCTGTTCATGGCGTCGGGATCGGTCATCCATGGCGCCGGCGGCGAGCAGGACATGCAGCTCATGGGCGGGCTGCGGGAAAAGATGCGCTGGACCTACGTGACCATGGTCATCGGGTCGCTGGCCCTGGCCGGCATCCCGATCTTTGCCGGGTTCTTCAGCAAGGACGAGATCCTGTCGGAGGCGTTCCTGCGCGGCTACGGGGTCTACTGGCTGATCGGGATCGTCGTCGCGTTCATGACCGCGTTCTACACGTTCCGGATGATCTACCTCACCTTCCACCGATCCTGGCGCGGCCCGGCCGAGGCGTGGCACCACGTCCACGAGAGCGGATGGACGATGGTCGTCCCGCTGGTCATCCTGGCCGTGCCCACCGCCCTGGCCGGCCTCCTGCTCGGCATTCCGCCCGAGAGTGGGGCCATCCACACCTGGCTCGAGGAGGTCTTCGCCGGAGCCGAGGCACTGGGAACGGGCATCCTCCCCGGCTCTATCGCCGCCGAGGCGCTCGAGCATGGTGAAGCCCACGCATTCGAGCTCTTCGGGCTCGGCGGCCTGCTGCTCCTCGTCGGCGCGGGCATGGGGGTCGGCGGCATCCTGCTCGCCCGCCGCTGGTACGTCCAGAACCCGGAGGCACCGGTCCGCTTCGTCGAGCGCATCCCGTTCGGCCTGGGGCCGGGCATGTACCGCGCCAGCGTGAACAAGTACTACTTCGACGACCTGTACCAGCTCCTGTTCGCGCGGGGCGGCGTCCTCGTCTCGAACATGCTGTGGTGGTTCGACGTCAAGGTCATCGACGGGTTCGTCAACGGCACGGGCTCGGTAGCGGAGTGGATCGGCGGGATCCTCCGCCGCCTCCAGACCGGGCGGGTCCAGAACTACGGGCTGGGCATCGCGGCCGGCCTGGTGATCGTCCTGCTGGTCTACGCCACGGTGGTCCGCTGATGAGCGGCATCGACACCAGCGGCTTGCCCGTGCTGTCGCTGATCGTGTTCACCCCGCTCATCGGGGTCGCAGCGCTGCTGCTGATCCCCGGGCGGCGCCATCGGCTGATCCGCTGGGTGGCCCTCCTGGCGGCCCTCGCCAGCCTCGGCTTCAGCCTGCTCCTGCTCGGCTACGACCCGGCTGGTCCGGAGTTCCAGTTCCGCGAGGACATCCCGTGGATCGACGCCTTTGGCATCCGCTACACGCTCGGGGTGGACGGGATGAGCGCGGTCCTGATCCTGCTCACCACCGTCCTGAGCGTGGTCGCGATCCTCTACTCCTGGGACCCCATCCAGAACCGGATCAAGGAGTACTACGCCGCGATGCTGCTCCTGATGACCGGCATGCTCGGCGTGTTCGTCGCCCTCGACCTGTTCGTGTTCTACGTCTTCTGGGAGCTGAGCCTGATCCCGATGTACCTGGTCATCGGGATCTGGGGTGGGCCGAACCGGATCTACGCCACGGTCAAGTTCGTCATCTACACCCTGGTCGGCTCGCTGCTCATGCTGGTGGCCATCCTGGCCGTGGTCATCGCCCACGCCAACCTCGCGGGCGGGACGTTCACGTTCAGCTACGAGGCCCTGCGGGGCGTGCCGTACCCCGACCTCCTGCAGGCCGCGGCGTTCATCGCATTCGGCCTGGCGTTCGCCATCAAGGTCCCCATGTGGCCGTTCCACACCTGGCTGCCCGATGCCCACGTCGAGGCGCCGACCGCCGGCTCGATCATCCTGGCCGGCGTCCTGCTCAAGCTCGGCGGCTACGGCTTCCTGCGGTTCTCCATCCCCCTGCTGCCCGACGCGGCCGCCAGCTTCGCGCCGATCATGATCGGCCTGGCGCTGATTGCGATCCTGTATGGGGCGCTGGTGGCCATGGTCCAGCCCGACCTCAAGAAGCTCATCGCCTACTCGAGCGTGTCGCACATGGGCTTCGTCATCCTCGGGGCGTTCGTCTTCAACCAGCAGGGGATGCAGGGGGCCATCTTCCAGATGGTCAGCCACGGGATCACGACCGGGGCCCTGTTCCTCCTGGTCGGGGTGATCTACGAGCGCACCCACGATCGGATGATCGCCCACATGGGCGGGCTGAACGCCCGCCTGCCGGCCTACGCCGCCCTGTTCGGGCTGTTCACCTTCGCGTCCATCGGCTTGCCGGGGCTGGCCGGGTTCGTGGGCGAGTTCCTCGTCATGCTGGGAGCGTTCCAGTACTCGGGCTGGGTCGCGGCCTGGGCGATGCTGGTGGTCATCGCCAGTGCGGTCTACATGCTCTGGATGTTCCAGCGGGCGTTCTTCGCCGTCCCGTCGGACTGGATGCGACGGGCATGGAACGGCCTCCACGACCTGACCCGGATCGAGTGGCTGTCGCTCGCCCCGCTGGTCATCCTGGTCGTCGCCCTCGGCGTCTTCCCGATGCCGGTGCTGGAGGCCACCGCCGCCCCGGTGGAGCGGATACTCGACGTGGTGCAGTCGGCCGGCGGCCTGGACGCGGTGGCCTGGCCATGGTGAACGCGAACCGGACCGATGAGATGAACCGATGAACGACCCGGCGAACCTGTTCCCGCTGCTCCCCGAGCTGGCGCTCGCCATCTCGATCCTGGTCGTCATCACCGTCGACCTGTTCCTGCCCCGCGAGCGGAAGTGGCTGCTGACCCCCATCACCGCCCTCGGCCTGCTCGCCACTGCGGCCGCCATCGGGGTTGTGTGGAGCTCCCCTCCGGGCGCGGCCCTGGCCGGGATCTACACCGTCGACGAGCTTGCCCTGGTGCTCAAGCTGGCCGCGGTTGGCATCGGTCTGTTGTCCACCCTCTTCTCGCCGGGGTACCTCGTCGTCCGCCGCCTGCCCCTGGGCGAGTTCAACGCGATCCTCCTGTTCTCGACCCTCGGCATCTTCGTTCTGGCCAGCAGCGCGGACCTCATCACCCTGTTCCTCGGCCTGGAGCTGATGGTCATGCCGGCGTACCTCCTGGCCGCGTTCCACAAGACCGATCGGTTCAGCAACGAGGGCGGGTTGAAGTACTTCCTCCTCGGCTCGTTCGCCAGCGCCATCCTCCTGTTCGGGGTGGCGTGGACCTACGGCCTGACCGGGACGACCATCTTCAGCGAGATCGCGGAGGTCTTCGCCGGCGGCCTGATGAACGGGGCTGTGCTGGTGGCCCTCGCCTTCCTGACCGTGGGCGCGACCTTCAAGGTGGCCGCCGTCCCATTCCACTTCTGGACGCCGGACGCCTACCAGGGCGCCCCGACGCCGATCACCGGCTTCCTGTCTGTCGGCCCCAAGCTCGGCGCCTTTGCGCTGCTCCTCCGCCTGTTCGGCGAGGCGCTCGGCCCGCTTCGCGCCGACTGGCTCGACGTGTTCGTGATCCTGGCCGTGGTGACCATGACCTTCGGCAACGTCGTGGCCCTGACCCAGACCAACGTCAAGCGGATGCTCGCCTACTCGTCGATCGCCCACACCGGGTACATCCTGGCCGGGCTGGCCGCCTACGCGGCCGCGCCCACCGAGGCGATCGCGGTGCAGGCCGTGGAAGCGGTGGTCTTCTACCTGGTCGGCTACTCGGTCATGAACATCGCCGCCTTCGCTGTGGTCGGCATGCTCCAGCGTGACGTCCGCCGCTATGGTGGGCTGGCCTCGTTCGCCGGCCTCGCCTCCCGGCAGCCGGCCCTGGCCGCGGCCATGACCATCCTGCTCCTGTCACTGACCGGCATCCCGCCGACCGTCGGGTTCTTCGCCAAGCTCTACATCCTGCTGGCCACGGTCGATTCGGGGCTGGTGTGGCTGGCGATCGCCATCGCCCTCAACGCAGCCCTCGCCGCGTTCTACTACCTGCGGGTGGTGGTCTACATGTACATGCGCGACCCGGAGGCGGAGCCGGCGGAAGTCGAGCGGTCCGGGGTCGGACGGCTGGCCCTCGTCCTGAGCGTGGCCGGCGTGATCCTGCTCGGCATCTTCCCCGGCTTCCTGCTCGGCTGGCTGCCGACCGAGTGGCTGACCGTGGGCCAGGGCATGCTCCGTTGAGGCCGCTGCGCTGAACGCCCGTCGATCCCGGGGGCTGGCGCTCCCACTGACCCTTGCCGTGCTGGGCGTCGCGCTCATCCTCGTCGGCCAGCTGCCGCTGGATGAGCCCCCGACGCCCAGCCTGCCGCCGATCCCCACCCCGGTGGCGGCCACGGCGACACCATCCCCCGAGTCCGTCGGTCGCGTCGTCCGAGACCCCGGCGCCGACCCCCGTGCCGACGCCGATCCCGGCCGACTGGGTCGCCACCCAGCTCCAGGTCGATTCGGTGGGCATCAACGTCGCCATTCAGCGGATCCCGGCCGGCCAGCCGCTGGGGACATGCTGCGCGTTCCTCCTGCCGAACACCTCCGACCCGGGGCGCGGGACGAACTCGTACATCGCCGGCCACGCGCTGTTGCCCCTGCTCAAGGGCCTGTGGAACGTCCAGCTGGGCGCGGAGATCCGGGTCCTGATGTCGGACGGGGCGGTCCTGCGCTACGCGGTGTCCGAGATTCGGCCGAACGTGTCCTGCCCCGACCCCAACGCCCCGCCGATGACCGTCACCCCGCCCCTCGCGCTCCAGTACGCCCCACCGGGCTGCATCGAGGGGGCCCGCTGGACGGCGCCCACCGACCACGAGCAGCTGACCCTGCAGACCTCCCAGGGCTTCAACCGCAACTGGGGCGAGCTGATCGTCATCGCCCTGCCGATCCCGGAGCCGAGCTAGAGGTCGCGGCGGGCAAACCGACGGGCGGCCCACAGCCAGGCGAGCGCAGCAAGGGCCAGGCACAGACCGATGGACTGCAGCCCGACCGTGATCGGTCGGTCGCCGGGCACGATGCCGGCCACCAGCCAGTAACCGCTGGCCGGGTGGATCACGGCGTCGCCGAGCAGGAAGAGGGGCACGGCCGCGACGGCCGCGGTGCCGATGATCGCGAGCGCCGTCACGCGGCCCGGAGCGCCGACCCCGATCGCCAGCGCGAGGGCGGTCAGCGGGATGGTCGGGGCGGCCGAGGCGACGACCCCGATGGCCTGGGTCAACGGGTCCGGTGGCTGGGCCAGCGGTGGCTCGATGGCGAGGCCCGCCAGGATGCCCGCGAGCCCGTACGCCACCAGCACCGCCAGGCTCGGCGCCACCAGCCACGCGCCGATGAGCGCGGTGCGCGGGATGGCGCGAACCACGAGCCATGCCGCGGCGCCGGAGCGGATCTCCTCGGTGAACCCGGTTCCGACCAGGACGGCGCACACCACGGCGGCCACCGCGAACCCGATGGCAAGGCTCACCCGACCCGGCTCCGACCCGCGCTGGCCGTCGACGATCACCGCCGCGATGGCGGCCAGGACCGGGATGCTCAGCAGGCCGAGGAGCCGGAGCTGGATCCACAGCTGGCGGATGACGTGGACGCCGAGGATCATTCCTGCCCCACCAGGCCCAGGTCGGCGAGGGCGGTCATGCCCCGCAGGGAGAGCGGCAGCCGCTGGGCGTCGAGCTCCTCGATCGGGGCATGGAGGGCCACGCGCCCCTCGCGGATCAGGATCACGCGGTCGACGATGCCGCCCTCCTGCGCCGGGAACCGGCTGGCGATGAGCACCGTCCGGCGTTCCCCGGGAATCCGCAGCAGCCGCAGCCGGTCCGGCGGCGGGTGCGCGCGGAGCGGCTCGTCGAGCAGCAGGACCTCCGGATCGGGCAGGAGGGCGGCGGCCAGGGCCGTCCGCTCGGCGATGTTCCGGCCGGCATGGCGCAGCGGCCGATCGCGGATCGCCCCCAGCTGGAAGCTCTGCAGCGACGTGTCGATGAGGCGCTGGCGCTGCGGCCCGTCGATGCCGGCCAGCCGCGCGGCCAGCTCCAGGCTCTCGGCCGGCGTCATCCACAGCGGGATGCCCGGGTCGGAGCCCACGAAGCCGATGCGCCGTGCCCAGCCCTCCGGCGTCGACGCCTCCCGCATCAGTCCGGCGAGGACGACGGTGCCCCGATCGGCGCGGGCAAGGCCGGCCATGATCCGGAGCAGGAGCGACGGGGCGCTCGGGTTCAGCCCCGCCACCAGGACGCGCGCGCCGGCCGGGATCGCGAGGTCCACGCCGTCGAGCAGCGGCTCCGCTCCGATGGTGCGGGCAAGGCCGGTGATCTCGATCGCCACCGGGCGCAGGCGCCGGGCGGCCGGCGAGGACCACAGCGCATCGGGGGTCGAGATCGGCATCGGACGCGACTCTACCGCGTCGGATGCACGACGAACGACCTCTTGACATCCCCCACCGTTCTCAATAGGATAAACGCTCCCTTATATAAGGGTTCCTTTCAGCGTTCCGATTGGAGATCCGCTCCAGGCCATGACCATCCAGCCGCCCGACTCCGTCGCCGCCCGCGACCTTCGCCTCCTGCGCGACCTGTACCGCGCGCTGGCTGACCCCACCCGCCTGCGCGTCTGCGCCATCCTCGGCGAGTCGGGACCGCTCCCCGTGAACGAGCTGTCATCTCGCGTTGGTCTGTCGCAGCCGCTCATGAGCTGGCACCTCCGCATCCTGCGCACCGCCGGCCTGATCGAGACCCGCCCGCACGGCCGGGCGAAGCTGTGCGCGCTGCGACCGTCGGCCTTCGACGCCCTGGCCGCCGCCCAGCGTCGGCTCGTCGCCGGAGAGCTGCGCGTCGCGGCCGCGGCCGGCCTCGACTCCGGAGGGCTCCTCGGTGTCCGCTGACCCCACGCCGCGCGGAGACTCGATCCTCTCCGCCCGCCTGAAGGCCGGCGGGCGTGCCGCCCTGGCTCCGCTCATCAACGTCCTGGCCGCGGCCGGCGTGACCCCGAACCAGGTCACCGTGTTCGGGCTCGTCCTGGTCATCGTTGCCTCGATCCTGATCTGGCAGCACGCGCTCCTGCTGGGCGCCGTCATCCTCGCCGTCGGCGCCGCGCTCGACGCGGTGGACGGCGGCCTGGCCCGGGCCCAGGGCGGCGGCACGCCGTTCGGGGGCTTCCTCGACAGCACGCTGGACCGGACCGGAGAAGCGGTCGTGTACGTCGGCATCGTTGCCTACTGGCTCGACGCCACGCTCGACCCCTTCGCCCCGGTGATGCTCGCGGTGCTGGCCCTCAGCGGCTCGTTCCTGGTCAGCTACTCGAGCGCGCGAGCCGAGGCGGCCGGTTTCACGGCCTCCAACGGCCTCGCGCCCCGCACCGAGCGCCTCGTCATCCTCGTCGTCGGCCTGGCCATCGCCGGGCTCTACCACGTCGCACTTCCCATCGCGATGGCGATCATCGCGCATCCTCGCCTGGGCGACGGTCGCCCAGCGCATCTGGTTCGTTCGCAAGCAGGCGGCCGCAGCCGCCGAGCCCACCCCCATCGGTCAAGACAAGGAGATCTGAACATCGTGGCCACCACCAAGATTCCCGCCACCAAGGTGACGACCGCCAAGGTCGCCACCAACGGTCGCAACGGCAAGCGGCGCTCGGACGGCAAGGTCCGGGTCGCGCTGGTCGGCATCGGCAACTGCGCCTCGAGCCTGGTCCAGGGGCGCTACTACTACGAGAACGCCCGACCCGGAGATGACATCCCGGGCCTCATGCACGTCGACCTCGGCGGGTATCACGTCCGCGACATCGAGTTCGTGGCCGCCTTCGACGTGGACAAGAACAAGGTCGGCAAGGACCTGTCGGAGGCGATCTACGCCGCCCCGAACAACACCTTTGTCTTCCACCAGGTGCCCAACATCGGGGTGACCGTCGAGCGCGGCATGACCCTCGACGGGCTGGGCAAGTACCTGTCCGAGATCATCGAGAAGGCCCCGGGCGAGACCGCCGACGTCGTCGGCATCCTGAAGGAGCGCGACGTCGACGTCATGGTCTCGTACCTGCCGGTGGGCAGCGAGTACGCGACCAAGTGGTACGCCGAGCAGGCGCTGGAGGCGGGCGTCGCGTTCGTCAACGCGATCCCGGTGTTCATCGGTCGCGAGCCCTACTGGCAGCGGCGGTTCGCCGAGGCCGGGGTGCCGGTCATCGGTGACGACATCAAGTCCCAGGTGGGAGCGACCATCACCCACCGCGTCCTGACCCGCCTGTTCATGGACCGCGGCGTCCAGGTCGACCGCACCTACCAGCTGAACTTCGGGGGCAACACCGACTTCCTGAACATGCTCGAGCGCGAGCGACTGGAGTCGAAGAAGATCAGCAAGACGAACGCGGTGACCTCCATGCTCGACTACGAGCTGGGGCCGGACGACGTGCATGTCGGACCGTCGGACTACGTGCCGTGGCTGAAGGACCGCAAGTGGTGCCACATCCGGATGGAGGGCACGACGTTCGGTGACGTGCCGCTCAATCTCGAGCTCAAGCTCGAGGTCTGGGACTCGCCGAACAGCGCCGGCGTCATCACCGATGCCATCCGCTGCGCCAAGCTCGGCCTCGACCGCGGCCTGGCCGGCACCCTCGTCGCGCCGTCCTCGTACTTCATGAAGTCCCCGCCGCTCCAGATCCACGACGACGTGGCTCGGGAGCGGGTGGAGGCGTTCATCCGTGGCGAGGACAACGAGACGCTGGTCGGGACCGAGGCGCCGAAGCCGCGATCCCGGCGGGCGACCAAGGCAAAGGCGTTCGCCCGCCGCTAGGCTGCCCGCGTGGCCGTCGATCGGGCCGTGTCCGGCTACTCGCGTCGCGACGCCGCCCGTGGCGGTGAGCGATGGCGTGAGCGGCTGACCTACTGGGCCTACCGCGGCGCGGAGCGGGTGCTGAGCACCCTGCCCCGCGGGGTGGTGATCCCCGGGGCGGTCGCGGTCAGCAACGGCGCCTACGACCTGTCCGGGCCCAAGGGGGCCCTGGTCCGGGCCAACATGGCCCAGGCCATGGGCCTGCCGGTGGACGACCCCCGCGTTTCGCGGGCGGCCCGGCGCGCCTTCCAGAACTTCGGCCGCTACCTGGTCGAGGTCATGCGCCTGCCGGTCCTCGATCCGGAGGAGGCGCGCCAGCGGGTCACCTTCGTCGGCTGGGACGACCTGGCCGCGGCCCAGGGCACGGAGGGCCGGGGCGTGCTCCTGTGCGCCGTCCACACCGGCGCCGTGGACCTCCTCGCCCCGGCGATGAAGCACGAAGGCGAGACGGTGAGCGCGGTCGCGGACGACACGACCTACGGCCGCCTCTACGAGCACCTCGCCGCGGTCCGGGGCGCGCACGGCGTGGACGTCATCGGCTGGCGGAACCTGCGGCGCCTGTACAGGGTGCTTCGCGACGGGGGCAACCTCGTCCTGCTGGTCGACGGCCCCTATCGTCCCGGCGACGTGCCGGTCGAGCTCCTCGGCGCCCCGACCACCCTCCCCGCCGGACCGGCGCTCCTGTCGGCCCGCACCGGGGCCGCCATCCTGCCGGTGGGTGTGAGGCGGGCCGACGGTGACCGGCTCGAGGCGTGGGGCTATCCCGTCATTCGCGCCGCGAGCACCGAGCCGGCCGAGGTCTACCGCGCCACGCAGGCGCTCGCCGACGCGCTGGGCCAGGTCATCGCCGCCGATCCGGGGCAGTGGTACATGTTCCGGGCGGTCTGGCCCCGGACCGATGCCGCCCGAGCGGCGGCGGCAGCGGCTCTCGAGCGGGCACGGGCGGGCGAGGACTGGACGACAGCTCCCTGATGAGCCACCGCCCTGGCGACCTGCTCCTCCGGGCGGGCCTGGAGCTGGTGGACCTGTTCTTCCGTGCCCTGCCCCAGGGCGCGGCCTATGGTCTCGCCGACCTCCTGGGAGAGGCGTGGTATCGGTTCGCCCCGGCCCGTCGCCGGCTCGTGACCGCCCAGCTGGCTCGGGTCGCGGAGGCGGGCGGCTACGCGGTGACCCGGGCGGGCCTGCGTCGCATGGTGCGGGCGGCGTTCGTGGCCCACGCCCGCTACTACCTCGAGGTCATCCGGGTTCCCCGCCTCGATCACCGCCGGATCGACGAGGTCCTGACCTGGGACGACGAGGCGGGAGTGGAGGACCTCGCCCGGCAGCGTGGGATCATCGCCGTGTCCGCCCACTTCGGGAACTTCGAGCCCGCCGCGGTGTGGCTGGCCAGTCGCGGACTGCGCTGGGTCGCGCCCATGGAGCGCATCGAGCCCCGCGCCCTGTTCGAGTACCTCCTCTCGCGGCGAGGCGGACGCAGCACCGGCGGCGAGCTGGTCGTGCCGCCGGATGCGGCACGCCGGATCCTCCGTGGCCTGCGCGAGGGGGTGGTGGTGGCGATCGCCACCGACCGGGACCTCGGCAGCCCAACCGTGACGGTGACGATGTTCGGCCATCCGGCGGCGGTCCCGTCAGGGCCGGCCACGCTCGCCCTCCTGACCGGTGCGCCAGTCGTCGTCGGGACCGTGCGGCGGACCGCGCCGGGCCGGTTCGCGGCCCACGTCGAGCGCGTCGAATGGACCGCCACCGACGACCGTGAGGCCGACGTGGCCGCTCTCTGTCAGCGGATCACCGACGTCCTGTGCCGGCACATCGCCGAGGCGCCGGAGCAGTGGTGGGGCGCGTTTCAGCCGGTGTGGGCCGACCTCGCACGCGCGTCCCGGCCGGGATGACCAACCGTCAACCGACTCGGACAGGTGGTCCGCGCAGCGGAGCGCGCGGGATGGCCGACCTGCACCTCCACACCCTCTACTCCGACGGCACCGCCCGCCTGGCCGACCTGATGGGCTGGATCGAGCAGCGCACCGAGCTGGACCTGGTGGCCATCACCGACCACGACCGGATCGATGGGGCGCTCCGCGCGGTGGCGATGCACGACGCAGGCGACTACCACTTCGAGCTGGTCGTCGGGGAGGAGATCACCACCCGGCGCGGTCACGTCGTCGGCCTGTTCCTCAGCGACCCGATCCCGCCCTTCCGGTCGGTGGCCGAGACGGTGGAGCGCATCCACGACCAGGGCGGGCTGGCGGTGGCCGCCCACCCGTTGGGGGTGTTCCTCTCCCTGGGCAGCGGCAGCCTGCGCCGGCTCCAGGCCGATCCACGCCCGGAACGCCACCTGGACGCGGTCGAGATCATCAACCCCAGCCTCGGCGGCCGCCTGCGGCATCGCGCGCTCGAGGCGCTGAACGCCGACGAGCTCCACCTGCCGGGCCTTGGCTCATCGGATGCCCACGTCCTCGAGACGGTGGCCAGTGCCTGGACCTGGTTCCCCGGCTCGACCGCGGCCGAGTTTCGCGCCGCGCTCGCCTCGGGGTCGGTGGAGGCGGCCGGGAGCCACTGGAGCACCGGTCACAACGTGGCGGTCTACGGCCGTCAGTTGGTGGCCAAGGCCCAAAAGCTGCGCCATACTCTCCGCCCGTCCGGAGAGTGGCGATAAACCGTGATTGACGCCCCAGGGGCCGCGCGCCTCGACGTCCCCCTGGCATCCACCGGCCCGTCCGCGGCGCGTCCGCCGCTGAAGATCGGGATCGTGAGCCCGTACGGCTTCCCCCATCCGGGTGGCGTGAACGAGCACGTGCGCCACACCTACGAGGAGCTCCGCTCACTGGGCCACGACGCGTGGATCATCACCCCCAAGTACGGCAACGAGCGCGACAGCGAGGGCCACGTCATCCGGATCGGGACCGGATGGGCGGTGCCCAGCAACGGCAGCGTGGGTCGGCTGACCGTCGGCTGGCGGCTCCGACCCCGGCTTCGGGACCTGCTCGCCGCGCATCGGTTCGACGTCCTCCACTTCCACGAGCCGTTCGTCCCGTTCCTGGGACCGGCGGTGCTCAACACCTCGGACACGGTCAATGTCGCCACGTTCCACGCGTTCGGGGGGTTCTCGCCGTCGTACTGGCTCGGTCGCCGGGCCGCGGCCGGGCTGGCGGAGCGGCTCCACGGGCGGATCGCGGTCAGCGGCGCCGCTCGACACTTCATCTCGCGCTACTTTCCCGCGGATTACCGGATCATCCCCAACGGGGTCGAGATCGAGCCCTTCGCCAGCGCCCAGCCGTTCGACGAGCTGCGTGATGGCACCCTGAACATCCTGTTCGTCGGCCGCCTCGAGGACCGCAAGGGCCTGTCCTACCTGCTCCGCGGCTACCACCGCCTCCGAAAGCGGCATGTCGACGCCCGGCTCATCGTGGTCGGCGCCGGCCCGCCGCCTGCGCGAGTACCGCCGATACGTAGCCACCCGCCGGATCCGCGACGTCGAGTTCGTGGGTCACGTCCCGCTCGAGGCCAAGCTCCGCTACTTCGCCAGCGCTGACGTGTTCTGCGCCCCGTCCACCGGCCAGGAGAGCTTCGGCATCGTCCTGCTGGAGGCGATGGCCGCCGGCCTGCCGATCGTGGCTTCGGACATCCACGGCTACAAGAACGTCGTCTCCCGCGACGTCGAGGGCTACCTCGTCGAACCAAAGAACCCGCGCGCCATCGCCGCGGCCCTCTACAAGCTGGCCGGCGACCCCGAGCTCCGCCACCGAATGGGCGAGGCCGGGCGAGCCAAAGCGGCCGACTACTCGTGGGAGCGGGTCACCGAGCAGGTCGTCGCCTATTACCACGAGGTCCGCGACCGGATCCTCGTCTGACCAGCTCCAGACCGATGCCGCCGCATCCGCGGCGGATGGCTCAGCCGTCGAACGGCTTGCGGTACGCCCGCTCCCGCAGGTGGACGACGAATCCGTTGTCGGTGTACACGCCCAGGGCGCCGGTCGGGTTGTCGGCGTCCACGAAGAGGACCGCATCGGTCATGCCCCGATCGCGGAACGCGACCAGGCTCTGCGACACCAGCGCTCGCGCCAGGCCCCGCCCGCGCCAGGGCCGGCGGACGGACACGCCGGCCAGCAGCCCGCGACGGGCGCCCGTCTGCTCGTTGTACTCCCGCATCACCATGTTGTTGACCTGCCCGGCGACCTGGTCACCGTCCCACGCGACCCGCCACAGCTCCGGCGCGAAGTCCGGGCCGCTGAAGAACCGCTCGAACGCCTGGTCTGAGGCGTCCATCCCGCCCCAGTGGTCCACGAACGCCTCCGTGTCGGCCGCCCAGATGGCTCGGTGGTGCTCCGGCCGCACGGGCCGGACCTCCAAGCCCGCGGGCAGCGGGAACTCGGCGACGTCGTCCAGGTTGGGCCGGAGCATTTCGAAGAAGTAGCGGGCGATGCGGAAGCCCTCCGACTCGAGGAGGGCAATGGCCCCGACCTGCGTATCCGCACACCACGAGTCATACCGCCGCTCGGTTCCGGCCGGGATCTCCTGGCCGGAGGCGATCTCGCGCAGCCGCCGCCGGTTGGCATGCAAAATCGCTCGGCCCAGCCCGCGCCGCCGCCACTCCGGATGGATCGCGCCCCACGTGAAGTAGTTGCGGCCCCCGTCGTTGTCATCGATCCAGTGGACCTTGCCGTAGGCGACCAGGTCGTCGTCCACCTCGGCCAGGAGCACGTCCTCCAGCGGGTTCCACGTGGACGCGTGGGCGTACCACTCCGCAAGGCCCGCCGCGTCGGACCGGTCGTGGATGTCGTCCGCCTCGTTTACCGCGTTGAACAGGCTGGCGATCGCCTCCAGGTCGTCGGGCAGGCGCATCCGCCGGAACGCGAGCCCCGGTATCGGGGGCGCCTCCGGCACGTCGACCCGCACCTCGGACATCGTCATCGGTCCACCTCGAGAGGACGGCGATAGGCGGTGAACTTCTGGGTCACGACGAAGCCGTTGTCGGTGTAGACCCCGAGCGCTCCGGTCTCGTTGTCCGCGTCCACGCCGAGGACACCCTCCTTCATGCCCCGCTCCTTGAGGACGACCAGGCTGCGGGCCACGAGGGCACGTGCCAGGCCACGGCGCCGCCACGGGCGGCGAGTGAACACCGAGTCCAGCCAGCCGTGCATGACGCCGAGCTTCTCGTTGGCCTCGTGGTAGATGGCGTTGATCGAGGCCCCCGCGATCTCGTCGCCGTCGAAGGCGACGACGTGGAGCGACGGGTCGAAGTCGGCGTCCTCGATCCACTTCTGGAATGCGGCTTCGGAGCTGTCGATTCCGCCCCAGTGGTCGAGGAACGCCTCGTTGTCGGCGACGAACAGCCGACGGGCATCATCCAGGGTCACCGGCCGAACCTCGATCCCCTCGGGCAGCAGCGGCAGCTCGATCGGCTGGCTCAGGTCGCGGTTCATGGTGAAGAACCACCGCGCCGGGGCGTAGCCGTGCTGGGTGTACAGCGCATCCGCACCGGCATCGGCCGCCGCAGCCCAGCAGCCGGCCATCCTGGGCCGGTCGACGTCGTGGCTGGCCGTGAGCTCGTCGATCCGCTGCCGGGCGAACGCGAACAGGGTCGACCCCACCCGGCGGCGACGCCAGGTCGGATCCACCTCGCACCACGATCGGTACTCCCGCAGGCCGTCGTTGGTGTCGATCCACTCGACCTTGCAGAAGCCGACCATGGTGCCGTCGACCTCCGCCACCCGCATGTCGGTTGCGGGGTCGGACTTTTCCTCGGGGCGCAACTCGAGGCCCATCTGCTGCTCGGTCATCCGCTCCTGGATCTGGTCCGCGGCGAAGGCCGCGTTCGCGATCCGGGTCAGCTCCGGAATGTCGGCGTCGCCCGCGAACGGGCGCAGCTGGATGCGCAGCGCCGCCGTGTCGGTCACATCGGTCACATCGGTCATGTCAGCCCACCCTCTTCAACCGGCCGGTCCGCTTGGCGTACCGCTCGGCCCGCCCGAAGGCCCACAGGCCCAGGGGGATGAAGACCACGGCCATCACCAGCAGCGGCCACACGTCGTGGAGCAACTCGTCAAGGCCAACGCCGTCGATCAGCCCGGCCCGCACGCCGTCGAGGACGTAGGTCGCCGGCGAGAACTGGCTGATGAACTGCATCCATTCGGGCAGGACCTCGATGCTGTAGTAGACCCCGCTCACGAGGAGAAGGACCGACTGCAGGACGAAGACCATCTGCGCCCCGCGCTCGACGTACATCAGCGGCAGGACCGATGCTGCGATCCCGATCCCGATGAAGCTGATCGTGCCCAGCAGGGTGAAGGCGACCACCGTCGCCCAGTTCGCCTGTGTCAGGTCGAGCTCGAAGAACAGGGCGAGCGCCAACAGGACGAACACGGTATGCACCAGCCCGAAGATCACCGCATAGAACGCCGCGCCGAGCAGCTGGGCATGGCGCCGGATGGGCGCCATGAAGGTGTACTCCAGCGTGCCCTCCCAGCGCTCCCACTGGACCGCCTCGGCGATGAACTCGAACACGATCGCCAGGTAGCTCCAGAAGATCGTCCCGATGACCAGCACCAGGAGCAGGCGCTCGTCGCCCAGGCTCTCGCCGATCAGGGTCACGGCCAGGGCGCCGGCCACGGAGTAGACGAGCCAGGCGACTTCCCAGCCCCAGTAGCGCTTGGTCAGGTTGAAGTTGCGCTCGACGAAGGCCATCGAGGCCTTCAGGTCGCGCGTCAGCATGGCCATCGGTCTAGTCCTCCTCGTCCTCGGACTCGTCCTCGACGTCGTCGTCGAGCGAGCGACCGGTGAACGTCATGAACACGTTGTGCATCGTCGGCTCCTGCCCGTGATCGGTCGCGACGAGGGCCTTCAACCGCTCCGGGGTGTCCTCGGCCACGATCCGCCCTTCGTTCAGGATCCCGATCCGCCGGCAGAGGCGCTCGGCCTCGTCCATGTCGTGGGTCGTCAGCACGATCGTCGCGTCGTGGGTGTCGCGGAGCTGCTCGACGAAGCTCTGGACCTCGAGCTTGGAGCGGGGGTCCAGCCCGGTCGTTGGCTCGTCCATGAGCAGCAGGATCGGGCTGGTCAGCAGGGCGCGCGCAATGGCCACCTTCTGCTGCATGCCGCGGCTGAGCTGCTCGACCGGCCGTCCCAGGCGCTTCTCGGCAATCCCGAGCCGCGAAAGGATGCGAATGGACTCAGCTTTCGCCGCCTTCGCGTCCATGCCGTACAGGCGAGCGGCGTAGGCCAGGTTCTCGAACGGGCTGAGCTTCTTGAAGAAGGCCGCGTCGACGCTGACCCGGTTGATCATCCGCTTGACGGCCATCTCGTCGCGCTCGATGTCCTTGCCGAAGACCTCGACCCGGCCGGTGTCCAGCGTCAGCAGCGTCGAGAAGAGCCGAATGAGCGTGGACTTTCCGCTCCCGTTCGCGCCCAGCACGCCGTAGATCTCGCCGCGCTCGATGCGCAGCGAGACGTCGTTGATCGCCATCACCGGTCGCTTCTTGCGCCCGACCTGGAACCGCTTCGTGACGTGCTCGGCGAGCAGGGCCGGGATGACCGGCTGGCGCTCGAGCTCGCGGGTGGGCTCGGGCACGACGACCTGCGGCTCCTCCACCGTGGCGGGGCGCTCGTCGGTCATCGTCTTCGACTGGGGTTCGAGTCCGGTCTGCATCACAGGTTCCTGTCTGGGTACCGATGGTCTCTGTCGACCGATGCGGACCGGGCAACAAAAGAGCCGTGGTCCGGATCGGTCCCACGGCTTGGGTCTGGTCGGCGGTTGCCCGCCGGAATCAGCTGGTCGTGGGCATAGATCTCCCGTCGTTTCGCGGGTCGTTGAGCACGGTGCGAATCATGAGGAAACGGCTCCTCGTTGCGAACGGGAATGATGGCAGGTGGCGGCTACACCCGGCGCTGTGAACGCCCGCGGAGTCTACGGGCGCAGCGTCCCCGCGTGTCAATCAAATCTGCTGATTGGCCCTGCGCGCCCTGCCGGATGGCTCTGGCTCGATGCGTCGGACCGATGCCAGAATGGGACTCAAGTCTCGGAGGGAGCCGGAATCCATGAGACCCGTATCGCGCGGGGCCGTCTTCTGGGGCACCGCGCTCGTCACCGCCGGTGTCGTCGTGCTCGCCATCCAGCAGGGCTGGATCAGCCAGGACATCCTCAGCCAGGCGGTTCAATGGTGGCCGCTGTTCCTCATCGGCGCCGGGGTCGCGATCATCTTCGCCGGAGCCCTGGGCGTGGTCGCGACCGCCCTGGCCGGAGTGCTGCTCGGCCTCCTCGTCGGCGGCTTCATCGGCGGCGGAGCGACGCTCCCCACCTCGTGCGGCACCGGGGAGCCGGCCGCGCTCGAGGCCTACGAGGACGGGACACTCGCAAGCGGGGCGGAGGTGGACATCGACCTGAACTGCGTGACCCTCGAGGTCTCGGCCGGGGACGGCCAGGTCTTTACCGTCAGCGCCGACGAGGAGACGGCGAGCCAGCTCGACGTCTCCGCCGATCCCGATCGACTCGAGGTCTCGTCCGATGACACGGTCATCATCGGTTCCGACCATCGCCTCCACGTCGGCGTGGTCGTGCCGGGTGACGAGGGCACCAGCCTGTCCAGCAGCCTCAACGCCGGCGACGCGACGTTCGACCTGGCCGATGGGCGGTGGGGCGAGATCAGCCTGTCGGGCAACGCGGTCGCCATCCGCGTCGACCTGTCGGGTGCCGAGGCGGACGGGGTTTCCGGGTCGATGAACGCGGGAGCGATGGAGGTCGTGCTCGACGCGGACAGCGCTCCGGGCTCGATCAGCCTGAGCGGGAACGCGGCCTCGTTCGAGGTCTGCGCGTCGGACGAGATCGGCCTCGCAGATCACCGTCGGCGAGAACGTGGCCACCGGCCACAACCTCGAGGAGGCCGGGCTGAGCGAGGATGGTGGCGTGTGGCAGACGGCCGGCTACGACTCCGCGGACACGCAGATCGAGATCACGTTCAGTGGCAATGCCGCGTCCTTCAACCTCAACCCTGACGGAGGCTGCTCGTGAACCGGCCGCTGTACCGGTCCGTCGCCGACCGGAAGATCGGCGGCGTGGCGGCGGGGACGGCCGCCTACTTCGACATCGACCCGTCCATTTCCCGCGTCCTGTGGCTGCTGCTGGCGATCTTCACCGGCGGGATTTTCGTGATCGTGTACATCGTGATGTGGGCCATCGTGCCCGAGGAGCCATGGCAGCCAGCAGTGGCTGCACCGGCGGAGGCGGCGAGTGCTCCGGCAGCCGACAGCGCGGGGGAAGTCGATGGAGCCGACGCTTCGGCGACAGGTGATGAGACGACGGTCGCGCCAGCGGCGGCCAGCTCGACGTGGTCGCCGTCAGTCGAGGTCTCGAGGGGGCCGGGGCCCCATGTCATCTTCGGGGCCATCCTGATCGTCATCGGCGGCTGGTTCCTCGCCCAGCAGTTCCTCCCCTGGCTCAACTTCGGGACCCTCTGGCCCATCGGTCTGGTCGTCATCGGCGCGATCATCCTGGTCAGTGCCCTCCGCCGCGGGGGCTGACCCACCGAAGCGCTCGGGCCAGCGGCTCTGGAGCAGGTCGCGGCCGAACGACGCGAACGAGGCGGCTCCGAGCGACACGAAGGTGGCCAGCGCCAGGACGAGCGGGTTGGAGCTGATGAGCGGCGGCCGCTCCCCCTGGGGCGGGTTCGGGAACTGGAATGCGTAGTTCCACGGCGGGAGGGTCCGCGCCGCGTTGATGTACCAGTCCGGCATCGCCAGCGCGGAGTTCAGCGGGTAGATGAGCAGCCCGGTGATCGCGACCGCGACCAGGAACGCGATGCCGTAGTCGCGCAGGTACCGGTCGCGCAGGATCTCGTCGAGCACGTAGGCGATGGCCACGAACCCGAACAGCACCGCGGTCAGGTAGTGGTACTGGAAGGTCGCCCGCTCGACGCGCGCCCACGGCACGAACTGGAAGGCGAAGGCCGCCGCGACCAGCAGCAGCGCCCACGAGCGGCGGCGCCAGGCGAGGAGCAGGCAGGCGAAGACGGCCGGGACGCTGGCCCAGAACAGGGCCGGGTTGCCGCCGTTGTACGTCACCGCGACCCGGTTCAGGTCGAAGGAGTGGCTGTAGAACCAGACCGGCTTGAGGTCGAGCGGCCAGCTCCACCACGGCGAGGACGCGACGTGGCCGGCCTGCAGCCCGAAGTGGTAGCCGAACATCTGGGCGTGGAGCTCGTCGAGCGACCACCCGTAACCCACCCCGCCGTTCGGGATGGCGATCGTGTGACCGATGTTCAGCCACGGGATGTAGGTCGCCACGTACACCGCGAGCGGGATGACCACCAGGCACGCGAAGATCCACGGCCAGGCGAAGCCGCCCATCTCCGAGGGCATGTACCACCGGGAATCTGACGCGGGGCGTCGGAGGCTGCGGACCGCGCGCAGCACGAGCAGGACGGCGGTGATGACCAGGGCGATGACGGCCGGCCACCACGCCTCGATCCCCCGGAACAGGATGCCGAAACCCAGCTCGACGAGGTTCCGCGGCTCGCGACAGCCGCCCTCCCCGCAGTCGAGGGTCTGGAAGCCGATGGCAAAGGCCAGCCCGATGGCGCCGACCACCAGCAGCGTCGCCGGCACAGCCCACAGCTCCGCCGGCTCGAGGCGAACCGGCTTGACCCAGGCCACGGCCACGGCCAGGGCCAGGGCCGCGATCATGATCACGAAGAACGGCCATGGGGCCTCGAAGCCGATGGCGAAGGTCGCGAAGCCGGTCGCGGCCACGACCAGGAATCGGCCGAGCTGCGAGCGCAGGAGGACGAGGAACCACAGGCCGATGAGCGCGTACCAGCCGACCCACTTCGATCCTGCGGCGAGGCCGATCATCACCCCGACAAGGGGCAGGATGAACCACGCGCTGCGTCGCCAGCGGCCACCCCAGATCGGCCAGAACAGGGCGTAGCCGGCCACGATGAACACCGCGACGAAGATGTCGTTCATCGCGATCCGGCTCATGGCGAAGCTCATCAGGTCGATGGCCACGAACACGCCGGCGAGGATCGCGATCGATCGGCGATGGAACAGCAGGGCCGTCAGCAGGTAGACGAGCCCGGCCAGTAGGGCCCCGAAGACGGTGGCTGCGAAACGCCAGGCGAAGGCGTTCTGGCTGACGTCGATCCGGACCAGCTCGGGTGGGTCGGCCTCGGTGGCGACGATGAGCCGCCCATGATCATCGGACTGGGAGTAGTCGCTGATGTCGAAGCCCATGACCGTGGGCACTCCGCTGATCACGACCTGGTCATAGACCCCGAAGCCGGACCGGCCGTCGCCGTGCGGCTCGATGACCCACACCGCGCCTTCGCCGGCGACGTGGACCAGGTTCGCGACCGAGTCCCAGCCGAGGGCGGTGGCCGGGCCGGGGAGCGGAATGGTGTCGTCGGGGGTGATCTCGCCGCCACGGAGGACGGTGATCCCGCCGGTGGTCGCGGGGTGCTCGTCGGTTTCGGCCAGCGGCCCAACCGGTACCCAGGTCAGCTGGCTGGTTCCGCGTCCGCTGGTCATCATCGGGCCCAGCGGCGTGGACGGCAGGGACTCGCTGCTCTCGGTGGCCAGGGTCGTGGCGTCCAGGGTCTGGACCGTGGCCGCATCGACGTCGAGGACGAGGACTCGCGCGGTCACCGGCGTGTCGCCACCCACCGCCACGACGTAGGAGATGGCGTCCGCGACGATCTCGCGGCGGACGAGCTCGACGCCGGTGACGCGCTCGAAGACGGCCACCTCGTCCGGCCCGCGGACGACCAGCACCGGCTCGTTGAGCGGGGCGACGATCTCTTGGACCCCGTCCATGCCGGTCCCGATCCCCACCCCCTCGGGAGGCGGGGCCCGCGGACCTTCGCGGGTCAGGAAAGCGGTGAGGTCAAACGTGGCGATCGTGCCGTCCGCGCGGAGCCCCACCAGCAGGCGGCGGGTGTCGGCATCGAACACGAGGGTCGTCACCCGGTCCGCGGCCTCCCAGTCGGCCAGGAGCACACCGCTGGCCGCGTCACGGGCCTCGATCCGTTCGCTCCCGTCGGAGGTGAACACGATCGAGGTCGGCCAGCCAAGTGAGGTGCGTTGCGGAGCCACCGCGAGAGACGTAGCCGTCGCGTCCAGCTCAATCGTGCCGTCGGGTCGGTTGGGGTCAGCCACCGCGATCCCGGCCGCGATCAGGTACTTCGCGAGCATCGGGTGCGTCCACTCGTACGGGTCGCGGTTCCAGCCCCACTGCCAGTCGGACAGGTAGTCGGCGGCCGTCCGAGCGTGATAGACCTCGTCGAAGATCATCTGCCGCGGCAGGTCCAGCCGCCACAGGCGGACCACCAGCGCCAACAGCACGATTCCGACCACCAGCCCGAGGTCCAGCCAGTCGAGCCGTCGCGGCGGCGCACGCTCCGCCTCGCTGATCGGGTCCTGCCGCAGCCAGCGCCACCCGGCCCGACCACGGGCGGCGCGCACGGCCCGTGAAGCCGCAGCGGCGGTCGCAGCCGCGGCCACGGCCTCCGGGTCCGGTTCCGCATCGCCGGCCGGGCGCGGCGCGGGCTTGAGCGCCTGCCAGCTGATCCACCCCAGGAGGAGGAGGGAGCTGAACGAGAGCAGCCACACCCCCCACTGGGTGAAGAACACGGCCGCCATCAGCGGGTCGCGGTCGAACGGCTCGCCGCCAGTCCCCGGGGCGATGGGCGGCAGCCCGGCGTACGACCAGTCGTGCGAGTAGACCCAGTACACGTTCAGGAAGAACAGCGCGGACAGGCCGACGTAGGCCACCGCCCAGCGAACCGCGGTCCCGACCATCGGGGCGGCGAGGGCCAGGGCGGGGAAGAGGTAGCGCTCGTGGACGCGGGTCGGCAGGGCGAAGAAGGCGACCGCCATGGTCAGGGCGCCGAGCAGCAGGCCGGTCATGTCGTCCCGCCGCGCGACGGCGACCAGGGCCAGGACCGCGGCCAGGCCGAACAGGAACACGCCAACCATGGCCGTGGTCACGCCGGCACCGTCGCCGCCGACCGTGAAAACGACGGTCTGGTCGCTCCCCCACTGCTGGACATCCCAGATGCCGGTGAACGGGTTCCGCCACCAGTTCAGGGCGTTGATCGACAGACCCTTGTACGTCTGGGTGGCGGCCAGGAACTTGTCGATGATCCCGGTCGCCGGGTCGCCGGTGGGCAGGATCCGCATCCCGAACGGGAACAGGACGAGGACCATCGTCCCGAAGCTGGCCGCCGCCGAGCTGAGGATGCGGACCGGGTCCGGCCGGGACGCCAGGGCCGGGTCGGACGACCGGCCGAACAGGTGTCGCTTCAGGCCGACCACCAGCACGATGGGGATGAGCCAGCCGAACTGGAACTTGATGAGCAGGGCGAGCACGGCGGCGACCCCGGCCGCCTCGGTCCAGCCGCGGCCGAGGGCGTAGAGCCCCGCCAGGAGCACGAACGCGCCGACGGCGTCCATCTGTCCCCAGACCGCGGAGTTGAACACGGTCCCGGGGTTGAACAGGTAGACCGCTGCCCCGATCAGGCCGATCCGGGCCCCGGACCCCAGCCAGCGGACCGGCGGATGGTCGCCCAGGAACCGGGTGCCGATGAGGTAGATCAGCCACGCCACGCCGATGTCGGCGACCATCCCCGGCACCTTGACCAGGGGCCGGATGGGCGAGATGCCGGTGATCGGCTCGAAGAACTTCGCGATCTCGCCGAGGCCCCACAGGACGTACATGTAGGCCGGGGGGTAATCGGTGAACACCCCCGTCTCGTAGAATCCGGCCGGCCCGACCGCCGCCATGCGCACGGCCCAGGCGGAGAACGAGGCCATGTCGTTGCGGAAGCCCGACTGCGGGAGCAGGACGTAGGCCACGAACAGGCGCAGCGCAAAGCCGGCGACGAGGAGGATGAGGAGCGTGCCGAACGGATCGAGAAGTCGTCTGCGGCCGGCGCTCGACAAGGCGGCGGTGAGTATATCGTGGGGTCTGTGAACCGACCGACGGCCACCCGGCCGGCCCTCACCTTCTTCTTTCCCGCCTACAACGAAGAAGCGAACATCGAGCAGACGGTGGCCCGCGCCCTGGCGGACATCGGTCCGTTGGTCGAATCACTCGAGGTGCTGGCCATCGACGACGGCTCGACCGACCGGACGCCGGAGCTGGCCGACGCACTCGCCGCCGCCGAACCGCGGGTCCGGGTCGTGCACCAGCCCAACCGTGGCTATGGCGGCGCGTTGCAGGCCGGATTCGCGAACGCCGACGGCGAGCTCATCTCCTTCTCCGACGGGGACCTCCAGTTCGACCTGGCAGAGCTCAAGCGCCTGCTCGACCGCCTGGCGGACCGATCGCGCCCGGTGGACGCGGTCATCGGCTACCGGATCAAGCGGCGCGACCCCTTCCATCGGCTGGTCATCGCCAAGACCTACAACGCGATCGTCTCGGTCCTGTTCGGGCTGCGGGTGCGCGACATCGACTGCGCGATGAAGGTGTTCCGACGCGAGGTGTTCGACGGGCTGCGGCTCGACGCGGAGGGCCCGTTCCTGTCGGCCGAGCTCCTGATCAAGCTGAACGCGCGGGGGGTGAAGATGGACCAGGTGGGGGTGACCCACTATCCGCGGCTGGCGGGCGAGAACACCGGCGCCAGCTTCCGCAAGATCCTCCGGACCTTCCGCGACATCTTCAAGCTGCGCTGGAAGCTGTGGACCGACCGGGAGCGCACGTTGGGGACACAGCCCCGGGGCTGACGCCGTTACTCGGCGGGCGGCCGTCCCTCGGTCGGGCCCAGGTCGACATCGAGCGAGTTCACGAAGTCGCGGAAGACCGCCAGCTTCTCGTCGTCCTCGCCGAGCTCCCCGTTCGACTCCGGCTCGACCCCGGCCTCGTCGAGGACCCGCTCGTCGACGTAGATCGTCGACCCGGTCCGGATGGCGACCGCGATCGCGTCGGACGTCCGCGAGTCGATCTCGGTCTCCCCGCCCTCGGCCGTCTCGAGGTACAGGCGGGCGTGGAACGTCCCGTCGCTGACATGGGTGACGACCACCCGGCTGAGGTTGCCGTGGACCGCGCCCAGCACCGACACGAGCAGGTCGTGGGTGAGCGGCCGCTCGGCACTGATCCCCTGGAGGCGCATGGCGATGGCGTTCGCCTCCGACGGACCGATCCAGATCGGGAGGTATCGGTCCCGCTCGGTCTCCTTGAGGATGACCACGTGCTGGCTGCTGAGGACGTGGACGCGCACGCTCTCAACGACCATCTCGATGAGCTGGGTCACGGGCTCGATTCTAGTGTCTGCTACTCGAGGACGACGCGGACGACCCGATCCGGTGTCAGCAGGTAGGCCGCTGGTGGCCCGTCGGCGACGGAGATGACCTCGAGGCCGAGCACCTCGTCGAGCAGGCCGGCGGCATCTCCCCGCCGTGGGGCCATCCACTGCCGGATGAAGGCACCGTCCGCGCGCTGGAAGGCGACGATCCGGGCGTTGGCCGCGTCGTAGACGAAGAACAGCTCGCGGTCGATCACCGTTGCCGCGTCGAACAGGGTGTAGTCGAGCCCGTCGCGGACCGCGGCGTCGGGCGGGCGGTCCAGCGAGAAGTCCGCCTGCGGCACCGGCGTGCCGAAGTTCACCCGGGTGACGGTCGCGCGATGGAGGAGCCACAGGTTGGCGTCGGCGCGGAGGTCACGCGCGGCGGCCGGGTCGAGGTCCGGCTCGGCGGTGAGGAACGACTCGGGAGCGTCGGGGAAGACGACCGGGATGACCGGCGGCGGCGTCCACTTCCAGACCTCCCCGCCTCCCCCGTCGACGGCATACAGGTTGAAGATCTCGAGCGGCGGGAGGTGCTGGAGGGCGGTGAGGAGCGTGCTTGCGGGATCGAGGGCCTCGATGCTTGCCAGCGGCATCCGGCGCATGACCTGCTCCACCAGGTCGGACCGCCAGGCCTGGCGCTCGCGGTCGACCACCACCACGTCGGTGGCCGCGGTGGCGATGAGCCACGGGTCGCCGGCCACCGCGCCGTCGATGGTCTGCCCGGCGCGATAAACCGATACGGCCGCGCCACTCAGCGGATCGATCCGGAGGATTCGCCCGCGGCCGGTTTCGAGCACCCACAGCGACCCGTCCGAAGCGGCCACCATCCGCTGCGGATCGACGCCGGTGAACGCGGCCGCCAGGTCGGCGACGGTTGCCAGCTCACGGATGCGCGACACGGAGTACAGCGCGTCGAGGCCGCCATCGAGGCGGATCCGCAGCGGCTCGAGGGCCTCGGCCGTCACGCCGGCGCCCTCCGCTCGGTCCAGGGCGCCTCCGGCATCGGTGAGCAGGTCGCGAGCCCGCTCGGGATCCCGCTCCACGAGGTCGAGGCCGTCCACCCGGGCCTCCACCTCCGCCAGGAGGGCCCCGCCCTCCGCGATCGCCTCGCGGGCGATGGCGAGCCGGGGGATGGCCTGGGTGGGATCCGCCGATGGGTAGTTCGCGACCGTCACCCCAGCCGCGAGGAGGCCGGCCACGGCCAGCATGCCCAGCGCGCCGAGCCGGCGGCGACGGCGAGCCTCGACCGCCTCGGTGGGGACCACGCGGCGGGGGTAGTCCACCCGGCGGTGAGGCATGAGGGCCGCCAACTGCCCGATCCAAAGCTCGACCGAGCTGCCGACCCGCGACTGGGCGTGGTCCACCGCCCGATCCGCCCGCCGCAGGGCGCCGCCGACCGCGTCGGCGCCGGGGACCGGGCTGCGGTCGGGCAGGCCGGCGAGGGGGTCGGCAGGGCGCACCGGCTCCAGCCGATGGGTGGTGGCGGTCAGCGGGATGGCAGTCAGCTCGAGAACGAGCAGGCCGTCGGAGCCCGTCCCGCCCCGCTCGAGGAACAGCTGGTGCAGGTGCCGCGCGGCCGGCCCGGGTCGCAGTCGGAGGAGCGTCTGGCGCGTGTCCTCCGCCCCGACTGTCTCGGCCAGGTTGCGGCTGACGAGCGCGACTCGATCCCCATCCGTCAGCTCGCCCGACCACGTTACCGGCTCGATCTCGAGCGCCTCCCCCAGCGACTCGGCCAGTCGCCGGCCGGTCTCGGGCTCGTCGTCGGCCAGGTGCGGCGGCGGCAGCTCGAAGATCCGCTCGCCGCGGACGATGATCGCCCCCGCCGGGCCGATCCTGGCCACGTGCAGCTCGGCGGCGCGGATCGCGGCTCCGACCACGCTGATTTCGGCCCCGCGCCCCAGGCCCGCGCGGCCCCGGCCGTGGAACAGGCGACGGTTGGCCTGGGCGAGTGCCCGCGCAAGGGTGTCCGCCGGGCCGGCGGAGAGGTCGTAGTAGTAGTCGTGCTCGATGGTCTCCAGCGCCTGGCGGGCGGCCCGGACGGTGTTCGGTCCCGCGTTCGTCAGCTGGGCGAGGAGGTACAGGCTGCCCTTCGTCCGGACCGGGGCGCCGACCGTGGGCTCGTTCAGCCGGACCAGGTCCCGCGCTTCGGTCCCCCGCTCGGCCTCCGGGACGAGACCGATCTTGGTCGCCAGCCGCTGGCTCATGAATCGCTCACTCGGGGGCGGCAGCGCCGGGACGGACGGTCAGGGTCAGGCTCCGGAGCTCATACAGCGCCCCGGGCCGGCCGCGCTGGCGTTCGTTCACCGCGCGGACCAGCTGGTCGCCGCGCAGCTTCAGCTCGGCGGCGAGGATCGGTTCGGAGGCCACCACGGTGGCCACCCCGTTGTTCACCGCGGTCAGCCGGCTCCACATACCCTCCGGCGCCAACCCCGCGTCTCCGACCGTCTCCTGCCACGCCAGGCGCGCCTGGGCCAGGGCCAGCTGCTCCGCGGCTCCGGGGCCCACGCACTGGAGGAGGGCGCGCTGGACCGCGCTGGCGGCTTCCTCGGTGGTCGTGCGCGTGCCCATCGTGGCCCAGGCTCAGGCGACGCGGGAGGCGAGGGCCAGCCGTCCGTCCCCAACGGTCCAGACCGGCACGCGGTGGCGGTGGCGCGCGGGCAGCAGGCTCGTGTCGGTGATGGTGACCAGGACCTGGCCCCGCTGCCGGAGGAGGTCCAACCCCCGCTCCGAGCGCTCCGGATCCAGCTCGCTGAACACGTCGTCGAGGAGGACGATCGGCGCCGGACCGCCACCCTCGGCCAGCAGGTCGGTCTCGGCCAGCTTCAGGGCGATGATGATCGTGCGCTGCTGGCCGCGGCTGGCGTGGGCGGCGACCGGGAGGCCGCCGAGGGTGATCCCGATGTCGTCGCGCTGCGGGCCGACCAGCGACACCCCGTTCCAGATCTCCTTTTGGCGCACGTCCTCCAGCCGGCGTCGGATGGCCGCGGCCAGTCGATCCGGGTCGAGACGGGCCGCGTCGCCGGCGGGCGCCTCGCGCTCCGGCCAGGCGTCCTTCAGGACGTCGAGGTAGACCAGGCCCACCCGATCGTCCCGCTCGTCGGCGGGGGCGACCGCGTCATGCAGCGGACCGATCAGCCCGGCCAGCTCGTCGACGAGCGCCAGCCTGGCGGCGGTGACCCGCGCTCCGACCTGGGCCAGCTGCTCGTCCCACACCCCCAGGCTGCCGATGTCGGCCTCCTCGGCACGGATGGCCCGCAGCAGGGCGTTGCGCTGGGCGAGGACGCGGGCCAGGTCGGCCTGGTCGCGGGCCGCCGCTCGCGACCGCTGGGCGGAGATGGCATCCAGGAAACGCCGCCGCTCCGACGGCGCGCCGACCAGGAGCAGCATCTCCTCCGGACGGAACAGCACCGCGCGCAGGGTGTCGGCGACCGATGCCTGGCGGCGGGCCACGCCGTTCACGGTCAGCCGCCGACGCACGCGCGGGCGGCGCCTCGGCACCGGGCAGGACGAGCTCGATCCGCTGCGGCGCCTCGCTCCCCTCCGCCACGTCCAGCGTGACCCGCGCCAGCGGCGCGCCGTGGGAGACGAGGTCCGCGTCACTCCCGGTCCGGTGGGAACGGCCGGAGACGGTGACCCAGATCGACTCCAGCAGGTTGGTCTTGCCGGCCCCGTTGGGCCCGGCGATGAGGGTCAGCCCGGGGTCCGGCGCGAGCTCGGCGGTGGCGTAGCTCCGAAAGTGGTCGAGCTGGAGTCGGGCGAGACGCACGCCAACATCAGGACGCAGTGCGCACCGGCATGATCACGTGGACGTACTCGTCCTTGCCCACGCCCCGGATGACCCCGGGCGCCAGCGGGCCGGACAGCTCGAGCACTGCCTCGTCGGCCCCGAGTGCGCCGAGGACATCGGTCAGGTAGCGGGCGTTGAAGGCGATCGTGGTGGGCGACCCCTCCACCGTGGCGTCCAGCGAGTCGGCGTTGTCGCCGATGTCGACCGCGTGCGCGCTGATCGTCACCCCGGCTGGCTCGCCGTCGGCCCCGCCGACCTCGACCTTGATGATGTTCGCCGAGTCGCGGGCGAAGAAGCTCGCCCGCCGGGTGCCCGCCAGGAAGGCCTCGCGGTCCAGGGTGGCGCGGGCCGTCCACGAGTCCTTGGCCGGGACCACCGGCTCGTAGTTCGGAAACTGGCCCTCGATCAGGCGGCTGACGAGGTCGATGCCCTCCACGTGGAACAGGACCTGGCTGCGATTGGGCGTGATGGTGATCTCGACCGGCGCCTCGGCGTCGGGCAGGATCCGGACCAGCTCGGCATACGAGCGACCCGGGACCACGATCGTGGTCTCCGCCGCCACCGGCTTGGCGAGAGTCAGGGTCCGGACCGCGATCCGGTAGTTGTCGGCCGCGGCCAGGGTCATCGTGTCCCCCTCGAGCCGGGTCAGGACCCCGGTCAGGATCGGCCGCGACTCGTCGGTGGCCGCGGCGAAGACGACCTCTCCGAGTGCTTCGCGCAGGACCCGTGCGTCGACCGAGGTGATCGGCGCCTCGCCGATGGCCCCCACCACCGGGAACTCGTCCGCCTCGATGCCCTTGATCGTGGCCCGGCTGCCGCCGCAGGTGACCTTCAGGCTCCGGTCCTTGGGCGACAGCTCGAGCTCGATGGTCTGGGGTGGGAGTGAGCCGACCAGGTCGGTCAGCAGGCGGGCGGGGACGGTGATCTCGCCACCGGCCTCCACCTTGCCGGGGACCCAGCAGGTGATGCCGATCTCGAGATTGGTGGCGGTGAGCTTGAGCCCGCCATCCTCGGTCCGAAGGAGGACGTTGGCCAGGACGGGAAGGGTGGCTCGGCTGGCGACCGCCCGGCTCACGATTCCCAGCCCGCGGGCCAGGTTCTCCTGCATGACGGAGATGTTCATGGACTTCTCAACTACGGTTCCTTGAAGCATAGAGATTTCTATCCGTCGTCTTTCGTCATAGGGGTGTGGAAGGTGTGGACATCAGCCAGAACCGTGCCCGGAACACCGTCTCGGGCCAGTGGGCCGGCTGGGGATGGGCCGTGCGCGAGCGCGGCCGGACGGTCGAACGGGCGGGGACGAGACCGATGGAAGGGCGTACCCGAGCCTCGTTCAGCCCCGGTCTTGTCCCCCGTCGGTGACCGCCTTGCGGCCGGTTGTCCACCGTCGTCACTCCGAGTAGATCATCTCCCGCACCGCGCTGATCTCGCGCCGCAGCTCGTCGTTGTCCTGCATCTCGCGGTTGATCTTGTCGCAGGCATGGAGCACGGTGGAGTGGTCGCGCCCGCCGAGCTCGGCGCCGATCCGGAGCAATGAGATATCGGTCTCCTCGCGGATGAGGTACATCGCGATCTGGCGCGGCACGACGATCGCCTTTTCCCGCTTGCTGCTCCGCAGCTGGTCCAGGTTGACCCCGTAGTAGTCGGCCACCACCCGGACGATCCGCTGCGGCGTGATCGAGCGCTTGCGCGGGTTGTACATGACGTTTGAGAGGACCGCCGACGCCAGCTCGATGTTGATCGGCGCGCCGCTCATGGAGGCGTAGGCCAGGACCCGGTTCAGCGCCCCCTCCAGCTCACGGACGTTGCTCACCACCTTGCGAGCGATGAAGTCGATGACCTCCGATGGGATGAGGTGGAGCTGCTCCTCGGCCTTGGAGCGGAGGATCGCGATCCGGGTCTCGAGGTCCGGCGGGGTCAGGTCGGCGATGAGCCCCATCTCGAACCGCGAGCGAAGCCGCTCCTCGAGGGTGGTGATCGCCTTCGGTGGGCGGTCCGAGGACAGGACGATCTGCTTGCCGACCTCGTGGATCGCGTTGAACGTATGGAAGAACTCCTCCTGGGTCCGCTCCCGCTCGGCGATGAACTGGATGTCGTCGATGAGCAGGACGTCGATACGCCGGTATCGGCTCCGGAAGTCCTCCATCTTCTGCTCGCGGATGGAGTTGATGAAGTCGTTGGTGAACTTCTCGCTGGTGGCGTACAGGATCCGCTTGCGCGGGAACTTGGCGGCCACCGCATGACCGATGGCGTGCATGAGGTGGGTCTTGCCCAGCCCCACCCCGCCGTACAGGAACAACGGGTTGTAGGCGTGGCCCGGCCG
Organism: uncultured Chloroflexia bacterium; assembly: GCA_963827475.1. GTDB lineage: Bacteria > Chloroflexota > Limnocylindria > QHBO01 > QHBO01 > DASTEQ01. Next base: position 157,254 of record CAWHAZ010000004.1, read on the forward strand.
CTCGGCGACCGACAGGGCGGCGGCATGGGCCAGTCGGTTCGCGCTGCCGACGATGAAGTTCGAGAACGTGTAGCGGGCGTTGAGGTTGACCGCGTTTCCGCTGGGCGTGGAGGCCGGGACCGGCGTCAGCTCGTCGCTTGACTGCTCGGGGGCGGGCCCTGGCGCGTCCGCGACCACGAACTCGACGCGGACCGAGCGGCCCACGACCCGGGCCAGGGTCTGGCTGACCAGGGTCCGGTAGCGGTTGTCGAGCCAGTCACGGGTGAACCCGTTGGGAGCCGAGATGCGGAACAGGTGCTCGTCGATCTCCTCGAGGGAGGTGTCCTTCAGCCACGTCTCGAAGTTGGCGGCCGAAAGGCTCACCTGCAGCTCGCCGAGGACGGCGCGCCACACCTGCTTCGCATCCATTTCGACAGACGCCTCCAGGCCGGCCAAGCGAGTGCCAGGACCGGGCGAAATCCAAGATTCTGGTGCTCCTCCGGGGCGGGCACGGCCCGTGGGCTGGGCGTCTGGCTCCGGGGGTCGGCGTAGTCTACGCCACCCCGATGGGCAGGGCAACGATTCTTGGCCGCGTGGGTTAGAATCGCCGCCACGCGACGCCCAACCGCCAACGTTGCACCGAAGAGGCTGGCGAAGAGCCAGCCTCACGCATGTTCCGCGGACCGGCGCCGCTCTGGCTGAACAGAGGGTGAGCCCACGACGATGAAACGGACCTATCAGCCCAAGAAGCGCGCCCGGAAGCGGAATCACGGCTTTCGCGCCCGCATGGCTTCCAAGGGCGGTCGTCGCGTGCTGGCCCGCCGCCGGGCGAAGGGGCGCAGCCGGCTGAGCGCCTGATCCCGGAGGCCACGCCCATGCCGGCCTTCCCGACGCTTCGTCGCCGGGCCGACTTCGAGGCGGTGGTGCGCTCCGGGAGCGTCAGCGCCACTCGGCTGCTCGTCCTGCGGGCCCGACGAACGGAAGGGCCGACGACCCGTATCGGCCTGGCAACACCGGCCTCCCTGGGAGGGGCCGTCGAACGGAATCGAGTACGACGCCGCATGCGTGAGCTGGTCCGGGCGCGCCACGGCGAGATGGGAGCGGGCTGGGACCTGCTGGTGATCATGAAACCTGCGGCTGCCGCCGCGACGTTTGCCGAGCTGGGCGCCGCCCTGGACGCGGCGCTGGCCCGTGCCGGGGTCTCCGGGGAGTGACCGCGTGCGGATGATCGGCCTCGGGCTGATCCGGGCGTACCAGGTGCTCACCTTCTGGATGCCGCCCACCTGCCGCTACACCCCTTCGTGCTCGGCCTACACCTACCAGGCGATCGAGCGCTACGGCTTCTTCCGGGGCTCGTGGATGGGCGCCAAGCGGATCGCTCGCTGCCATCCCCTCCACCCCGGCGGCTACGACCCGGTTCGCTAGGAACCGCCGCCCATGTTTGGCATCGAGTCGTTCAACCCGCCGTGGGACGTCATCTTCCTTCCCCTGTTCAACGCGCTGATCGGGCTGTACGAGCTCCTCTTCGACGACCTCGCCCTGGCGATCATCGTCCTCACCATCATCATCCGCACGCTGCTGGCGCCGTTGTTCATCCGCCAGATCCGCTCGCAGAAGGAGATGCAGCGGATGTCGCCGCTGGTCAAAGAGATCCAGCGGAAGCACAAGGGCAACCAACGAAAGATCAGCGAGGAGACGGCCGCCCTCTACCGCGAGCACAACGTGAACATGTTCGGCGGGTGCCTGCCGCTCGTCCTCCAGCTGCCCATCCTGTTCGCCCTGTACCAGGCCCTGACCCGGGCCTCCAGCATCATCACCTTCCAGCCGAGCGAGGAGCAGCAGGCCAGCTTCACGACTTTCCTGGACGCCACCCCCGCGATCGAGCCGCTGGGCAACAACATGTACCAGATCCCGATCGACGGCTCATGCGCCGTCCCATCGGACTTCCAGCAGTTCCTGCCACTGAACTGCCAGCTCATCACCCCGTTGAAGCTCGACGCGCCGGTGGACACCGTCGTCGAGTGGCTGACCAACCCGTTCACCGGCGTATCGCTGAACCTGGCGACCGTGGACCAGGCGTTCTCGATCTTCCTGTTCGGCAGCTTCGCCATCTCGATGCTGGCGGTGATCGCCGGCATCCTCCAGTTCGTCCAGGTTCGGATGACGTCGCCACGGAACATGGGCGACGATCCGACCGCCGCCACCACCCAGACCATGACCTACCTGTTCCCGATCATGACCGTGGTCTGGGGCGGCATCTTCCCCAGCGGCCTGGTCCTGTACTGGGGCGTGTACACCGCCTACCTGATCATCCAGCAGTACCTGATCATGGGCTGGGGCAATCTCTTCCCGCTCTTCGGCTGGCAGCCGAGATGGGCGCCGGCACCCGACGCCGGTGACCTCGCTGCGACTCGGCCGAAGAGCCCCACACCACCTCCGACCAATGGAAGTCCGACGACGCCCGAGCCCGCCCGGCCCGGTGGTCAGCGACGCTCCGGTCGGCGACGACGCGGCCGGGAGGGCCGAAGACGATGACCTTCAAGGAATTTTCCGGTAAGAACGTCGAGGAAGCGATCCGCGCCGCCATGAAAGAGTTCGGCGCGGACCTGGGCGACCTCGACATCGAGATCCTGTCCCAGGGCAGCCGCGGCATCCTGGGCGTGGGCACTGACGAGGCTCGGATCCTCGCTGCCCCCAAATCCGCGGTGGCCGAGGCGACCAGCGTGCGGGCTGACGCTCCGCCCGAGCCCGCAGCCGAGCCCGCAGCCGAGCCCGCAGCCGAGCTCCGCGAGGAGACACCCGCGGATACCGATGTGGAGCCCACGGCGGCAGGGCTCGAGGAGGCCGATGACGGTGGCCTGACCCCGGTCATGGCCGATGAGGCGGCCGCCCCGCCCCGAAGCTCGTCCCGTGGCCGTGGCCGTGGCCGCGAGTCGAGCGGCGCGTCGACGCGTTCATCGCGCGAGGGGCGACCGCCCCGGGAGCGACGGCCGTCAGAAGCCCGCAACGGCGACACGCGCCCGGAGCCGCGCCCGTTCGTCCCGGCCAAGCCGATGGACGAGCTGTCCGAGTCCGAGCGGGCGACCCTCGACGAGGCCAAGTCCGTCCTCGAGGAGCTGCTTCGCCTCATGGAGCTGCCCGGCACCGTCGAGGTCGCCATGGGCACAGAGGCGGCGAAGCTCAACGTGGTGGGCGATGACCTCGGGGTCCTCATCGGCCGGCGTGGCGAGAAGCTGGCGAGCCTCCAGCACATCGTCAACCTCATCGTCGCCCGCCGCGAGGGACAGCTGAACCGGATCATGGTCGACGTCGAGAACTACCGCGGCCGGCGCGAGGACCAGCTCCGGGACGTCGCCGACCGCGCCGCCCAGCGCGTCGCCCAGAGCGGCAAGATCATCCAGCTCGAGGCCATGCCGGCCATGGAGCGGCGGATCGTCCATCTCGCCCTCTCCGAGCACGACACGGTGCGGACGCAGAGCGTGGGCGTCGAACCGAACCGCCGCGTGGTCATCCTGCCCGCCAACAAGGTCGGGTAGGACCGGGCCCGGCTCCATGTCCCGCTCCGCCACGCCGGCGGAGGGCGGCGGTCCGGTCCATGCCATCGGCCGCCTCGGCCCGGAGGGGCCGTGGATCGGCTTCGCGCGGAGGGCGGGCGGCCACCACCTGGTCTTCGGCCGCCCCGATGGCTTGGTGGCGACCGATCCGACCACCGATCCCGGTGAACGTCGCGCCGGGCTGGTGGCGGCCGCCGTCTCGTTCTACCTCGGCACGCTCTCGGACCCTCCCGCGGAGCTGGAGACCACCCAGGCTGACATTGCCGCTCTCGTCTCCGAGCTCGCCTCCGGCGACGTCGACGACGCCACGGCGTGGCGGGAAGCGCTCGACGCCATCGACGACGGGCTCCCGGCGGAGGCGGTCGCGCTCCGCCTCCAGCGGCTGCTGCCGGCGGGGGCGGACGCGCTGACGATCCTCCGCGCCCGAGCGCGGTCGGCGACTCGCTGAGGCGATCAGGCCGAGGGCGGGTCCAAGGGCGGTTCGGCGGGCGGCGTGGGCCCGCATGGGAGGGGGAATGGTGGAGATGGGGGAGAATCGAACTCCCCGTCCAAGACCGAGTTGCCGGGTCTCACTACGAGCGTGTCCGGCTTACTTGGGTTTCGGGCCACGGGCCCCCAACCGGCGGGGTGCTCCGCGTCCTATCCGGCCGCCTTTCGGCTCTTTGTCACCGCTCACCGGAGTCGGCGGTGCCGCATCTCCCCTGATGACATCTTCGCCGCCCGGGGAGAGGGGACGGCGTCGATGCTCACTGACTAGGCAGCGAGAGCAAACTGACGGTTGCCAGTTGCGGCTTGCCCGCGGTTTTACGAGGCCTGCGGGCGACCTCGGCTCGCGATTCCCGGTTCCTGGGCCCTGTCGAAACCTGACATCCCCACGAACCGCCGGCGTGATTCCGGCCCCTCAAGGATACCAAACGGCCCATCGGATCTCGAAACCCGAGCCCGTCCGGGCACCCGGTCAGAGCTTGACCCGGACCTTCGACTCCCGTTCCAGCTGACGACGCGCGTCCCGCTCGGCGATGACCCGCCGCTTGTCGTGTGTCTTTCGCCCACGGGCCAGGCCGAGCTCGATCTTCGCCAGGCCATCGCGCAGGTACAGCCGGAGCGGGACGAGGGTGTAGCCCTTGGCCTGGGTCTTCCCCACCAGCTCCGAGATCTGGTCGCGGTGGAGGAGGAGCTTGCGGGTGCGGGTCGGCTCGTGGTTGAAGCGGTTCGCCTGCTCGTACAGCGCGATGTGCGCGCCGATGAGCCAGGCCTCGCCGCGCTCGATCCGCGCATACGCCTCGGCCAGGTTGGCGCGACCCGCGCGGATGCTCTTGATCTCGGACCCGGTCAGGACGAGCCCGGCCTCAACCGTCTCCTCGACGCTGTACTCGTGGCGGGCGCGGCGGTTGAGCGCGACCGTGTGCTCACCCATCAGTTTCGTCCCATCATCGGTCTGAATGAAAGAGCCGGCCTCGCGGCCGGCTCTCGTTCGCTACCACGCGAAGGCTGTGTCAGTGCACCGCCTCGGTGGTGGCGCGCTTGGAACTATCCATCTGCACACCACCTCCTTTCGTGGCCGCGGATGCTAGCACGCGTACCGCGAGGCCCACAAGCCGGTTTCCGGTGCCCAGCCCACCACCGACAGGCCGGCCGGCCAGGCACCGCTGGCGGCGACCGGCTTTGCCGGCGCGCCGGGCGCCCCTGCTGCTTCAGCCACGGTCGCCAGGTAGGCAAGCGCCTCGTCGAGGACCGGGTCCTCGTCTGGCGGGGTCCCCTCCGGAATGGCCACCGTGATGTCCGGCTGCACGCCGTCGGGGGCGACGCTGTTGTGATCCGGGGTGAACCAGCGCGAGATCGTGATCCGGACGCCGCCACCGTTCACCAGCTCGTCCCAGATCTGCACCGTGTTCTTGCCGAACGTCGGTTCGCCGATGAGGGTCGCTCGGTCGTGTCTCGAGGAGCGCCGCGGCGACGATCTCGGACGCCGATGCCGAGCCGCCGTTGATCAGGACGACCACCTCGATCGCCGAGTCGGTGGCGTGCCCGTCGCCGGTCGCCTCCCAATCGATCACTTCGTCGCCGGATCCCTCCTGGGTGAACAGCAGGCCCTCCTCGACGAACTCCGAGGCGATGTCGCGAGCGGCGGTGATGTAGCCGCCGGGGTTGTCCCGCAGGTCGAACACGATCTGGTCGGCACCCGCGTCGAGCAGGTCGCCGAGCTGCTCGCCGAACTGGGCAGGCGAGTCCGTGCTGAAGCCATGCAGCGCGATGTACCCGACGTGCCCGTCCAGCAGCTCGCTCTCGACCTCGACCACGACGATCTCGGCCCGGGTGATGGTCAGGTCGAACACCTCGCCGTCGCGCTCGATGGTGAGGGTGACGTCGGTTCCTTCCGGGCCGCGGACCTCCGACACCTCGTCCTGGATCGTGCTCCCCTCCACGCTCTCTCCGTCAACCGCCAGGATGACGTCCCCCGACTGCACCCCGGCCGCCTCTGCCGGTGAGCCCTCGATCGGGGCCACGACCACCAGCACGCACGTGTCCGACAGGGTCGCGCAGGCCTCGAGGTCGTCGGGGTTCTCGGTGTTCTCCACGGCGAGCTCCGCGCCGATCCCGCTGAAGGTCCCCGACAGGTCGCCGAGCGAATTCTGGTACTCCTCGGCATTCATGTAGCCGCTGTATGGGTCGGCCACCCCGTACTGGAACATCCCCTCCAGCGCGCCCTCGACCAGCTGGTCGTCGTCGAGCTCGTCGACGTACTCGGCCTGGAGCTTGTCGTAGGCCTCGCAGAAGGCCTCGAACGCCTCGCTGGGCGCTGCGCACGAACTGCTGCCACCACCACCGCCTCCACCGGCGGCGAGATAGCCGCCAATGAACAGGCTGGTCCCGAGCAGCGCCGCCAGGGCGAAGAGCACCGCGTAGCGTATCGACCGGCCGATCGTTGACCGGCCGTTCGTCGCGACGGGAGCCTGGGTCGGGACGGGCGGAGAATCGGTTTCGGGCAGGCCCGAAGGTGTGGTGTCGTCCATCTGGGGGGCGGGAGTGTAGCACCGGTCAGATCAAGGCCCGGTTTCGGCCAGATGCCGTTCTCGTAACCGGCGGCTCAGGCTCCCGACGCGAGGTGGGCGCGAACGCTGATCCAGCTGCCGAGCATGCCGACGGTCAGGCCGACCGACACGATGAGCACCGCGACCACGGTGTAGAACTGCGCCCCAACCGCGGTCGGCATCTGGAAGATCTCGACCATGAGCGGCTGGATCGGTCCCCAGATCAGTGCCACCAGGAGGATGGTGACCACCGCGCCCAGCAGGCCGCAGAGCATGCCCTCGACGATGAACGGCCAGCGGATGAACGCGTCGCTGGCCCCGACCAGTCGCATGATCTCGATCTCGCGGCTCCGCGAGAAGACCGCGATCCGGATCGTGTTCACGATCATGAAGACCACCGTCAGGCCCACGAGGACCATGGCCGACAGCCCGGCCAGGCGGACGACGTTGGTCACGCCCAGCAGCTTGTCGTACTGCTCCTGGCGGGTGGTGATGACCTCCACCTCCTCGCGTTCGCGGAGCGCATCTCCGACCGATGCGGCGGCGGAGGGATCGATCAGGGCGACCTCGATGCTCGAGTACAGGCTGATCTCCGCCCCGCCGGTGTCGAGGATCTGCCCGCGATCGGCGTACTCCTCCTCGAGGCGGTCCATCGCCATCTCGGGCGACACGTACTCGACCGACTCCACCCCGGGCAGCGCGCTGACGTCGGCGACCAGGGCGAGGATTTCCCACCCCTCGAGCCCGTCGACCAGGCGGGCGGTGACCCCGACCTTGCTCTCGATGTAGTTCAGCCCCGAGTTCAGGCCGGCCAGCACGATGGCGAGGCCCGACAGCAGAACCAGCATGAGGATGACCGTCGCGGTGGCGGCGAGGCTCATCATCCGGTTGCGCCAGAATCCCTGGCCGGCGCGGACCATGGTGAAGCCGAGGAATCTCAGGAAGGCCATGTCGCGCGCCATCCTACCCGGGCGACGCAAGGCCTCGGCTACGAGCGGCGGTAGGCGGCCCCCAGCTCGTCGCGGACGATGCGGCCATCCTCCAGGGCCACGACCCGTCGGCGGAGGGCGGTCACGATCTCCTGGTTGTGGGTGGCCATGACCAGGGTCGTGCCCAGCGCGTTGATCTCGAGCAGGAGCTGGACGATCTCCCAGCCGGTGACCGGGTCGAGGTTTCCGGTCGGCTCGTCGGCGATGAGGATCGCGGGGTCGTGGACGAGGGCGCGGGCGATCGCCGCCCGCTGCTGCTCGCCGCCGGACAGCTGGGCCGGCAGCTGCTCCGACTGGCCCTCGAGGCCGACGAGGGACAGGAGGCGCGGGACGCGGTGGCGGATCTCGCTCAGCGGGGCGCCGGTCACCTCCAGCGCGAACGCCACGTTCTCGCGCACCGTCTTGTTCGGCAGCAGCCGGAAATCCTGGAACACGACGCCGATCCGTCGACGGATGCGGTGGACCTGGGCCCGGCTGATGCGGGCCACGTCTCGGCCGGCGAGGTACACCCGGCCGTGGGTCGCGACCTGCTCACGGACGAGCAGCCGGATGAGCGTGGACTTCCCCGCTCCAGACGGGCCGACGAGGAAGATGAAGTCGCCGCGGCCGACCTCGAGATCGACGTTGGTCAGCGCCGTCTTGCCGTTGGGGTAGGTGACGGCGACGTCGACCAGTCGGATGATCGGGTCGCTGGCGGTGGCCACCGATGCGCTCATGCCGCCCCATTCTCGTCGGTCCCGATCTGCGAGCGCAGGTATCCCTCGATGAACGGGTCGAGCTCGCCATCGAGGACAGCGGTCGGGTTCGAGGTCTCGACCCCGGTCCGCAGGTCCTTGACCATGGTGTACGGCTGGAGCACGTAGCTCCGGATCTGGTTCCCCCAGCCGGCCTCGACGTGCACCCCGCGCAGTCGCGCGAGCTCGGCCTCCCGCTCCTCCTCCGCCCGCTCGACGAGCTTGGCGCGCAGGACGGCCATCGCCCGTTCCCGGTTCTGCATCTGGCTCCGCTCGTTCTGGCAGGTGACCACGATCCCGGTCGGCAGGTGGGTGATCCGCACCGCGGAATCGGTCTTGTTCACGTGCTGGCCGCCGGCGCCGCTGGACCGATAGGTGTCGATCTTCAGGTCGTCATCGCGGATCTCGATCGCGGCGTCGGCCGGGACCTCCGGCATGACCTCGACCAGGGCGAACGAGGTGTGGCGCCGCTTCTGGGAGTCGAAGGGGCTGATCCGGACCAGGCGATGCACGCCCCGCTCGCTCCGCAGCCGACCGTAGGCCCACCGGCCGTCGATGGCCGCGGTGACGCTCTTCAGCCCCGCCTCCTCCCCCTCGGACTGGTCGAGGATCTCGGTCTTGTAGCGCTGTCGCTCGGCCCAGCGCAGGTACATCCGGAGCAGCATCTCGGCCCAGTCCTGGCTCTCGGTCCCGCCGGCGCCGGCGTAGACCGAGACGATCGCCGGCCGCTCGTCGTAGGCGCCGCCGAGCAGCAGTCGTTGCTCGGCCGAGGCCCAGCTCGGCCTGGAGGGCCGCCAGCGAAGCCTCCAGGTCGCCGCGCATCGTCGCGCCGCCGTCCGGCTCGGCCGCGGCCAGTTCGGTCAGGTCGTCGAGATCGGTGGCCTGGCGTTCGAGATCGGTCCAGAAGCCGATCTCATCGCGGAGCTCGTCCGCGCGACGCAGGACCGCCTGGGCACGGCCAGGGTCGTCCCACAGGTTGGGGTCTCCCGACTGGGCGGTCAGCTCCTCGAGCTCGGCCTGCTTTGCCGGCAAGTCAAAGACGCACTGCCGTGTCGGCGACGAGGCGCGCCAGGCGCTGGGCCTCGCTCCTAATTTCGTCCAAGGTCGGCGACGAGGGGGAGCTCAACATCGGCCAGCCGGCTCGATCGCGAGCGGAGCTTGGCCGGGTTCACGCAGGGGCAGTAGCTCTGGCGCGGGCAGGCGCCGCAGTTGCCGTCACAGCCGAGCGTCGCGGCGTAGCTGCAGCGCATGCAGTCGCGCTCGCACTGGATGAGGTCCTCGTAGGGGACCGCGGGGTCCCGGAAGCGGGTGACGAGGGGGAGAGGGTTGGACGGATGGGGAGCCGGAGACGGGAGGTCGGAGATCTCGATGGGAGCCTCGCCCGTCAGTTGCTTCACACGCTCCTCCGCCCACGGGGGCGCGTCGCTCCGAGGACCGACGTACCGTAGAGGAGCCCATCCTACCCGGACCGGCTCGGCCTGCCAACCCCCCAATTCGGGACGGGGTCCGATTCAGGCCCCGTGGCAGCGCTTGTACTTCTTTCCGGAGCCGCAGTAGCACGGGTCGTTGCGCCCGATCTTGGTCGCCGCCCGCGCCGGTTGCCCTCCGCCGCCGGCGGCCGCCACGGCGCCGGCCGCGGCCCCGACTGCCATCGCCGAGGGGCCGCCGCCGTTGACGTCCGGTCGGCTCTCGACCATCCGCGGGGCGGCGGCCGCGGCCGGCTGGCGGACGACGGTCACCCGGAAGATGGTCCGCGCCACGTCCCGGCGGATCATGGCCTTGAGCTCGTCGAACATGCGGAAGGCCTCGACTTTGAACTCGTTGAGCGGGTCGCGCTGGCTGTAGGCCCGCAGGCCGATGCTCCGCCGCATGTCGTCCACGGCGGTGAGGTGCTCGACCCACAGCCCGTCGATCACGCGCAGCAGCACGACGCGGTTGAGGGCGGCCATCGCCTCTTCCCCGAGGTCGTCCCGTCGGTGCTGGTAGTGCGTCTCCGCCGCCTCCACCAGCGCGTCGGCCACCGCGTCCGCGTCGCGCTCGGCGTCCACCACCTCGAGGTCGGTGGTGGTGAACGGGACCATCGTCGTGAGCTGCGCCTTCAACCCGTCCCGGTTCCACTCGGACGGGTCGCCGGCGGTGGACTCGGCCACCAGGCTGCGGATCTCGGCCTCGACCAGGGCCAGGACGGTGCCGGACAGGTCGTCGGCGCGGAGGAGGTGGTCGCGCTCGCCGTAGATCGTCTCGCGCTGGAGGTTGATGACGTCGTCGTACTGGACGACGTGCTTGCGCAGGTCGAAGTTGTAGCCCTCGACCCGCGTCTGGGCACCCTCGATCGTGCGGCTCACGATGCCCGACTCGAGCGCCATGTCATCGGTGAAGCCGACCTTCTGCATGAGTCCCTGGACCCGGTCGCTGGCGAACCGGCGCATGAGGTCGTCCTCGAGGGACAGGTAGAACCGGCTGCTGCCCGGGTCGCCCTGCCGGCCGGAGCGACCGCGGAGCTGGTTGTCGATGCGCCGCGCCTCGTGACGCTCGGTCCCGACGATGTGCAGCCCGCCAGCCTCCACCACCTTCACGCGATCCTCCGCGGTGGTCGCCTCAGCCTGGGCCATGGCCTCCGCCATCTGCTCCGGCGTGGCCTCCAGCACGTTCGTCCCGGCCTGGTGGAGCAGGTCGGCGGCAAGCATCTCCGGGTTGCCGCCGAGCAGGATGTCCGTCCCTCGGCCGGCCATGTTGGTCGCGATCGTCACCGCCCCGCTCCGGCCGGCCTGGGCCACGATCTCGGCTTCCCTTTCGTGGAACTTCGCGTTCAGCACGTTGTGCTTGATGCCGCGCCGCTTCAGCAGGTCGGACAGCATCTCGCTGACCTCGACGCTGATCGTGCCGACCAGCACCGGACGGCCCTTCTCGTGCTCCTCCGCGATCTCGTCCGCGACCGCTTCCCACTTCGCCTTCTGGCCGGCGTACACCAGGTCCGCGAAGTCGTCGCGGATCATCGGCACGTGGGTCGGGACGACGACCACCTCGAGGCCGTAGATCTTCGCGAACTCCTCCGCCTCGGTCTCGGCGGTACCCGTCATCCCGGCCAGCTTGCGGTACATCCGGAAGTAGTTCTGGAACGTGACGGTGGCGAGAGTCTGGGACTCGCTCTGGATGCGGGCGCCTTCCTTGGCCTCGACCGCCTGGTGGAGCCCCTCGCTCCAGCGACGCCCCGGCATGAGGCGACCGGTGAACTCGTCGACGATGACGACCTCGCCGTCCTTGACGACGTAGTCCCGGTCCCGCTTGTAGAGAGCCTCCGCCTTGAGCGCCTGCTCCAGGTGGCGGGCCATGCTGAAGTCGTCGTCGAACAGGTTCGCCACGCCGAGCATCCGCTCCATCTTGTCGGTCCCGATCTCGGTGATCGCGACCTGGCGGAACTTCTCGTCGATGATGTAGTCCTCTTCGGCCTTCAGGCGTGGGACGAGCCGCGCGAACTGGACGTATCGGTCGGTCGACTGCTCGGCCTGGCCGCTGATGATCAGCGGGGTGCGGGCCTCGTCGATGAGGATGTTGTCGACCTCGTCGACGATGGCGAAGAAGTGGCCGCGCTGGACGCGGAGGTTCAGGTCGGCGACCAGGTTGTCGCGCAGGAAGTCGAACCCGAACTCGTTGTTCGTGCCGTAGGTCACGTCCGCGGCGTACGCCTCGCGGCGGGTGACCGGCCGGAGGTCCTGCAGCCGCTCGTCGGTGGCGACGAAGTCGGGGTCGTAGACATAGGCGGCCTCGTGCTGGATCGACCCGACCACCATTCCCAGCCGATGGAACACCGCCCCGATCCACTGCGCGTCGCGCTTGGCGAGGTAGTCGTTGACGGTCACGACGTGCACGCCCTGGCCGGCCAGGGCGTTGAGGTAGGCGGCCAGCGGAGCGACGAACGTCTTGCCTTCGCCGGTCTTCATCTCGGCGATCTCGCCGCGGTGGAGGACCATCCCGCCGACGAGCTGGACGTCGTAGTGCCGCTTGCCGAGGGCGCGGACCATCGCCTCGCGGACGGCGGCGAACGCCTCCGGGATGAGCTTGTCCAGCGCGGCGTTGACCTGCTCCGTCTCCCGCTTGCGCTGCTCGTGCTGGCGCTCGCGGCGCCGGGCGGGGTCGCCGCCGACCAGCTCCGACTCCTCGTCCGACGCGGCGGTGGGGGCCGGGTCGAGGATGTCCCCGAGATCCTCGCGCAGTCGCTCGCGGAACAGCGCCGTGCGGCCCCGGAGATCCTCGTCACTCAGGGCGTGGTACTCGGGCTCGAGCGCATTGGCCCGCTCGACGAGCGGATCCAGGCGGCGGATCTCGCGTTCGTTGGAGTCCACCACCCGGGAGAAGAGCTTCAGCATTGGTCGGCGGCGAGTATATCCGCCTCCCCCGGGAACCCCCGATCGCGGGTCAGGCCGAGGCCTTCACCGGCAGCGCCTTGGGCTGCTGCTCCGCCCGCTGCTTGATGCCCTCGAGCTGCTTGCGCAGCACGAAGAACATCCCGAAGCCCATCATCGGCAGGGTGTGCCGCATCCACGGCTTGTCGGTCTCGCCGAATCGGAACCGGATTCGCTCGATGAGCCGGGTCTGGTTGCCCGGCAGCTCGTCCAGGATGAAGGCCCACGTCGCCGCGAAATCCATCGGGCTCTTCTGGCCGGATTGATCGCTGGCCATGTCGGCGTCGATGTACAGCACGAGCGCCTGCTCCGGGTCGATCCGGCGCACGACCAGTCCGCTCGTCGGATTGGCCGGCACGGTGTCTCCCTCGGCCAGCGACTGGAACTCGGGCCGGATCTCCGTCGAGCTGGCACCGGTATCCATCGAGTCGAAGCTGTACCAGCCGCCACGGCCGTATCCCATCTGGACCAGCCACGGCCAGACCGATGCCGGTGGCGCGTCGATGGTGATCGCCCGGGTCTCGCCGCCCGCGGCGTCGGGCAGGATCTCGTCGCCGGGAAGGGTTCGAGCCGCCTCTTCGGTGCTCGTCCCCCAGGTCCGGAACGGCTGGACGGCAAACCGATAGGTGAGGGCGGCCACGCCGGCGAGGGCGGCCAGCCCGATGATGAGCTTTCGCATGGGGACCTCGTGGATTGGGGAACTGTTTGCGTTCAGACTCGCCTGAATCGCGCGAGCGCGCAAGTCGCGCCCGGCTCAGCCCTCGACCATCGGCTTGACCTCGCCGATCCACCGCTCCAGCGTCTCGGCGTCATACGGCGCGGCGACCTCGGCGATGAACGTGTCGAACCCCAGGCCCCGCGCCTCGACCATGCGCTCCGCGATCTGGTCGGGGGTGCCGATCCAGAACGTGTCGTCGTCGGCCACCTCGCGCATCGGCGTCCGGTTGTGCGCCATCTGCGCCTCCCAGGCGCGGCGAGCGTCGGCCTCCGTGTCCCGGATGACCGGCTTGCACCCCACCGTGAGCTCGATCTCGGCGATGTCCCGCCCGACAGCGGCGCAATGCTCCTGCAGGACGGAAACCTTGTGTCGGAGGAACTCGGTGCTGCCCATCGCGTTCCACATGTCGGCGTACATCGCCACCGTCCGCAGCGTCTTCTTCTCTCCGGATCCGCCGATCATGATCGGGAGGTGAGGCTGGACGGGTCGCGGCAGCTGCTGGAGGTGGTCGAACCGATAGCGTCCGCCCGGTGGACTGGTGGCGGCCTCACCGTCGAGGACGGTGCGCATCGCCGCCACCGCCTCGTGCAGCCAGTCCAGCCGCTGCCCGTGCCCGGTGCCGAACTCGAGGCCATGGGCCCGGTGCTCGTGCCCGAACCACGCCCCGCCCAGGCCGAGGATGGCGCGACCACGGCTGATGTGATCGAGGGTGGTCGCCATCTTGGCCACCACCCCCGGGTTGCGGAAGGTGTTCGCCCCGACCAGCAGCCCGAGCCGGACCCGCTGCGTGACCTCCGCCCAGGCGGCCAGCGTCATCCAACCCTCGAAGATCGGCTGGTCCGGATCACCGAAGATGGCGTGCAGGTGGTCCCAGGCCCAGACGTGCTCGTAGCCGAGCGCCTCGACCCGGCGCGCCACGGACTCGAGGGACTCCCAGTCGGTGGCCTGGCTCCAGGGGAGGATTCCGAGCCGCACCTCAGCCATCGGGCTCAGCGCTCGACCGTGATGGCCTCGGCCTCTTCCTCGTCCTCGCCGTGCGCCCCCCAGAACGTCATCTCCTCCACCAGCTCGACCTCGGACGAGAAGAGCGCGCCGACGCTCTCGCCGCGATGGATGCGGCGGATCGCCTCGCCGAACAGCGGCGCGACCGACAGGACGGTGATCCGCTCCGATTCGATGTCGTCGGGAAGCGGAATGGTGTCGGTCACGATCACCTCGCGCAGGGCGGAGGCCTCGATGCGCTCGAGGGCTGCCCCGGAGAACACGCCGTGGGTCGCGCAGGAGTACACGTCCCTGGCGCCTTCGCTGATCAGCGCGTTCACCGTTTCGATCAACGAGCCACCGGTGTTGATCTCGTCGTCGATGATGACCGCCGTCCTGCCATCGACCTCACCGATGACGTTCTTCAGCTCGGCCTGGTCGTCATTGGCCTGCCGCCGCTTCTCCACGATGGCCAGCGGCGCTCCGAGCTTTTCGGCGAAGCTCCGCGCCTTCTTCGCGAATCCGAGCTCGCTGACCACGACCAGGTCCTCGAGCCCCAGGCCGGTGACGTACTTGGCCAGCATGTCCACCGCGGTCAGCTCGTCGACCGGGATCGAGAAGAAGCCCTGGATCTGGCCCTGGTGGAGGTCCATGGTGAGGACGCGGTCCGCCCCGGCCACGGTCAGCATGTCCGCGATGAGGCGGGCGGTGATCGGGACGCGGGGCTGGTCCTTCTTGTCGGAGCGGCCGTAGGCGTAATACGGGATGACCGCGGTGATCCGCCCCGCGCTGGCCCGCTTGAAGGCGTCGATCATGATCAGCAGCTCCATGATCGAGTGGTTCACCGGGCGGCAGGTGGGCTGGACCAGGAACACGTCCTGCTCGCGGACGTTCTCGAGAATGCGGACGAAGATGTTCTCGTTCGCGAACTGGAAAACGTCGGCCTCGCCCATCCGGGTCCCGAGGTAGCGGCAGATATCCTCAGTCAGCGGCCGGTTGGCGTTGCCCGAGTAGATGCTGAACTCGTCGGCGTACAACGGCTCGCTCCGTGCTCGATGCCGGACGGGAGCCCGGCCGGCCGATTCTAGCGCGTCACTCCTCGGTCTCGGATTCCTCGGGCACCCCTTCGTCCACGAAGACGGCAATCGAGATGATCCGATCCCCGTCCGCGGGACGCATGACGGTGACCCCGCGTGACGCCCGGCGGTACTGATTCACGCTCGCCACCTCGGTCCGCAGCATCGTGCCCTCCTCGGTGATGAGCATGACCTCTTCGTCCTCGCGGCCCACCAGTCTCACCGCGGCCACCTTGCCCGTGTCCTCGTTCAGCGAGTTGGCGATCACCCCGCCGGTCGCCCGGTGCTTGATCGGGAAGTCGCCGACATCGGTGCGCTTGCCGTAGCCCTGCTCGGTCACCACCAGCAGCTGCTGCGTCGGGTCCCGGATGACCTCCATCCCGATGACCTCGTCGTCACCCTTGAGCCGAATGCCGGTCACTCCCCTCGTGTCCCGGCCCATGGCCCGCACCTCCTTCTCCACGAAGCGGGCCGCCTGGCCGTTGCGGGTGGCGATCACGATGTCGTTCGAGCCGTCCGACAGATCGACCCACCGGAGCTCGTCCTTGTCGACCAGGTTGATCGCGATCAGGCCGTTGGCCTTGATCCGCGCGTAGTCGGCCAGCGACGTCTTCTTGATGTGGCCGCGCCGGGTGGCCATCACCAGGTAGTGGTCCGGCTCGAAGCGCGGCAGGGCGATGATCGCGCTGACGTACTCCCCGCTCTCCACCTGGACGCCGGGCAGGTTGATGATCGGCAACCCCTTCGCGTTCCGGCTGGCTTCGGGCAGGGCGTGGACCTTGGTGATGAACACCCGGCCTCGGTTGGTGAAGAACAGGATGCTGTCGTGGGTGTTGGCCACCAGCAGGTAGCGGACCGCATCCTCCTCACGGGTGATCATCGCCAGCTTGCCCTTGCCGCCGCGGCGCTGGGATCGGAAGGTGCGGATCTGCTGGCGCTTGATGTAGCCGCGCTGGGACAGCGTGACCACCACGTCCTCTGCGGTGATCAGGTCCTCGGCGGAGAGCTCCCGGTTGGCGTCATCCCAGATCCGCGTGCGCCGATCCTCACCGTACTTCCTCCGGAGATCGGCGAGCTCGTCCTTGATGACCTGCAGGATCTTGCGCGGGTTGGCCAGCAGGTCCTCGAGCTGGCCGATGAGGCGGATGACCTCCTCGTACTCGTCCTCGATCTTTTTGCGCTCGAGGGCCGCCAGCCGGCGCAGCTGCATCTCCAGGATGGCGTTGGCCTGCGCCTCGCTGAGCTTGAACTGCTTGATCAGGGCCTCGCGTGCGGCATCGGCGTCGGCCGCCTTGCGGATGGTGGCGATGACCGCGTCGAGGTGGTCGAGCGCGACCTTCAGCCCCTCGAGGATGTGTGCCCGTTCCTGGGCACGGGCCAGGTCGAACTCGGTTCGGCGTCGGATGACGTCGCGCCGGTAGGTGATGTACTGCTCGAGCATGCGCTTGAGCCCAAGCGTCTGCGGCTGGCCGTCGACCAGGGCCAACATGTTGGTCGAGAAGCTCGATTCGAGCGCGGTGTGCTTGAAGAGCTGGGACATCACGGTGTGCGGCGAGCCATCGCGCTTCACTTCGACCACGATCCGCATGCCGTCGCGGTCGGATTCGTCGCGAATGTCGCTGACATCGGTCATCTTCTTCGCGCCGACCAGGTCCGCCATCTTCTCGATCAGGGTCGTCTTGTTGACCTGGTACGGCAGCTCGGTGATGACCACAGCCATCCGGCCCGGGCGGACCTCCTCGAGCGCCACCTGCCCGCGCATGACGACCCGGCCGCGGCCGGTGGCGTACATGTGCCGGATCGCGTCGATCCGCTCCTTCTCGCCGGCGATCGAGCGCTGGTCCGCGTAGCGGAAGACGGTGCCGCCGGTCGGGAAGTCCGGCCCGGTGACGATCTCGCACAGCTCGTCGACGGTCGACTCGGGCTCGTCGATGAGCTTCTCAACGGCGTGGCAGATCTCGACCAGGTTGTGGGGCGGGATGTTGGTCGCCATCCCGACCGCGATCCCGGTGGACCCGTTCACGAGCAGGTTCGGCAGCCTGGCCGGCAGGACGGTGGGCTCCTGCAGGCGGCCGTCGAAGTTGTCCATGAAGTCGACCGTTCCTCGGTCGAGGTCGGCCAGCATTTCGTCGCTGATCGGCGCCAGCCGGGCCTCGGTGTACCGATAGGCGGCCGCCGGGTCACCGTCGATCGAGCCGAAGTTCCCCTGGCCGTCGACGAGCGGGTAGCGCAGGCTGAAGTCCTGCGCGAGGCGGACGAGCGCGTCGTACAGGGCGACGTCGCCGTGAGGGTGGTACTTGGCGAGGGCCTCGCCCACCACGCCGGCGCACTTGCGATAGGCCGATGTCGAACGCAGGCCCATCTCCGACATCGTGTACAGGATTCGGCGGTGAACCGGTTTCAGCCCGTCGCGGACGTCCGGCAGCGCGCGGGCGACGATGACCGACATCGCGTAGTCGATGTACGCCGAGCGCATCTCCTCCTCGATGGAGACGTTGCGCACGGTGCCCAGGTTGTCGTCCACGGTCAGCCGGCCCTGGCTCGCGCGTGTCGCATATGTCGCGTATGTCGCATCAAGGCTGGACCGGTCCGTTCGTCAGCGCGGAGCCCGGCCCTGTTGGCCGCCAGCCATACCGCTCCTTCAGTGCAGCCTTCTGGGTCGGGGAGGCGCCCAGGTAGGTCCCGGTGGCCTCCGCCACCAGGCGCTCGCCGGAGCGCACCTCGCCGCGCACCTCGTAGATCCGTCGCCGGCGGGAGTCGACCCAACCCTCGGCTCGCAGCTCCTCCCCGGGGCTCGCCGGCTGGTGAAAACGGACCGCGAACGAGGCGGTCACCGCCCACGCGTCGTCGCTGGACGGGGCCCAGGCCATGACCTCGTCGAGCACGGTGGCCAGCAGGCCCCCATGGACGCGATCGCTCCACCCGACATCATCGGGCCGCGGGATCCAGGTCGCGCTGGCGCGCCGCTCGCCGAGCTCGATGCGGAGGCCCAACCCGATCGGGTTGGTCGTGCCGCAGGCGAAGCAGTGGTGGTCGGCAAAGCCGTATCGCAGTTCCGCTGGCTCGGTCACCACGACGCCTCGTCCTCCCAGAAGTCGTCCCCGTACGAGTCGCGACCGCCGCGCAGGCAGTGATCCGCGATGGCGAGGGCAAACGCGTGCGCGACCGCGTACCCATCCCGCAGGAAGTTCACCGCGTCGCGCCGGTCTCCGATGCCGTTGGCCTCGAGCAGCGCGCACCAGTCCTCCAGCGTGCGGCCGGTCTTGGCCTCGACCTGGCGGATGTCGGCGGAGTGACGGGATGGCATCGGTCGTCCTCTCAGATGTCGAGGTTGCGCACTTTGCGCGCCTCGCCGCGAATGAAGTCACGGCGCGGCTCGACGCGCTCGCCCATGAGCGTGCTGAACGTCTCGTCGGCATCGGCGGCGTCACGAACGCTCACCTGGAGCAGGGTGCGAGTGTCAGGGTTCATGGTCGTTTCCCACAGCTGGTCCGGGTTCATCTCGCCCAGGCCCTTGAACCGTTGGACGCTGATGTTTCGAGTCTTCCCGTCGCGCGAAAGCTCCTTGACGGCGGCATCGCGCCCCTTCTCGTCCTTCGCATATCGCGTCTGCTTGCCCGTGCTCACCCGGTACAGCGGTGGCTGGCACAGGTACAGGTACCCGTTCTCGATGACGTCGGGCATGTGGCGGTAGAAGAAGGTGAGCAACAGGGTCGTGATGTGGGCGCCGTCAACATCGGCATCCGAGAGGAGGCAGATGCGGTGGTAGCGAAGCTTGGCGATGTCGAACTGGTCGCCGATGCCGGCCCCAAGAGCGATGATCAGCGGCCGGACGTTCTCGCTCGAGAGCACCTTGTCCAGGCGCGCCTTTTCGACGTTCAGCAGTTTGCCTCGGAGCGGCAGGATCGCCTGGTTCCGCCGATCCCGCCCCTGCTTGGCGGAGCCACCGGCCGAGTCTCCCTCCACGATGTACAGCTCGCTCAGGGCCGGGTCGCGCTCCTGGCAGTCCGCGAGTTTGCCGGGGAGGGCCATGCCGTCCAACGCACCCTTGCGGATGACGAGGTCCCGGGCCTTGCGGGCGGCTTCACGGGCGCGGGCGGCGGTGACGCACTTCTCGATGATTCGCCGCCCATCGGCCGGGTTCTCCTCGAGGTGCTGGACGATGCCGTCGGAGACGACGGTCTGGACGATGCCCTTGATGTCCGCGTTGCCGAGCTTGGCTTTGGTCTGTCCCTCGAACTGGGGATCGGTGAGCTTGACGCTGATGACCGCGGTCAGGCCCTCCCGGACGTCGTCGCCGCTGAGGTTGGTGTCCTTCTCGGACAGCACGCTGGCCTTGCGTGCCCAGTCGTTCAGGGAGCCGGTGAGCGCGGCGCGGAAGCCGGTGACGTGCGTCCCGCCATCCACGGTGTGGATGTTGTTGGCGAACGGCAGGACGGTCTCCGCGAAGCCATCGTTGTACTGGAGCGCGACCTCGACGCTCGTGCCCTCGACCACGCGCTCGACGTAGATCGGCTGCTGGTGCAGCGGCTCGCGATGCCGGTTGAGGTGGCGGACGAACGAGGTCACGCCGCCCTGGAACAGGAAGTTCTTCTCGCGGTCGTCCCGCTCGTCGACCAGGCGAATCCACAGCCCCTTGTTCAGGTAGGCCGATTCGCGCAGCCTGGTGGCGATCGTCTCCCAGTTGAAGTCGACCTCGTCGAAGATCTCCGCGTCCGGCGTGAAGCGGGTGCGGGTCCCGTGCTGGCGCGGCCAGTCGATGCCCCGGTTGGCCTGGGCCTCCCCGCCGTCCGCGCGAACGGGCTTGAGGGGGGCGCCCCGCTGGAATTCCTGGACGTAGCGCTTCCCGTCCCGCAGCACTTCGACCCGCATCTCGGAGGACAGGGCGTTGACCACGCTCACGCCGACACCGTGCAAGCCGCCGGAGACCTTGTAGCCGCCTCCGCCGAACTTCCCGCCGGCGTGGAGGACGGTCATGATGACCTCGAGCGCACTCTTGCCGGTGGAATGGCGGTCGACCGGGATGCCACGCCCGTCGTCGATGACCTCCACGTGGCCGTCGGCCCCGATCGTGACGTCGATGCGGGTGGCCATGTTGGCCATCGCCTCGTCGATGCTGTTGTCGACGACCTCCCAGACGAGCTGGTGGAGGCCGCGGGCATCGGTCGAGCCGATGTACATGCCCGGTCGCTTGCGGACGGCCTGCAGGCCCTCCAGGACCTGGATGTCGGCGGCGGTGTAGGAAGCCGATGCCCGTGCTCGGCGGCGGCTCGGCTGCGGCTGGGCGGTCATTCGGAGATCGCCTGGGCGCCGACCGCGACCGGCATCGGATCGGTATCGTCGGAGCTCCCCAGGATCCACGTCAGGAGCCGGTCGAGCTCCTCGTCGGAGCCGAATTCGATGCTGATCCGGCCGCCGCGCCGCGTGCGGGTGATCGCCACCTTGGTGGCAAGGCGAAGGCGCAGCCGGTTCTCGAGCTCGGTGAGGTCCTCCTCGCGGGTCGCGAGCGAATCGGGTCGTGCCTGTCGGCGACGTCGTCGGACCAGCTCCTCCGTCTGGCGGACCGAGAGCCGACGTTCGAGCACGATCGCCAGCGCGGCAACCTGGAGCTCGGGGACGGTGAGACCCGCAAGAGCGCGAGCGTGACCCTCGCTGATCTGGCCCTCCAGCAGCGCCTCCTGGGTCTCGGGCGCCAGGTCGAGCAGGCGGAGGGAGTTCGTCACCGCGGCGCGCGAGCGGCCCACGCGGGTGGCAACCGCCTCGTGCGGCATGCCGAAGCGATCGATGAGCAGGCGGAAGCCCATCGCCTCCTCCAGCGGGTTGAGGTCGGTCCGCTGGAGGTTCTCGATGAGTGCCAGCTCGACCATCTCCTCCTCGGAGGGCTCGCGAACGACCGCCGGGATCTGGGTCAGGCCGGCCATTCGGGCCGCGCGCACACGGCGTTCGCCGGCGATCAACTGGTACTCGCCGTTGGCGAGGCCGCGAACCACGATGGGCTGGAGGACGCCGTGGAGGGAGATCGACGCCGCGAGATCGGTCAATTCGTCTCCTTCGAAGTGCGCGCGCGGCTGGTGGGGATTGGCCGCGATCCGGTCCAGCGGGATCTGCCGTCCGTCCTCGGCACCGGCCGGGGGCGGGATGAGCGCGTCCAGCCCGCGCCCGAGGCCGAATTCGCGGGGAGGGGCGTCAGGCACGAGCGGTTACCTCGGCGGCAAGGGCCTCGTAGGCATGGGCCCCGCGGGAGGCGGGGTCGTACAGCGCGATCGGGAGACCGTGGCTGGGGGCCTCGCTGAGGCGCACGCTGCGCGGTACGACGGTGTCGTACACGGTGCCATCCAGGTGCCGCCGCACCTCGTCCGCGACCTGGGACGACAGGCGCGTGCGCTTGTCGAACATGGTGATCACCACGCCCTCGATCTCGAGTCGAGGGTTGAGTGAGCTTCGGATGAGGCGGATGGTGTTCACCAGGTTTCCCAATCCCTCCATGGCGTAGAACTCGGCCTGGATGGGGATCAGCACCCCATCGGCAGCCGTCAGTGCGTTCACCGTGAGCAGCCCGAGTGACGGCGGGCAGTCCACCAGCACACGGTCGTATCGTCCGTCGACGCCGGCCAGGCTGGCCGCCAGCCGATGCTCTCGGGCGGTCAAGCCCACCAGCTCGATCTCAGCGCCCGCCAGCGTCGGCGATGCTGGAACCAGGTCCAGCCCTCGAATGGCGGTCGGTTGTGCGATGTCCGATATGGCGACTCGATCGATGAGCGCGTCGTAGATCGTGCCCGTGGTGCGGTCGGCGCCCAGCCCGGTCGACGCATTGCCCTGCGGATCCAGGTCGATGACGAGGGTGCGGGTGCCTCCAAGGGCCAGATACGCCGCCAGATTGATGACGGTGGTCGTCTTTCCGACGCCGCCCTTTTGATTGGTACAGGCTGTAACCCTAGCCACGAACGCTCCGTTGCGAGTTCCCGCGGGGCACGGTCAATTGTAGCAGTTTGGGGCCTTTTCGGCCGATTACCACGCGATCAATGTTTCACGTGAAACATTGGGATCGTGCTCCGGAGAGGCCGGTCGGCCAGGTCGAAGCGCACCTATACTGTCCTGCGACACGGCAAGCTCGCAGCAACCCCTGGGAACCGCCAATCAACCTCCTCAGCGCCATTCTTGCCCTCGCCACTGGCGTCATTCATGCCAGCCTCGCCCCGCTGCTGGCCATGGGTGATGTGAGACCCAATCTCATTCTGGCGGCTGTCGTTGCCGTGACCGCGCTCTTCGGGCTCGGGGCTGGAGCGACCTGGGCCTTCATCGGCGGCTTGACCGCCAATCTGCTCACCACCGACCCGCTGGGAGCCATCCCGCTCGGGCTGCTCCTCGTCGTCGGCCTGGTTGCGCTCCTGGCAGGTCCGCTCGGGCGTCGACGCACCGTGCTGGCCCTGGTTGGGGGTCTGGCCGGCAGCGCGCTGCTGGACCTCGCGGACGTGGCGTTCCTGCTCCTTGAGGGAGGCTCTGCCCCGGGCCTGGGCATCGGCGGCGTGATCCTGCTCGTCCTGCCGACGGCAATCGCGAATGGGATCCTCGCCGCGGCCCTCTTCCTCGCCGCGCGCGCCGGCGCCAGTCGGGTCGGCTCCGAATTGCCGGCGAGCTGGGGATGAGCACCGCATTCGAGCAGCCGGACCTGCCGCGTCGCGGCGCCCGCTTCATCGCCTTCGGCGTGATCGCGGTGATCCTGTTCTCGATCATTGCCGGACGGCTTTTCCAGCTGCAGGTGATCGAAGGCGCGGTCCGCGCCGAGCAGGCGGAAGCGGCGCATTCGGTGACCATGGCGGTTCCTTCGCAGCGCGGCCTGGTCTTCGACCGGGAGGGCCGGCCGCTGATCGTCAACGTCCCGACGTGGACGGTGGGGGTGCGGCCGGCGGACCTGCCGGCGCACCGTCGGCAGGCGGTCCTCGATCGAGTGGCGGCCCTGACCGGGCAGACGGCGACGGACCTCGAGACCAAGCTGGGCGCCTTCAACGGCTCACCCTTTGATCTCGTGCCGCTCGTCGACGGCATCGACCGGCAGGTGGCGCTGGTCCTGTCCGAGGAGGCGGCCGCGCTGCCGGGGATCGAGCTGCAGGTCGTCCCGCAGCGGCAGTACCTCAACGAGCGGGGAGAGGCCGATGGGACGCTGCTGTCCCACATCGTCGGCTACACCGGTCCGATCAACGGCACCGAGTTCGAGGAGCTGGCCGGCGAGGGGTATCTGCACGACGACCCGATCGGGCGGACGGGGATCGAGGCCGCGTTCGAGGCCGAGCTGCGCGGGGAGTACGGGTCTGCCCTGTGGGAGCGCGACGCCACGGGGCGGCGGGTGAAGCTCCTCGACCAGACTGAGTCCCCGGTCGCGGGGCGCAACCTGGTCCTGACCATCGATGCGCGGCTCCAGCGCCTGGCCACCGAGTCGCTGCTGTGGGGCATGCGGGAGGCAAACGTCAGCCAGGGGGTCACGATCGTGATGAATCCCCAGACCGGCGAGATCCTGGCCATGGTCTCGCTGCCGTCGTACGACAACAACGCGTTCGCCTCGGGGATCCCCGACGAGCTCTACCAGTCCTACCTGGCGGATCCGAACCTGCCGCTGCGGAACCACGCCATTGCCGATATCTACCCGCCGGGGTCGACCTTCAAGCTGGTGACCGGATTGGCTGCGCTCCAGGAGGGCGTGACCACCCCGACGCGGCGATGGCAGACCTACGGCTGCTACCAGATCCCCGGCGCGCCGGCCGGCGACTGCCTGTCCGACTGGAACCGGCGCGGGTTCGGTCCGTTGAACATGGACGAAGCGTTCGCGCGCAGCTCCGACACGTTCTTCTACCAGATGGCGGTCCACCTCGGCGTCGACCGCCTCGCGAAGTGGGCGTACGAGCTCGGCTTCGGGGAGCCGACCGGGATCGAGCTGCCGAGCGAGGCGGCGGGGATCATCGCCTCGACCGAGTGGGCCCACAGCCAGGGCCGCGCAGGGGTGTTCACCGGGGAGCTGGCCCAGGCCGGCATCGGTCAGAACGTGATCGCGGTCACCCCGCTCCAGCTCCTCAACGCGTACGCCGCGCTGGCGAACGGCGGCCACCTGATGCGTCCGCAGATCGTCCTCGGCGAGGCGGACGCGGAGGGAAACCTCATCGAGCGCTACGAGCCCGAGGTCCTCCACGAGGTGGCCGCGGATCCGGCCAACCTGCAGCTGATGAGCATCGGCGCGCGCCACGTGATCACCACCGGCCACGCCTACAACATCGGCGCGCTGCGCGTCCCCGGGACGCTGTCGGGGAAGACGGGGACCGCGGAGTTCGGGCTCCCCAACGCCGAGGGCCACCTGCCCTTCCACTCGTGGTTCGTGGCCTACCTGCCGTCCGCGCCGGGCGCGACCGACGCCGAGCTGGCGGTCATGACCTTCACCTACCGGGCCGTGGTCCGCGGCAATGTCTCGACCGAGGTCGTGAAGTACTTCCTCCAGCAGTATTTCCAGCTCGACCAGGACCTCCGCCTCGACCCGGTCACCCTCCGGCTGCTGAGCGGCGGGAACTGACCGATGGGCGTCGCGGTCTCCACCATCGAGGTCAACGCCACACGGCGCTGGCGCGACTTCGACTGGCAGCTGACCCTGTACCTGGTCCTGCTCCTTGGCTTCGGCATCGTCCTGGGCACGTCCGCGTCGTGGAACGAGGCCGCGCTTCCCGGCGCGGTGCCACAGCCGGTCAAGACGGTCATCTGGACCGTCCTCGGCTTCAGCCTGATGGTCGTGGCGGCATCGGTCGACTACCACTGGCTGCGGACCTTCGCCGTCCCGATCTACGTGTTCACCCTCGGCCTGCTCGTCGTCAACCTGCTCATCGGCTCGTCGGCCTCCGGGGCTCAGCTGTCGGTGACCATCGGCGGCCTGGACTTCCAGTTCTCGGAGATCTCGAAGGTCCTGATGGTCGTAGTGCTTGCCGCGTTCCTGGCGGGGCGAGGCCAACGGATCGGCCGGCTGTCGACGATCCTCGGTGCCGGTCTGTTGACGGCGCTGCCGACGGCGCTCGTCCTGCGCCAGCCGGACCTGGGGACCGCGCTGGTGTTCATCGCCATCCTGGGCGGGATGCTGTTCATCAGCGGGGCAAGCATCGGCTGGATGGCGCTGCTGCTCGGTGTGGCGGTGGCCCTCACCCCGGTGGCCCTCGGTCGCCTGGCGGACTACCAGGTCGCCCGGCTGCTGTGCTTCCTCGATCCCGCTGCCGACCCGCAGGGCGCCTGCTACCAGCTCATCCAGTCCCTGAACGCGGTCGGCTCCGGTGGCTGGCTGGGCCAGGGCCTCACCGCCGGCCAGGCCAACCAGCTCGGCTTCCTGCCCGTCCAGACCACGGACTTCATCTTCACCATCGTGGCCGAGGAGCTCGGCCTGGCGGGCGGGCTCATCCTGCTCGCCCTGTTCGGGTTGCTGCTGTGGCGGATCGCGCTCATCGGCTGGCAGGCCCGCGACGGCCTCGGCCGGCTGGTGGCGATGGGGCTGGCGACCATGCTCCTGTTCCAGGTCATCGTGAACATCGGGATGGTCATCGGTCTGCTGCCGGTGACCGGCATCCCGCTGCCGCTCATCACCTACGGCGGGTCGTCGACGGTCTCGATCCTGTTCGGGATGGGCATCGTCCAGTCCGTGCGGATGCACACCCGGACCGAGCGCTTCTAGCGCGCCTCCCGGCGCGCGAGGTCAGGCGGGAGCTGCCTCGGTGGGCGCCTCGCTCGGCGGCTTGGGCGGCGGCTCCGGCGGCTCGGGTGGCTGGGTTGGCGGGCCGGTCCGCGCGAAGGCCTTCGCGTCGTCGGGGGTGCCACCTTCCAGCCGGCGGAAGCCATAGCGATACAGGTCGCGCCCGAGGGCGACGACCGGGGCGGCCAGGATCGCTCCCCACAGCCCGAACAGCGATCCACCGATGATCAGGGCCAGGATGACGACGGCCGGATGGAGGTCGACCGCGTCGCCCATCACCTTCGGCACGAGCAGGTGGTTCTCGACCTGCTGGATGATCGTGTACAGGGCGATGGCGGCCAGCGCCGCGGCCGGGGAGATCGAGGCGCCGATGAGCACAGCCGGGATGGCGGCGATGATCGGACCGATGATCGGGACCAGCTCGAGGATGCCGGCCACCAGCGCGAGGAGCACCGCGAAGTCCGCAAACTCCCGGAAGCCGATGGCGGCGAGAACCAGCAGGCCGATCAGGGTCGCGGCGAAGATGACGGCGCCGAGGAGCAGCTGACCCCGGATCCAGCGGCCGATGACGCTCACCGTCAGGCTCATCCCGTTGGCGGTGTCGGGCCGCCAGCTGGCCGGCAGCATGCGGAGGATGCCGTCCGGCAGCCGCTCGCGGTCCTTGAGCACGTACAGCAGCCAGACCGGGATGAGCACCAGGCCGACGAGGAAGCCCGCGGCGCGGGCGATGACGCTGAGCACCGGCCCGACGATCGTCTCGAGCAGGCCGATGACCGCCTCCTGCCCGCTCGCGATGATCGTGTCCAGCGCCTCCCGGATGGGTTCTGGGAGCGGGAGGTCGGTGATCCACCGCACGATCGCCTCTTCCCAGTCCACGAACTGCGCGGCGAGAACGGGGAGCTGTTCGAGGAACCGCTGGATCTGCTCGAAGAGCGGCGGCAGCAGCAGCCAGCCCAGGGCAACGACGGTCACGACCACGACCACGTAGAGGATCAGGATGCCGGCGACGCGTGGTACGCCCCGTCGTTGGAGGGCGGTGACCGGCGGGTCGAGGAGGAAGGCGAGGGCGATGGCGATCCCGAACACCGGCAGCGCGCCGCGGGCGAGCCACAGGGCGAGCACGATGACCACGATCGCGACCGTGACCCACAGGCCCAGCCGATGTCGGGCAAGGAACCCCATGGCGCGATCGTAACGGAGCGGTACCATCGCCGGACGATGAGCGCCGACGACGACGCCCCGCGCCAGCGGTGGCAGATCCTGTACTCGCGCGCTCACCCTGCCCTGCGGATGCGGCAGCAGGACATCGCCAACGAGTTCCAGCGGGTGCTGACCGAGGCGGAGCTGCCCCTCTCCCAGACCGCCGCGCGCCGTCCGCGGCCGCGGATCCGGCTGGCCGCGGTCACCCCCGCCAACCTCGAGCTGCGCGGGGACGTCATCGAGGTCTGGTTCGACGAGCTGGTGGAGCGGGATCGACTGCTGGTCGCCGGCGAGGCGTTGGCGGAGGGGCTGGCCATCGTCGACGCGCGCGAGGTGTGGCACGGGTTCCCGTCCGCCTCATCGCAGGTCCGGGGCGGCGAGTACGAGGTCGAGGCTCGGGTGCCGGACGGAACCGGCGTGGACGACCTGAAGGCCGCGGTCGTCCAGCTCCTCGCGGCGCCGTCACTCCCCGGCATGCGGCGACGGGGCGAGAGCGAGCGCCGCTCGGATGCCACCGAGCGCGACCTGCGCCCCTACGTGGAAGACCTCGAGGTGCTGAGCTTCGACAAGGCATCGCGCACGGCGCACCTGCGCATGCAGCTTCGCCTGGACCCCAGCGGCGCCGGCCGGCCGCGGGACGTCATCGACGCCCTCGAGCTTGGTCTGGAGATGACACGCGCCATCCGCGACCGCCTCCTCTTCGTTGACACCCCCCCGGTCGCCCGATAGACTCCGGGGTCCGCGTGGGATGCCTTCTGGCGTCCCGCCGTGCGCGCAGGACGGAGACACGCCATGTACGCCGTGGTCGACAACGGCGGAAAACAATATCGGGTCGAGGCCGGCACGACGCTGGTCATCGATCGCCTGGATGCCGAGGCCGGCGCCTCGGTGACGTTCGACCGTGTCCTGCTCATCGGTGACGAGGACGGCGTGACGGTTGGCACCCCGACCGTGGCCGGCGCCTCGGTCCACGGCACGGTGGTCGCGCATGGCCGCGGTCCCAAGATCATCGTCTTCCGCTTCCGGCCCAAGGCCCACTACCGCCGTCGCACCGGGCACCGCTCGGAGCTCACCGAGGTCCGGATCGACGAGATCGCGACCGCCGGTGGGCGATCGAAGACCGCAACCGCCGAGAAGGCGCCGGCCGCCGAGAAGAAGGCCGCGCCCCGCCGAAAGCCCGCCGCCAAGGCGGAGGGCTCGACGGCCGATGCGCCGAAGGCGCCAACCAAGACGGCTGCCAAAGCCCCAGCCAAGCCTGCCACCAAGCCCCGCAGCGCACCGGCGAAGAAGGCGGCAGCCGCCGCCACGGAGGACTGACCGATGGCCCACAAGAAAGCCGGCTCGTCCTCGAAGAACGGTCGCGACAGCGCGGGCAAGCGCCTCGGCGTGAAGCGTGGCGACGGTCAGCTGGTGATGGCCGGCACGATCATCGTCCGCCAGCGGGGGAGCACCTTCCATCCCGGCCCGAACGTCGGGATGGGCCGCGACTACACCCTGTTCGCCACGACCGAGGGTCGTGTCCGTTTCACACACGAGACGCGGGACAAGAAGCGCGTCAGCGTGATCGCCGACGAAGCCTGACCGATGAAGACCGAGATTCATCCGCAGTACCATCAGGCCGAGGTGCACTGCGCTTGCGGGACCACCTTCACCGTCGGGTCGACCGCCGAGTCGATCCGGGTCGAGGTTTGCTCGAATTGCCACCCGTTCTACACCGGCACCCAGAACATCGTCGACACCGCGGGCCAGGTGGAGCGGTTCCAGCGGCGGATGGAGCGCGCCTCGCGCTGAGCCGGTCTGACCGGCGGAGCCCGGGCCGCTTGGCTCGGCTCGTCCCGCACCTCGTGTTCCTCATTCCCGAGCAGCTGATCGCGGCTGGCCCGTTCGTCATCCAGGCGGTCGCCGGCACGCGGCAGTACCGCATGCCGGACTTCTTCTACGGCGGCCAGGCACTGATCGAGGGAGTCATGATGCGCGGCCGGTCGACGGCCGCGATGAGCGTCCGGATGCCGGACGGCGAGATCCGAACCTCATCCGAGGCGCTGCCTCGCGCGCTGATGGGCGGTCGCTGGCTGAAGGTGCCGTTCGTTCGCGGCGTCCTGGTCCTCTACGAGACCCTCATCCTCGGGACCCGGATGCTGATGCGCTCCGCCGCCCTCGCCGCGGAGGGAGAGGACATCGAGATCGGGCGCGGGACGCTGGCCGTGACCATGATCCTGTCGCTTGGCTTCGCCATCGGTCTGTTCTTCGTCCTGCCGTTGCTGCTGTCGGAGGTCGCGGAGGAGGCGGCGGGCAGCGACCTGGTCGCCAACCTGGCGGAGGGCGGGATCCGGCTCGTGATCTTCGTCGTCTACCTCGCCCTGATCGGCATGATGTCGGACGTCCGCCGGGTGTTCGCCTACCACGGCGCCGAGCACAAGGCGATCAGTGCCCACGAGGCCGACGCGCCGCTCGAGCCGGACTCGGTGGACCGGTTCAGCACCGCCCACACCCGCTGCGGGACGACGTTCGTGCTGATCGTGGTCGTGATCAGCATCCTGTTCTTCTCGCTCATCCCGCGCGGCGACGTGCCCCTGCCGCTGCTCATGCTGTCGCGGATCGCGCTCATCCCGGTCGTGGCGTCGGTCGCGTACGAGCTGGTCCGGTTCGGGGCGCGGCACTACGGCAACCGCGCGGTGCGGGCGATCTACTCCCCTGGGCTCTGGCTTCAGTCGCTGACCACCCGCCCGCCGGACCACGAGATGCTCGAGGTCAGCATCACGGCCCTCGAGCGGGTGCTGGAGGAGGATCGCGCCCCGCAGGGGGAACGCGCCCCGGCATGAGCGAACAGCTGGGCGAGCTGACGGCCCGCTACCAGGAGCTGACCGATCTCATGTCCCTGCCGGAGACCGCCACCGACCCGACCCTGCTCGCCCGCTATGGGCGGGAGCTCGCGCGCCTGGAGCCGGTCGTGGCCGCCTTGCGGGAGCGTGAGGCCGCCCAGGAGTCTCTGGGCGCCGCCCGTGCCCATCTCGACGACGCCGACCCGGAGGTGCGGGCCATGGCGCGCGAGGAGGTCGACGCCCTGGAGGCGCGAACCGCTGCCCTCGACGCGGAGCTGCGTCGGCTCCTCGTCCCCCGCGACCCGAACGACGAGCGGGACGTCATCCTCGAGGTCCGGGCCGGGACCGGCGGGGACGAGGCCTCGCTGTTCGCGGCCGACCTGTACCGCATGTACGGCCGCTACGCGGAGCGCTGTGGGTGGTCGGTGGAGCTGCTGTCCACCAGCGAGAGCGGGTCCGGCGGGTTCAAGGAGGTCATCGCCGAGGTCACCGGCAACGGGGCCTACTCCCGCCTGAAGTTCGAGAGTGGCGTGCACCGCGTGCAGCGGGTCCCGGTGACCGAGGCCAGCGGCCGGATCCACACCTCGACCGCCACGGTCGCCGTCCTGCCGGAGGCGGAGGAGGTGGAGGTCGAGATCGACGAGGGAGACCTGCGGATCGAGACCTATCGGTCCAGCGGTCCCGGCGGCCAGTCGGTGAACACGACCGACTCCGCGGTGCGCATCACCCACCTGCCGACCGGCCTGGTGGTCGCGATCCAGGACGAGAAGAGCCAGCACAAGAACCGGGCCAAGGCGCTCTCCGTGCTGCGCGCCCGCCTGCTCGACGCCCAGCGCGCGCGGCAAGCGGAGGAGCGGGGCGACGTCCGCCGTTCCCAGGTCGGCACCGGGGAACGCTCCGAGAAGATCCGGACCTACAACTTCCCGGACGACCGGGTGACCGACCACCGCATCGGTCTGACCGTCCACAACCTGCCCGGCCTCCTGTCCGGTGACCTGGACCGGGTCATCGAGCCGCTGGCCGAGGCCGACCAGGCGGCCCGGTTGGCCGCCGCGGGCGCCGATGTCACCGGCTGAAGCTCTTCCGGTCGCGGGGCCCGGCCTCACCGCCGGCCAGGCACTGACCGATGCGATCGCGGAGCTCCGCGATGCGGGATCGCCGTCCGCGCGGCTCGACGCCGAGGTGCTGGTGGCGTGGGCACTGGAGCGGGATCGCGCCTGGCTCCTCGCCCATCTCGATGCGCCGATGCCCGAGCGGTCCGCTGCCGCCCTGTCCGCATGGGTCGCGCGGCGCTCGCGGGGCGAGCCGGTCGCCTACATCCGGGGTTTCAAGGAGTGGTACGGGCTCCGGATCGCGACCGACGGCCGGGCGCTGATTCCCCGCCCGGAGACGGAGCAGCTGGTCGATGCGGCGGTGCAGGAGCTGGCGGATCGGCTCGTGCGGGACGACCGCCCGATCGTGGCCTGGGAGGTCGGGACCGGCAGCGGGGCGGTGGCGGTGGCCCTCGCCCGACGGTTCCGGGCCGCGCTGGCCCTGGGTCGGCTGCGCATGGTCGTGAGCGACGCGTCGCCCGATGCGATGGAGCTGGCCAGCGACAACCTCGCCGCGCACGGGGTGGGGCACCTCGTCACCGAGGTCGTCGCCGACCTGCTCGACGCGGTCGGGTCGCTCCCCGCGCCCGACGTCGTCGTGGCCAACCTGCCGTACCTGCGCAGCGACGAGGTCGCCGCGGGGGTCGGATCCCTGGCCTGGGAGCCGGCCTCCGCCCTGGACGGCGGGGCGGATGGCCTCGACGTCCTGCGCGCGCTGATCGCGCGCCTGCCGAAGCGCCTGTCGGCGGACGGCTGCGCCCTGCTCGAGGTCGGCGAGGGCCAGGTCGAGCCGATCCGCGACCTCGTCGATTCCCTTCCCGACCGGTGGACCGTGACGGCGTCACCCGACCTGGCCGGGGTGGAGCGGATCGTCCGGATCGAGCGCGCCCCGTGACGGAGCGCATCGCGGCCACCCCCGACGGGCTCGCGGAGGCGGCGGAGCTGCTGCGCGGCGGTGCGCTGGTCGCCTTCCCGACCGACACGGTGCACGGGGTCGGCTGTCGGGCCGATGACGCCGACGCCCTGGACCGGCTGTTCGTCCTGAAGGGCCGGCCGGCGGACCGTCGGATCGCCTGGCTGGTGGCGGACCTGGAGCAGGCGACGGGCCTTGGCCTGGACGTGGACGAGCGTGCCCGCACCCTGTCGGAGGCGCTCTGGCCCGGCGGGCTGACCCTCATCCTCCCCGCCACCGGCCGGTCCGACGGCGCCTCGACACTTGGGATCCGGGCGCCCGACCACCCGACCACCCGGGCCCTGCTGGCGGCCACCGGCCCGATGCCCGTCACCAGCGCCAACCCGCACGGCTTCCCGGAGTGCTACACCGCGGATGACGTGCTCATCGCGTTCGCCGGCGCGGCCGACCTGGCGGCGGTGATCGACGGCGAGTCGCCCGGCGGCGTGGCGTCATCGGTCCTGGACCTGAGCGGCGATACGCCGCGCCTGCTGCGCGAGGGCGCGATCGGACGGGATCGGCTCGAGGCGCTGGTGGGGCCGATAGACTGACCGTCGTGCGCGTCGCGATCGGATCGGACCACGCCGGATTCGTCCTGAAGAGCCTCCTCTGCCGGATGCTGGACGAGATGGGCGTCGAGTACCGCGACTTCGGGACGAACAGCGAGGAAGCGGTTGACTACCCCGATGTCATCGCCCCGGTCGCGCGCGCCGTGGCCCGCGGCGAGTACGAGCGAGGGATCGTGCTCGGCGGCAGCGGAACCGGGGAGGCGATCGTCGCCAACAAGATCCGCGGCATCCGCTGCGTGCAGGCCGCCAGCCCGGAGGTCGCGCGGCTCGGTCGCGAGCACAACGACGCCAACGTCCTGTCGCTCGGTGCCCGGGTGACGACCGCGGACGTGGCCGAGGCCTGCGTGCGCGCTTTCCTGGAGGCCGAGTTCGAGGGCGGCCGGCACGTCCGCCGGGTGGCGAAGATCGCGGCCCTGGAGGCGGAGGAGGCAGGCCGCTGAGTCTGTACCTGGAGCCCGACGAGCGGGCTCTGCTGGCGGGGGAGGCGGGCACGGGGACGGCGCTGGCCATGCGCCTCATCGTCCGCGCGGCGGAGGTGCTCGAGGCGGATCGGCTCATCCCGATCACCGGCGCCCACGTCGACTCGTGCCTGTACCACGGCCAGGCGACCCTCGACTTCGTCGACCGCCTGGTGGACGGCGGGGCGACGGTCCGGGTCCCGACCACCCTGAACGTCGGCGCGGTCGACCTGCTCCATCCCGAGCTGTGGCGCGGTGACCCGGACCTCGGGGCGCAGGGCCGGCGGCTGATGGACCGCTACCGTGCGCTCGGCTGCCGGCCGACGTTCACCTGCGCCCCGTATCAGCTCGCCGACGCGCGGCCGGGCCTCGGGGAGCAGGTGGCGTGGGGCGAGTCGAACGCCATCGCGTTCGCCAACTCGGTGCTCGGCGCCCGCACCAACCGCTACGGCGACTTCATGGACGTCGCGGCCGCGATCACCGGCCGCGTCCCGGACGCCGGCCTCCACCGGACCGATGAACGTCGGGCCCGCGTCGTCCTCTCGCTCGGTGACGACGTGCCGCCCGCGCTCCTCGACGAGGACAGCCTGTACCCGGTGCTGGGCATCGTCATCGGACGGCTTGCCGGGGCGCGGGTGCCGGCGGTGGTCGGCCTGCCGCCCGGTGTTGGCGAGGACCGCCTGAAGGCCCTCGGTGCCGCGGCGGCGTCATCGGGCTCCGTGGCCCTGTTCCACGTCGTCGGCTCCACCCCGGAGGCGGCGACCCTTGCCGACGCGCTGCAGGGCACCGCGCCCGAGGAGGAGCTCAGTGGTATCCATGGAGGACCTGCGGCGAGCCCGGGCCGAGCTGGGCGGCGAGGCCGGCGGACCGATCAGCTGCCGTGAGCCTGGGGACTCCCGCACGCCTCGGCTGCGGAGCTGTCGGAGGTCGCGGAGCTGCTGGCCGGCCGCCACGTGGCCGGGACCGTGGAGCTGGTCATCTCCACGGCCCGCGACACGCTGGCCGACGCGGAGGCGAACGGCGTGGCGCAGCGGCTCCGTGACGCCGGCGCCGAGCTGCTGGTCGACACCTGCTCCTACATCTCGCCCATCCTCCGCTCGCCGCCCGGCCCGGTCATGACCGATTCAGGGAAGTGGGCGTACTACGCGCCGGCCAACATCGGGGCGCAGGTCGTGCTCGGCAGCCGGCGCGAGTGCGTGGAGTCGGCGGTGGCCGGGCACGTGGTGCGTGACGGGTCATGGGGGTCCGCGTGAGCGGCCGTCTCATCGCCCCCGGGCGCGCCCAGGCCCCCGCGCTGGTCCTCGACGAGCCGCTGTCGCTGTGGGGCGGCCTCGATCCCGCCACCGGCCACGTCATCGAGCCCCGACACCCGCAGCACGGTGGGCTGGTCACGGGCCGGGTGCTGGTCATGCCCGCGGTCCGCGGGTCCTCCTCCTCCGCCAGCGTCCTGGCCGAGGCGGTCCGGGCCGGCACCGCGCCGGCGGGAATCGTCCTCGGTGAGCCGGACCTCATCCTGGCCATCGGCGCCGCGGTGGCCGACGAGCTGTACGGCATCCAGGTCCCGATCGCGGTCGTCGGATCGGCGGAGCTCGCGGCGATCACGAACGGCCAACCCGTCGACATCGGTCCCGAAGGGGTGTCGGCCGACTAGACTCGGGCCTCCAATCGTGGAGGAGGCGGACCGATGGATGCCTGGGCGGAGCTGCAGGCGGAGGACCCGGAGATCTGGCAGGTCGTCCAGGACGAGGAGCATCGCGCGCGCTCCAACCTGGAGCTCATCGCCTCGGAGAGCTACCCCAGTCGGGCGGTGCTGGAGGCCACCGGCTCGGTCCTCACCGCCAAGTACGCGGAGGGCTACCCTCGGCGCCGCTACTACGGCGGCTGCGAGGTCGTGGATCGGGCCGAGGACCTCGCCCGGGACCGCGCCAAGGCGCTGTTCGGGGCCGAGCACGTCAACGTCCAGCCCCACGCCGGCGCCCAGGCCAACATGGCCGTCTTCCACGCCCTGCTCGAGCGGGGCGACACGGTGATGGGGCTGGCCCTCGACCAGGGCGGGCACCTGACCCACGGGTCGCCGGTGAACTTCAGCGGGCAGTACTACAACTTCGTCGCCTACCACGTCGACCGCGAGACGCATCTCATCGACCTCGACGAGGTCCGCGCCCTTGCCCGCGAGCACCGGCCGAAGATGATCGTCACCGGCGCGACCGCCTACCCGCGCCACTGGGACTTCGCCGCGTTCCGCGAGATCGCGGACGAGGTCGACGCGATCCTCATGACCGACATGTCGCACTTCGCCGGGCTGGTGGCCGGCGGCGTGCACCCGAACCCGGTGCCGCACGCCCAGGTGGTGACGACCACCACCCACAAGACCCTGAGGGGGCCGCGGGGGGCGATGATCCTGTGCACCGAGGCGCTGGCCAAGGACATCGACCGCGCGGTGTTCCCCGCCATCCAGGGCGGTCCGCTCATGCACGTGGTGGCCGCCAAGGCGGTCGCCTTCCACCAGGCCCAGAGCCCCGAGTTCCGCGCCGATGCCCAGCGCACGGTGGACAACGCCCGCGCCCTGGGCGAGTCGCTCGCCGGTCAGGGCGCGTCGCTGGTGTCGGGTGGGACCGATACCCATCTCCTGCTGGTCGACGTCACGCCCTTCGGGGTCACCGGCAAGGAGGCCGATGCCGCCCTGGGCGAGGTCGACATCACCGTGAACAAGAACGCGATTCCGTACGATCCGAACCCGCCGATGGTGGCCAGCGGCATCCGGGTGGGCACGCCGTGCGTCACCGGACGGGGCATGGGCGCGGCCGACATGGCGGAGATCGGGGAGCTGATCGTGGCCGGCATCGCGGCCCGGGGCGACGAAGCCGCGCAGGCGGCCGTCAGGGCCCGTGTGGTGGCCCTCGCCGAGCGCTTCCCGGTGCCCGGCCTGGCGTGGACCCGAGCCTGAGCGGCGAGGGACGAATTCGGGGGGCACCGGCTATACTCGCCGCGGCGTCCGATCGCCCGGAGTCGAGCTGAATGCCCAAGACGAGCCCCGGGCCGGCAAGGATCCTCGGTGAAGTCACCCTGATCATGGCCGTCCCGATGCTCGGCGGCGTGGTCGTCGGCCTCGTGCTCGATGCACAGGCAGGCACCTCGCCGATTTTCGTGCTCGGCGGTCTGGTGGTCGGGAGCCTGGCCGCTGCCATCGGTATCTGGCTCTACATTCGGAAGCGCCAGCGGCCATGAACAACAACTGGGGGATCGCTCTCGACCTGGGGATCCGGCTCGGGGCGGCGGTCATGATCGGCTTCTTCGGCGGCCTGCTGCTGGATGGAGTGTTCGGGACCCGGCCTCTGCTGACCCTGGTGGGCACCGCCTTCGGGGTGGCTGCCGCGATGTACACCATCTGGGACGTCGCGCGGCGAGCGATGAAGCCGTAGTCAGAGGGTCTGTCACCTGGTTCACGTCGAGATCGCCGCGGAACCCCTGTTCCAGATCGGCCCCTTGGTCTTCACCAACAGCATGGTCGGGGCGCTGCTGGCCAGCTTCCTGCTGCTCGCGGCCACCGTCTGGCTCGCCGGCCGCGCGACGCTGGTCCCGAGCCGCTTCCAGGCCCTCGTCGAGTTCCCGATCGAGTGGCTGGCCGGCATCGTGCGCAGCACCGGCGGGACGCGGTGGGGAGAGTTCGCGGGACTGGTGATCGCGATCTTCCTGTTCGTGCTCGTCGCGAACTTCATCGGCCTCCTGCCCGGCGTCGGCGTGGTCGGGGTCACGGTCGAGGGGGAGCACGGCGAGGAGCTGCTCGTGCCGTTCGTCCGGGCCGCTGCCGCGGACCTCAACTTCACGCTTGGCCTGGCGCTCATCGCGTTCGTGGCGTTCATCGGATGGGGAATCCGGGCCAACGGTGTGGGTGGCTACCTCAAGGAGCTGCTCATCGCCGAGCCCGCGTACATGACCCCGCTCCTGACCCCCATCCACATCATCAGCGAGCTCTCGCGCCTGATCAGCCTGTCGATGCGGCTCTTCGGCAACGTGTTCGCCGGCGAGGTCCTGCTCGCGGTGATCCTCGCCCTGGTGCCGCTCGTTCGTTCCCGTCGTCTTCCTGGGCCTGGAGGCGATCTTCGGCTTCGTCCAGGCCCTCGTCTTCGCCCTGCTGACCATGACCTACATCACCCTCGCCATCGCCGAGCATCGCCAGCACGGCGACGGTGACGCGCACGCGGGGGACACGCACACGGGCCGCGAGCCCGAGGAATCAGAGGCCCATCCCGCCCCGGGCACGGCCTGACAACGGGACGCTCCGCCCCACCGCCGCGGAGCACAGTGGAGGAACCGAACACCGTGGAATTCCAGCTTCTCGCCGCCGGTCTCGCCATCGGGCTCGGCACCATCGGTCCGGGCATCGGGATCGGGATCGGCTTCAGCCGGGCCATGGAGGCCATCGGCCGCAACCCGGAGGCGTCCGGGACGCTCTTCGTGCCCTACATCCTGGGCCTGGCGCTCACCGAGGCCATGGCGATCTACGCCCTGGTCATCGGCCTCATCTTGATCTTCGCGGTCGGCTGAGCCGGCGACCATGGCCTTCTTCGAAGCCTTCGGGGTGGATGCCTGGAAGCTCGGCTTCCAGATCGTCAACTTCCTGATCCTGCTGTTCCTGCTCAACCGCTTCCTGTTCAAGCCGGTCCTGCGCCGGATCGACGAGCGGCAGGGCACGCTGAGCAAGGGCCTGGAGGACGCCGCCGCCGCGGCCCGGGACCGGGAGCTGGCACGTGCCGAGCGGGAGGCCGCCCTGGCCGAGGCTCGGCAGGAGTCGGAAGCCCTCGTCCAGCGGGCAGCCAAGACGGCCGAGGCCACCAGCGCGGAGATCCTCGCGGCGGCCAAGGCATCTGCCGAGCAGCTGACGGCCCGTGCCCGCGAGGAAATCGAAGCCGAGAAGGATCGGGCGCTGGCCGAGATCCGGGGCGAGGTCGCCGACCTGGCCCTCGACGCGGCCGGCAAGCTGGTCGGGTCCGAGATGGACTCGCCCACCCAGCGCCGACTGGTCGAGCAGTTCCTGGCCGAGAACCGGAACTGACCGATGGCCCGCCGAGAGACCGCCGCTCGCCGTTACGCGGAGGCCGCCTTCCAGGTGGCCTCGTCGGAGGGCGCGCTGAACCGGTGGCAGGCCGACCTGGCCGTGCTGAGCGAGGCGCTCGCCATCCCGCAGCTCCGGGCGGTGATGGAGCACCCGGCCATCGCCTACGCGGACAAGGAGCGGGTCCTGCGCCGCGCGGTGACCGATGTGGCCACCGGCCCGCTCAACCTGGTCCTGCTCATGATCCGGCGCGGACGGCCCGGGGCCGTGCCCGCCATGCGCAGCCATTTCGAGGAGCTGGTCCGGCGCCAGCGCGGCATCGCCCGCGCAGAGATCCGGAGCGCCCTGCCCCTGAGCGATCAGGACCGGGCCGATCTCGAGCGCACGCTCGAGCGCCTGGCCGGCCGCCAGGTGGAGTTCACCGAAACCGTCGATCCCGGCCTCATCGGGGGCATCTCGGTGCGGATCGGGGATCAGTTGTATGACGCCAGCGTGCGGAGCCGCCTGGAGCGGCTGCGAGCGCGCCTGACCGCGGTCTGAGGAGTACTGGATGGCCATTCGATCGGACGAGATCACCTCGATCATTCGCAGCGAGATCGCCGGGTTCACGGAGGGGACCGATGTCGCCGGCGTGGGCACGATCGTCGAGGTGGGCGACGGCATCGCCCAGATCTACGGCCTGTCCGGGGCGCTCGCCTCGGAGCTGCTCGAGTTCCCCGGCGGGGTCATGGGCATGGCCTTCAACCTCGAGGAGGAGACGGTTGGCGCCCTGATCCTGGGCGACTACACCAACCTCAAGGAAGGCGACCAGGTCAAGACCACCGGGCGGGTGGTCGAGGTCCCGGTCGGTGATGCGCTGCTCGGCCGGGTCGTGGACCCGCTCGGCAACCCGCTCGACGGGAAGGGCGCGATCGAGACCGACTCGTTCCGGCCGGTGGAGCGGATCGCCCCCGGCGTCATCGTCCGCCAGCCGGTGGACACCCCGGTCCAGACCGGGATCAAGGCCATCGACTCGATGATCCCCATCGGTCGTGGCCAGCGAGAGCTGATCCTCGGTGACCGCCAGACCGGCAAGACGGCGATCGCCATCGACACGATCATCAACCAGAAGGGCGAGGACCTGCTCTGCGTGTACGTGGCCATCGGTCAGAAGCTGTCGACGGTGGCCCAGATCGTGGCCCAGCTCGAGGAGCACGGCGCGATGGAGCACTCCATCGTGGTCGTGGCCGGCGCCTCGGACCCGGCGCCCATCCAGTTCCTCGCCCCGTACGCCGGCGCGGCGATCGGGGAGGAGTTCATGGAGCAGGGCCGCGACGCGCTGTGCATCTACGACGACCTCTCGAAGCACGCCTGGTCCTATCGCCAGGTGTCGCTGCTCATGCGCCGCCCGCCCGGTCGCGAGGCGTACCCCGGCGACATCTTCTACGCCCACTCGCGGCTGCTGGAGCGCGCCGCCCGGATGAGCGAGGACAACGGCGGCGGCTCGCTGACCGCGCTGCCGATCATCGAGACCCAGGCCGGCGACCTGTCGGCCTACATCCCGACCAACGTCATCAGCATCACCGACGGCCAGATCCACATGCAGACCGACCTGTTCAACCAGGGCCAGCGCCCCGCGGTGAACGCGGGGCTGAGCGTGAGCCGGGTGGGTGGCAACGCCCAGATCAAGGCCATGCGCCAGGTCGCCGGCCGGCTGCGGCTGGACCTCGCCCAGTACCGCGAGCTGGCCGCGTTCGCCCAGTTCGCCTCGGACCTGGACAAGGCGACCCGCGACCAGCTGACCCGGGGCGAGAAGCTGACCGAAATCCTCAAGCAGCCGCAGTTCGCGCCGCTGTCGGTGGAGAAGCAGGTCGCGATCATCTGGACCGGCACCAACGGCTACCTCGATGACGTGCCCACGCCCAAGGTCCGCGAGTTCGAGACCGGGCTGTATCGGTTCCTGGAGCAGAACCACGCGGACCTGCTGCCGGCCATCGCCAAGGAAAAGGCGATCTCGGATGCCACCGGCGACGTCCTCAAGACGGCGGTCCTCGCCTACCGTCGGGACGCCGGATATGGCGCGACCGATGAGAAGGCCGAGGCGGCGCCGAGGCAAGGCGACCGACGCTGAGGCGACCGAAGCTGCGAAGGCCGAGGAGGCCGGCGAGACGGCCGAGGACGCCGAGACCGAGGAGGCGACGACCGACTGATGGCCTCCCTCCGCGACATCCGGCGCCGCATCGGCTCCATCCGCAACATCGCCCAGATCACGCGGGCGATGGAGATGGTGGCGGCCTCGCGCATGAAGCGCGCCCAGGAGTCGATCCTCGCCGCTCGCCCGTTCGCCGAGGAAATGGACGAAGTTCTGGCGCGCGTCGCCGCGGCGGTGGAGCACGCCGACGAGCCGCTCCTCGCCCGCCGCCCGGTGAAGCACGTCGCCCTGATCATGATCACGACCGACCGCGGCCTGGCCGGCGCCCTGAACTCGAACGCGGTGCGCAACGCCCTGCGCTGGATCGCCGAGCGCGGCACGAGCGGAAACGGCCAGGGGCCGATCCGGGTGTCGGCCATCACGGTCGGCCGCAAGGGCCGCGACGCCCTGCGCCGCGCCGGGATCCCGATCGCGGCCCACTTCCCGCAGTTCAAGGATCGCCCCGTCTTCGCCGACGTCCAGCCGCTGGCCAAGCTGGTGACCGAGGACTTCCTGGCCGAGACCTACGACGAGGTGGTGGTCAGCTACAGCTCGTTCATCAGCACCCTGGTCCAGCGTCCCGCGATCAAGAGCGTCCTCCCCGTCCACGAGCCGACCCTGACCGAGGGGCAGCGCATCCGGAACGACGAGTACCTGTTCGAGCCCTCGGCCGAGGTCCTGTCCCGCCTGCTGCCGTACTACGTCGCGGTCGACATCTACCGCGCGGTGCTCGAGAACATCGCCTCGGAGCAGTCGGCCCGGATGATCGCGATGCGCAACTCGACCGACAACGCCAACGAGCTCATCGGTGAGCTCACCCTCGTCTACAACAAGACCCGCCAGGCCACCATCACCCGGGAGATGATCGAGATCGCCTCCGGGGCCGAGGCCCAGGCGGGCTGACCTACCCACCCAGAAGGAGCGACGACAGACCGATGGCTTCCGGCAAGGTGATCCAGATCACGGGACCCGTGGTCGACGTCGAATTCCCCGCGGGCGAGCTGCCCGAGATCTACAACGCCCTCGAGATCGGCGACCTGACGGTCGAGGTCCAGCAGCACCTGGGCAACAACTGGGTGCGGGCCGTGGCCATGTCGTCGACCGACGGCCTCGCGCGCGGCGCGGACGCGGTCGATACCGGCAATCCGATCACCGTCCCCGTCGGCGAGCCGACGCTGGGCCGCGTGTTCGACGTGCTTGGGCACCCGATCGACGGAAAGGGCGCGGTGGAGGCGACCGAGACCCTGCCCATCCACCGCGACGCGCCCGGCTTCGAGGACATGGAGACCGAGGCCGCCGTCTTCGAGACGGGGATCAAGGTCATCGACCTCATCGCGCCCTTCAAGCGCGGTGGCAAGGTCGGGGTCTTCGGCGGGGCCGGCGTCGGCAAGACGGTCATCATCCAGGAGCTCATCCGCAACATCGCCGCCGAGCACGGCGGCTACTCGGTCTTCGCCGGCGTGGGGGAGCGCTCGCGCGAGGGGAACGACCTCATCGGGGAGATGACCGAGTCGGGCGTCATCGACAAGACGGTGATGGTCTTCGGCCAGATGAACGAGCCGCCCGGCGCCCGCCAGCGGGTGGGCCTGACCGCCCTGACCATGGCCGAGTACTTCCGCGACGTGGAAGGCCGGGACATCCTCCTGTTCATCGACAACATCTTCCGCTTCACCCAGGCGGGCTCCGAGGTCTCCGCCCTGCTGGGCCGGATGCCATCGGCAGTGGGCTACCAGCCGACCCTCGCCACCGAGATGGGTGACCTCCAGGAGCGGATCACCTCCACCAAGAAGGGTTCCATCACGTCCCTGCAGGCCATCTTCGTCCCGGCCGACGACTACACCGACCCGGCCCCGGCCACGACCTTCGGCCACCTCGATTCCACCATTCGCCTGGAACGCTCGATCGTGGAGCTGGGGATCTACCCGGCCGTCGACCCGCTGACCAGCACCTCGACCGTGCTCGACCCGCGCGTCGTCGGCGAAGACCACTTCCAGGTGGCGCGCGAGGTCCAGCAGACCCTCCAGCGCTACCGCGACCTGCAGGACATCATCGCCATCCTCGGCAT
The DNA here is from genome assembly GCA_963827475.1 of uncultured Chloroflexia bacterium. Taxonomy (GTDB): domain Bacteria; phylum Chloroflexota; class Limnocylindria; order QHBO01; family QHBO01; genus DASTEQ01. The sequence goes on from CAWHAZ010000004.1 coordinate 199,814, forward strand.
GGACGAGCTGTCGGAGGAGGACAAGGTGACCGTGTCACGGGCCCGGCGGCTCCAGCGCTACATGAGCCAGCCGATGTTCGTGGCGGCCCAGTTCACCGGCCGCGACGGCAAGTACGTCGAGCGCAAGGAGACGGTGCGCGGCTTCCGCGAGATCCTCGACGGCAAGCACGACCAGCTCCCCGAGCAGGCGTTCTACATGGTCGGCTCCATCGACGAGGCCGTGGCCCAGGCGGAGCAGATGGGCTCCGCCGCCTGAGCCGATGAGGGCTCGAGACCGATGACCCTGCGGCTCGAGGTCGTCTCCCCCGACGGCCGGGTGTTCACCGATGACGTGGACTCGGTCGTCGTGCCCGGCATCGAGGGCGAGCTCGGCATCCTGCCCCACCACACCTCGCTGGTCACCGCCCTCGGCACCGGCGAGCTGCGGATCCGCCAGGCGGGCACCGTCCAGTTCATGCTGATCAGCGGCGGCTTCGTGGAGGTGCGGCCCGAGAAGGTCGTGGTCATGGCCTTCGTGGCGGAGCATTCCGACGAGATCGACGCCGCGGCCGCGGCCGAGGCCCGCAAGGCGGCCGAGGCGGATCTCGAGGCCGTCCACGACCCGGTGGACCTGGCCCGGGTCCGCGCCGCGCTCCAGACCGCGCTCATGCGCGAGCGAATCGCCACCCGACGGAGCCAGCGGCGCTGATCTAGGCTTGCGCCTGTGAGCGGGGAGCAGGCCAAGCCGGAGAAGCCCTTCAGACGAATGCAGGAGTTCCGCAAGATCAGCCGGGAGTACCCGTTCATCTGCCCGGTCGACTTCAAGCCCCATCGCGGCTCGCCCCCCGGATCCGATCCGAACCTCGATCCCGAGTTCGTCGCCCGCCACCGGGAAGACGACGGGGACCACTACCTCGGGTGAGCGGCACGCCCGGATGCTGAGCTGTCAGCAGTGCGGCGCCCGGTCGGGCGCCCTCCCGGTGCGGATCGAGATCGTGCGCGAGAGCGGACCGATCGGCCCGGCCGCCGGGCCGGACCTGGTCGGGAACCCGAACTTCACCCAGCGCTTCGCGTTCTGCTCGAGCGCCCACCTGTACGACTGGCTGCGCGAGCATCGGTACATGCTCTGCAACCGCCAGCCGACCGCGGTCGAGGAGGGCATGCAGCCGCTCCTCCCGTCGCGGCACATGGGTGGGCGGCTGGGCCTGTGTGACGGCCACCATCTCGGTGGGCACGAGTGGAAGGAGGCGTGGCCCGCCTAGGGCTCGCGGATGGATCGGTACGTGATCGAGGGCGGCGTCCCCCTTCGGGGCGAGGTTCGCGTGGCCGGCGCCAAGAACGCGGTGCTGAAGATGATGGCCGCCGCGATCCTGACCGACGAGCCGGTCACGCTCCGCAACGTGCCGCGCATCAGCGACGTGGCGATCATGCGCGAGACGATGGCCGACATCGGCTTCGCCTGGACCGATGTCGACGCGCACACGCTCGAGCTCCGCGACCGTGGACCGGAGTGGCTGTTCGTCCCGCTCGAGGCGGCGATGAAGATGCGGTCCTCGTTCATCCTGCTCGGCCCGCTCCTGGCCCGCCACGGCCGGGTCATCATCAGCAACCCCGGCGGCGACCGGATCGGCCGCCGGCCGGTGGACCTCCACGTCGAGGCCATGCAGGCGCTCGGCGCCGAGATCGAGTACCGCAACGGCTACTACTTCGCCCGGGCCGACCGGCTGCGGGGCGGACGGATCGCGTTCCCGTACGTAACCGTGATGGGCACCGAGAACGCCCTGCTGGCCGCCTGCCTGGCGGAGGGGACCACGGTCATCGAGAACGCCGCGCAGGAGCCGGAGGTGGACGACCTGGTCGCCATGCTGCGGACGATGGGGGCGCGCATCGAGCGGACCGCCGCCCACGTCCTCGAGGTCGAAGGGGTGAACGGCCTGGGCGGCGTCGAGCACACCGTGGTCGGGGACCGGATCGAGGCGGGCACCTTCGCGGTCGCGGCGGCGGCCAGCGGCGGGGAGGTGACGGTCATCGGATTCGAGCCCGCGCACCTCGGCGCCTTCACCGATGTCCTGGCCACCATGGGCGTGGCGCACGAGGCGGTGCGGACGAACGGCGGGCACGGCCTCCGCGTCGTCGGCGCGCCATCGGGAACGTATCGGCCGGTCGCCATCGAGACCGAGGCCTATCCGGGACTGGCGACCGATCTCCAGGCGCCCCTGGCGGTGCTCATGACCCAGGCGGCAGGGGAGAGCACCATCCACGAGACGATCTACTCGGACCGCCTCGAGTACACCGCCGAGCTGGTGAAGATGGGCGCCGAGATCGAGGTCACCGACGCCACCCGCGCCCGGATCGTGGGGCCCACCCCGCTCCGCGGCCGGCTGGTCCAGATCCCGGACCTGCGCGCCGGCGCGACCCTGGTCCTCGCCGCCCTGGCCGCCGAGGGGACGAGCACGATCACCGGCGTGGAGCACGTCGACCGCGGGTACGAGGCATTCGAGTCCAAGCTGGTGGACCTGGGCGCCCGGATCGGCCGGGTGACCGACTGAGGTTCCCCGACCGGCCGATATACTCGCCGCCCACCCCGCTCCCCCAGATCGGTCGCGCATGAAGATCGGTATCGACCTCGGCACCGCCAACATCCTGGTCTACGTCCAGGGCAAGGGCGTCGTCCTGAACGAGCCGTCGGTGGTCGCCATCTCGGAGGACGAGAACCGGCTGGTGGCGGTCGGCGAGGAGGCGCGCGAGATGATCGGTCGCACGCCGGGGAACGTTCGGGCCATACGGCCCATGCGCGATGGGGTCATTGCGGACTACCTCATCACCGAGGCCATGCTTCACTACGTGATCAACAAGGTGGCCCGCGTCCGGATCTTCCGGCCCGACGTGATGATCAGCGTGCCGTCAGGCGTGACCAGCGTGGAGAAGCGCGCGGTCCGTGACGCGGCGCTGAAGGCCGGCGCACGGGACGCGTTCCTCATCGAGGAGCCGCTGGCGGCGGCGATCGGGGCCAACATCCCGATCAGCGGCCCCTCCGGCAACATGATCATCGACATCGGAGGCGGGACGACCGAGGTGGCGGTCATCGCCCTGGGCGGAATCGTGGTCTCCGACTCGGTCCGCGTCGGCGGGAACCGCTTCGACGAGGCGATCGCGAACTACATCCGCCGCAAGTACAACCTGATGATCGGGGAGCGGACGGCGGAAGAGGTGAAGATCCGGATCGGGTCCGCCCTGCCGCTCGACGAGCCGCTGACGATGGAGGTCAAGGGACGCGACCTCATCGCCGGGCTGCCCCGGACGATCCCGATGAACAGCGGAGAGGTCACCGAGGCCATCGAGCAGCCGCTCCAGCAGATCATCTCCGCGGTGCGCAGCGTGCTCGAGCAGACGCCGCCGGAGCTGGCGAGCGACATCATCGACAAGGGGATGGTCATGTCCGGCGGCGGCAGCCTCCTCCGTAACCTCGATGGGCTGCTGACCCAGGTGACCGGCATCCCGTGCCACGTGGCGGAGAACGCCCTGAGCTCGGTGGCGGTCGGCACCGGGCGCGCGCTGGAGCAGTTCGCGACGTTCCGCAAGAGCCTGGTGACCTCGTGACCACCGCGGTGGCGACCCAGACCGCGGTCCGTGAGAAGACCGGCGCCGATAGCCGGGCGCTGGCCTTCGCCGACTTCCATTGCCACACCCGCCACAGCCCCGACTCCCGGCTGGACGAGGACCGATTCCTCACCGTGGCCCTGGAGCGCGGCCTGACCCACGTCGCGGTCACCGACCACAACACGATCGACGGATCGGTGGCGGTTCGGGCGAAGGCCGCGGAATTGGCCATGGACGATCGTCTGACGGTGATCCTGGGCGAGGAGGTCTCGAGCGCGGACGGCGAGATCGTGGGGCTGTTCATCAAGGCGACCATCCCGCGCGGCCTGTCGGCCGAGGACACGGCCGACGCCATTCGCGGTCAGGGCGGCCTTGTCTCGGTTCCGCACCCGTACGACCCGTTCCGCCGCTCGCACATCAACCCCGAGGCGCTGGAGAGTCTGGCGGTGAGCCACCGGATCGACATGATCGAGGTCTTCAACAGCCGGGTCACGCTCGGCCGCCACAACCAGGAAGCGGCCGACTTCGCGGCCCGCCACGGAATCCCCGGCGTTGCCTGCTCCGACTCGCACACGGCGATGGAGGTCGCGATGAGCTTCAACGCTCTGCCGGCCTTCGCCACGGCCGACGAGCTGGCCGCTGCCCTTCCCGACAACGAGTGGCACGGCAGCCGCACGACCAAGCTGGTCCATCTCGGAACCCGGTTCGCGGTCGCCTCGAAGTGGGTCGAGCGCCAGACCGGGGCCGGCAAATGACCGAGGACCAGCCCGACCACCTTCCTCCCGCCGAAGGTCCCGACAACCGATCCCAGGGCCATCCCCACGGCCATTCGGTCTACGAGGCATCCGACTTCCTCGGCGCGCCCGCCGGCGAGGGCATCCCGGAGAGCGAGGTCTCGCTGGCTCGGCGCTTCCTCAACGCCCGCACCATCGGCTCGCTGGTCTTTGCCCTGCTCCTGCTGTTCCTGTTCTTCCGGGTCGTGCTCGACATCGACTTCGGCGCGACCATCGGTCTCATCCGGTCCGCGGACCCGGTCCTCCTCCTCGCCGCCCTGGTCGTCTACTACCTGACCTTCCCGCTCCGCGGGGGGCGGTGGTGGTACGTGCTCGGCAAGGTCGGGACCCACATCCGGTACTGGATCGCGACCGAGATCCTGTTCCTGTCGTGGTTCGTGAACTGCCTCGTGCCGGCCAAGCTCGGCGACCTGTACCGGGCCTACCTGCTGAAGGGCAACTTCGGGGGATCGGCCTCGCGCACGGTGGGCACGATCTTCGTCGAGCGGATCGCGGACATCGTCATCATCTTCGGCCTGGCCGTGGCTGCCGGCTTCTGGAGCTTCCGCGGACGATCCCGGCCGGAGCTGGACTTCATCTTCGTGGCGGCGTTCCTGCTCGTCGTCCTCCTGGTCGTCCTGCTCGTCGTGCTCCGGTTTGCCGGCCACCACATCGAGCGCATCCTGCCCGGGCGGGTGGAGGGCTTCTACACCCGGTTCCGGGAGGGCACCACCGCCGCCCTCACGCCGCGCGCGGTGAGCGTGATCGGACTGATCACCGTCTTCATCTGGCTGGCCGAGGGGCTCCGTGTCTTCTTCGTCATCAAGGCCGTTAACCTGCCCGACGCGCAGCTCGGCATCTCGGCAGCCATTTTCGTGGCCCTGGTGGCGGCCCTCCTGACCGCGATTCCGCTGACCCCGGCCGGGGTCGGGTTCGTGGAGGCCGGGATCGTGGCCGCCCTGTCGCTGTACGGAGTCAGCCCCGAGTCCGCGGTGGCCATCGCGCTCATCGACCGTGCGATCTCGGTCCTCACCGTGATCGTGCTCGGCGGCCTCGACTACCTGCGCAGCCCGCTCGTCCGGCAGGCCCACCGCGCCGGCCTGGGCAACCCGCCCACGCAGGAGCCGCTCACCGGCTGACGCTCACCGGCACCTGACCGGCGTCCGGCCCGAGGTACCTTTGTCCCATTGAGGCTGCGGCCCCCGAACCCGATGCTGCGGGTGCGCGCACGCACCACCCACGCTCGTGAGTGGAGGCGCCATATGAGCCTCGTGGATGACCCTCCAGACGCCGCGATCCTTCAACAGCTGGCTCCGCAGCCAGTTGAAGGAAAAGAAGATGAGCCAGCGCCAGCTGGCGCTCCAGTCGGGGGTCGATCACTCGACCATCTCCCGGCTGATCAAGGGCGACCGCATGCCGTCCCTGGGCACGGCGACGAAGCTGGCTCGAGGCCTGCGCGAGATCCACGACGAGTCGGAAGGGCCCACCTACTTCGCGGGCCTGGCCGCTCGCCAGCTGCTCCCCACCAGTCGGGTCGAGTACGCCCTCCGCGGTGACGACCTCCTGACCGAGACCGATGTGCGCGAGCTCATGCAGAGCTACATCGCCGTCCGCTCGCGCCGACTCCGCCAGGACGCGGCCAACGGTGGTCCCCATACCGGACCGAACGGGGACGGCACCGGCCCCGAGGCAGCGAAGGTCCGCTCCGGCACCTGACGTCTGCTAGCGTGGTCCGGTGGACCAGCCGGACCGATCAGGCCCCGACCTGCTGACCATCGGGCTTCTCGTCTTCTTCATCGCCCTGATCGTCATCGTTGCCGTAATGCTGCTGCTCCCCATCCTGACCGGCTAGACCGGGGAGGGCTCAGGGTTTCGGTCAGGTCGGGCGAACGATCGGATCGATCAGGCCGTGGCCCCCGTCGGCGCGGCGGTACACGACGCTCACCCGGCTCGTTTCGGCGTTGAGGAACACGAAGAACGCGTGGCCCAGCTCCTCCATCCGGGTGATCGCGTCCTCGGGGAACATCGGCACCATGTCGAGGCGGGTGATCTCGACGACTCCGGCCGGGGGCTCGCGCTCCGTCACCGTGGGCGCGGCGGCGCTGGCCACGCTCGCCGCGCTGGCCGCCGGCGACCGCCGGCTCTCCCGCACCCGCTGGCGCGCCCGCACGACCTGCCGCTCGAGCTTGTCGACCACGGCGTCCACGGCGGCCATGGGCGTGGCCGCGGCCGCGGACGACCGCATCATCGCGCCGCGGCTGACCAGGGTGATCGACGCGGCGTGAGCCGAATCCGCCGCGCGGGATGCCCGCGCGGTCAGCTCGACCGTGGCGTGGGCGGGCGTGTCCGCGATCCGATCCAGGCGCTGGAGCTTGCGCTCGATGCGGGCCCTCAGGCGGGCATCGAGCTCGAGGTGACGGGCGTGGAGCGTGGTCTTCACCGCCGGTCTCTCCCGATTCGCGGGTCGGCCCTACGGTAGCACCAGATGCCTCGGACCGGGCCGGGTCACACCTCCCGCGCGATGGCGAAGCCGTAGACCGCCGGCACGCCCGCCGCCCGCAGGATGACCGCGCACGCCTCGAACGTGGCGCCGGTGGTCAGGATGTCGTCGACGACGATGGCCGCTTCCGGCAGCCGGCCGTTCGGCGGCGGCTGTCGCGCCATGGCCATCGCGTCGCGCAGGTTGCGGAGGCGCGTCGTGCGGTCCAGGCCGTGCTGGCGCTCCGTTGCGCGACGGCGGACCAGCCCGGGCCACACCGGGACCCGGGTCTCGCGCCCCAGGGCCGCGGCCAGGAGGGCGGCCTGGTTGTAGCCCCGCTCCCGATGGCGGCCCTCGTGGAGCGGCACCGGTACCAGCAGGGCCGGGCCGCTGACCGCCAGCAGCTGGCGCAGGGCCGGGGCTGCCAGTCGGGCGAGCGGCGCGGCCAGGTGTCGCCCGCCGCCGTACTTGAGGCGGCGGAGGATCCGTTGCGCCTCGTCGCGGTGCGCGAAGGCGGCGACGCCGACCAGCAGCGCGTCGCCCACGATCACCGCACGGTCGGTGCCGAGAAATGCACTCCCAGGGTCCGTGGGCGGGCGCAGGCTCGACTGGCAGGCGTCACAGATCGCCGCGCCGTACCTCCCGCACCCCGCGCAGGCGGGCGGCAGCAGGAGGTCCAGGACGGCCACGGGCCAAGTCTGCTGCACGGCCGTGTACCGGCCGCGTACCGGTGGCTTACGCCGAGGCGGGCTCGAGCACCAGCTGATCGCCGACCACCGTCCCGGTCGGCGCGACCGACCCCGACGGCAGTTCCAGGCAGTCACGCGCCCCACGGGCCCAGGCCACGATCCGCCACGGGCGGAGCTGCTCGACGACCCGGACCACGCGGCCCGAGCCGTCGACGAAGACCGCATCGATCGCGAAGCGCATGAAGAACATGTGGATCGACGGCGAGCGTTCGATCCACAGCCCCTCTCCGGCAGGGAGCGACGGGCGGCCGAGCAGGCCCACCGTGCGGTCGCGGAGCGACCGGGCGACGAGGCACTGCTCGGCCACCACCGTCCCCCGGGTCTCGTTGCGCACCCGCATCACGTCCGCCATCCGCGGCGGATGCTACGCGGGCGGGCGGCTACTTGATGAGCTGAATCCCGACCGCGGAGAACGGTCCGGCCGTGCCGGGCGCCGGCCCGACGGTGGCGCCAGGACCGACGAAGCGGACGAACATGCCCTTCAGGCAGCTGGTCGCGCCGTTGCCCGTGTCGCAGTCGGCCTTGTTGTTGCCGTTGACGAACGCCCCCTTCGGATCTTCGAACAGGAACGCCACGAAGCGGTCGAGGTGGTACCACTGGTTCTGCCCGTTGCCGCCCACGTTCGGTGGCGGGCACGCGCCGACGCCGGTCCCGGGCGGCTCCATGTTGCACGTGGCGTCGAACATCGGGATCAGGACCGGGATCTGGTTGATGGCGTAGTAGTTCAGGGCATCCTCGACGCCGCTGCGAGTTGACGTTTCCGGTGCTCGGGACGTGGTACCAGCCTGGGACGGTGATCTGGTAGTCCAGCGTGCCGGGAGGTCCGATGGCGTCGATCAGCTCCGACGTTCCGCCGCCCGGCGGGTGCCAGTCCAGCCACCCGACGTTGCCGGGGCCGTTCTTGCACAGCGGGATGGTGAACGGGATGTTGAAGTACGTTGGCTCGCCCCAGATCGAGGGCGGCACCGCCGGTGTGATGTCGCCGCTGCCGTCGCAGGTCACGACGTTCAGCGGGATGGTGACCGGAAGGATCGCGCAGTCGGAGGCGGACGGGCACACACCCTCGATGTAGCCCGCCACCGCGGTCGCATCCGCCAGGGTGGTCAGCGTCGGCCGGCCGATCACCTGCATCAGGAAGGTGTCGAACGTCTTCGAGGTCTCGGCCTGGACGCCGGCGGCATTGGGCGGAATCGCGCCCGCGCCCACCTCGGCAGCGGCTGCCGTGCTCGCGGCAGGTCCCCCGGCGCCGTCGAGCAGGTTGCCGAGGATGTCCGTGTACCACGCACCGACCTTGTCGACGCCGTTGGCCGCGACCGAGGCATCAACGGCGGCCAGCACGTCGGCATCGACGCGGGGCTCCCCGCTGAGACGCTCGGCCATCACCACGGCGCCGGCCTCGCTGACCGCGTCCGACGCGTTCTGGTTGTCTCGCTGCTGGCCCCAGGCCATGCCACCATCGACGACGAGGCCCATGGCGGCCACCATGACCAGGAAGCCAGCGGCGACGATGACGAGGATCTGACCTCGGGGTTCAGCCTCGGGGTTCAGAGGACGGGCGGGATGAAACACGGATGGAACTCCTTTGAAGACGGTTCATGGCCAAGGACAGGTGAGCAAGGCGGGGTTGGTTGGATCAGGGCATGTGCGCTCGACCGGCATTTCGGTCGTGGACGACAGCGGGTTCGCGGCGAAGTACCCCGCGAGGATCTGACCGATGACCGGGGTCGCCGGGGCGAAGTCGTAGATCGACCGTGACCGAGACGACGCAGCCGACGGCAATGGGGTCACCGGCGACCGGATCGCCGCAGCTCCCCCGCCGACCAGGTCGTAGACGGGCGTGACCGCGGCGTCGGTGAGGCCGAGTGAGACCGCCTGCTTGATGGCCTCCGCCTCGACGTCGGCATTGGTCTGGTTCACGATCGCGACCCGCGCCGATTCGCGCGAGGCGTTCGAGATCGTGTTGTAGGCGTAGACCGCCCGCCCGAGGTCGAAGAGTCCGAACAGGATCAGCACGAAGACCGGGAGGACCAGCGCGAACTCCACCAGGCTCTGGCCGCGTTCGGACGACTGCCTGCGCATGTCAGGGGCCCACCGATTCGATGGTCGCGTTGCACGGTCCCGACTGTCCGCCAACCAGCGGGGACTGGCTGCCGACGAAGTCTGGTTCGCTGTTGGCGGCCGGTTGACGACGAGCGTCGTCGTGAACCCGGCCAGCGCCCACTTGGCCTGGAGCGCGGGTTCGGGCTCTGCTTGATCGATGGTCGCCGATGAAGCTCGGCGCGGTGCACTGGGCTGGCGTGGGCGCCGGGGTCGCCGAGGGATCGGGCGTGGGCGTCGGGCTGCCTGCCGGGGACGGCGAGGGCAGCGTGGAGCCCGACGGGCACTCCCCCGATGAACCCACCGCGGATCGGGAACACCGATTCGGCGCTGATGGTGATCACTCCGCCGACGATCTGCGAGACGAGCGGCGTGATGAGCGTGAACTGGCAGGTGAGCGTGACCTGGGCCGGATCACCGAGGTCGGTGCCGGCGCTGAACACGGGCGTCGGAAGGGTGCCCGGCAGCACGCAGTTCAGCGCATTGGCATCGGCCAGGATCTGGGCCTCGTAGTTCGCCTGTTGGGTCGAGTTGCCCGGCGTGCCCCAGGCGGTCGGGTGCGCGGCCGCGTAGCTGGCCCCGATCCGGCTGGCGTTGTTCAGGCCCACCCAGCCGAAGAAGACGCGGCCGAGGTCGAGGCCGAGCAAGCAGGACGAGCAGCAGGACCGGCAGGATGAGGGCCATTTCGACCAGCGCCTGCCCACGGCGGGAGCGACCGGAGGTGCGACCGAGTATTCGAGACAGAAACATGAGGCGAATCCGAAATAAGGACGGTTAGCCGGATGAGGACGAGTCTCAGCCGATTGGGCTATGAGTCCGCCCGAAAGTACCACCCTGACCTTGCCGTGCACCTTGCAGCACCGGATATTCCGTTGGCCGCAGGCAACGGCGGCCTTCGTCAATCGCGCCCACCGCCAGGTCGCTTGGCTGGGGACCGAGCAGAACGACACCGCTCGGGCGAGAGCGGTGTCGCGGCTGATGTGGACGGCCCGGACGGGTTCCGGGCGGTGGGCTACTTGATCAGCTGGATCCCCACGGCGGCGTTCGCGCCGGGCTGCCCATTACCGGCTCCGACCGTGGCGCCGGGTCCCACGTACTTCACGAACATGCCCTTCAGGCAGGACGGTGGCCCCGTTGCCGGTGTCGCACTCAGGCTTGTTGCTGCCGGAGATGTACGCGCCCTTCGGGGCGTCCATCAGGAACGACACGAATCGGTCGAGGTGATACCACTGGTTCGAGCCATTGCCACCGACGTTCGCGGGCGGACATCGCTCGATGTCGCTCACGCCCGGGGCTGGGCGGGTCGGGCTCGGTGTTGCAGGTGGCGTCGAACATCGGGATCAGCGCCGGAATCTGGTTCTGGGCGTAGTAGTTCAGCGCGTCCTCGACACCGCTGCTGTTCACGTTGCCGGTGGAGGTGACGTAGAACCACCCAGGCACTGACATCTCGTTGTTCGTGGCCGGTGGGCCGATCGCGGTCACGAGCTCGCTCGTTCCCCCAGCCGTCGGAGTCCAGTCCAGCCAGCCGACGTTTCCGGGGTTGTTCTTGCACAGCGGGATGGTCATGTGGAGGGACCAGTCCAGGACACCGTCGCCGTCGGGATCGAGCCATTCCCGGACCGGGTTCGACAGCATCGACTCACCACTGCCGTCGCAGGTCGTGATGCTGAGCGGGATCGTCACCGGCAGGACGTAGCAGTCGCCGGTCGCGGGGCACACCCCGTCGATGTAGCCCGAAACAGCGGTCGCATCGGCCACCGTGCTCAGGGTGTCGAAGCCGATGACCCCCACCAGGAACGTCTCAAAATCCTTGCGGGTCTCGACCTGGACGCCGAGGCGGACATCGGCCTGGAGGGTCCCCGCATTGGGGCAGAAGGACAGCGGGATCAGTCCGCCACCCACCTCGGCAGCGTCCGCCCTCGCCACCGGCGCGCCGGCGGCGTTGACGGGATCACCGTTGCAGTTCGCGTACCAGGCCCCGACCAGCGTGACGCCGTTCGCGGTGACCGATCCATCGACAGCGGCGAGGACGTCGGCATCGGTTCGCAGCTTCCCCGGTCAGCTTCTCGGCGAGCACGACGGCTCCCGCTTCGCTGGCCGCGTCGGCGGCGTTCTGGTTGTCACGCTGCTGGCCCCACGCGTACCCGCCGTCGACGACGAGCCCGGTCATCGCGACCATGATGACCAGCGCGGCGGCGACGATGATCAGGATCTGACCGCGGGGCTCGTCTTCGGCCCGCGTGCGGGGAGGTCGGTGGAGGAAGAACATGATGATGGCTCCTATGGGTTCGGTCACGGCCACGGGCACGTGAGCAGGGAGGGATTATTGGAGTCGGGACAGGTGCGTTCGACCGGCATCTCGGTCGTGGACGAAATCGTGAATGGACCGATGATCTGGCCGATCACCGGGGTCGCGGCGACGAACGTGTACTGGACGGTGACCGCGGCCCGACAGGTGACCCCGAACGGAGCGGTGCAGTCTCCGGTCCCGCTCGGGTCGCCGTAGGAGATCGTCACCTCGGCCGGCGTGAGGCCGAGACCGACCCCTTGCTTCAGCGCTTCGGCCTCGATATCAGCCTCGGTCTGGTTCACGATCGCGATCCGCACCGACTCGCGCGATGCATTGGAGACCGTGTTGAACGCGAACACCGCGCGGCCGAGGTCGAACAGACCGATCAGCAGCAGGATGAACACCGGAAAGACGAGCGCAAACTCGACCAGGCTCTGGCCCTTTGCCGAACGCGTCGCGAGCCTGCTCATGTCCCGTACACCGTCATGTTGCGTCGTGTTGCAGTTGGCCGGCTGCCCGCCCACAGTCGACTGGTTGGTGATCGTGTAGTTCCCGTTCGGGGGACGGGTGACGGTCACCGTCGTGGTGAAGCCGGCCGCGAACCAGATGCTCTGCGCGTCATTGACCTTGGCGCCGACGAAGCTCGGAATCTGACACGGAACCGGCGTCGGGGCCGGCGTCGCGGATGGGTCTGGTGTCGCGGTGGGGGACGGGCTCGGGCTCGGCGTCGGCACCGGGCTGCTCAGCGGGGTGGTGCCCGCCAGGCCAGCGCGAATCGGGAACACCGTATCGGCCTGGATGGTGATCGTGTTGCCCAGGAGCTGGGACACGACGGGCGTGAGCAGGGTGAAGGTGCAGGACAGCGTCACCTGGGCGGTGTCGCCCAGGTCGGTACCTGCGGCGAAAGCCGGGTCGGGAAGCGTTCCCGGAAGCGTGCAGTTCAGGGCCGCTGCGTCGGCGAGGATCTGGGCCTCGTAGCTGTCGCGCTCCGTCGCGCTGCCCGGGCTGCCCCACGCGGTGGGGTGGGCGGCGGCGTAGCTGGCGCCGATGCGGCTCGCATTCGTGAGGCCGACCCAGCCGAAGAACACCCGACCGAAGTCGAGCCCGAGCAGGATGATCAGCAGCAGGACAGGGACGATGAGCGCGAACTCGACCAGCCCCTGGCCGCGACTTGATCGGCGCATGCGACGGCGCAATCGATTCATGCCCGGAGTATCCCGGGCAGCACCTTGCAGGCCGCCTGACAGCGGGTAGTACCTTGGGTAAGCCTCCGGGGAGGGACTTTCGGCCCGGCACCCTCGCTGTGGAGCGTTACCGGGTCGCTTCTCCGTCCGCCTCGGGCTCGGTGGGCTCGCGCCGGGAGGGTGATCGTGAAGGTCGCCCCTTCGCCCGGCTCGCCGGAGAGGGTCAAGTGGCCATGCATGGCCTCGACCAGGCCGCGAGCGGCGTACAGACCGATGCCGCTGCCGTCGGGCACCATCTGCCGTGCGTGCTCGCCTCGAAAGAACTGGTCGAAGGCCCGCTCGCGATCCTCGGCCGCGATCCCCGGCCCGGCATCGGTCACCGTCAGCTGGCTGACGAGGTCGCCAGTTGGGGCCGTCGCGCCCGGTCAGCCGGACGCGGATCTGGGTGCCTGCGGGCGAGTACTTCACCGCGTTGTCGAACAGCGCCCACAGCACCTGCTCGAAACGGTCCGGATCGCCGACGACGAGGTGCGGCTCGCCATCGGCGTCGAACTCGAGTTGATGGCTGGTGTTGCGGAGGGCATCCCACGTCCGCCTGACAATCGGCTCGGCGCGGAAGATCTCCTGACGCGACTCGAGCGCCCCGGCCTCGAGCCGGGAGACGGCCAGCAGCTGACCGACCATTCGGCGCAACCGGTCGGCCTGGTGACCGATGGCCTCCAGGTCGGAACGGGCCTGGGCGTTGAGCTTGGCCTCCTGGCCGATGTCGGCGGCCAGGGCCCGGATGCTGGTCAGCGGAGTCTGCAGGTCGTGGGTGATGCCGCGCAGGAAGTCGCTCTGGACCGCCGCCAGGCGGTTCAGCTCATCGGTCTGGGCCTGGAGGCGGGCGTAGAGCAGCGAGTGCTCCAGGGCCGAGGCCGCGACCTGGGCGATCAGGCTCAGCAGGTTCCGCTCCGCGGGCGAGGGCTCCGGACGCCCCTCCCACGGGGCGAGGAGAAGGCCGGTGAGCTCCTCGGGGCTCGAGACGTCGACCACGACCACCGCGCCCCACGGACCGATGAGGTGCCGCGGCTGCAGGCGCTCGGGCTCGCCGGTGACCGCCGCCCACTGCTCCAGCTCGTCCACCGCCCGGGCCGGCGTGGCCGGATCCGCGTCGTACACCCCGGCCGGCAGGGCGGTCGGGTCGGCCGCGTGGAGCACGACGAGCAGCCAGGTCGGGTCGCCGGTCACCTGGCGGGCGACCTCCACCACCCGCGCCGCGACCTCCACCGGTCCGCCGGTGATCGGGGCGGCCGCCACGTCGGCGGCGAGGGTGGCGATCTGGCGGTTGCGCTCGTCGAGCGCGCTCCGCAGCTGACGCTGGACGGCGCCCAGGTCGTCCGTGGCGGCCTCGGGGCCGTCCGTCCCGCCCCCGCGGGTCGCGATGCTCACCACCTCCTGGAGGTCGCGCGAGGCGGCCCGGGCCGTCAGGCTCGCCACCAGGGCGCCCCAGGCCAGCGTCGCCAGCCCGATCAGCAGGAATGCGGTTGCGAACCCCACCTCGGCGATCCAGGCGTCGGCGTAGGCCAGGACGAGGGCCAGGGCGGCGAGGCCGGGCAGGGCGACGACCGCGATGACGGCAAACAGGCGGAGCGAGGCCTGGCCGAGTCCCACCGGCGCTCAGTCGCTCAGCGGATCCGGGGCCGCGGGACGTGGCGAGGCCCCCGGCGCCCGTTCATGACTCGCATGATAGGCACTCCCAGGGGCCCCGGACCGATGCGCCCCCGTGGACGCGTCGGTCTACGGCACGACCAGGTGGACCGGGTTGCCCCGGAGGGTCACCTGCCAGGTGGTCAGGTCGAACGCGTTGTCCGCGGTGGACCCGCCCATGTCGTACTGGATCTTCCACCAGTTGTCATCGAGGGTCCCGGGCGCGTCGCCGTCGTAGTTGCTGGGGATGACGACGACGATCGTCAGCCAGCACCCGTTGTACTGCGAGCTGCCACCGGTATTGGTGGTGATGAACGGGTCCAGCGGTCCGGGCGGACCCACGGTGTCATCGGTCCGTCCGTTGCAGTTCGTGGCGCCGGACGCGACGGCGGTCGCCGTGAAGTCCATGTCGGCGTTGTTGTACACGCCGCCGTTGGGGTAGAGGATCCGCAGGTCGGCCGACAGGTTGCCGGTGTCGCCCGGGTCCCACAGCCGGATCTCCAGGCTCTTGCCGGCGTGGACCGGCTCGATCTCGGCCAGGTAGAACTGGGCCGACCCGCCGCCACGGAGCGGCGTGAAGGCCTGCATCGCCCCCAGGCCGTACACCTTCGGCGCATTGGGGCACGGGGTGCCGCTGCACCACGCCCGGGTCCAGATCGCGAACGAGTTGTGCCCGTTCGCGTTGTCCATGGCGGTCGCGCTGGACGGGTTGGTCGAGCGCGTGTGCAGGCGGTAGGTGTTTCCGCCGGTCATCGGGAGGGTCGGCGGGGTGGTCGGTCCGCCGGACAGCAGCGGGAAGGGCTGCTCGGCCGTCGCGGGGACCTCCTCCCCGGCGCTGCCGTTGACGAACGGCTGCAACGGGTACCAGCGGTTGTGCCAGAAGCGGCCGTCGGACAGGCTGCTGGTCGCACCCTGGCTGCAGGACGTGGCGACTGGTCCTGAGCCGCCGCCGAACAGCGAGTCGTCGTCGGCCTGCTGGTTGACGAACAGGTTGTGCGCCCGCGAGACGACCGAGTCGTCACCCAGGTCGAACGGCGTGTTCGAGGTGTTGTAGAGCGTGTAGTAGGCGCTCGTGGCCGCGGTCGAGCCGCCGAACCAGCGGTCGCCGGTGCCGTACTGGCCGCCGGTGTCGGTCGCGCAGAACGCCGGGTCGAAGATCCACACCTCCCCGGCGGTCGCCCCAGCTGGCATCTCGACCGCGTAGTTGTAGTACTGGTTCGGGTTGTACTCCGCGTTCTGGGCCGAGGTGCGCGGATCCCACTTCGGCAGGTAGGCGTCGCCGTTCACCTTCTCCGCCCCCTGGTTGATGAAGGTGCCCCACAGGCCTCGGGCGTTCAGGGCGTTGTTGTACGGGCTGACCACCACCGGGTCCGGGACCCAGGTGAAGGTCGTGTAGTGGACGACCACCTGGACCAGGTCGATGTACACCTCGCCGGCCACCGCACCGGTCGGCGGGCCGTCAGGTCCAGGCGGGTCAGCGGGCTGGCCCGGGCTCAACACGCTGCAGTTCAGCGGGTCGTTGTTCCACAGCCGGACCCGGAAGTTCGTGCTCTCGATCTCGGCCCGGGTCCAGGTGCGGCCCCACGTGTCGCTCGACCCACCGAGGACGACGTACGGCGAGCCGGTCGGCTCGACACCGGTCAAGGCAAGGGTCTTGTCGCCGGTGCCCGCGCCGGTCGTGTTCTGGGTGCCACCGGAGCCGGCGGCGCCCCACATCAGGTCGACGTTGATCGTGCAGCCGGCGACGTCGGTGGCGAAGCCCTCGATCCGCACCTCGATCCCCGCGATCCGGTGCCCCGGGTAGGCCGGCGCCGGCGCGGGCGGGTTCGCCGGGTTCGCGGGCAGCGCGAAGCCGAGGTTGCCGAGGCACACCCGGTTGTTGGCGGTTTCCGACCGGATCCACTGGTTGTTGCTGCTGTTCACGCGGTCGTCGAGCGTGCTGGCGGCCGGTGCTCCGGGTGCCGGGAACTGGCCCCACTGGATGGTGGGCGTGACGCCGGTGGTCGTGGCGCAGCTGCCCGCGTTGTCGGTCGGGCTCGTGCTCGTGCTCGTCGTCGACGACGAGATCACGCCGGCCGAGGTGCGCGGGCCCGCCACGGCCGGGGCGTTCCCCTGCCAGACGCCGCCACTCGGCGTCCGGATCTGGCCGAACACGCCGTAGTAGTTCTCCGGGCTGCCCATCGGCACCGGCAGGATGAACTCGGCCTTCGAGTCACGGGTGACCTGGACCTGGTCGAAGCCGAAGACCTGCATGAAGAACGTCTCGATCGGGGTCGAGACGGTGACCAGCATCCGCCGCGGATCGGCGGGGTCAGGGCGCGGGTAGACGTCGATGCCGCCGTTCGGCGCCAGCAGGGAGCCGTCGCCGTCCTGGTACCCGTTCTTCCGCGACTCCTCGTGGGCCGAGGTGTTGGCCCCCGGGATGTTGCCGGGCAGGAACACGACGCCGGCCAGGGCGGCCGCATCGGCGGCGCGCTGGACCTTGAGCTCGTTGACCCAGATCCAGGCCAGGTCGACGACGAACGCCGCGGTCCCGAGCAGGAAGGTGAGGAGCAGGGCGAAGAGGACGAGGACCTGTCCGCGCGGGCGGCGCTCCCTGGATGGCAGTGCCGCGGCGGTGTCGTGTGGTCACAGGAGAGGCCTCAGAGGCTCGTGGGGTTGAGCTCGAACACCGTGAAGTCGTACATCCCGATGTCGAGCAGGTTGATCAAGCGCGGCCAGGGGAGTCCGCGAGAAGTAGGTGTAGGTGACGCTGACGCCGATCGAGTCGGGCGTGCTGGAGTTCTGGCGCTCGGTGCAGGCGTCCCACTCCTGGGAGCCGAGCACCGGGCTGAAGTCGAGCGGGACCCCGTCCACCGTGGGGCCGGCGCCGGGGGTGTAGACCCAGACGTTCGACGCGTCGTCACCGGCCCCGCCGACGTCCTCGCGGCCGTCCGGCTCGCTGCCGACCAGGTCGGCCTCGAAGATCCGGATCTCGCTGACCTCTTCGATTTCGATGTTCGAGTCGCTGCTCTCGAGGATGCGCTGGGCGGCCGCGATGACCTCGTTGTCCACCGTCAGGCATCCCGGCATGCCGCCGCCATCGGCCAGGGCGGAACCGACGCGCGCCGCCTCGCGGCTTGCGTACTGGAGGGTCAGCTTGTGGTCCATGACGAAGCCGAACTCCAGCGTGCCCGAGCACGATGAGCAGGAGCACGGGGAGGATGAGCGCCATCTCGAGGGTCGCCTGCCCCCGCGAGACGCCCTCGCGTCGCAGCCGGCTCACAGCACCGGCTCCATGCGCATCACGTTGGCGTGGGTCAGGGTGAAGCCGGGGCCGCCGAAGGTGATGATCTGGGCCATCGGCGTGACCCAGGTGTAGGCGTAGGTGATCGAGACGCCGACGTTGTCCAGCTCGGTGTGGCCCGGGTCCTCGGGGCAGCCGGCCAGGACCGAGCAGCGCTCGTTCTCGGGGTAGTTGCTGCCCCCCTGGAGGGTGTACGGGATGGCGACCGTCGAGCCGTCGGGTTGGGTGCAGTTCGTCGACCCACTCCGCGCGTAGACGTTGGCGCCCAGCTCCGCGCCCTGGCTGTCGGCCCAGTAGATGCGGACCTGCGAGATCTTCACCCGCGACGCGGGCGGCATCACGTCCGCCTCGATGCTGGACAGGATCACGCAGTCCGAGCCGACGTCCTCACCGGCCTCTGCCGCGAGCAGGGCCGCGTCGCGGCTGGCGAAGTTCACGCTCAGCAGCGCGTTGAACGCGAGCGAGAATTCGATGAGGCCGACGATCAACAGGATGAAGATCGGGAAGACCAGGGCGAACTCGACCATGGTTTGCCCGCGCGGAGATTCCTTCCGTCGCACCACGACAGAATCCGTCGCGCCGTGCAGAAAAGCGCTCACCGGAAGGTACCGGGAGCGGCCGTACGGCTGGATGGGCCTTGCAGGAACACTGCCGCAGAAACGTATCGACGGCACCTTGCGTGCCGCCTTGCAAGGCAGCCCCCGAGGCCGTACCTCTGGTTCGGTACCTTCGACCTAGCCGGACGACAGGCGGTAGCCGATGCCCCGCTCGGTGAGGAGGTAATGCGGTCGGTTCGGGTCCCGCTCGATCTTGTTTCTGAGGCGGCGAACGGTGACCCACACGTACGAGGGATCGGGCAGTGTCGCTGTCGAACCAGACCCGGTTGAGCAGCGTCTCGGTGGGCACGGTCCGGTCCAGCGCGGCCATGAGGACCTGGAGAAACCGGACCTCGGTCGGGCTGAGGCTCTCGACCCGGTCGTCGACCCGAGCCCGTCGGCGCGACAGGTCGATCTCCACCGTGCCCCCGTCGAGGGTCAAGCCGCCGCGGGTCGAATCGGTTCGCAGCAGCACGCGGTGAATGCGCGCGGTGAGCTCGTCGGGGTCGAACGGCTTGGTCACGTAGTCCTCGGCGTAGTGCTGGAGCGCCTGGACCTTTGCCTCGCTGGCGTCCACCGCGCTGAGGACGATGATCGGCAGGTCGGCGATCTGCTTCACGCGCCGGCAGAGCTCGAAACCGTCCATCCCCGGCATCATGAGGTCCACGACCAGGATGGCCGGCCAGGACCGATCCAGCGCGGCGAGGGCCTCCGGCCCGGAGGCGACAGGACGCACCTCGAAGCCATCGCGCTCGCAGGCGACGGGTCAGGACGCTACGCAGGGTTGGGTCGTCGTCGACCAGCAGGATGGCCGGCCGCAGCGCCGGCGGCACGTCAGATGCCGACGCCCCGCACGACGGTGACGATGGCGGGGCCCAGGATCACGATGAAGATCGTCGGGAAGATGCAGCCGACCATCGGGAAGAGCATCTTCACCGGCGCCTTGGCCGCGGCCTCCTCCGCCCGCTGCCGGCGCTCGATGCGCAGCTGCTGGGACTGGATCTGGAGGACCTTGGCGATCGGGACACCGAGCTGCTCGGCCTGGACGATGGCGCCGATGAAGTTCGTCACGGCCTGCACGTCGCAGCGAGCCGCGACGTCGCGCAGGGCGTCTCGCCGCAGGCGACCCATGCGGATCTCGGCCAGCGCCTGGCGGTACTCGGAGATCAGCGGACCTTCCATCTTCTCGACCACCTTGGCCAGCGCCGCGTCGAAGCCGAGCCCGGCCTCGACCGAGATGGTGAGCAGGTCGAGGGCGTCGGGGAGCTGGAGGATCATGTCCGTCTGGCGCTGGCGGATCTTGCGGCCGAGCCAGAACTCGGGCGCCATGTAGCCGACGGCCAGCCCGCCGACCCCGAACAGGATGTTCACCGGGAAGCCGGACACGGCGAGGAAGATGATCGTGAAGGCGATGGCGAAGACGATGGCGGACAGGACCTTGACGCCCATCCAGTCCGCGCCCCGAAGGCCGCCCGGGTAACCGGCCCGGTGGAGGCGCCCTTCGGCGACCTCGACCATGGTGCCCTGCGCGCCCCGCCGTCCGAGCTTCGACAGGCGCTGGACGATGGGCCGGATCGCGCGCTCGAAGAACGGCTGCTCGAGCTCGGCCTCCTCGAGGGTCTTGGGCTTGACGACGAGCTGCTCGAGGCGCTGCTGGACCGCGTCCTTGGGCGGCCGGGTCATGGTCCCGAACACGATCAGCAGGACCGCGATCGCGGCGAAGAGCGGGATGATGATGGTGGGGATGTTCTCAAGCATCGGTTCAGACCTTGATGTCGACGATGCGGCGGATGAACAGCCAGCCGATGCCCATGCTCAGCCCGCCGAGCAGGAACAGGACGATGCCCATCGGCAGGCCGAACATCTCGGGCGGACGCTCGAACATCGGTGTGATGTAGGTCGGGCTGATCACGAACAGCAGGGCGGCCAGGCCGACCGGCAGCAGGACGATGACGTAGCCGCTGTAGCGCTGCATGGCGGTCAGGGTCCGGATCTCGCCCTGGATCCGGACGCGCTCGCGAATCGTGAACGCGATGGCGTCGAGGACGGTGGCCAGGTTGCCACCGACCTGGGCCTGGATGTTGATGGCGGTGACCATCAGCTCGAGGTCCTCCGACGCGACGCGGCGGACGAGGTTGCCGAGCGCCGGCTGGAGGGCCATGCCCAGGCTCATCTCGCGCACGACCCGCCCGAACTCCTCGGCGATCGGCGGCCGCGACTCACGGGTCACCAGCTCCATGCCCTGGAGGAACGAGGAGCCGGCGCGCAGGGAGTTGGCCAGCAGGGTGATGGTGTCCGGCAGCTGGGTGTTGAATGCGTTCAGACGTCCCTTCTGCCGCCGGCCGAGGTAGTAGCGCGGCAGCCACAGGCCGAGGAACACGGCCCCGATCAGCGCGAACGGACTCCGCAGCGCCTCGAAGAGGAGGCCGAGCACCATGAATGCGGCGACCAGCACGAACGGCGACGCGATCCAGATCATCAGGAACTCCGCCGGCTTGAGCTTCAGGTCCGCGCGCGCGAGGTCCGTGCTCATCCGGGTGGTGAGGTCCTGGCTTTCGATGACCCGCGACAGGCCGGCAACGAGCGCCGAATCTTTCTCCGCGTCCTCGTCCGACTTGTCCGAGCGGCCGCCACGGGACGAGGCGTATCGCTCGAGGCGGTCGGTCACCCCGCCACCGCTTCCGCTCATCGCGATGCCCACCACGACCACCAGGATGGCGATCGCCGCCAGCGCAGCGATGAGGATCGGCATGAGGTTCATCGGTCGGGCGCCCTCTCTTCAGATTCCTAGAACGGCGAGCCGAAGGTGTTGGCCGGCAGGTGGATGCCCGCGGCCTCGAACTTCTCGACGAACTTCGGGCGAATGCCGGTCGGCTTCAGCCGGCCTTCGATCTTGCCCTCGACCACGCCGGTCTGCTCGAAGGTGAAGACGTCCTGCATGACGATGACGTCGCCCTCCATGCCCTGGACCTCGGTGATGCTCACGATCCGGCGCGTTCCGTCCTTGAGCCGGTTCTGGTGGACGATGAGGTCCACCGCCGAGGCGGTCTGCTCGCGGATCGCGCGCAGCGGGAGGTCCATGCCGGCCATGAGCACCATCGTCTCGAGGCGGGCCAGCATGTCGCGCGGGGAGTTGGCGTGGCCGGTGGACATCGACCCGTCATGGCCGGTGTTCATGGCCTGGAGCATGTCGAGCGCTTCCGCCGACCGCACCTCGCCGACCACGATCCGGTCGGGCCGCATGCGCAGGGCGTTGCGGACGAGCTCACGGATCGGGACGGCGCCCTTGCCTTCGATGTTCGACGGGCGCGCCTCGAGGGTCACGACGTGCTCCTGCCGGAGCTGGAGCTCGGCCGCGTCCTCGATGGTCACGATCCGCTCGTCATCGGGGATGAACGAGCTGAGCACGTTCAGGGTCGTCGTCTTGCCCGAGCCGGTGCCGCCCGACACGAAGACGTTGAGCCGGGCCTTCACGCAGGCCTCGAGGAACTCGAACATCTCCGGGGTGGCGGTGCCGAACCGGATCAGGTCCTCGACCGTGAACGGGCTGGCGGCGAACTTCCGGATGGTCACCACCGGCCCGACCAGCGACAGCGGCGGGATGATGGCGTTCACGCGGGAGCCGTCGACCAGGCGGGCGTCGACCATCGGGCTCGATTCGTCGATTCGACGACCGATGGGCGCGATGATGCGCTGGATGATCTTCATCACGT
Organism: uncultured Chloroflexia bacterium; assembly: GCA_963827475.1. Classification (GTDB taxonomy): domain Bacteria; phylum Chloroflexota; class Limnocylindria; order QHBO01; family QHBO01; genus DASTEQ01. The sequence continues at coordinate 222,249 of CAWHAZ010000004.1, forward strand.
GCTCGTCGTTCTGGAACGTGACCCCGGTCAGCTCCAGCTTGCCCTCGCGCTCGATGTAGACCTGCTGCGGGCCGTTGACCATGACCTCGGTGATGGTCGCGTCGCGCAGGAGCGGCTCCAGCGGGCCGAGGCCGAGGATCTCGTCGGTGATCTGCTCGAGCATGCGGACCCGCTCGGCGCGGGTCAGGGCCAGGCCCTCCTCGTCGGCGATCTTGCCGAACAGGTCCTCGATCTGGCGCTTGACCTCGACCTGGTTGGTCAGGTCCATCTTCGGGTCGAGCTCGTTGATCAGCCGGTTCTGGACGCGGTACTTCGCCTCCCGGAACGACTCGCGCGTCGGCGCTCCGCCGGCGAACGGACGAACCGGTCCTTCACCCGCGGGGGCGGCGGGACCGCCTGCTCCCGGGGTTGGCTGGGGAGTGCCGCCCGGCACGGGTGCCAGTTCGGTGTCCGATCCCGGCTGGGCTCGCTCGATGCGCTTTAGGAGAGACATGTCAGCATCCTTCTGGTCAGCGGCGCGCGAAGATTCCACGCCGGTTTGGCTTGTCCTCGGTGGTGGTCGTCGTCGACGACGGGCCACCGACAAGGATCTCGGCTAGTTTCATGACGTCCCGCGACAGCGGGCTTTCGGGGTTGGAAATGATGAATGGGACGCCGCGGTTCACGGCGAGCACGGCCAGCCGCCCGTCCGACACGATGGTCGCGTCGATCGGCCGCCGGATCGATCCCTCCACGTCGCCCATCCGGATCCCCTGGGTGGCGTCGGAGCGGTTCATCACGATCCGCAGCTTCGAGCGCTCGTAGCCCAGCTGATCCGCCACCTCGAGGAAGAGGCGGAGGTTCTTGATGGCGGTGATCTCGAGGGCGGCCATGATGACGATCTGGTCCGCGGCATCCATGATCGCCAACGAGTGATCGTTGATGCCGGACGGCAGGTCGACCACAGTGTACGCGTGCATCGTGCGGAGGTGGCCGACCACCGTCCGCAGGTAGGCGGGGGTGATGAGGTCGGCGCCTTCCGGGGTCGGCGGCGCGAGCAGCGCCTTCAGCCCGGTCGCGTGCTCGATCATCACCGACTCGACGAGGTCCGTGTCCGGCTCGCCCCCGTCGGCGAGGTCCACGATCGACCGCGTCTTGGGGTTCAGGTTGAGCAGGACCCCGACGTCGCCGAACTGGAGGTTCGCGTCGAGCAGCGCGACCTTGGTGTTGGTCAGCTGCTTGATGGCGATGGCGAGATTGGTCGCGATCGTCGTCCGCCCGGATCCGCCCTTGGGCGAGAAGATACCGATGACCTGGTGGTCGACATCAGGATCCGCCTCGGCCGGCACCGGTCCAGCCGGCATGGAGGCCTGGATCTGGTGGCGGCGCGCCTCCTCCCGCTCGTAGACGCGCTTGATCGTCTCGCTGAACTCGTCCGACGAGAACGGCTTGACGAGGAACTCGCGGGCGCCGGCCTGGAGCGAGCGGCGCATCTGCTCCGCCTCGCCGTGGACGCTCATCATGATGATCGCGACCGTCGGCAGGCGCTGCGAGATCAGCTCGGCGGCGGCGATGCCGTCCATGCCGGGCATGTTGATGTCCATGACGATGACGTCGGGGCGGAGGTCCATCGCCATCGTGATGGCCTCCTCCCCCGAGCTCGCCGACCCGGCCACCTCGACCGTCTGCTCGAATGCGAGCAGCTTGGTCAGGTGGTCACGAGTCTCGGCGATGTCGTCGACGATCAGGACCTTGATCACGCGGGGTGCCCTCGGCTACGCGATCTGGACTACTGGGTCTGGAGCAGAACGATGTTCGGCACCGGGACCCCGTAGGTGTCGATCAGGAGCGAGATCGTGACACCGGTCGTGGCCTCGGCCACGTCGTCATCCTGGTTCCGCAGGATGGCGGTCAGCGGTCCGGTGGAGTTCACGTCGTTCTGCGCGAGCTTGATCAGCTCGGCATCCTGGTCGTTGCCGGCGAAGATGATGATCACGCTGCTGATCTCCGGCGGGGGAGCTTCGCTCCCGTCCTGGGCCGGTGACTCCTCGCCACCCCCCTGGGCCACCGGACGCGCCTGGCTGACGTAGATGACGCGCTTGTTCTGGAGCACGGTCTTCACGGTCAGGGCCGACTCGAGGCCGGCCACCGCCTCGAAGCGCTGCTGCTCGGGCGGGCTGTTGACCGTCTCGATGGTCGGCTGCACAACCGGGATCCGCTGGCCCAGGACCACGTCGATGTGGTCGCCGGGCAGGATCAGGAAGTCGAGGCCGGTGACCCGGTCGACCTGGAAGGCGATGGCCTTCTCGCCCGGCAACAGGGAGCACGAGATGCACACGTCGCCGAGCACCTGCCCGACCGATTCCTGGCTGACCTGCCCCCCGGCCGCGATGTCCTGAGTGGCCTCGCGGCCGGTCAGCTGCGACGGGTCGGTGAACGGTGTCCCGACCACGGCAGCCGGGATCGACTTCAAGCGGCTCGACCATGTCCGGGGTCACCGGGTCGCCAATGGCGATGTCCTCGGTGGCGACCATGACCCTGGCCTGGACCACTTCGGGCTCGCGCGGGGGTGCCGCTGCCCTGAAGCACGAACAGGACGCCCACGAAGGCGAGTACCGCCAGCAGGACGCCGACCAGGATCACGAGACGGTTGGATCGCTTCACGGGGAGCGTCTCCTCTGTGTGAATCGGGTGTGGATAAGTGCACGCAGCATTGTGACTGCGGTCAACAGTCTACGCACGGCGTCCAGCGCGTTCGACTGGACTTGTGGGCTAGGTGAAGGGGGGTACTCGTCGGGAATTGGCGGACCCTCGGCCACGTCCCGCCCCCTGGTTTCAAGGACAACGCCCCCGGGCCGGAGCCCGGGGGCGTCGTTCGCAGTGGCGCCTGACCTACTGGAGGTTCTGGGCGACGTTGCTGAAGATCTGGCTCACGATCGGGCCAAGGAACAGAAGGGCCACGATCACGATGATCGCAATCAGGGCCAGGAGCAGACCGTACTCAACGAGGGTCTGTCCTTCCTCGTCTTCCCGAGAGAAGCGAGCGAGAAAAGAGCTGATGAACTGAAGCATGCTTTGCAGGTACCTCCTTTCCTCGAGGATTGGGCGACGGAAATGTAGGGCCGAGACGGGACTGTGAATATGACCCGTTCGTCCTACGAGACCTCCGCAGGCTCGGTACCTTGAGCGACCACCTGTGCCTTGTCAAGGGCCCGGGACCGGCACGCTGACGCCATGACGATTCCTGAATCCAGACACCATGAGAGCCGCGCCTGCTGCTGCGCGGCTCTCATGTACCGGAGGAGGAGCCCGAGGGCTACCCGGCCTCTGTCACCGGACCCTCACCGGATGAAGGCCCTCCCGGATAACCCGGGAGGACGTGGCCGGATGGTGCGACGGCGTCGGCGGTCCGAAATGGAACTCCAGTACCGATCGGCACCGGACGATGGCACGGATGAGCTCGCAGAGCTCAGGGTCTCAGGAGCAGCAGGCCGGTACCGCGACACGCCATCAGGAAGTATTGGGGTAAGAGGAACGGCGACATCACGAGGCCGGCAAGTGCCGCGACAGACGCCGATCCCTTCCAGACAATGAGCGTGGCGAGCGGAATGCTGATGAGAACCATGCGTTTCCGAAGATCCTGCCTAGCCCATACGAGAAGGACTCGTAGGTCAGCGACGCGGACCCGACAGGGACACGAGCCATTCCTCCGCCAGGCCAGAAGCGGCGAGGCCCACGAGCTGGACGAGGGCGATGGCCAGCGCCGGAACCCGGATGTCGGGGCGGTAGACACAGCCAGATCGCCAGCGGGATCTGGACCGGCCGGGGCATCAGCAGGGTCAGCGCGATGAAGATCAGGGCCCCGACGCGGGAGCCCGCGATGGCAACGCCGCGGCTACCGCGACGAACGTGAAGACGTTGCCGACGATGAGGTCGATCCAGAAGAACACGCTGAAGCCGACGAGCACAGCGTCAGACGGCCGAGCCGGGCCAGCGGCATCAACGCCACGAGTGGGCACGCCGAGCGCGATCGGTCCACCGAGACGAGGACGCCCACGGCCGGGATCAGGAGCGGCGAGTAGCGCCACGGGTGGTCGTAGACGGCCTGCCCCAGGACTCGAGTGGCCACCAGGCCGTCGCCCAGTCAGCGTTCGGCGCCGGTCGGAGCAGGATCAGGAGGGCGAGGTTCGCGAGGGCGTCAGCCGTGCGAGCAACCAGAACTCGCGGCGGACCGCCGGATCGGCACCCTGAGGCCGCGAGCAGTCGAGACGCGTCGGGGCGACCCGCCGCGCGCCCGGACCATCGGTCAGTCCTCGGGAAGCTTGATCCAGCCCTGGCGCATGGCATAGACCACGGCCTGGGTGCGGTCGTTCACGCTCAGCTTGCGGAGAATGGACGACATGTGGTTCTTCACCGTCTGCTCGCTGATGCCCAGGGTGTAGGCGACCTGCTTGTTGGTCATGCCCTGGGCGATGTTGTCCAGGATCTCCACCTCGCGCGGTGAGAGCGGGGCGAAGATCGGCTGCGCGTCCGACCCGTAGACGGCCAGCTCGCGGAACTCCTTCAGGACGCGGCTGGCGACGGCCGGCCGGCTGAAGACCTTGTCGTTGATGAGGTACTCGCCGGAACGAACCCGGCGGATGATGGCGACCAGGTCGGTCGGGTCGATGTCCTTGAGGACATAGGCCGCCGCCCCCGCCTTGATGGCGTCGAACAGCTGGTCCTCGTCGTCGCCGCCGGCCAGCACGATGACCCCGGTGTGGGGCAGCTCGCGCTTGATGCGCTGGGTGGTCTCGATGCCGTTCGGTGCCGGCAGGGTGAGGTCCATGAGGACCACGTCCGGCGTGAGCTCCTCGACCACGGCGATGGCCTCGCGGCCACTCCCCGCCTCGCCAACGACGGTCATGTCCGCCTCGAGGTCGAGGATGTTGCGCACGCCCCGTCGGAACAGGGTGTGGGTGTCCACGATCACGATGCGGGTCTTCTCGGTCGGCACCCGCCGGTCACGCCCGGTGCGCCGTTCCTTCGCGGTTTCCTCGGTCGCCTCGGCGGCCTGGGTGGTGTCCTTCTCGGCCTCAGCCGTTGCTCGTGCCACGTTCTCCTCCTTGACCTTCACTCCGCCCCCGGATGCTAGCGACTGGGCTCGGGGAGACGGAGCAGAATCCGCGTCCCTTCGCCCTGCCGCGATTCAATCTGCAGCTCCGACCCCATCAGCTCGGCGCGCTCGCGCATGAACTGGAGGCCGAAGTTGCGGGTGGCCCCGGTCGCCAGGCGCATGACGTCGAAGCCACGGCCGTTGTCGGCGATCACGAGGCGGTTGCTCTCGAGACTGATGCGGACCTCCGTCGCGGCCGCGTGCTTGCGGACGTTCTGGAGGGCTTCCTGGGTGATGCGCAGGACCGATGCCCGGGCCGCCGCCGACAGGCCGGCGTCGATGCCGTCGACCTCGACCGTGACGGTGATGCCGTTCCGGTCCTCGAACTCGCTGGCCGCGTCGCGCAGGGCGGCGGCCAGGCCGACCTCGACCGCCGGCGGCCGCAGGGTGGCGATGAAGCCGCGGACCTCCTCCAGCCCGTCGCGGAGCATGCTCCGCAGGAGCGCGAGCTCGGTCCGGGCCTGGGCGCTGGTCGCGGTCCGGGCGGTCCCGGCGGCGGCCGCTCCGGCCACCACCCGGTCGAGGTACTCGACCTGGAAGATGGCGTTGGTCAGGACCTGGGCCGGACCGTCATGGATCTCCTCCGCCAGCCGCTGCCGCTCCTGCTCCTGGGCCTGGATGATGCGCAGGGCGGTGGCCGCGGCCGAGTCGTCGGTGGTGTCGAGCATCGGCTCGCTGGCGCCGGCGTCGGTGGAGGACAGGTAGCGGACGAGGAGGTCGAGCTGGCGCTCGGCGACCTCCAGCCGCTTCATCTTGTGCTGGACGTCGGCGAGCTCGCGGACGACCGACTCGTGCTCGATGCGGAGCGGATCGGTCTCGTCGAGGGACACGCCGCCGCCGTTGGTGTTGTGCTCGAGGCGGGCGCGGAGCTGGAGCCAGGTGCCGAGCCGTCGGCGGTACAGCGCCCGACTGCCCTCCGCCAGCCGATGGAGACGGCGAGCGGCACGCCCCAGGCTGTCAGCAGCCTGGGCGTTGAGGCGGTCAATCTGGACGACGCCGTTGCGATCGGCGGTCTGGGCCACGGCAAACCCTCGTGAAGTACCAGCGCCCGGCTGGTACCGGACTCGTGGGCCATCCTCCCGTCGCACTGTGCGTGCGGTCAACAGTACTAAGGAGCCGGAAGTACTAGTCCTCCGCTCCGCGTCAGTCGCGACGGGCTGAGCAATGGTGGCTCCCGGCCCGTCGTAGACGACCTCGTAGAACGGGCTGTCCGAGACCGTCTCGCGGAGTGCCGGGCAGCAGTCTGGAGGTGACAGCGGGCCGTTGACCTGGCCCTTGGGAATGAACAGCCACGCGTCGGCGAAGCCGGCGGCTGCCGCCCAGTCGACCATGCACTGGGCACTCGGCGCGGGTGCAGGTCAGGACGTCGACGTGCCGCCGCCGCTGGGCGGCGAAGCCGTCGCGCGCCGAGCCATTCGCTGCCCTGGACCGTGGCCACGCTCTGGCGGCCGGCCACGGCCGGGAACCACTCGCTGATCTCGTCGAACGCCCCAGACGCACGGTGCTGGCGACGATGAACCGGGCGTCCGGATCGGTCTCGGTCGCGACCCAGGTCATGGCCGTCGCCTGATCCTGACGCTCACCCGCTGCAGCCGCGACGTCTCGTCCACAGCCGACGCCCACGCTGCTGATCAGCGCCAGGAAGAGCGCGGCGGCCGCGATGGCGATCCGCGGCGGTTCGATCCACCGACTCGCGCGCGGGCCCGATCCCGGTCGACGAGGAAGCCGCACGCCCAGCTCCGGCCAGGAGGGACCAGGGGAGGGCGGCCATGAATGACGGCTCCGGCCTCGCCGGCGAGGACGAGGCAGGCGAGCAGCGCGGACAGCGCGGAATCCCGGCGCGGCGAGCTCGACCACCAGGCCCGAGCACGCCGAACACGAGGAAGAGGTCGGCGAAGGCGGCGCCCGAGAAGTTCAGCCCAAGGAGACTCGATGACGCCGAGCACCGGGTCCCACCGGTGGCCGGCGGCGAACGAGCGCGCCCGAGCCGTGTCGGCTGCGACGGCCACGACCCACGGAAGCACGACAAGGACGACCAGCGCGGCATGACACCGGCGACGACCACCGAGCGGACGGCCGGCCACGACCTCGACCGGGGCGGTAGGCGAGGACGGCCGAGCCGGCGGCCGCCAACACGGCCCGCTTGCGGGTGGGACAGAGCCGGACAGGCCGAGCGAGGACGCCCAGCCCCACCGACGCGCGGCCGGGAGCAGACCTTCGGGAGGCGGCCGCCACGCCATGGCGCAGGCATGCGCGAACAGGAGACCCGTTCCGCGGGTGACGCCGCCGCCGGCGACGATCCCGTCGAAGGCGTGCGGCATCAGCGCGTAGGTCGACGAGCCGCCACCGACGGCCGCCAGCGGGCGGAAGGACCCGGAACCGCGAGGACGGCGAACGCCGCCGAGAGTCAGCCAGCGACAGACCGAAGGCGACAGGATCCGGACCACCTCCAGGCTGCTCGGCCCCGGTCAGCGTCCGCCGATGACAGCGGCGCGCGTACAACGCCGAGGGGCGGGTACACGAACGGAAGGTCGAGCGTGGTTGTAGGTGGTGACCTGCCGGGAGCGCGAGCCGGACGCGTCGCGGAGGTCGTCGACCATGACCACGATCAGGCCGCCATCCCGCGGCGTCAGGGGCCCCTCGACAGCCGGCAGGAGACGGACCAGTGCGCCGAGACCGAGGGCCACGCTAGCGCAGAACAGCGATCGATCGACTGCATAGATCCGGACGCCCTCGCATCGAAGACGCGGATCGCAGCTCCGTCGGCCTCGAAGACCGGCTCGCAGCCGAGCCAGGTGGCGGGATTTCCCTCGCTGTCCGTCGCCGCGCAGCCATCCCACAGTCCCAGTGGATCGGTCGTCGCGTCCTCCCGCAGGGTGATGAGCACCAGGCGGACGTCGTAGGCGCGGACGACCTCCTCGATGACCGGGTACGGGTCGAACGGCGCGGCCACGCCGGGATTGGCGGTGAGGTGCCACAGGGACGACGGGTCGCCGTACATCACGGTGACATCGGTCTGGCCGGACTCCTCAGGTAGGCAGCGGCCGCCAGCTCGCGCTGGTGCGAGGTGTCCCACAGGCGGTAGAGCGCCACCGAGCCGGCGACCGACAGGACCACGGCGCCGACCAGGGCGGCGACCTCCACGAACCGATGGGTCGGCGGTCGGGCCAGGAACTTCCACCCGCGGCCGAGGACGGTGAGCGTGGGGCCGGCGGCGGCGACGGCCATCGGGAAGGCGAACGGCAGCCAGGCCGCGGCCGAGTGGTAGTACGCGCCGTGCGGGGCGTGGAAGGTGAAGATCAGGCCCATGGCCACGAACATCACCACCCAGTAGGCGATGAACGGCGCGGTCTCCGCGCGCCACCGCTCCCGCCACAGGCCGGCGAAGAAGAAGAAGCCGAAGATCCCGCCCAGCAGGACGACCGTCCGCCAGCCGATCTCCCACCACGCCACGATCTTGGAGCCGATGATGTTCACCAGCCCCCACTCGAGGTAGGTGGCGGGCGACGGATTGGCGCTGATCGAGAACTGCTCGTTGTAGCTGGTGATCCACAGGGTGTGGCCGCCGGCCGAGGGGAAGGCCGACCCGAAGGTCGCCAGGTTGCGGCCGAGCCAGGGCGCCATGACCGCCAGACCGATGAGCCCGGCCAGCAGCAGAGCGCCCACTCCAAGCCGCCTGGCCCCCACACCGGACCACGGCCCCCAGCCGCGGTCGACGAGGAACGCCGTCGCGGGGGCCGCGGCCAGGAGCAGGCCGTCGACCCGGGCCAGGGTGGCGAGTCCGACCGCCGCGCCGGAGACGAGGAGCCAGGTTGTCGAGCGGCCGGGCCGGGTGGCGCGGATGGCGGCCCAGATGGCCGCTGCCCCGGCGGCGCCGAAGACGGCGAAGTTGTCGACCGTCGGATACATGATCAGGAGCGGCCCGGCGAAGATCGCGAGGAGGGCGGCCAGGACGGCGACCCGGCGCGACTGGTACAGGTCGATCCCGACCAGGTAGGTGAACGGGACGAGGGCGACGCCCAGGGCGAGGATCGGCAGCTGGCCGGCGCGCAGCTCCGGCCCGAGGAGGGCCATCCCGGCCGCGGCCACGATCGAGGTCAGCGGCATCCAGTGCCCGTTGCTCGGGACGGGGAGCATCGGATCGGCGGGGAGGCTGCCGCCGACCTCGAGGAAGGACCACAGCACCGGCGCGATGAAGCCGTGGCCGGTGGCGAGCTGCTCGGCCACCATCGCGTAGTAGGCTGGATCGGTATAGGGGGAGTAGTCGATCGCGAGAGCGGCCGCGATCCGCGCGACCAGCGCCGCGGCGGTCAGCAGCAGCAGGTCGGAGCCGCGGGGCCGAATCATGGGCGTGGCGCGGGCGACATCGCGGGTGAGTCTATCGTGGCATGACGGCCCGAACGGGCTGCCATCTTTGCCCCTCGCCGGCGTACTTGTGGCGCTCGCGTGCCTGAGCCTGTGGGTCTCGTGGCCCACGATCGTGGCCGTCTTCGACGGCTCGTACGCCTTCGACTGGGCGAACTTCATCGAGGCCGGCGAGCGCTTCGGCACCGGCACCCTGTACGAGGTCGACCCGCCCTACGCCTTCCGCTGGTCGCCGGTGGCGGCGTGGCTCCTCGGTTTCGTGACCCTCATGCCGCTGTGGCTGTGGCAGGTCCTGCACCTCGCCGTCCTGCCCCTGCTCCGTTCGTGGCTGCTGGTCGCCGCGGTCCTGGTCAGCTACCCGTTCTGGTTCGACGTCCAGACCGGCAACCTGATGACCTTCGTGGCGGTGCTCGGCGTCCTCGCGCTCCGCGGCGGACGGGTGGCCACCGCCACGTTCCTGGTCCTGACCGTCCTCATCCCGCGGCCGCTGATGCTTCCCCTCGCCGTCTGGCTGCTGTGGCAGCGCCCGGCCACCCGGCTGCCGTTCGCCGCGTTCTTCGTCGCCCATGCCGCGGTCGTGGTCGCGCTCGGCTACGGCGCGGAGTGGCTGGCGGCCCTCACCTCGGTCCAGGCCGAGCTGGGGAACGCCTACAACTTCGGCCCGTCGCGCTTCATCGGGGCGCTGTGGATCCCCATCGGCCTGGCGCTCGCCGCGTGGCTGACCTGGCGTGGCCGGCTGGGGCTCGCCAGCGTGGCGATCAGCCCGTACTGGCTGCCGTACTACTTCCTGATGCTGCTCCTGGAGTTCGCGCCGCCCAAGACATGCGTTCGACGAAAGTCCTCCCCGGGTACTACCGCAAAAGCGCGGAATCCGGCTAATCTGCGCCGACCGGGCTGCCCGATATCGCCCGGAACGGAGGGAGGCCAGGATCGGCAGTCCAGGCGCTGCGGCCCGCAGCGCTGCGCAGGCAGTTACCCACACTGCGGCGCGACAGGAAGACGCATCGAAGGCGCCGTCGCCATTGGTATGGCGATCGGCCTGTTGGCGTTCATGCTGACCCGATCCTGGTCGGTGACCGACGGCGACGCCTACTGGAATGCCGCCATCCGTCTTCGAGATGGCCTGCCGCTCTACCGGAACTCGGGAATCAAGACCTCCCGACGACATATCGATACGCTCCCGTGGCTGGCCTGGCTTGTGGATGCCTCTGACGCTCTTGCCCCATGACTTCGCGATCGCGACCTGGCAGGTGTTCCTCTTCGGGATGCACAGCGGTGGCCTGTATTCCCGCGATCCGACGCGGCGAATGGCTCCTTGCGGCGATTTCGTGGTTCCGTCCTTGCCTGGTCGGCCCAAGGGGGAAACGTGCACGCGGCACTTGATCGCTCTCCTCGTGTATGGAGTCGGTTCTCGCTGGGGACCGCTGGCGATCGGTATTGCGGCGAGCTTGAAGGTCTTCCCTATCGGGTACGCCGCTGGTGTACCTCGTGCGTCGGGAGTGGGGAAAGGCGCTGGCCTCGCTGTAGCGATTGCCGTCGTGCTGCTGGGCTGCCGGCGCTCGCGTACGGACTGGCGCGAACTATCCCGTGGGACATCGGGAACCCGTCAGCTCTGTGGAACGTCCATCCTGGCGGCTGGTGCCGGAGTTGTCCTCGCCGCCTATGTTCCTGGTGTGGCGACGAAGCACTGGCGTTCGGCTTCGTGTTCGTCACGTTCGGGACCTTACGGTTCATCGCCTACGACCTCGGCTACCTCCTGCTCGGATCAGGGCGATAGTCACGTGCGGTGCGACGCTCGATCCGACGGGGCTCCGAACGTAGCGACGAACCCAAGCGCCCGCGACAGAGTCGGCGTAAGGGAGCGTTGATCGATGGAGCTGTTGCCCGCCCGCCGCGGGCCTCGGATTTGCTGAGCCGCCCGACCGCGTCTCATTGTTGCGGTACACGGCGCTCCTGCTGTACGCGGCAGCGAACGTTCTCCTCCTCCTGGCCTTGATACCGGCCCCGAACGCCGACTGGGCCACGACGTGGTGGCAGCTGTCGACGTGGATCGCGGACGGAGAGCTGTACGCGCACACATGGCGGTACTCACCGTTGGCGCTGCCGATCATGGAGCCGATCATTCGCGCAGGGCCCCTCGCCCTGATCGGCCTGCAGCGCGGGCGCGATCGCGCTGCTCGCGCCGCTCGGACGAGTCGTTGTCTACGGAGTCGGCCTGTCGGCGTTCGTGTGGATCGACATCGTGGCCGGCAACACGTTCACCTTCGTCGTAGTTGCCGCCGCCTTCGCCCTTCGTGGCTCGCGCTTCGGAGCTCTCGCGTTTCTCGCCCTCACTGCCCTGATGCCACGTCCAGTCCAGATTCCACTTGCGCTCTGGCTTCTGTGGACAAGACCCGACGACGCGGTGGCCGTTCGCCGCCTTGGCTCTCCTCACGCTGGCATTCAGCCTGGGGACCGGACTGCTTGTTCCGTGGCTCGGTGCGCTCATGGGCTCGACATCGGAGGTTGCGGCGGCGTACTCGATTGGTCCCGGGGCAGTCCTCGGCAGTGCTTGGCTCTTGGTCGGCATTCCACTGGCAGCGATCCTGGCCCTGCGCGGCTGGCCGGCGATGGCTGGGTTGGCGCTTTCGCCGTATCTGCTCCCTCAGTATCTGGCGCTGGGGGTAGCCGAGATTGCATGCTGGCTTTCACGGCCACAAGGGAGTCGGCTCGCCCCGGTTCAGATGGCGCGGGCGGTGGAGGCCATTCCGATAGGAGTCGGCGAAGCATTACCCGATGGATCACGCGCGCCCGGTTAGGGCTGCGTCGGATCGCACATAGGGGATGTGGCGGCGGGGGCCCTCACCGGCGCCGCCAGACCGCGGAGATCGGATCCTCGATAGACCAGTGTGCCAATCTGGGCTCGCGTCCAGCCACGCTCCGAGGTCTGAGCGCTGAGGCGAACACGACGTAGTCGACCTCGTATCGGTCGAGGACCGCCTGCGGGTCGCCGCGATGCCGATGACGTCGGCGTATCCGTCAGGAGCTCGTCGCTGTAGATGTCCTGCGCGCGCCCGTCCACGAAGACCAGGTGGCCCGGTCGCTCGTGGATCAGGTAGCCGCCCCACTCGTACCGGTTGAAGACCCGCTCGCCGGGCTGTCTCGGCATTCAGCCACGCGACGGCGCCGGCGGGAAATGCGCCGGCCTCGGCGCCGCCTGGGCGGCGGCGTCACCTTGGCCAGCGACACCCCAACCCCGAGGATGACCAGCAGGGCGGCAAGGGCGAGGTGGAGCGGTGATCTAGAGCCCCTCGCGCGGGACCGTGAGGTTGTCGAGCTTCGGCGTGGACCATCGGCCGAATCGTGACGCGGCCAGACCGGGCTCGAGGTTGATGGCGGCCACGACCGCGACCAGCGGGCCCATGAGCAGCAGGAAGCGCAACGCGAACAGCGGCATCAGGCCAGGCCGATGACGATCAGCGCATCGGACAGGCGCAGCTTGCGGCGGAGGTTGGTCAGGGTCGGGACGACCGCCACGAGCAGGAACGCCAGGTACGCCGGCCAAGAGGCGCGGGTCGTCGGTCACCGGGAACCACTCGTGGATGTACAGGTTGATCACCGAGTTGCCGATGGCGTGCAGCGGGATAGCCCCAGAGCGCCGTCCCGTTGGGGTTCAACGCCAGCGCGCCGAAGGCAACGATCAGGGCGAGGCCCAGGTCGCGCAGCTGGCGCGGTTCCAGCGGTCCCGGGGAGACAGACCGATGGAGAAGCCGATCCCCGGCTTCTCCCACCAGGACCGCCCCGCCAAGGAGGAACAGCATCGGCCAGCCGGCGTGGAGGTTGGCCCACGCCGCCGCGACGAACGGAAGGGCCACGACCCAGCGCCGCTGCCGGTCGACCAGGTAGCGGGCGAGGAGCCACAGGACGACAGCGCTGAGCAGCAGGTCGACGATCTGGACGCGGACGCCCAGCACCGGCGCGGCCAGGATCAGGCCGAGGGTCAGCCACACGATCCGCCACGCCCAGCGCACAGCCGGGTTGCGGACGCCGATCGTCCGCCACAGGACGGCGAAGGCGGCCACCACCAGCAGGCCGAACGTGAGCGACAGGACGGTCTCGCCCAGCGGGTCGGTGCCGCGGATGGCCGCCATGGCGGCGTTCGTGAGCCAGTCCTGGCTGATCCACGGCGTGCCGAAGGCGGTGAAGCTCCACGAATCTGCCCGCGGCACGGCGCCGGTGGCGAGGATCTCCTCGCCCGCGCGCAGGTGCCACCACACGTCGCCGTCGATGAGCGGCCACGTGGCGCTGGGAAGGACTGCGGCCATGAAGAACGCGATGACTGCGATGCCCGACGCCGCGAGGCCGCGGGCGATGAACATGGCGCGGAGTCTAGGGGCGCACCGCGCCCCGAAACCCTGCCCATTCGTACCGCTGGTCGGCCTCGCCGCCGGTGCTAGCCTCGCGCGGTGCAGCGATCGCGCCTGGCCTGGGGCGTCCTCATCGGCCTCTACCTGGCGCTCGGCCTCGCCGGCGCGATCTACCTCGCCGGGACCACCGTCATCGGCCAGGACCTGGCGACCTACCAGCGGGCGGGGGACCTGCTGTGGTCGGGCCAGAACCCGTACTCGGGCCAGTCGGACCTGGGGCAGGAGAACCAGTATCGGTATCCGCCCCTGCTGGCCATGGTCATCCCGATCCTCGGCTGGCCGCCGCTGTGGTACGGCCTGCTGGCCCTCGCCACCGCGGCCACGATCTGGCTCTGGTACCGGACCGCCGGCCTGCCCGGCCTGCTCGTGCCGGCGCTGCTGGTCGGGGCCTGGGGCCAGCAGCTGCTGAACGGCAACTCGCAGGCCATCGTGGTCTGGCTGCTGGCCATCACTCCGCTCGCGATTCGAGTCGGGCGAATCGCCGAATCCGGCGTCAGCCCGCCGTCGGCCCGGTCGCGCTGGCGGTGGCCACCATGCTGAAGATCCACCCGGTCATCGGCCTGGTGTGGTTCGCCGGCCGCCGCGACTGGCGGGCGATCGGCCTCTACGGCGCCGCCTGCGCCGTGCTCCTGCTCATCCAGCTGCCGTGGCTGGGCGACTTCATCGACTACTACCTGAATGACCCGGCCGCCGCCGAGACGATCCCGGGCATGAGCCTGCGCGCGATCCATCCCGCCGTGTGGGTGATCGGCTTCCTCGTCGTCCTCGCGCTCGCCTGGCGCTACGCCGGGACCCGATACGGGTGGCTGCTGGCCACCGTCGCCCAGCTGGTGGCCCTGCCGCGGGTGCTCCTCGTCAACCTGGCGCTGCTGCTGGCGGCTCCGCTGCCGCCTCGGCGTCCGCGCGAGGCGTCCGCCACATCGTCCACGCCAGCGCCAGCAGCCACACCGGAATGAGCGGGAACACGATCAGCAGCCACGGGTAGGGCGCCAGCCACCGCGGACGGCGGCGGAGGACCGGATCGACCACCACCACCAGCCCCGACAGGTAGTGGATGAAGGTGTAAGGGCCGAGGACGATCCCGGAGACGAGTGACAGGCCCAGACCGATGTCGCCGCGGCGCACGAGCGCCGCGGCGCCGATGACCACCGCGGCCACGACCCCGACCACCACGCCGGGCGGGCCCAGCAGTCCGCTGAACCCGATGTTGGCGGTGAACGTCCGCTCCAGCGGCTCGCGGAAGGTCCCCAGCCACGCCAGCCACAGCTCGGGGCCGTAGACGAGCACCCCGGCCACGACCCCGATCCCGAGGACGGCCAGGGCCGCCACCGCGTCCCGCGGCCGCCGGATGGCAAGCCACAGGGCGAGGGGCAGGAGGTGCGGCTTGGGGGCGAGGAGGAGCAGGAGGCCGAAGGCCAGGCCCCCGATCCCGTCGCGGCGGGCGAGCAGGACGGCGAGCACCGCCACCGTGAAGACGCTGACGTTGCCGAGCGCGAGGTCGTGCCAGATGGGCGGGAAGAACAGGACCATGCCCGCCACCAGCCAGCGGGCGTCGCCGGTCCACCGCCGGCCCAGGCCAACGGCGACCACCGCCACGACCACGACCTTGAGGGCCAGCCACAGCCAGATCGCCGCCGTCTCCGACAGCCCGGCGAGCGGGGTGAAGAGCAGCGCCGCCCACGGGGAGTAGCGGAACGTGTAGGTATCGCTCCAGTCGTACAGGCTGGACGGGTCGTCGAGCAGCCGCTGGCCGGCCTGCTGGTAGCAGCACGTGAAGTCGAACGCGAAGTCGCCGTTGGCCGCGATGAAGACGATCGCCGCGTCCGCCAGCAGGAACGCGACCGCGGACAGGATGATCAGGCTGCCGTCCGACAGCCAGGCCCGGCGCAGGGTTTCGCTCAGGGGACGCCCGGTGGAGGCGGTCACCGCGGCCATGCTGCCACGCCGCCTGCGGGCGGACCGATCCGCCGCGCGTTACGTGGCTTCGTGATAAGGACGGCCTATCACGAGGCTGTCGTACCGAACGGAACATGCCGCCGGCAGCCCGCCGGGATCGGTACCTTCAGGTCATCCCGGTGCGTACAGGCACCGACTAGACTCGCCGCCGATGCTCAGGCCGCACCCCTCGTGAGGCTCCCCTCCACCGCGGCCGTGTTCGCGGCCGGGCTGGCCGGGATCATGGTCGTCATCGTGCTGGCCAAGGGCCTGACCGATCCGGACTTCTTCACCCATGTCCGGACCGGCCAGCTCATCGTCGACACCGGCCAGGTGCCCACCACCGACCCGTTCTCGTTCACCTGGGCCGGCATGCCGTGGACCCTCCACGAGTGGCTGAGCGAAGTGCTGATGTACTTCCTCATCAGCGGCCCCGGGGTGATGTTCTCGCTCATCGCCTTCGGCCTCGTCCCCGGCGCCCTGCTCGCCGTCCTGCTGTACGCGGTCATGAAGCGCGGCGTCCCGCTCCGGCCGGCGGCGCTGGCCTGCATCCTCGCCGCCTGGGTCTTCATCCCGTACGTGACCATCCGGCCGCAGGCCCTCAGCTGGCTGCTCATGGCGGTCCTGGTGACCTTCCTGTGGGGGCTCGACGCCACCAAGCCCAGGCGCGCCCTGTGGCTCATCCCGCTGTTCATCCTGTGGGCCAACCTCCACGGCCTGTGGGTCGTCGGCCTGGGGGTGGTGGCCCTCTACGCGCTGTTCACCGTCGCCGGACGCACGCCGATGGCCGGGTCCGTCGGGCGCACCTGGATCGGCGTGGCGTTCCTCGGCTGCCTGCTCGGGGTCATGCTCACCCCGGCCGGTCCGGCCGGCGTCCTGTACCCCCTCCGCTACATCGACGCCGGCGACTGGGGCCTGGAGAACATCCACGAATGGCAGTCGCCCGACTTCCACGGCGCCGCCCACCTTGGCCTGCTGACCCTGATCCTCACCCTGCTCGCGGTCGGGGTCTGGAGCGGCGGGGCGCCCGGCTGGATGGGCGTGCTGACCATCCTCGGCGTGGCCATGAGCCTCATCTCGCTCCGCAACGCGCCGCTGCTGGCCGTCTGGTCGGTGCCGGTGGTGGCCATGGGCCTCGCCGCCCGCTGGCCCGCGCGCCTCACCCCGAAACCGGTGCCCGCCAACCAGCAGCCGGTCCGCCGCGCGATGGAGGCCATCACCGCGGTCGCCATCGTCGTCGTCAGCGCCGTCCTCGTCCTGCCCCAGACGCCGGCCGCGCATCTCGAGGAGACCGTCGCCTCCGAGTTCCCCGAGGCGGCGATGGAGATCATCCGCGAGGTCAACCCCGACGCCCGGGTCCTGGCCGAGTACGGCTGGGGCGGCTACGTCATCTGGTCCGGGTACGACCACGGGGCCCGGGTCTTCGTCGACGGGCGGAACGACATGTACGACCAGGCCATCCTCGAGGACTACAGCGCCATTCGCGATGCGGATGAGGGCTGGGAGGAGCTCCTCGCCGAGTACGAGGTCGAGGCCATGATCTGGCCGCCGGAGGCGGTCCTGACCCGCGGCCTGCTCGACGGCCCGCTGCCCGACGGGACCGAGTGGTGCGAGGTCTACCGCGACGAGACCCAGATCCTGTACCTGCCCGAATGTCTGCCGGACTGACCGATGCCGGGCCGTCGCCGGCCCGGATGACGTGGCTGCTCCTCGGCCTGGTCACCCTCGCGGGCCTCGTGGTCCGCGCCATCCCGGTCGCCCTGGCTGACTTCCCGGTCAACGACGGTGGCCTGTTCGTGGCCATGACCCGCGCCATCGAGGACGCGGGCTGGGCGCTGCCGGCGACCGTCGCCTGGAACGGGATGGACCTGCCGTTCACCTACCCGCCGCTGGCGTTCTACAGGCGCGGCGGCCTGCGAAGCGCTCGTCGGGCGGACCTGTTCGGCGTCTTCCGCTGGCTCCCGCTGGTGACCAGCGCCCTGATCGTGCCCGCGGTCTTCCTGCTCGGCCGCGAGCTGCTGCGTTCGGATATCGGCGGGCTGGTTGCGGCCCTCGCCTACGCCCTGGCGCCCGGCTCGTACGTGTGGATGGTCGCAGGGCGGCGGCGTGACCCGGTCGCCGGGCCTCCTGCTCGCCGTGCTCGCCGTGTGGCAGACGGTCCTCCTCGTCCGCGAGCCCACCCGCCGGCGGCGCGGTCGTGGTGGCGTCGCTCGGCGGGCCTGACCGCCCTCGTCCACCCCGGCGCGGCCGTCTTCGCCGCCGTCAGCGGCGCTGCTCATCTGGATCTTCGAGGGGCGCACCCGCATCGTCGCCTAGGCGCGCGGCGGCGCCTCGGCCGTTGGCGTCGCGCTCTGGTCGTCGCGCCGTGGCTGCTCATCGTCATCTCGCGCCACGGCCTGGCCGCCCTCACCGACGTCCCGAGCAACGGCCCCGACCCCGTCGCTGCCCTCCTCGCCGTCCTCGCCGGGCGGGTCACCGGCGCTCCCGTTCCTGGATCCGCTCGCCATCGTGGGCCTCGCGCTGGCGCTCCTGTGCCTCGTCCGCCGGCGGTGGCTGCTTCCCCTGTGGTTCGTCGTGGCGCCCTGGTCCTGTCCTTCCAGTACGCGATGGTCCCGTTCGGCCTTCTCGTCGGTCGCGGCTCGCATCGCCCTCGCGGCACGCGGCGCCGTCCGCCGCGAGGTCGGTCCGCGCCGGATCCCCCGCTGGATCCCCGTCGTTGGGCCGCGGCTCTGGCCGCCTGCCTCGTCATCGAGGGCGTGGCGTCGCCGCTGACCGTCCTGAACCCCGGGGCCCCGGTCCATGCGCTGAGCCCGGAGCGGCGGGAAGCGATGGAGTGGGTCGCGTCGAACCTCGAGCCGGACGCCACCGTTCGCGCTGATCACCGACAGCGTGTGGTCCGGCGACCCCGACTCCGAGTGGTTCCCGCACCTCGCCGGGCGACGTCGGTGGCCACCGTCCAGGGCTCGGAGTGGCTCGGGCGCAGACGCGTTCGACGAGCAGGTCAGCGTGCTCACGCGCGCTCCAGGCCTGCGTCCGCCCGGCATCGGTCAGCTGCGTCCACGACTGGCTCGGCGGAACGCCGGCCGACTACCTCTACCTGCCGCACGGCCACCTCCACGGGCCGAGCTCGCCCGGCGACTGCTGCGCGGAGCTCCGCGCCGGCCTCCTGACGATCCGGCGTTCGACGTCGTCTTCGACGGGCCGGTGCGACGATCCTCCGGTCGCCTCCGTCCGGGTCACGCCGGGACCGCTGACCGTGCCTCGCTCGATCGCCGTGCTCGGGGCGGGCGCGCTGGGCCTGACCGCGGCCCTGCGGCTCGCCCAGCGCGGCGAATCGGTGACCGTCTTCGAGCGCGAGCCCGTCCCCGGCGGGCTGGCCGCCGGCTTCCGCCCGGGCGGGGACAGCGGTCCGTGGCTCGAGAAGTTCTACCACCACCTGTTCCAGACCGATCACGCACGCCATCGGCCTCATCGAGGAGCTCGGGCTGGGCGCGGACCTGACCTGGCATCGGCCGCGCACGGTGGTCCTCTTCGGCGGGCGGTTCCACCAGCTGGACTCGGCCCTGTCGTTGATTCGCTTTCGCCCGCTGCCGGTGATGAGCCGATTCCGGATGGGAATCGGTCTCGCCTACCTGAAGGCGCTCGGCAGTCCGCGACGGCTGGAAGGGGCGCGGGCGGCCCCGTGGATCCGGGGCCAGATGGGCGACGCCGCGGCGGACGTCGTCTGGGAGCCGCTCCTCCGCGCGAAGTTCGGGGACGCGGCGGACACGATCGGGCTCCCCTGGTTCTGGGCCCGCGTGCACGACCGCACGAGCCGCCTCGGCTACCTGACCGGCGGGTTCCAGCGCCTGTACGAGGCGCTCGCCGCGCGGGTGTCGGAGCACGGCGGCACGGTGCTGCTCGGACGCGAGGTGACCGAGATCCGACGGACCGGAGGCCAGCTCACGCGTGTCCCACCGCGCGGTCGGCGATCATGCCGTCGCCACCGATGCCTTCGACGCCGTCCTGTCCACGCTCCCGACGCGGCTGACCGCCCTGCTGACCCCGGAGATGCCGACCGAGTGGCGCGAGCGCCACGATCCCGGGCCGGCGCTCGGCGCCCACTGCCTGATCCTGGCCCTGGATCGGCCCCTGACCGATGCCTACTGGATCAACCTCAACGACCCCGGCTTCCCCTTCCTCGCCGCGGTCGAGCACACGAACATGCGCTCCCCGGCCGAGTACGGCGGCCGGCACCTGCTGTACCTCGGCAGCTACCGGCCGATGGACGATCCGGTCCTGCGCGCCGATCCGGAGGAGCTCCTGACCGAGTGGCTCCCGGCCCTCCAGCGGCTGAATCCCGACCTCGACCGATCCTGGATCACCCAGGTCTGGAAGTTCGCCGCGCCCTACGCCCAGCCCATCGTCACGGTCGACTATCCCAAGCGCATCCCGCCGTTCCAGACCCCCATCGAGGGGCTCTGGATCGCCAACATGTTCCAGGTCTACCCCCATGACCGGGGCCAGAACTACTCGATCGACCTGGCAGAACGCGTCGTGGCGAGCATGGCCGCCTAGATGCGGCCATCGCCTCCTGACTGCCGCCGCGAAGTCCCGCGCGCGAGACCTCGCGATTCTGCTGGGCTGCTCGCCCTTGCCTACTTCGTGCTGCTCGGCGAAGCCGGGCAGCGAGACCCGCATCCGATCATCCGACTCCTGAATGCGGCCATCGCCGGGACCCTGATTCTGATCTACCTCGTGGATGCGCCACCCGGGCGGATCGCGTCGACAAGGGCGTCCTGCTCGCCCTCCTCCTCTTTGCCGGCGCGGCAGTCCTGTCCCAGTTCCCTCGCCAGTCGTTCGACGCGCTGCTCGGTGCGCTCCTCTTCGCCGCTGGCTTCTTCGTCGCCCGCTCGCTGCTCGGATCGGACGAGGGCGGCGGGCGTTTGCGCTCTGCCTCATGGCCCTATCGGCGGTGTTGACCTTCGTGACGGCTGCTCGGTGTTGCTCCCCCGTTTTTCGAGTGGTGGGCGCTGAACGACTGGGCGGTCTTCCCCCCGCTGAACCTGGAATTCTCCGGTCGTGCCGTGGGGCCACCGTCATGATCTGACCCTACTCGTCGTCATGCTCTATCCAAGCTGGTGGCTGGGTCGCATCTCCCCGTTGCGAGCTGCCGTGGGGACCGTTGTCGGCATCCTGGCCCTGCTCATCGTCATCGTCGACGGCTCACGGAACCTCTGGCTGGCCATGGCTGTGGCATCTGTGGTGCTGGGCCTTCCCTTCGGTAGGAAGTACTGGCCGTCCGAGCGCAGGCGGCAAGTCGCTCTCGCGGTTGGGCTGATTGTCCTGATCGCGGTCCTGGTCCTCAGCGGAATCCTCGGCCTGCTCCTCGAACGCGCCTTCTCCACGGCATCGTTGGGCTTCGGTGGGCGATGTGGCTCCCACTGATCGATGCATGGCTGTCGAAGCCCATCGCTGGCTTCGGTCCCGGCTCGTTCCCCTGGGTCCTCCAGCTGACCGACTACTTCCAAACGAACAGCTTGGCACCGCGTCATCCCGACAGCGTCGTCTTCCAATTGCTCGCCGAGGCCGGCCTGCTTGGGGTTGCGGCGGTGACGGTCCTGCTGGTCACGCTGGTACCGGCCATCGTGCGCGGTCGGTCGCGGGCCGCCATATGGGTGCTGACCACGTTCGCGGCGGCCGGATTCGGCGCCAATCCGACGGACTTCGGCTTCCTCGTGGCGGTCGCGATCGCCTGGGCCGCATACGCCATTCCCCACGTGGCCCCGACCGGGGCGCCGGAAGCTCCGGCCCGGGTTCCGAGCGACGATTGCGTACGAATCCGATCACGATCGTCACCTTGGCCGCGTTCGGCATCGTTGCGATTGCCTGGTCGGCGACCTCGGTCGCCGGTATCTCGCACCAGGCGATTCGGGTAGCCGCCGCCGAAGGGTTCCTGGAAGAAGCGGCTGCCCAAGCGAAGATCGCGGGAGAACTCGATCCGGGCATGGCGCTCTACGCCCGCGCGCTCGGCGCCGCACGTCTCCTACAGGGGGAGGCTGTCTTGGCGGTCGGCCCTCTGACCCGAGCGACGGAGCTGAACCCAAGTGACGATCTCGCATGGCGGACTCTGGCACTTGCCCACGAGGCAGCGGGCGACGCGGCATCGGCGCAGACCGCTTTGGACCGTGCACTCGAGGTGCAGCGGTCAGATCCGACGAACCTGCTCCTCCTCGCGAGATTGCAGCTCGAGTCTGGCCGGGATACCGATGCCGTAGTGACGCTCGCCGAGGTCGTCCAGGCGTGGCCCGAAATCGTGGCTGCGCCGGGCTGGTCGGACCAACTACCACCCGGAACGACTACGCCTGAGGTGGTCGAGCTCGCCCTGGAACGATGGTCCGGCGGCCGTCCGTCGCCCGAACCCCCGCTTACCCAGCAGATCACCCTGGCGGCGATGGCGGGCCGCGACGACTTGGCTGCGCGGTGGGCCGAGGAGCGCCTTGGTCCATCCTTGGGTCCAATGTTCGTCGCGGTCATGGCCTGCCAACAAGATGCGCCGTCGCTCTTGCAACAGGCGACCGGCGATGTGCGCAGGTCGTCGCTGTACTGGCAACTGGTGGCTCGTCAGGCGGCGCTGGAAGGTCGCACGGACACGAAAGCCGCCCGGCTGCTGGAGATCATGGTCGCATGGTGCCCCGCCCCCGGACCTCACGGAGCGCACGTTCAACCCATTGGAGGAGACCGGCGGTGGATTCAGTGCCGATCGCTGGGGCTACCGGCGAACTCCGATTGAATGGCCAGACTACCGCGTCCTGCCCTCAGTGCAGGCAGGCGCAGGCACGGTGGTGGTACGCCGATCCGTTGGGCGCGATTCACGCAGCGGATCTCGACGGCGTCATGACCAAGTGCGGCTGACACGCCCGACGAGGCGAGAGCGGTTGTCGCCACTTGTGAGCATCATCCTCGTCATCGCCTCCGCGGCCCAGTCTGAGGACTCCGGATCGGTTGGCGGCGGTCCTGGACCCTCGAGGACGCCGAAGGTGTCGCGGCCCGAATTCTGACATCCTGGCCTGGACGTGCTACCGGTCATTTGTCCTGACGGCTCCGAGGGTTTCCCCCGAATCCACTGCGGGGCGACGAACCACTGCGGCCAGCCACACGCTGTGCGTCCCCGTTACTCGCCGGATGCCAGCGAGACCAAGTGGCAGGGCAGCGATCATGGCAGTCAGCACGTGACCCCAGTAGATGTCCGGTTGCGGACGGTCATCGCCAGCCCCAAAAAGGCAAAGGACAGACGATCATTTCGAACTCCCCAGGCGCCGATGAGCAGGGCAGACCGCGACCAGGTATCCGACGCCGGCCTCCCGGCGCACGCGAATGAGGGAGCGCGTAGTCCGGGCAACCGGGCACGGAGTTTCCCAACGCGACGTAGCCAGTCGGTCCAGTAACCCGGCGTGGATGAACCAATGTCGCCGACCGAGGAACTGCCGCCGAGATGACGAGAGGAATGCCGACGACACCCTTCTGTCCGAACGGTCCAGACCAGGCCCATCAGCGGGTAGACCTTGATCGCGCCGAACAGGAGTGCCGGGATCGCAGACCACCGCGGCCAGAGCCACATGGCGCCAACGGCGGCAGCGACCATCGGTGACATGTAACCAGTTCTCAATCCCGCCATCGCAGGGTGGGCCAGCGCAACGGCGGCGATCCCGAGCGCCGCAGGGAACGGAAGGCGCCCGAGTTCCCTGCGCACGATCAGCAGCACCACCGCCACCAGCGCCGCGATACTCAGCAGATTCCACGCATAGAAGAAGGCCTCGCCCAAGGTGAATGGAACGAGCAGGAGCGCTCCCGATGGCGGATAGACGAATCCCCTCCCCCAGGCGGCCGCGTCGAGCCAGTACGGGCCCGCCAACTGCATGGCGGAGTACGGTGAGGTCCCGCCCCAGATTCGACCGGAGCCCTCCGCATACGAGAGCGCGTCCGCCCAACCAGAGACTGTGAACTCTTCAGCGAAGAGGCTCACCGAGGCCGCCAGAAACGCAAGCGAGTCCCAGAGCCGTGAACGCCCACCAGGCCAGTTTGCGGGCATAGCCGCTGGTGAAGGGGTCCCGCCATGAGGACCGAGATGGGCACTAGTCCTGTGGACACGGGTCCTGAGAGTACGGCCAGTCCGCAAGTCGGGCCGCTCTGCTCCATCGGCCGCGCGGCCCACCAGTCCGCGCTAGCCTATGTAATCGGCGCGGTTCTCGTGGCGGCTCTGCGCCTCCCCGGTCATCGTCGTCGGTATCCCGCGCCAACTCCGACCTCGGACTGCCGAGTGGTGTCGGTCGGTCATCGCCGCGGCGGCGACATCGCCGCGTGCGACTCCGACGGGGACGAGGCCACGGCGGCGCTGCTGGACGAGCTGGACGGGACCATCCTCGTGCCGGGCGATCTCGCCTACCCGAGCGGGACGGCCGCGGACTTCGCCAGCTGCTACGACCCGTCGTGGGGCCGGCACAAGGACCGGACCCGGCCGGTTCCGGGCAACCACGAGTACGAGACCGACGGCGCGGCCGCGTACTTCGACTACTTCGGGGCGGCGGCCGGCGACGCCGGCCGAGGGCTGGCACGCCTTCGATCTCGGGGCGTGGCGGATCATCGGTCTGAACTCGAACTGCGACGAGATCGGCGGCTGCGGCGCCGAATCGCCGCAGGGCGCCTGGCTCAGCGAGGACCTGGAGACCAACCGAGCCGAGCCTGCACGCTCGCGTTCTGGCACCACCCGCGCTGGAGCTCGGGCGTGGAGCACGGGTCGAGCGCCGCGACCGATGCCTTCTGGCGGCTGCTCCACGACGCCGGCGCGGACCTGGTCCTGACCGCCCACGACCACCAGTACGAGCGCTTCCAGCCCGATGGACGCGGACGGCGCAGCCGGATCCCGACGGCATGGTCGAGTTCGTGGTCGGCACCGGCGGGCGGTCGCTGTACGAGCTTCGCCGAGATCCTGCCCACCAGCGCCGCCCACGACAACTCGACCTACGGCGTCCTGCAGCTCACGCTCCGCCCGGACGGCTACGACTGGGAGTTCGTCTCCGCCACCGGCACGACGCTTCGCCGACTCCGGCACCGCCGCCTGCCGCTGAGGCACGGCGGTCGGGAGCGGGTCGAGCCGGCTGAGGCGCGCGTACACTCCCCGGACGTGATCGGCTGCCCGAACTGCGGAACCGAGAATCCCGAGCACGCCCGCTTCTGCCTGTCGTGCGGCACCGCGCTGGCCGCCACGGCGCCGGCACGGGGCGAAGAGCGGAAGGTCGTCTCGGTCCTGTTCGCGGACCTGGTGGGATTCACCTCGGCCTCGGACAAGGCCGACCCGGAGGACGTCCTCGCCACCCTGCGCCCGTACCACGCCCTGCTCCGGGCCGAGATCGAGCGCTACGGCGGCACGGTCGAGAAGTTCATCGGGGACGCGGTCATGGCCGTCTTCGGCGCGCCGGTCGCCCACGAGGACGACGCGGAGCGGGCGGTGCGCGCCGGGCTGCGGATCGTCGAGGCGCTGACCGAGCTCAACAACGAACGCCCCGGCCAAGACCTCGCCGTCCGGGTGGCGGTGAACACCGGCGAGGCGATCGTCAGCCTGGGGGCACGCCCGGAACAGGGCGAGGGGATGGTGGCCGGCGACGTGGTGAACACCGCCTCACGGCTCCAGCAGGTGGCGCCGGTCGGCGGCGGTGGTGGTCGGCGAGGGCACGTGGCGGGCGACCCAGCAGATGATCGACTTCGAACCGATGGACGCGGTCGAGGTGAAGGGCAAGGCGGAGCCGATCCCGGTCTGGCGGGCGATCCAGGCCCGCAGCCGGTTCATCGTGGAGGTGGACCGCCCGACGAACCCGTTCATCGGTCGCACGAGCGAGCTCGAGCTGCTCCGGCAGGCCTATCGGCGGATGATCCGGGAGGAATCGGTCCAGCTGGTGACCGTCACCGGCGAGCCGGGCGTCGGGAAGAGCCGGCTCATCGGGGAGTTCTTCGCCTGGGCCGACAGCGAGCCGGAGCTGTTCTTCTGGCGCCACGGCCGATGCCTGCCCTACGGCGACGGGGTCACCTTCTGGGCGCTGGGCGAGATCATCAAGGCCCAGGCCGGCATCCTCGAGACCGATGGACCGGAGGAGGCCGACACCAAGCTGCGCGAGGCGGTGGCGCTCGTCGTCGAGGACGAGGCCGACCGCGACTGGATCAGCGGCCAGCTCGCCGCCCTGGTCGGGTCGCGCCCCGGGGCGGCGGCCTCGGCCGACCGGGCCGAGACGTTCTCCGCCTGGCGCGCGTTCCTGGAGGCGATGGCCGCCTTCCGGCCGCTGATCCTGGTCATCGAGGACCTCCACTGGGCCGACGACGCGATGATCGAGTTCGTCGAGTACCTCGCCGAGTGGGCGACCGGGGTACCGCTGCTCATCCTGTGCACCGCCCGCCCGGAGCTGTACGAGCGGCGGCCGGGATGGGGCGGCGGGAAGCGGAACTCGACGACGGTCGCGCTCAGCCCGCTCCAGGCCGATGAGATCGCCGCCCTGGTGTCGGCCATGCTCGAGGAGACGCTCCTGCCGGCCGAGACGCAGGCCGCGCTCCTCGAGCGGGCCGGCGGCAACCCGCTGTACGCCGAGGAGTTCGTCCGGATGCTCACCGACCGCGGCATCCTCCAGCCGGCAGGGCCGCGCGTGGCAGATCGTGGCCGACGGCGACATCCCGGTGCCGGACACCGTCCAGGCGCTGATCGCAGCCCGGATGGACACGCTGTCGCCGGAGCGCAAGACGCTCCTCCACGACGCGGCGGTCATCGGCCGGGTGTTCTGGCCCGGCGCGCTGGCCACGATGGGCGGGGCGGATCCGGACCGACGTCGTGGCCGGGCTCCACGACCTGCTGCGCAAGGAGCTGGTCCGCCCCGTCCGCCGCTCGTCGATGCAGGGCGAGGACGAGTTCACGTTCTGGCACATCCTCGTCCGCGACGTGGCCTACGCCCAGATCCCGCGCGCCCAGCGGGCGGAGCGCCACCGCAAGGCGGCCGGCTGGATCGAGCGCGCCGCCGGGGAGCGGGTCGGGCGACCACGCCGACATCCTGGCCCATCACTACCTCCAGGCCATCGAGCTGGGAGCGACGGGGAGTGGCGAGGAGGATGCCGAGCTGCGGGCGTCGGCCAGCCGCTACCTCTTCCTCGCCGGCGAGCGGGCCAACCAGCTCGACAAGGCGCGCGCCGAGCAGCTGTACCGGCAGGCACTGGAGCTGGTGCCCGCCGGCAGCCTGGAGGAGGCGGAGATCCGGCTCAGCCTCGGCGCCAGCCTGTTCAGCGCCGGGCGCGACTCCGCGGAGGAGCATCGCGCTGCTCGAGGGCGCCGAGGCGATGTTCGCCACCCACGGCGAGGTCACCCGCGCGGCGTTCGCCAAGACCATCCGGGCCATGGTGCTCCGACACCGGAACGAGATGGACCTCAGCCGCGCTCTGCTGGCCGAGGCACGGGAGACGCTCGAGCGCCAGCCGCCCGGGATCGAGCTGGTGCGGGTGTACGCCGCCCTCGGCGGGGATGCCATGCTCCGATCCCTGTACCCTGAGTCGTGGAGCTATGCCCAGAAGGCGATCGACCTCGCCGAGCAGCTCGGCCGCCCCGAGCTGAAGGTGCGACCCATGCAGTACCGCGGCTGGGCGCGATGGGACGCGCGCGACGCGGAGGGCGCAAAGGCAGACCTCGGGCGCGCGGTGGAGCTGGGCCTCCAGGTGGGCGACGCCAGCAGAGACGGCGATCGCCTACAACAACTACGCGGGCCTCCGCTGGGCGTGCGGAGGGACCGGTGGCCGGCCTGGAAACGTGCGGGGAGGGCATGGCGTTCGTCGGCCCGCCGCGGGATGGAGGGGCCGCGGCTCTGGAGTCGCTCGGAGAAGCACGTTCTGCCTGTACGACCTCGGGCGCTGGGACGAACTCCTGGCGGTCGCCGAAGAGGTCGAGACGGAGGCCGCGGACAGCGGACGTGGACGCAGATTGCCGGGTTCAGCCGTCCCGATGCGGGTCAAGGTCCACTTCTACCGCGGCCAGCCGCGGAGGCCGCAGACGCCGCGGCCACCGCCCTGCCGGCCGCCCGAGAGGCCGGCGATCCCCAGCTGCTGATCCCGGCACTCGAGGCCCAGGCGCTGCTCGACGTCGCCGCCGGCCAGGCCGCGCGAGGCGATCCGACGCGCTGGAGGAGATCGAGCGGATCACGGCCGAGACGACGCCACTGGTCGGCTCGCTTGCGGCCGAGCTCGTTCGCGTGGCGTGCCGGGCCGGTGACCTGGGCCTCGCCCATCGGCTGGTGGACAGCAACCCGGCCATGCCCGGGCGATCGGAGAGCATCGTGGTCAGCGGGCGGGCGGTCATCGCCGAGGCCGAGGGCCGGCTCGAGGAGGCGGCGGACGGGCTTCCTGGACGCCGCTGCGCGGTGGGCGGCTTACGGGTCAGTCATGGAACAGGGCCACGCGCTCATCGGCGCGGGGCGGTGCCTGATCGCGCTCGGTCGGCCAGCGAGGCGGCGGACGCCGCTCCGCGCGGCTCGAGAGCTGTTCGCGGGCCTGGCGCCACGGTCCTGATGGCCGAGGTCGACGACCTGCTGGCCCAGACCACCGCCCGCGCCGGCTAGAGCGGAGCGAGGCTCCAGCGGCCGCGGCCCTCATCGGCCGTTCGCCGGTCAGCCACGTACAGAACGCGGCACTCCCCGCCAGCAGGGCGAGGGACGAGGTCCACACGTTGGGCAGGGCGAGCATGACCCCGATCGGCAGCAGCCACGACCGGTTCCACCGCGCGGCGACCACGATCACGACCACCGCGATCGGCAGCCGGACGAGGAACGGCAGCGGGATGACCTGGATCCGCGGGTCCGACCCGACGTTGGCCACCAGCAGCGAGATCCACTCCGCCCACAGCTCGGCCGAGAACAGGACCGATACGCCCACGATCGCCGCCGTCAGGCCCAGCCCGACCCACAGCGCGCGCCACTCCCCGCGCAGGGGGTGCCACAGGATCCCGATCCCCGGCGTGACCTTGGTGAGGAACGGGAACGCCCACGCCCCCGCGCCCCACGGTTGGCGCCACACGGCGAGGACGACCGCCCCGGCCAGGAAGACGTGGATGTTGCCGCGCAGGATGTCGTCGACGACCCCCGGAAAGGCGAGCATCCACGGCACCCGCATCCAGAACAGGATCCCGATCGCGAGCCCGGTCCACAGGGCCGCGAACGACCGGCCAGGGGAGCAGGGTGAACGGGTAGAGGAGCTGGGCGAAGGCGGGGGAGTAGACGTAGGCCTCGTAGTCCAGCCACGGGATGTCGTACAGGCCGCCGTCCCACGCGTTCCACATGCCGTAGGCATCGAACATCGGTCCGTACTCGGGGACGGGCTCGGCATACGGCACGATCCGCAGCCACACCGCGGCGATGTAGATCAGGCCGGCCAGGGTCAGGCCATGCCGCAGCGCGTCCCAGCGCGTCACGGCAGATTGAGGTCAGGTTGCTCGTTGATCTCGATGATCGGCTGCTGCATCGGCCCGCCGAGGGGGTAGTCGAGGATCGGCAGCTCCAATCCGGCCAGCTTCCAGGCGCCGACGAGCACGATCACGACGAGCGCGACGGCCAGCAGGAACCTCATGGCCCGCAAGATACTCCGGTCACCCCGCCGCGGAACAGACCGATGGTCCCGACTACAGTAGCCAGACCATGACCGATTTTCGATCCACGGCTTCGATCACGATCAACGCCATCGCCGCCTTGAAGGAGCTGGTCGAGTCGTGATCGGTACCCAGCCAACCGTCATCGAGTGGCTGCTGGACTCCGATCCTGCCATCCGCTGGCAGGTCATGCGCGACCTGACCGATGCGCCCGCCGAGGACGTCGCCGCCGAGCGGGCGAAGGTCGCCACCGAGGGCTGGGGCGCCCAGCTGCTGGCGCTGCAGCCACCGGACGGAGCGTGGGGCGGCGGCGCCTACAAGCCCGACTGGACCGCCACCACGGCGACCCTCCAGCTGCTGCGCCACTTCGGCGTGGACCCGACGCAGGAGGCCGTGCGGCGCGCCATCGGCCTTGTCCGCGCCAACGTTCGGTGGGAGTACGACGACCTGCCCTACTTCGACGGCGAGGTCGAGCCGTGCATCAACGGGCAGGCCGTCGCCGTGGGCGCCTACTTCGGCCAGGACGTGCGCGTCATCGTCGACCGGCTGCTGACCGAGCAGATGGAGGATGGCGGCTGGAACTGCGAGCAGGAAAACGGCTCGGTGCGCGGTTCGTTCGACACCTCGATCAACGTGCTGGAGGGCCTCCTCGAGTACGAGCGGGCGGTCGGTGGGGACAGCGACGTCGCGGCGGCACGCGTCCGCGGGCAGGAGTACCTGCTCGAGCGGGGGCTTCTCCGTCGCCTGACCACCGGCGAGGTCGGCGACCGCAAGTGGCTCTACCTCCCGTTCCCCTACGGGTGGCATTACAACGTCCTGCGCGCGCTCGACCATCTCCGAAATGCCGGCGCCACACCGGACGAGCGCATCGCCGAGCCGATCCAGCTGGTCGAGTCCAAGCGCAGCGCCGACGGCCGCTGGAGCCCGGAGCTGGCCCTCCACGACGAGATGCCCGTCGACCTCGGCGAGCGCGTGGACGAGCCGAGCCGATGGATCACGCTGCACGCCCTGCGCGTGCTCCGCTGGGCCGGGAGAACCTAGACTCCACCACGATGAGCAATCGGGGCGTGGTCGAAGCCTATGCAAAGGCATTCGCCGAAGACGACCTGGACACCCAGGACGCCCTGGTCCACGACGACTACGTGCTCGACTACCCGCAGTCCGGCGAGCGCTTCCGCGGCAGGGCCAATCGACGGGCGATCATCGAGAACTACCCCAACCGGGTCGAGGGCGACATCAGGCCGTCCGTCGATCGGATCATCGGCTCGGACGACAAGTTCATCTCCGGGGTCCAGCCGGGCTGGAACATGATCCACCTGTCGGGCTCGGGCGACGACTTCCAGGCCACCGGCGTGATCAAGTACCCCGACGGCAGTGTCTGGCATTACGTCACGCTCATGACGCTGCGTGGCGGCAAGATCTGGCGCGAGACCACCTACTTTGCCGAGCCATTCGAGGCGCCGGACTGGCGCGCGCCGTACGCGGAGCGCATCGAGTAGGTTGACAGGCGTACGGTCTACTGTACAGTAGGCCGTCATGAAGACGGTCCCCATCACTGAGCTCCGGAAGCGCATCTCGGACGTCATTGACGACGTGTACGAGACCGATGAGCCCACGGTCGTGCTCCAGCGATCGAAGAAGGCGGCCTACATCGTCAGCCCGGAGCAGTACGAGCGGGACCAGGCGGAGCTCGCGAGCCTACGGCGAGAGATTTTCCTCATGGAGGTCCGTGAGTCCGAGGCGGAGCTGGCGGCAGGGGGAGGCAAGGCATTCGACGACGTCGAGGAGCTCATCCGCTACCTGGATCCCGGACGAAAGGCGCACGCTGACCCGAAGTGAGGCTGGCTGTCACCCGCCGATTCGAGCGCAGCGCCAAGAAACTGAAAGATCCAGAGGCCCTCATGCTTCATGGGGCATTGCTACGCTTCGCCAAGGATCCGCGCGACCCGCTGCTCCGGACTCACAAGCTCGAAGGCAAGCTCGAGGCTACTGGGCGTTCAGCGTGGATCGAGACATCCGCGTCCTCTTCCAGTGGGACGGTGACGATGCGGTCCTCTACAACGTGGGCCGTCACGACCAGGTCTACTGAGCGTCCGACATGAGCTCTCACCGCTTCCCTCGAGGCGCTGGTCGAGGAGCACGACCGGATAGGCTCTCCCCTACGCGAACGCCTCGCGCCGGGCGTGCCGCGGGATCAGATCGAATCCGAGGTGACGGCCCTCGGGCTCTCTCCTCCGGAGGACCTGATCGAGCTATTCGCGTGGCACGAGGTACGCGACGACCCAGGTGACAAGTGGCGCGTCACCTGGTTCTGGCCGGCATCGCCATTCCGTTTGAACGAGGCGATTGCCGAATACCACCACGCGATGAGCATCGGCGGGGTCACGCCAGCCGAGCTCGACGGCACATCGCGGCAGCCGGGCCGGGCTCGACGATGACGGGCTTCTGGCGGTCGGACTGGTTCCCCATCCTGGACGGAGGGGAGGGCGCGGTGCAATGCGCCATCAACGGCGAGACACTCGAGGGGTCACCAGTCTGGCGCCAGAACTGGCACCCAAACGAGAACTTCCAGGCGGCCCAGCTCGCCCCGACACTCACCGAATTCGTCGACCGGATCGTGGAGCTCTTCCGCGCCGGCGCCTATCACTGGGATGCCGAGTCCCAGGCGATCACGACCGTGGACGAAGTCTTCGATCGACTCGGTTTGGCTGCGACATACCGGCCGTGGCCCTGAGGCCGCCGACGACATGACTGAAGTCCCCGATCGGTTCCGTGCGCTGATCGACGAGCTGGCGCGCCTCGGGTCGCCCATCGGCCGGTTCCTGCGGCCAGGGCCGGCCGGCGGGCGCAGTCGTCGCGGCGCTGGCCCCGCTTCAGCTCGCGGCGCCGTCGGAGCTCATCGATTGGTTCGGTCTGCAGGACGGGCCGGACGATGATGGGTTGCAACGGGCCGACCCGGGCGCTTCGCCGCTGGAGGTGTTCCCGGGCGTCCGCCTCCTGACCCTGGATCAGGCGGTGGCCCAGTGCCTCGACATGCGCCGAAGTGCTGCCGAGCTCGGGGAAGAAGCGGAGGAGTACTGGAGCTCTGACTGGTTCCCGATCGGGTACGGCCCGGGAAGCATTTTCGCGGTCCCGTGCCCGGCAGAGTCTCCGAACGAGCGGGCCGCGGTCTGGCGCTTCATATCGCACCCAGGGAAATCGGAGACCGGCCCCGTGACGGAGACCCTTGCCGAGCTCATCGATCGATGGGCTGCGGAGATCCGGGCCGGGAGCGTCTATTGGCACACGGGGTACCGGTCGCTCGAGCCCGCCGACGACGAAGCCTTGCGGCTCGAGACCGAGGGCCTGTCCTGAGCCGTAACCCGATTTCTCCTAGCATCCGGCGGGTGAGGCTCGAATCGCGGCACAGGGTCGTCCAGCTGCTGGCCACCGGAAAGGTGGGCGGGGCGCAGGGCAGCGTCACGGACCTGATGCTCCGCCTGGACCGATCCCGGTTCGCCGTCGAAGCCATCTCCCTGACCGATGGACCCGCCGTCGACCGCATGCGCGGTCTCGACCTGCCGGTCACCGTCCTCGACGAGCCGGATGACCGCCTCGCGGTCCGAGCCCTCGCCGCGCACCTGCGCGAGCGCGAGGTGGATCTCCTCCACGCCCACATGTTCCGCGCCGAGCTCCTCGGTGCCCGGGCCGCCCGCCTGGCGGGCACCCCAGCGATGATCGCCACGGTCCACTCGAGCCGCGTCCGCTCCCCGGACGACATCGCCGCCCTGGCGGCCGCGACCCCGCTCATCGACCACCTGATCGCCCCGTCGGAGGCCATCGCCGCCAAGCTGCGCCGCGAGGGCCGCGGAGCGGCCGAGATCACGGTCATTCCCAACGGCGTGGACCTCGATCGATTCGGCGCCCATCGGTCTCCCGGGCAGCGAACCGCCATTCGCGCCACGCTCGGCATCCCGGCCGATGCCTTCGTCATCGGTGTCGTCGCCCGGCTGGAGCCGGAGAAGGGACATCGGTATCTCCTCGCCGCCTGGCCGGAGATCGCCCGGGCCGTGCCCAATGCCTGGCTTGCTGTCATCGGCGACGGCTCCCTGACCGATGCGCTTCGCGCGCAGGCCCTCGCCCTTCCGCCCGCCGCCCGCAGGCGCGTGGTCTTTGCCGGTGGACAGACCGATGTGGTGGCGATGACCCAATCCCTCGACCTGGCCGTCCTGCCCTCGCTCCGCGAGGCGCAGGGGATCGCGCTGCTGGAGGCCATGGCCGCCCGCGTGCCGGTGGTGGCCTCTCGCGTGGGCGGCATCCCGGAGACGATCCGCGATGGCGTGGACGGCCTCCTCGTCCCGCCGGCGGACCACGACTCCCTGGCCGCCGCCGTCATCCGCTTATCACGAGACGTCGTACTGCGCCGCGACCTGTCTGCGGCGGGACGACGCCGGGTCGAGGATCGGTTCGACCTCGATCAGGCGGTTCGGCGAATCGAATCCATCTATCTCGATGAGCTCGCGACCGCGGCCGAGCCCGTGCTCGCCGTCGGAGGTGTGAATCCATGACTGACGCCAGGCCGGGCATTCGCGTCGGGTCGATCGTGATCCGGGTGGACGACCTCGAGCGCGAGAAGGCGTTCTGGACCGCGGCCCTCGACTACGTGCCGCGCGAGGGCGATGACGACACCTTCGCCCTGCTCCGGCCGCGGGATGGCAACGGGCCGAACGTCTCCCTCGATCGCTGGCCCACTCCGGTCCAGGTGCCGCCGAAGATCCACCTCGACCTGTACGCAGAGGACCAGGCGGCGGAGGTCCAGCGCCTCATCGGCCTGGGCGCGACGGAGGTCCAGTGGGATCGGAAACCTCCTGACGCCGACTTCGTCATCCTGGCCGACCCCGAGGGCAACCGCTTCTGCGTCATCGACGTCCACTGGGAGCCGCCCGAGCCAAGCGACCAAGCAGTCGAACCTTAAGCGGGCTTCTCCCACACGGAGACGTGGCTCCGGCTCTCGCCCGTGAAGGGCTGCCGTTCCCAGTCGCTCCATCGCTCGCTGAGGCTCATCCCGGCCAGGCGGGCCATGAGGTCCAGCTCGGCGGGCCACACGTAGCGGAACGGTATGGCGGAGGTCTCTGAGGCGCCGGCCTCGTCCACCCAGTAGTGGTGCGAAACGAGGCTCTGCGTGGCGAGATCGGTGTACTCGTCAAAGCCCAGGTGGGTGGGACTGACGGCAAAGGGCTGGAAGGTCTCGCCTGGAGGGAGTCGCCGCAGGCCGGGCACCAGCACCTCGATCACGAAATGTCCGCCCGGCTCGAGATGGGCGGCGGCATTCTGAAAACACGCGACCTGCTCGTCCTGCGTGGTCAGGTTCATGATCGTGTTCCGGACGAGGTACACGAGGCTGAACGCCCCATCCACCATGGTCGTGGCGAAGTCGCCAATCGTCACGTCGATGTCATCCGCACCCGGCTTGGTTCGCATCTCGGCCACCATCGCGGGCGACAGTTCGATCCCGCGCACCGGGATGCCCCGGGCGCTGAGCGGCAACGCAAGACGACCGGTCCCAATCCCGAATTCCAGAGCCATGCCAGCTCCCGCCAGGCCAGCCAAGAATTCGATCGTTGGACCGATCACGGACGGGTCGAACAGGTGCGGCGACCTGGCCTCATAGGTCTTCGCGATCCGCTCACCGAAGTAGTTGGGCTTCGACACGCAGGCAACTATCCCAAGAAACCGCAGCCGGGGCTTGACACGCCCACCGGTGAGGGTGTATCTATAACGCACACCTTATAGAACGGGATGGTTATAGAGACCGATGACCGGCGAACAGCAGCTCGACTCCGTCTTCAACGCGCTGGCGGACCCCACCCGGCGGGCGATCCTGGCCCGACTGACGGAGGGTGATGCCAACGTGGCGGAGCTCGCGGCGCCGTTCCGCATGTCGCAGCCGGCCGTCTCCCGTCATCTGAAGGTGCTCGAAGGGGCGGGGCTCATCTCCCGGCATCGGCAGGCCACTGCCCGGCTGAGCCGTCTCGAGGCGGAGCCGCTTCGGGAGGCGACGGTCTGGCTCGCCGACTACCGGGAGTACTGGACCGAGAGCTACGAGCGGCTCGACGAGCTGGTCGCCCGGCTCCTGGCGGAGTCCGTGCAGGACGAGGACGAGAAAGAGGAGAAGGACGAGAAGGACGAGGACGAGTCCCGCAAACCCGGCCGCAAGCGCGGCAAGAGCAAGAAGAGGAGCTGACCATGGCCACCACCACCATCGACGTCCCCGAGGGCCTGCCCTACGTGGACATCACCCGCGAATTCGACGCCCCGCGGGACCTCATCCACCGCGCCTACACCGATCCGGAGCTGGTTCCCCAGTGGCTCGGCCCGCGCGGCTACCAGATGGACCTCCAGAAGTGGGAGGTCCGTGACGGCGGCGCCTGGCGCTACGTCCAGACCGATCCCGACGGCAACAACTGGGCCTTCCACGGCGTGTTCCATGGCCCACAGACGCCCGACCAGATGGTCCAGACCTTCGAGTTCGAGGGCGTCCCGGGCCACGTCTCGTTCTCCGACCTGCGGCTCGAGGAAAAGGACGGCAAGACCACCGCCCGGACCCACGTCGTGTTCATGTCCCTCGAGGACCGCGACGGCATGGTCCAGAGCGGGATGGAAACGGGCATCGTGGAGGGCTACGAGCTCCTCGACGAGCTCATCGCCAAGCTCGCCCCGGTCGCCTCGTGAGCGGTCCGGTGACCAGCCCGATCGAGTACAAGCTGGAGGTCGTCGTCCTGCCGGTCAGCGACGTCGACCGGGCGAAGGCGTTCTACGTCGACCAGGTGGGGTTCAACCTGGACGTCGACCAGGTGAACGGCGAGATCCGGGTCGTCCAGATGACCCCGCCGGGGTCGGCGTGCTCGGTGACCATCGGTGTCGGCCTGGCGGACATGGCGCCGGGCTCGATCAAGGGTCTCCAGCTCGTCGTCAAGGACGTGGACGCCGCCCGCGAGGACCTCCTCTCGCGCGGCGTGGACGTCACCCCGGTCCGCCATCACGACGGCACCGGCTGGGTGGACGGTCACGGCGGCGACTGGAACTCGTTCATCTTCTTCGACGACCCCGACGGCAACGCCTGGACCGTCCAGCAGAGCCCGGGTTGGAAGGAAGCCGATGGCGAGCGGAGCCGCGCGGATGGCGCCTAAGCCCGGCGGGGCGGCCAAGGTCGACGCCTACCTGGCCGCCCGACCCGCCGACCAGGCCGCCGCCCTCCAGGACCTTCGCGAGACGATTCTGGCCGTGGTCCCGAACGCCGAGGAGGCGATCAGCTACGCCATCCCCGGCGTGAAGTACAAGGGCAAGGGCCTGGTCTGGTACGCCGCGTTCAAGGCCCACTGCTCGTTCTTCCCCGGCGCCAAGGTGGAGGACTACGCCTCAGAGCTGGGCGGCTACAAGCTCCACAAGGGCACGATCCAGTTCACGCCCGACCATCCCCTGCCCAAGGATCTCGTTCAGCGCATGGTCCGTCACGGAATGACCGATATCGACGCCGCGGTCGAGGCCAAGGCCTCGGCCCGGGTGGCCGCCCGCGAGGAGGCGGAGGCGAAGACCCGCCGCCGCCAGATTTAGTCGACTCGGGTCCACCCCGACTGCCACTCTGCAGTGCGATTGATGTCCGTGGGGCACGGGTCATCCACGACGATGAACGTGAGGGTCTCTCCTTCATACGACCAGGTATAGACCCCGTCGCCTGTAGTGCAGGCACGGCTGCCGGAGCCGGCGAGGGCGACCTCGATTTCCGAACCGCATCTCGTCGCCGAAGACTCCGTACTCCCCGGTGATCTGGACGGTGAAGACTCCGAAGGCGATGGGGCCAGCGCCCAACTCGTACGTACCGTCGGATTTGAGGTCGATCACCGAATCCTTATCAAACACTTCGAAGGTGTAGCGGCCCACGATCTCCGCGGGAATCTCGCCGTGGTCGAACGGAGGCATCGACGGCAGCGCTGCTTCGCTGGGTGCTGCCGACGACGGAGCGGGGCAGAGTGCTGCTCGCGGCGCTTGGCTCCGCTGCTGGGCTCGTGCCGCACGCGACGAGCAGGGTGAAGGTCGGCGAGCGCGATCAGCAGCCAACGGAAACTCCGTGTGCTGGGCAGGACTAAGCGGTGTGGAGCCAACCGTGGATCTCCCATGGGCCGACCAAGGCTCGGGCACGAAAGTGGGCCGCAGGAAGCCAGGACGGGTCGCGCAGTCTACACGGGTTCCGCGAAAGTAACGCAACCACCGCAACCACGGCTCCTGAAGAGCGTGACTTGCGCGGCGGATCGACGCGTCGGGTCAGCGCCGTCACTGGAGGCGGCGCTCCTCGTAGCCGTGGGCGCCGATCAGCGGGACGAACACGACCGGCTCCAGGGGGCGCTGGGTCCAGTCGTCGTCATGGCGCTCGACGAGGGTCAGCCACTGCCCTTCCCGGTCGCCGATGGGGATCACCAGCCGCCCGCCGTCAGCTGAGAGCTGCTCGCGGAGCGGGTCGGGGACCGATGGCCCGGCGGCGGTGACCAGGATCGCGTCGTAGGGGGCGCCGGCCGGCCAGCCCTGGGTGCCGTCCCCGACCTCGGTCAGCACGCCCTCGTAGCCAGCCGCCTCGAGGTTGCGGGCCGCCTGGGCGCTGAGCTGCGGGTCCCGCTCGACGGAGACCACGGACGCCCCGAGCTCGGCCAGGACGGCCGCCTGGTAGCCGCTCCCCGTCCCCACCTCCAGCACTCGCGCCTTGGCCCAGCCACGGGACGGGCGGGCCAGCTGGGTCATCAACGCCACGACGAACGGCTGCGAGATCGTCTGGCCGCCGGCAATCGGGAGCGCCCGGTCGTCGTAGGCCATGGCCGAGTCCACGAACAGGTGGCGCGGCACGCGGCGCATGGCGGCCAGCACCTCCGGATCGCGAATCCCGCGGTTCTCGAGCTGGGCCTGGACCATCCACTCCCGGGCCTCGTCCGGTGTGGCGTAGCGTCGCGGACTGGGCCGCCTCCGAAACCACGACATGACCGCATTCTGTGCCTCCGCGCTATCGTGCACGTGATGAGCACGACGGAGACAGAGCTGCCGATCTTCCGCGATCAGCTGATCGGCGCCGCCTGCACCCTCGATGCCCCGCAGCTTCGCGCCCGGCTGGGCGCGTGGCTGGCCCTGCGCGATCGGGCCCGGGCGGTCGAATCGGTCTCCGACGGTGTTCGGCTCGTCCTCGCCGCCGATGAGCCGATGGCCGACGTGATGGATCTCGTGGTCAGCGAGTCGGAGTGCTGCGCGTTCTACACCTTCACGGTCTCGGTCGAGGGACCGGAGCGACGGCTGGAGATCAACGCCGGGCCGGGTGGGGGACCGGCGGTGCAAGCGCTCCTCGGCCTAGGGGTCTGAAGGCACAGGCATCGGTGTCGTAGGGCACCGCTTCTTTCGCTTCCGACCTTCCCCTCTGCGGACGCCCGAGGTACGCTCCCGCCGTCGCCCCGGGAGGGTTCCCCGTTGCACGAGATCCACCTCACCTGCTCTCTGTTCGACGTCGAGGTCCGCCTGCGCGAGTTCAACGGCCGCTGGATCGCTTCCGCTGATACGCCCGACGGGCGGCCGACGCTCGGCTGG
Organism: uncultured Chloroflexia bacterium; assembly: GCA_963827475.1. Classification (GTDB taxonomy): domain Bacteria; phylum Chloroflexota; class Limnocylindria; order QHBO01; family QHBO01; genus DASTEQ01. Next base: position 261,331 of record CAWHAZ010000004.1, read on the forward strand.
GGCATGAGCGCTCTCGGCGCCCTGTGGTTCGCCCTGGAGCCATTCGGCGGGGTTATCGACGAGCTCCTGGCCAGCCTGCCCGACGAAGTGGCGGTGACGCTCGAGCGATCCTGACCCATGAGCAGATCCCACCCGGTCGCCCCCGCGGCCGCGTGGAAGGTCAGGACTGGGCGGAGGCCGTGGCGCGCTTGCGGGTGGTGGTCTGTGGCTCCGACGAGTCGCCCTCGTCCTCGTCAACCGGCACCGGCTCGGTCTCGTACGCGCCCAGCGTGGCGGCGTCGAGCAGCTCGTTGAACAGGCGATCGGCGCGGACCCGGAGCAGGCGACGCGTGGCGCGGCCGCTGCGCGGGGCGAGCAGGACGCCCACGACCAGGCCGACGAAGAAGAATCGAATGGCGATCTTGACGCGGCTGAACATCAGAGCGGGAGGATACCACCGGCCCGCCGGGGAGTCGGCGCGGGGCCTGGCCGGTCCAGCTCGGTCCCATTGCCCGCAGGACACGGTCGACGATTGCGGCCATAATGCGCGGCCCGGGCGTGTCCCAAGGCCGATTCGCGAAAGAACGACGGCCGCCGCCCGCACCACGAGAGGAACCACATGAAGAGTCGTTTGGTACTTATCGCTGTCCTGGCGCTGGCCGCGTGCCAGCCATCAGCCTCGGAATCCCCGAGCCCGTCGGAAGGAGCGCCCAGCGCGGCGCCGAGCGCGAGCGAGGCCGCGGCCGCCACCGGGACCATCACCCTCCCCGACGAGGGCGCGGCCGTTGACGGGCCCGGGCTGAGCATCGCCGAAGCTCTCGAAACCGCCGGCGGGGAGCCGCAGCTGGTGAACGGCATCCTGCTCCAGGACACCGATGGAGCGATCTGGCTCTGCGAGTCGATCTCGGACTCGTCTCCGCGCGCGTGCGCCGACGCGTACCTGCGGGTCGAGAACTACCCCGAGGACGCCGCCGCCGAAACCTTCGACCCCGAGAACGCGGACGTGACCGGCTCCCAGGAGGAGGACGGCGTCGTCTGGCTCGAGGATCAGCAGCTGTACGGGACGGTCGTCGCCGACTGACCTAGGGGCTGGGGCTGGCCTCCGGGCTGACGCTTTCGCTCGGCTCGGCGCTCGGCTCTCCGCTGCCGCTCGGCTCCGCGCTCCCACTCGAGGCGGGGCTGACGACCGGTGTCGGAACCGGGGTCGGCTCCGGCAGGAAGCGGGTTGGGACGTTGAGGATGTCGAGCACGAACAGGCTGAGGAAGATCGCGATCACGATCAGGACCCAGCCGCGGGCCAGCCAGTCGTTGCGCGGCGGCAGCGCGCCCCGGTAGCCGGGGCCGTCGGACGGTCGAACGGTCACTCACAAGCGCGGAAGCCTAGCCGATTCCGAGACCCGCTCCGCGCGTGCCTCACGGACCGGCGGCGGACCACTCCCAGGTTCGCCACGGCGAGGGCCCCGAGCGACGCGATCAGCAGCGCGGCGAAGCCAAGCGTGACCCACATGCCGCCGGTGGTGGACGGCGCCGTCGCGGCGTTCGGGAGGCTTGCCTGCGGCGTCCCGGTACCGCCGGCGACGGACTGCTCGACGGACTGCTCGACGGACTCCCGATGGACTCCCCGATGGACTCCGCGACTGACTCCGCGATCGACGGGGGCGGCGGGCAATCCGAGATCGGGGTGGCGTCGTCCGGAAGGATGACGTCCTGCTGGTTCGACGTGATCGAGACGGAACTCCGGCTGTGGAGCCACACATAGCTGAACGTAAAGCACGAATCGCCCGTCGCCGAAGAGCTCCATGGCGTCGGTGAGGTTGATCGACGCTTCGGCAAAGGTCTTCGAATCAAGCTGCATGGCCCTCGAGGAAGTTCTGCGCGGCGGGGATGGGGGCGGCGTTCATCGCGCCCTGCACCAGGTTTGACGGCGGGGACGGGCAGTTCGAGCCGGAGGCCCTGGTCCCGGCGAAGTCGAGCCACGCGCCTGCGTGCTCGTCGCCACTCCATCGGCATACTCCGAGGACCGGCGGGTCGACGCTGTAGGTGATCAGCAGGTCACCGGCCGTCCGGGTCGGGACCTCGATCAGCCTGCCCGAATGGGTCTCGACCGCGGTCCGGTAGCCCGGCTCGCGCTGGTTGAGCTCGAACGCGAGGTGCGTCGTTCCGTTGTTCGACGCCCGGATGAAACCAAGGGCGAGGAGCACATCACCCGTGCCGGGCTCCTGGGCCACGTAGCCGCTGAGGATGTCGTACTTGTCCGATCCCAACGATCCGAAGTCGAACGTCCACCCGTCGGGATTCTCCTCGCTGCTGCCGGGGCCGAACTGCGAGTCGCTATTTCCGCTCGGGTTGTCCGAGAGGCTGTTGGTGATCCCGATGATGGACTGCCAGTCGAGCCGGTCGTTGCCCGCTCCGCTGCCATCCGAGTCGACCTGGTTGCCGTCATAGCCCTCGAAGCAGCTGCCCGGCAGGGGCGTGCCTGGGGACGCGGGGCCATCGGGCGTGCAGAACGCCGCAAACACCAGGCCGGGCGAAAGGACGACGAGGGAGAACAGGGCGGCGCTTGCCACCAGCGCGAGCCGACGACGCATGACAGTTCCTCGAGGGCGGGCGGTCCGATGGGCGCCTCGGGCTGGGGGCCGGGGCAGTGTACGGCCCACGGAGTCGCGACGGAAGCCCCTCCGTCGGAAGCGCACGGCGGGTTACCGGCGGCGAACGACTCCCAGGTTCGCCACAGCCAGGGCGCCGAGCGAGCCGATGAGCAGGACGGCGAAGCCGATCGCGATCCAGGAGCTCTCCGGTCCTGGCTGGGCCGTCGCCGCGTCGGGCAGCGAGGGCGCCGGGGTCGGGGTGCGAAGGCGCCGACGATGACCGAGAACGTGCCGGTCGCGGTATGGCCGACCGCATCGGTGGCGGTGCAGGTCACCGTCGTGGTGCCGACCGGGAAGGTCGAGCCCGAGGCCGGCAGGCAGGCCACCGTGGCCGCGCCACCCTGCTCGTCGGTACCGGCGGGCGGGGTGTAGGTCACCACCGCGCCGGCGGCCGAGGTGGCCGGCACCGATGACGTTGGCATGGGCCGCCACGGTCGGCGGCTGGGCCTCATAGGCGCCGATGTCGCACAGCGGCTGGACGGGGCAGGCCGCGCTGGTCGAGGGCGTTGACCGGCGCCGCCGCACAGGTCGCGCCGGTGCCGGTATCGATCGCCGGGTTGCCGGCCACCAGGGCCAGGGCGATGGTCTGGGTCGGGCCGCCGTTGTCGGCCAGCCCGGCCGGGACGAGGATGCCGGTAGAGGCGCCGAGATGCTGGTGGTCATCGTCTCGAGAACGAAGTCGACGTCGGGCTGGCCGGTGCGATGTTGCCGGCGATAATTGCGTTCACCACGGTCTCCGTGCCAGTTGCGTAGATACCGCCGCCAGTGGCTCCCCGCCGGGCCGTGTTGCCGCTGATCGTCGAGTTGGTGACGGTAAGCGCGGAGTCGACGAAGTTGGCGATACCCCCGCCGAAGGCGGCGCGTTGCCGCTGATCGTCGAGTTCGTGACGGTCGGGCGCGTTGGAATCCGCCGAGGGCGACGGCGTGTTGCCGCTGATCGTCGAGTTCGTGACCGTCGCGGTGGCGCCCACGCCGATGGCGATGCCGCCGCCGACGCTGCCGCCAGCGCCTGTTGCCGCTGATCGTCGAGTTGATAACGGAAGGGGCGCCGATGTTGGCGATGCCGCCGCCGGCTGCCGCCAGCGCTGGTGTTGCCGCTGATCGTCGAGTTGGTGACGTAGGGCGCCGTCATCGTTGAAGATGCCGCCGCCGTCGACGTCGACGCCAACAGAGCCCCCAGTGATCGTGAGTGCCGACAGGGTGAGCGACCCGCCCGCCACGACGGTGAAGACCCGGGTGACTCCGTTGCCGCTGATGGTGACCACGCCAGCGCCGTCGATGGTGAGGTCGGTCGTGATGCTGGGCAGCGCAGAGCTCAAGAGCACCGTGCCGGAGACGCTGAACGTCATCTGAT